>NZ_JSXI01000001.1 GCF_000803065.1 Sphingomonas sp. ERG5
TAATATGCCTTTCTGAACTCATGGCAACGCTCGCCCTCGCCTGTTAAAAGGCTATATCGATTTTGGAGGCATGGGTGACCGGACAAACACGCGGTACGATCGAAATGGCGGTCGCCATGACGATCTCCGGGACGATCGGGTGGTTCGTCATCATGTCGGGGCAGCCGGTTATCGATGTGGTGTTCTGGCGTTGCGTGTTCGGCGCGGTGACCCTGGCCGCGATTTGTGCCGTGCGCGGACTGTTGCGCCGCGACGCGCTTTCGCTGCGGCAATTGCTGATCGCCATGGCCGGCGGCGCGGCGATCGTGCTGAACTGGCTGTTGCTGTTCGGCGCTTACGGGCATTCCTCGATCTCGATCGCGACCACCGTCTATAATACGCAACCCTTCATGCTGGTGGGCTTGGGCGCGCTGCTGTTCGGGGAACGGCTGACCGCGAACAAGTTGCTCTGGCTGGCGGTCGCGTTCGGCGGGGTGCTGCTGCTGGTACAGGCCAGGTCGGACTCGGCGCAGGCCGGATCGGATTATCTGCTCGGCATCGTCATGGCGCTGGCCTCGGCATTCTTCTATGCGCTCGCCGCCATCGCCGCCAAAAAACTCACCGGCGTGCCGCCGATGCTGATCGTGCTGGTCCAGGTGATCGTCGGGGTGGTGCTGCTCGCGCCGCTTAGTCATCTCGCCACGCCGCCGAGCGGCGCTTCGGCATGGGCGATGCTCGCCTCGCTCGGGGTGATCCACACCGGCCTGGCCTTCATCCTGCTCTATGGCGCGATCCAGAAATTGCCGACCCATTTGGTCGGCGCGCTGTCGTTCATCTATCCGCTGGTCGCGATCATGGTCGATATCGTCGCCTTCGGGCACACGCTGCATTTGCTGCAAGTGGTGGGCGGCGCCGCGATCCTGTTCGCCGCGGCGGCAACGACGCTCGGCTGGGCGCCGATCGGACCGCGACGATAGGTGCGGCCGGTTTGTAACGAAGTGTGGCTGAAGGAGGGGAACCCTTGAATACGCGCACATATGCCATAGATTGATGGGGCGGTACCGGGCCCCTCTGGCGAGGGCTTACCAAAGCCCTCGTGATGTCGGACCGCATCGAGCTTGCTCGGTGTCGGACATGGCCTGGTTCCCCTGCCACCCTCCCCACCAGCACCGCGACAGGCTCGATCGATCCACTTCGATTGGAGAGGCTTGTATGTCTATCATCGTCACGCGGCTCGTCGCCGCTCACCGCGCACTCAATCAGGAAATCGCGCGCGAAGTCACGCGCCGGATGCCCGACGCGTTCCGGCTCGCCACGCTCAAGAAGCGCCGGCTCGCGATCAAGGATACTCTGCACCGGCACCTCGCCGCCGCCCGCCGCGCGACGCGCGGCCGGTCGCCAGCGGCGATCTGACCCAAATCCCATTCAGGAAGCACATTATGGAAACCCGTTTCCCCGCCTTTGGCGCCGGCGTCCGGCAGGACGCCGCCTTTGACGAAGGCCTGCGCCGTCACATGCTCGGCATTTACCGCAACATGGCGATCGGCCTGGCGCTGACCGGCCTAGTCGCGCTGGGCATCGCCGCGACGCCGGCCCTGGCAGCGCTGATCTTCGGTACGCCGCTCAAATGGGTGGCGATGTTCGCGCCGCTCGCGTTCGTCATGTTTTTCTCGTTCCGCATCGAGCAGATGAGCCTGGCCACCGCACGCACCGCCTTCTTCGCCTTTGCCGGCGTGATGGGTGTGTCGATGGCAAGCGTCTTCCTGGTCTTCACCGAGACCAGCATCGCCCAGGCCTTTTTCACCGCGGCCGTGGTGTTCGCGGGCATGAGCTTGTGGGGTTACACCACCAAGCAGGACCTGACGCGTTTCTCGACCTTCCTGATCATCGGCCTGATCGGCGTGGTCGGCGCCAGCCTGTTCAACCTGTTCATCGGTTCGGGCACGCTGCAGCTGATCATCTCGGTCGTGGGCGTCCTGGTCTTTACCGGCCTGACCGCCTGGGACACGCAGCGGCTGAAGAGCGAATATGCCGCCTATGCCGGTACCGAGCGTGCCGACAAGCTCGCGATTATGGGTGCGTTGTCGCTCTATCTGAACCTGATCAACCTGTTCCAGCTGCTGCTTGGCCTGCTGGGCCAGCGTGAGGAGTAAGGCCTGTGAATACCAGCCGTAACATCCTCCCCTGTCCGGTATGCCGCAGCGAGCTGATGCCAAGCGAGCGTCAGGGCATCGAGATCGATAGCTGCCCGACCTGTCGCGGCGTGTGGCTCGATCGCGGCGAACTCGACAAGATCGTCGAACGGTCGGTCGAGTATCGCCCGCGCGGCGAGCCGGAAGCGTTCGGCCACGCACAACGTCATGGCCGCGATGATGACGATGACGATCGTCACCGAGGCGACCATTACCGGCGGAATGGCGGAAAGCGTCGCTCGTTCCTGTCGGATCTGTTCGACTGAATCCCGTCGATCGAACCGGGGTCACCGCCTGGGCGGTGGCCCCATTTTTTTCGGTTCGCTCCTCTTCAAACGCGGCGTGACACAAAACAGTCGCCGTTCCTGGATACGACGCGGTTTCGAGATCAAACTTTCGGAACCAGGTGAAAAGCGGTGACCAAACGACTGTTCGGGCGGGGTTTATTGACCCTTGCCCTCCTTATGCCAGCGGCGGCGGCAAATGCCCGGTCCCTGGAAATGACGGCTTTGCAGGATAGTTGCGGGCCGCGGGCTGATTCTCCTTCGCCCGAACATCTCAATCGCCTTGGCTGGGCGAGCGTGGCCCCCGGGGCAAATCCATCCCTGCAAAGAGCCTGGCAGATACTGACCCAGGGCCCGGCCGGCGGGGAACCGCTGAGCCACTCATCATTCGTGCGGAACGAAGGGGCCCGGACGATCTATCTGATCCTGTCGGAAGGCAAAACCGGGGATAAAGACCGATCCGTTCGGTTCTTCCATTGCAAGATATTGAACTTCGACGCGACCGCGCCGCTCGATGATCAGGAATTTGACCAATGGAAGGGCAGCCAGCGTCCTGCCAATGGCATATTGGACGCGCCCAAGCGGCAATGGGTGAATCCCGTTCCCGGCGTCCATAATGTTGCTTACAGCTTCGTGGCCAGGGGCAGCAAGGCAGCGACCGCGATGGGATTTCATGGCCATTTGCTC
Source organism: Sphingomonas sp. ERG5 (assembly GCF_000803065.1). GTDB lineage: Bacteria > Pseudomonadota > Alphaproteobacteria > Sphingomonadales > Sphingomonadaceae > Sphingomonas. The sequence continues at coordinate 3,143 of NZ_JSXI01000001.1, forward strand.
ACCGCCATGGTGCCTATCCCCGCCGAGTGAGCCGATCGGGCTGTGCCACGGCAATTCTCACCTGCTGGCCCGGCTCGCCCGCATATGGAGCGCTCATCCGCACGCCAAAAACCAATTGCGCTACAGGACCGGCCGATCTAGCGTGCGACCGATTGCATAATGCAATCAGAATCGCGTGAAGGCGGGAAGCGGTATGGCCAAGCTCGTGTTCGGAATGAACCAGTCACTGGACGGCTATGTCGACCATATGTCGTTCGCGCCAAGCCGCACGGTCTTCCGCCACTTCATCGAAGAGGCCCAGGGGCAGGCGGGCAGCGTCTATGGCCGCAAAATATATGAGATCATGCGGTACTGGGACGACGATCATCCCGAATGGGGCGCGGATGAACATGCCTTTGCGGCGGCATGGCGCCGCCAGCCGAAATGGGTCGTCTCGCGCTCGTTGACGCCGGTTGGCCCCAACGCCACGCTTGTCGGGGATGATCTCGAGGAAACGGTCCGCGCCCTGAAGGCCGAGCGCGACGGGGAGATCGAAGTTGCCGGCCCGGACCTGGCGCACAGCCTCACTCAACTTGGCCTGATCGATGAGTATCGCATCTACCTGCACCCCGTCGTGCTGGGTCATGGCACGCCCTATTTCGCCGGCCCGCGGCCGCCACTCCGCCTTGTGGCTCATGATCGGATTGGCGAGGATGTGATCAGGCTGACCTACCTTCCTGCCTGATCTTGCGCGGCTGAAGTCTGGTCCAGGCGGCTACCGCTCGCCCGCCGGGTCCTTGGATTTCCGCTTGGCGTCGGGTGCGAACGGGTCCCTGGGGATCAGGTCGGAACGCCCCTTCTCGCGTGCATTTGCCCCGGTCTTCGCTTTGTAAATGCCGACACAACGGCGCAGTTCGGCAACCGCCGCGCCACTCCCCTCCAGGCTCAGCAGCTCAACCGGCACGTCGCCGCGATAGATATGGAGGGCCTTGGATGCAGCGAAATAGGAGGGAAATTCTGTTTCGAAATTCGTGACGAAACCCTTTTTTCCATCGGACTCCATTCCGACCACCTGCTGTTCGGGATAGCCGCCACTGGAGAGCCGAAAATTCAACTTCAGCCGGTCCATTTGCTTGATCGACCAATTGTCATTCAGGACCGAGAGCCGGTTGCTGTCATCGATATCGAGGCCGAGAAGGAGGGTGGTTTCCCCGGGCCCCGCGTACGTCCTGGTCAGGAAGCAGCCTTTTTTATCCTTGCTTGCCGCCACCGTCCAACCGCCGACAGCCCGCATGGCGTATTCCTCGGCGGATGCATGAGCGCTCGTGACTAGCCCTGTGAAGAGGGCGAACGGAATAACTGTCGAACGGACAGTCGCCCGAAACCAAACATGGACCAGTTCACGCATTCGGCACCTAATCTCCACGGCGATTTCATCCGACAGCGGCCATTGGCCACGAACGCAACGCGGTGGCAGACGCTCCGCAACCGATGGGACAATGACCGCTTCGGGTCGAGTCAGCAACTGACCTGCACGACGGAAAGGGGCGCAAAGCGCAACGGCGGCTCGACAAGCCGGTTTGCCGCCGGCCGCTTTGGGGCGGTGGCGCGGGCTGCTGCCTTTCGGCCCGCGCCATGAATCACCCAATGCGCATGGGCGGTGCGGCAAGGTGAATCCGACCTGTTCCTTCAATCGAGCAGCGCGAGTTCATTTGGTCCGGTAAACCAGCCCGATCACGCCACTGCTGAAGGTCTCGGCGCTGGCGAGCTGGAGGTCGACTGGTTCGGATAGTTTGGAGAAGAGCCGGAGCCCTTTTCCCAACGCGACCGGATGGACCGAGAGCCTGTATTCATCGATCAAACCGAGTGCGGCAAGCTCCTGAGCGAAATCGGCGCCGCCATGCACCACAATGTCCTTGCCCGGCTGCGCCTTCAGGCGCGCGATCTCATCGGCAAGATCGCCATTTGCGACAAAGGGGTTGGCCCAGGAACCCTTTTCCGATCCCTTTTCGTCGGCGACCGGCAAGTCGAGGCCCTTTCTGGTGAAGACGATCTTCGGAATGGCGTTCATCAGCGGGGCGAATGGTATGTCCGAGGTCGGATAGAAGGCCGCCATCGTGCGGTAGGAGCGGCTGCCCATGGCGTGGATTCCGGCCTGCCGCAGCGTGTCGAGGATCCATTCTCGGGAATCTGCGGCCGAGGCCCTGAAAATCCAGTCAGCTTCCCCTTTCGGGCCGCTGACGAAGCCATCGACCGAAACGGACATTCTAAGAACCAGCTTTCTCATCGTCATTTCCTTTGCTCGAGCCGGCTCCTTTGGCCTCTCATCGGAACGACGAACGAAGCTCCGCCAAATCGACATCAGCGGAATTTTTCTTCAGCGCTCGGATAGCGCTGCCGGGACGAAGGGACAGTAGCAAAAATGCCGTCCGGTCCGGTGGGGCTTCCGGCGCATCACAGCATTGGCGTTTCAGCAAAGACGGGAATGACGATGGTTCAGTCAAATCTCACCCCCTATTGAAAGCCGCCTTGCCCAGATGCGTGATGCGGCACGCCAGATCGGCCTCGCCGCTCGCCACGACATAATGGTCGCCGGCATCGGCGATGCCGGTCGTGAACACGACATTGTCGAGATACATCAGCTCCTTGAGTGGATCGGTCAACGCAGCGCGGGGCTCGATCAGCGGGTCGTGGCTGGTGTGCAGCACCACGCCCGGATCGTCGCGGTCGAGCAGCGACCAATAGGTGCGGTAAATGCCGACCACGCCGAGCGGCTCGACCCCGTGCCACAGCGTCAGCCAGCCCTTGTCGGTCAGGATCGGCGGCGCACCCCCGCCCATCCGCGCGGTCGCCATGGTCGCGGCATGTGGGCGGATGCCGGGCTTGTCATAGGGTTTCCAGTGCAGCGCATCGGGTGAGCTGGCGAGATTGATCGACGGTCCCGCGCGCCATTCGCTGCCCGGTGGATAGGCGAAATAAAGATCGCCCAGCGGCCGGGTCTGCGCCCAATATTTGCCACCGACCAGTCCTTCGAAGACCAGCATGTCCTTGTTCTGATGATCGAGCACGATCCCCTCGAGCTGCCAGTCGAGCGCATTGTCGGAGGTGTAGAGCGTGGTCGAATGCCGTTCCGGGCTGACCGAGCAGGTCGTCATCAGCCAGCGGTCGCCGACCTTGCTGATCCGCGCGTCCTCGACGCCATAACATTGGTAGGGCGCGCGGGGAGCGATCGCGCGATCGTAATGTACGGTTTCGACCTGCGTCCCATCCGCCGAGAGCTCGACCGGCAGGAGCCAGGACAATGAGGTCAACGCCATCACCTTCCACCCGGCCTCCCGCATCATGAATTTCCGCGGGTCGGCGGTATCGACGAAGTTGAGCGGCCATTGGTCGAGCGCGTAGCGCCCATCGTCCCAGCGGATCGCATGGATATGCCCGTCGCGGATCGGCGTGCGCAGCGCCTCCGCCACCCGCACCATCAGCAGCAGATTGCCGTTCGACAACCGCGTCAGCCCCGGATTGAACGCGCCGAGCACATAGGTTTCGGCATCGACCTTGCCGGCGAGCGGCGAGCGCGCCAGATCGACATCGCGCGGGTCGAAAACCAATGCGTCAAAGCTCATTCGCCTTCGCTCCGTCGCGGCACCACGGTCATCTGCTGCACCACGGTGCGGCGCGGCTGAGTCAGCGCGAAATGCACCGCGACCGCGATGTCCTCCGAGCGCAGCATCGTTTCATCCTTCACTTTCTGCTTCTGCTCCTCGGCATCGATATCGGGATAGTGGAAATCGGCCTGGGTCTTGCCCGGTTCGATCAGCGCGACGCGGACGTCCTTGTCACCCAGCTCACGGCGCAGCGCTTCGGCAAAACCGGCAATGCCCGCCTTCATCCCGGCATAGATGGTCGACCCCGGCCCGAGCACATGCGCCGACATCGATCCGGTCAATATGATGTCGCCCGCTCCGGCGAACCGATCGACCGCGGCATGCGCGCTGAGCAGATAGGCGGTGAAGTCGGTCGCGATCTGATAACGCAGATCCTGCACGCTCGTCTCGGACAGGGCATTGGCGGGCACGGCGGCATTGATCACCGCGACATCCAGCCCGCCGAGCCAACTCACCGCATCGGCGAAATAGCGCGTGACATTGTCCGGCTCAGCCAGGTCGATCGCGGTGCCCGATCCCTCACCCACTTCGTTGATCCGCTTCAGCGCATCCTCCAGATGCTCCGGCGTGCGGCCGCAGATATGCACCCGCGCGCCCTCCGAGGCGAGCAGCACGGCGATCGCCCGGCCGATTCCGGTGGTGCCGCCGGTAATGATGACGCGCTTGCCCTTCAGCGAGGTGACGGCGGTATGGGCGTCTTTGAGGTCGGTCATGCAAATCTCCCGAGGGGTGTCGGGAGGACAAGCGTTCAGACTCGTGCCGGTTCCATCGTCACCCGGTCGAGTAAACGCCCGATCGCCGCGCGAACCGGCTCCTCGTCGAGCGTCGGCGCATGGCCGATTCCCGGCACGGTGACCAGTTCCGAGCCTTCCAGCGTCGCCGCCATCCGATCGGCGGTCTTCGCCGCAAACACGTCGGATCGTTCGCCGCGCACGATCAGCGCCGGCACACCCTGCAGCTGATCGAGCGCGCGCCACATGTCCGGCCCCGCCTCGTTGCCGGGCACGCGGAACGGCTCGGCGATCTTCATGTCGTAATCGAGCACGACGCGGCCCGCACTGTTGAGACGGTAGAGCCGCTTCGCCATCGCCAGCCAGTCCTCGATATCATAATCGGGATAGACGCCGTCATTGCCCTCGGCGACCGCGCGCGCGGCGTGCATCCAGGTCGGCCAGGCCTGCGACTTGCCGACATAGGTGCGGATCCGCGACAGGCCGACCGGGTCGATTTCCGGCCCGACATCATTGAGCAGCACACCGGCGATCTTCTCGCGCGCGGTGCCCGCCAGCAGCATCGTCACGATCCCGCCAAGCGAGGTGCCGAACGCGACATAGCGGTCGACGCCGAGTTCGCCGAGCAAAGCCTCGATATCCTGCACATAGGTCAGCGGGACATAGCTCATCGGGTCCTTGGCATAACCGCTCTCGCCGCGCCCGCGCAGGTCGATGGTGATGACGCGCCATTCGCCCGCCAGCCGCTGCGCCACCATGCTGTAATCGCGTGCGTTGCGCGTCAGGCCGGGCAGGCACAGGATCGGCGGGCGGTCGTCACGGCCTGGCCCCTCAAGCGCAGGGTAGTCGCGATAATGCAGCCGGATGCCGTCATTCGACCACCAATATCGATTTTCATAAGCGGCCATGGTTGCGTCCTGCGGTTCGAAACCACCATATCGCTGCATGGCAGCATCCTCGCAAGCATATCGACCCGAACGCGCGATTCTCGAACTGGGGGACGGTTTTTACGATCCCGTGGCGGCGGCGGACTTTCCCGAAACGAAATTGCGCTTCCGCAATGACCGCGCGGCGGCCCAGATCGGGCTCGATGCGCTGAGCGATACGGACTGGCTGGCGCATTTCGGCCGCTTCCAGCCCTTGCCCGGCAGCCTCGATCAGCCATTGGCGCTGCGCTATCACGGGCATCAGTTCCGCGTGTACAATCCGGACATCGGCGACGGACGCGGTTTCCTGTTCGCGCAGCTGCGCGACGATCGCGGCCGGTTGATGGACCTCGCCACCAAGGGCAGCGGCCAGACGCCGTGGAGCCGCTTCGGCGATGGCCGGCTGACATTGAAGGGGGGCGTGCGCGAAATCCTCGCCACCGAAATGCTCGAGGCGCTCGGCGTCGAGACCTCACGCACCTTCTCGCTGATCGAGACCGGCGAAGCGCTCGAACGCGGCGACGAACCCTCCCCCACCCGGTCGGCGGTGATGGTGCGGCTCAGTCACGGCCATATCCGTATCGGCACCTTCCAGCGGCTCGCCTACCACCGCGATGCCGAGAACATGCAGCGGCTGATCGCTTATGTCCTGCGGCACTATTTCGGCGAGGAGGCGGGCGAGGACGGCGCCGTGCGCCTGCTCGATCATGTCGTGCGCGGCACCGCGAAGCTTGCCGCGAGCTATATGGCGGCCGGCTTCGTGCACGGCGTGCTCAACAGCGACAATATCAACGTGACGGCGGAAAGCTTCGACTATGGCCCATGGCGGTTCGCGCCGACCTGGGATCCGGGCTTCACCGCCGCCTATTTCGACCATGCCGGCCTCTACGCATTCGGCCGTCAGCCCGAGGCGATCCATTGGGACGCGATGCAGCTTGCCGTCGCCTTGCGCGCGGTCAGCGAAGCGCCGCCGCTGATCGCCGTGCTCGACACGTTCGGCGAACACTATCAGCCGGCCGTGTCCAATACCGTGTTGTGGCGACTCGGCGTGCGGCCGCGCGATCCGGAGAGCGACCGCGCCGTGGTCCAGGCGGTCGAGCGCGGCCTGCGCGGCGAGACAGCGTCGATCGACCGCTTCTTCTTCGACAGTTTCGGCGGGCAAGTGCCAGAGAGCCAGGGCGCCGCATTCGACGAAGCGCGCACGATCCTGGCGGCGTACCAACCGCGCGCCGATCGTTCGCATCGCTATTGGCACGGCGACGCGCCCTGCTCGATGCTGATCGATGAGGTCGAGGCGATCTGGGCCGCGATCGACCGGGACGACGATTGGGCCCCGCTGGAAGCGAAGGTCGCTGCGATCCGCAACATGGGTGAAGCGCTCGGTTGATCCTACTCGTCCCGGGGAGGATCACATAGGCCAGTGGATTCCCCCGAGAAACTAAGGCAAAGCTTTCAACGATGGCGGGCACCGAAATCATCTCCAGCGAACCGGCGACCGGCGCGATATTGTGGCGGCGCGCGATCGGCGATGTCGATGCCGAAGTCGCCCTGGCCCGCGCGAGCTGGGCTGCCTGGGCCGCCCAGCCGCTCGCCTTCCGCATCGAAGCGCTGCGCCGCTTCGGCAATGTCGTGCGCGCCCGCACCGACGCCTTTACCGATCTGATCGCGCGCGAGACGGGCAAGCCGCTATGGGAAGCGCGCACCGAGGTCGAATCCGTCATCGCCAAGGTCGACATCTCGGTCAGCGCCTATGCCGAGCGCACCGCGCAGCGCCGTATCGATGCGCCGATGGGCAGCCGCATGGCGGTGCGTCACAAGCCGCACGGCGTGCTCGTGGTGCTCGGGCCGTATAATTTCCCCGCGCATTTGCCCAATGGCCATATCGTGCCCGCCCTGCTCGCCGGGAACGCGGTGGTGTTCAAACCGTCGGAAAAGACCCCGGCGACCGGAGCGTTCCTGGTCGACTGTTTCCATGCCGCGGGCATTCCCGAAGGCTGTATCCGCGTCCTGATCGGCGGCCCGGCGGAGGGCAAGGCGCTCGCCGAGCACCCGGATATCGACGGACTGCTGTTCACGGGCTCCGCGCGCACCGGCCTCTTGCTCAACCGCGCCTTTGCCAACCGCCCGGAAAAGATCCTTGCGCTGGAAATGGGCGGCAACAACCCGATCATCGTGTGGGAAGCGCCCGATCTTCATTCGACCGCGGCGCTGATCGTCCAGTCCGCCTTCACCACCGCCGGCCAGCGCTGCACCGCCGCGCGCCGCCTGATCGTCGACGACCGCGTCTATGACCAGGTGATCGAGCAAGTGAACAAGCTGACCGGCAAGCTGATCGTCGGCGAACCGCACGCCACCCCCGCCCCGTTCATGGGCTGCGTGATCGACAATGAATCCGCCGATCAGCTGACCGAGAGTTTCCTCGAACTGATGATGCGCGGCGGCCGCCCGATCCGCCACCCCGAACGGCTGGTCGAAGGCCGCCCGTTCCTGACTCCCGGCCTGATCGATACGACCGAGATGAAGGATCGGCCCGACATCGAATTGTTCGGCCCGATCCTGCAAGTGATCCGCGCCAAGACCTTCGACGAGGCGATCGCCGAGGCGAACAACACGCGCTACGGCCTGTCGGCGTCGCTGATCAGCCAGAACCCGGCGCTGTACGACCGTTTCTGGGCCAATGCCCGCGCCGGGATCGTCAACTGGAACAAACCAACCAACGGCGCCAGTTCGGGCGCGCCGTTCGGCGGCATCGGCTGGTCGGGCAACCACCGCCCCAGCGCCTATTATGCCGCGGATTACTGCGCCTATCCGGTGGTGTCGAACGAAGCGGATCAGGCACGGGCCTCGATCGGGGTGGGGCTCAGGGACGGCTAAGGCCGTGCCGCCCGGCGACGCGCCCCCCTTTTCCGTTCGTTTCGAGCGCAGTCGAGAAACAGGCCATAAACGCTGCGCAAAGTTTCTCGACTGCGCTCGAAACGAACGGGGACTGACGGGTCAATTCAACGCTGAAGTGCCCCGGGCCCAACGGCCTCGCCTCTTGCTCCCGCATCAACGGCCGCGACACTCCCCGTCTCCACCTCCCCGGTCTGCGCCCGCCACCGCGCCTTGATCGTCTCGCTGGTGTCGCGCGACCCGTCATGGCTCCACCCCGGCGGCGCGACGATATAGCCAAGCTTGTTCTTCCATCCCGGCGTGCGCCACACATCGCGGGCGATGCCGACCCATTCATGGAACGCCGCCCACAACAGATTGAAACTGCCGAGATTCTTGACGATGCCATAGCGTGGCCGGTCCTCGTCGCGCTCGGGCTCGAAGGTGCCGAACATCCGGTCCCAGACGATGAACACCCCGGCATAATTCTTGTCGAGATAGCGCGGATTGGTCGCATGATGCACGCGGTGGTGCGACGGCGTGTTCATCACCGCCTCGACCCAGCGCGGCAGCCGCCCGATCGTCTCGGTATGGATCCAGAACTGATAGACCGTGTCGAGCGCGCCGACGAACAGCAGCATCGGCGGCGGAAAGCCAAGCAGGAACAGCGGCAGGAAGAAAATGAAGCCAAGGCTGACCAGATTGGTCCAGGGCTGCCGCAGCGCGGTCGACAGATTATAATGCTGGCTGGAATGGTGAATGACATGGCTCGCCCACATCAGGCGCATGCGGTGCGACGCGCGGTGCGCGACATAGAAGCTCAGATCGTACAGGACGAAGGCGAGGGTCCAGGCCCACCAGCTATAGGGAATCTGGAATGGCGCATAACGCTGCAGCGCCAGCCCCATCACCACCACCGCGCCGCCGGTGAGCACGCTCGCCACCGTACTGCCGAGCCCAAGCAGCAGCGAGGTCAGCGTGTCCTTCACATGATAGCGCGAACGATCATGGAGCCGCGCGAAGATCATCTCGGCCACGACGAACAGCACGAAGGCGGGCACCGCATAGCTGACCGGATTAGGCAGATTGGGCATCGCGTCTCGCTCCGATCTGTCCGGCACGGTTGAGCCGGTTCGCCCACGCCGCCGCATCATCGCCCAGGTCGAGCGTCACTGTCCCGAACATGCTTTCGCCGAGCGAGACGGTCAACGACTGCCGGTCCAGCGCGGCATGGACCGGGGATTCGATAAAGCGCGTGACGAAATGATTGCCATGCGCGCGGATCACCATGTGCCGGTTCGCGGCATCGCGCAGCAAGGCCGCCCGCCCGCCGCGATCGATCGCGACATCGACCGCCCGAAACCCGCACCACGCCTCATCGGCCAGACGGCGGGCATGATCGGCATCGGCAATGCGCGGCGCCGCGCCAAGGCCAAGCAGGCGCGCGACCAATGTCATCGCCAGAACGGCGAGCAGCGACCCTGCGAACACCAGCCAGTTCATCCCCTGCCCTCTCAACGCCGCCCAAATCGGGAGCCATTCTGCCGGAGGCGTTCCGACTCTTCGTTCGGGTCCATCCTCATTTCGGCACAGATGCCGGGCGGCGGCTTCGATAGTAACCGCTACCATCTTTGGGTGCAATGCAAAGCGTTGGGTCCGCCAGGTCAAGCTCATGGCACGGCCAACTCGCGGCATATGGCGGCCTACCACGCCACGGAGCCGATTTGTTACGATGCGTTCGGTGTGGAGCGGACTCTATCCAGAAATAGTCGAGGCCCTTTTTTTCGACCCGCTCACCCGCGCCGACATAGACACGCTGACCAGTGCTCCCAGCGACAACGATCTTTATGGAGATGAGGCTGCGGGCGCGTTAATCTCGCGCTGGAAGATACCATTATTTCACCACACGCGACCGGCCGCTTACCTAAAGGCGGGGCGCCGGATCGCAGGGTGCTGTAACCGATAAGCTCTATGAAACAATTATCCTTTGCCGTAAAATTTTGATATTTTTATCAAGAGAAGAAATAATAAAAAAGATACTATAAATACCACAGCATTTACGGGCTTCTTTTCTATTACAAGAAGATACAAAAAATACATTACACCAGAGAGATATAACGCACATGTTATTGTTACATTAATTGCGTATTTAATATTCATTATATAATACCAATCAACAATATCATTTACTATATCTATTTTTTACAAACTCCATCTTCCTGAGATTGAATCTGCAAAATCCTATACTTCAGCGCCGAAATCTGATTATTGTACTTAGCCTGCAATGCAGAAAGACCCAATCCAGCGACAAAAGTAGAAGCGCCAAAAGTAAACCCTCCAACCACTCTCCCAAATGGGCTTGGCGATCTCAATGCCAATGCCAATCCAGCCGCTTGCGCGACATTTAACGCTAAAGATATATCGTCAACATCGGCAAGATTAAGGCGCGCCTGCACAACATCATTCCTAAGGGCAGAAGAATCTGCCCACCGCCAAGTGTCCGTGATAAAATCTGGGAGGTTTTTCTTAGAGTCGGTCACCGCACTCCTTATTTCCTGGCAGGTAGCAGGCTCTTCTGTGCTCGGATTTTGCCCTCCTCCGGGCGCACCTCCATCACCGCCTCCACTACTCGGTATACTACCGCCAGGATCTGCGCCACAAGCTTTCACCTTGAACTTATGAACAACAGTCCCGTTTGTATCGTCTGATGTAGTATATCCGCCACCATCAACATAATAACAGTCAGTCCCCGACGGATCGGAAAAATTCACCGGATCGCTACCGACATAATTATACCAGTTCATGCCGTCGTTATAACCGATCGGATCGGTCTGCATGAACCGCCCCAGCGTCGCCGAGTACATCCGCGCCTTGTAATAATAGAGCCCAAGTTCAGACAGCCAGGCCTGACCGGTATATTGGAACCGCCCGCCATTGCCTGCGCCTGGAATGCCATATTCATCATAAGTATCGGTATTGATCGCAGTACCGGCGCTGTTGGTCACCGCGACCACGCTGCCGCGCTCATCGGTGTGAAGCCAGAACCGGCTGCCCGTCGGTCCATATGATGCGACCGGCGCAGTGCCGTTGGGGCCATAGACGTACCGCTTCTGCAGCGCTCCGCTCACGGGGTTCCATTCGCCGATCAGATCCTGTCCGTCATACCCCATCCGGGTCGTGGTATCGATCTGGTACAGCCGTAGCAGCGGATCATAAGCGAGCGTGGTGGTGCCGGAGGATTTGAGCAAATTCTCCGACGTATACGCATAGGTCGTCGCACCCGAGCTGGTCAGATTGCCGCGCGCATCATAGCCTAGCGCCACCCCGCCCGACACGGTCGCCTGGTTCAGCCCGTTGACGGTATAGGCGCGGTCGACATTGGTTGCCCCGGTCCAGGCATAGCTATCATTCGACCGCGTCGTACCGGCAATCTGGTTTGCCGGGTTATAGCTGAACCCCAACGTCAGGTCGCTTGCCGTGGACGGCAAGTCGTGTGTCAGCGACGACAGCCGCGAAAGCGGATCTGGCGTATAGTTGGTGGTCGATCCATTGCCTGTGGCCAGGCTCAGCTGCCGCCCCAGATCGTCATAGCTATAAGTGGCCAGCACGCCTGCACCGCTGGCTGCACCATTTTCACGGATCGCCGTCATCTTGCCGGTTACGTCATAATCATAGGTCACGTAGAACGCATCCGGCCAGGTCAGCCGGGTACGCCTTCCCGCCAGATCATATTGCGATGTGAGGGTGCCGATGGGGCTGGATTGCGTCAGCATACGTCCCAGCGCGTCATAGGTGAAGGACAGCATCTGCGCACTGGAACTGACCCCCGTCTGACGACCCAGCAAATCATAGGTATATGAGATATCGGCCTCGGGCGACGGCAGGTCCTTCAGCGTCAATCGATTCAGCGCATCGTAGCTGTAAGCGATCGATTGCGCATCGCGCAGCCGCCGGCTCGTTACATTGCCGTTGGCGTTATAACCGAGCTGCTCATAATCGGTGGTCGAGCTTGTTCCCGATCCTGCGGTGGTCACCGGATAGCGCGTTTTCAACAGGCGATCGAACCCGTCATACTCATAGGTCGTCTTGTTGCCCTCAGCGTCGGTGAGCGTGGCCAGCGTGCCATTGCCGGCATAGGTTCCCGTGGTTTCGTCGGCTTGTGCAGCGGTGCCGAAAGCGGTTTGAACCTTGGTCGCCTGACCAGCGGCGTCATAGGTCGTTTTGGCGATCCGGTCGGGACCGGCGCCGCCCGTCGTCCCCAGGGTGCAGGCCGAGGCTGGAAGTGAGCTCCAGATCGCACTGTTCATCCTGAGCGCGGAGCACTCAACCCGTCCGACCGTATCATAGCTATACTGCGCCACTTGATAGGTCGTGCCGCCGGCGCTGAGCTCATCCTTCGTCTTGCGCGCATTCGTATCATAGGTCGCGGTCTTCCTCTGCGCGACGACAAAGGCCGCCCAGTCGGTATCGCTTGTCCCTGTCACGGTGCCATTTTGCGTGATGCTGGGTTGACCGTCACCGTTGTAAGTCACTTTTACCGCCCGCCGCTTGAGGGCGCCGGCTCCGTCCGGATCGGCCGAAATCACCCCGATCCGCGCGCGATCAGCGTCGTAGCGATAGGTTGTGGTGTCCGCCGTCCCAGACAACGGGCCATCGACGCTGAGCAAATTGCCGGCCGAGTCATAGCTTCTGGTGGTCGTGGCGGTCAGACTCGCATCACCGGCACCGGTCGAAACAATGGTGGGCAGCAAATTGCTGTCATAGGTGACCGCCGTCTTCACTTCATCCGATGTGCCGACGCAAGCCGGCGCCGCGCCCGTTTTGCAGGTCGAAATTCCCGTGGTCAGTTTGACGCCCGATGCGGCGGTATAACTGTACCGCGTCTCCGGCCGCGTCGCCCCGCTGGTTGGCGCAGGTCCGGTCACCTTGGTCAGCAGGCCGTCGGTATCATAAACATAGTCGGTCTGGTTGCCGAGCGCGTCCTTGGTCCAGGTCGGGCTGTTGCATGAATCATCGACGCAAGTCGCCGGATAGCTCGCGGTCGTTACAATATCCGACAGGCCGGATCCCGCTTTGGCCTTTAATGTCATCGTGGTGAGATTGCTGCGGCCATCATAGCCATATTGAACTTTGTTGCCTTCGGGATAGGTCACTTCGGTCGGCCGCGCGATGCTGTCATAGGCGAAACTGGTCGTCCGGCTGAGCGCATCGGTTACCGATGTCGGACGGAATTTGGTCATGTCCGACACGATCGTTGTCGTGTGGCTTTGCGCGTCGGTCACGACCATCGTCGCCGTCGAACCCGAAAGCGAGCGATTATAGCCCGTGGTCACCCCGTCACGCGTGACCGAAGTGACAAGGCCTGCGGCATAGCTGACGGTGGTGGTGTCGGACGACGCGCTCGGGCGGCGGACTCCGGTAATTGAATAGCCGCTGCCGGTGATCCGCCAGATCTTACCCCCCGGCGTCGTGATGGTGTAGACCCCCGTCGATGGATTGCCGTAGGTAATCGTGCCGGTGGTGGTCGCGCCGTTTTTCAACACCGCACTGGTGCGACGGAACCAGGTCGGCCCCGGGCTGACCGGGCCGGAACTTGATCCGCTGCCGCCGCTCGCGAACGTCCAGCCGATCTGATAACCCGCAGCATTGCCGACGCTGGCCAGCCGCCAGTCGAAATTGCAGTCGGGGCCGGTCTCGGCTTCGATGGGGACGTCGGTACAATTGGCAAAGATGTCCCATTGCAGGTTGACGGTCATGCCGCTCTTCCCGGAGATCGTCTGCGGCAGCAGGAAACAATTGGTTACATTGATATCGTCGCAAAGATTGGAAGCCCCGCCATATCTGCCGGCCGGATTGCCGAAGACGATCTCCGTCCCGTCGAGCGTACGATAAACGCCATTAATCAGCGTCGCGCCGGTGCCCCGCGTTGACGATGAGCTGGCGCTGGTAAAATTGTCGTAGTTCGAACCGAGGTTCATGGAATAGAAAGTCGTTCCGCCGGAGCTGGTCACGCTGAGCACAATCCGTGACCAATTGTCGGCCTGCCCATCATAGGCGATCAGAGGAAGTTCTGTCTGGCCGGATCCGATCGAGGCAATGGGCAGGCGCAGGTTGAAAGTACCATCGGTCAGGTCGACCCCGTTGGCATCGAGATTGGGATGCGGCGATTCCGCAAAGGCCGGGGCCGCCAACCCTGAACACAGCGCCGTTGTAAGAATGAAAAATGCACAGCGCGCGCGGCGTCGATGCGACGCGATCGTCGGTTGATTCGTCATGGAAATGCCCCGTGTCGGAAGATAGTCGAAATTCTTGCGGACGAATGTGGCGCACCGATCACGGCGCGCCGGTCACCTTGACGTTCTTGCGGTTGTCCGCCTTGTCGAGCGTGTAATTGGCGACCACGCCATTGTTGATCGTGCCGCTATGCTCGACCTTCACCAGCCGGCCTTTGGCGTCATAGGTGTAGTTGATCGTCTCCGACGCGCCGGCCATGCCCGCCATCGCGGTCAGGCCCGCCGCGATCGCGGCACCCGTCGCCACCAGTGCAACCGTGGATTTGCGAACCATAGAATTTTCCCCGTTAGAAGCCGACCGAAACGCTATGAACAAATAGAGAACATCCGGAATCCAACAATGCAAGCATGTTGAGTGGTCAGCTATCCTCACCTCACGCAAAGCTTTGGCGATGCGGCCTTTTTCTATCGACCTCTCGATGGGATCGCGTATCGCGACTCGGTCAGCCCCATCCGGAGTAGATGCCGGTGCGCGGCCAGCCACAAGATGAAAATTCCGGAAAGCACGTAAATCATCACCAATCTGGATGTATCAGTGATGACTACGGTCAGAACAGTTCCGACGCCTGCCCGTATTTGCCTGATCTCTTTGTGAAACATTACCTGATCGACGGGTTACCGCGGCCGGGATACTCACGCGCCTTCGCGCTCCCTCATCGCCACGTCTCAGTCACCATGTTGCAGCTCGATTCAAACCGTTCCCTAGCACCCTCATTACCTGCCCTTCACCACGCCAGGTCACGCGCGAAAACCCACTCCAACGGACGATTTGACTCAACCCAACCGAAATCGAGCAAACCATGACTCCCGCCCCAACCATTTCCCGATATTCCCGCAGCACGGCCGAAAAATTCCCGTGCGGCTCCATCAAAATTCCCGCAGCTTTTCCCGCAGATTCCCGCAGAACGCTCAAAAAAGCATTTTCCCGCAGCGTTTCCCGTCACTGCGGGAATTTGGAACGTCGATCGGTCGGAAACCGACTTCGCGACGCGTGCCCGCCGCACGCCGGCGGATGCCCGACGCGGGCGAACACCGAACGGGTGTGGACACCAGGCCGGACGTCGCCCGGACATTGCGCTCTTGGGCGCGTTCGCGTCTTCCCCTATCTAGCCCTGATGACTCCGTTCCGCCTCCTCATCCTCGCCCTCGCCGCCCTCACTTTGACTGGCCCGACCATCGCCCAGCCCGCCAAAAAACCGGCGCCGGGCATCGTCCGCGTCCGCATGGTCACTGCCGATGGGCCGATCATCCTCGCGCTCGACACGCGCCGCGCGCCGGTGACCAGTGCGAATTTCCTGTCCTATGTCGATGATGGGCGCTTCGATGGCGCGGTGATCTATCGCTCGGCGCGCAGCCGCAATGCGCCGCAATATGGCTTCATCCAGGGCGGCATCCGCACCGATGCGCGCCGTATCCTGCCGCCGTTCAAGCATGAACGCACCGACCAGACCGGCCTCCACCACATCGACGGCACCATCTCGATGGCGCGCCGGACCGAGCCCAACTCGGCCGGCGGCAATTTCTTCATCACCGTCGGCGCCTTGCCCAGCTTCGACGCCAAGGGCGACTTTCCCGGCTATGCCGCATTCGGCCATGTCGTCGGCGGGATGGACACGGTGAAGCGCATCCTCGCCCAGCCGACCGGCGGCGGCATGCGCGGCCAGATGCTGCTCAGCCCGATCAAGGTGATCAACGCGCGGCGGCTCGATGGACCGGCCAAACCGACCGGCCTGGTGAAGCCATGGCTGATCGACCGCAAGAAATAGCCGCGCGACACGGACCGATGGCGCAAAAGTTTCCCTACCCCGGCCAAAAGCAAGCGTCGGTTGCCACCCGCGCCGCATGCGACCATCTGACAGCGATGGCCACTCTCCTCGATCCATCCGCGCGCGGGCGCGTCATTCTGGTCGGCGCCGGTCCGGGCGATCCCGGCCTGCTCACGGTGCGCGCGGTCGCCGCGCTCGAATCCGCCGACATCGTCGTCCATGACGGGCTGATCGACCCGCGCGTACTCGACATCGCGCCTGCCGCCGCGCAGCGCATCTCGGTCGCCAAGCAGCGCGCGCGCCACACGCTGCCGCAGGAGGCGATCAACGCGCTGATCATCGCGCATGTGAAGACCGGCGCGATCGTCGTGCGGCTGAAGGGCGGCGACCCCTTCATCTTCGGCCGCGGCGGCGAAGAGGTCGAGGCGGTGCGCGCCGCCGGCCTGCCGGTCGAGGTCATCCCGGGTGTCTCGGCGGCGCTCGGCTGCGCCGCTGAAGCGATGCTCCCCCTCACCCACCGCGATCATTCGAGCGCAGTCAGCTTCGTCGCCGGCCAGTGCAAGGGCCTGGCCGAGCAGGACTGGTCGGGGCTCGCCGGCAAGGGCCGCACTCTGGTCATCTATATGGGCGTCGCGACCGCCGCCGATATCGCCGACAAGCTGATGCGTGACGGCGTCGCGCCGGACATGCCGGTCGCGGTGCTCGAACGCGGCACGCTCATCGGCAGCCGCGCGATCCGCACCCTGCTCGCCGATCTCGGCTCGATGGTCGAACGCGAGAAGGTTGCCAGCCCTGCCATCATCGTCGTCGGCGAAGTGGTCGAATTGTCCGACGCGGAAGATAAACTGGGCCGCTGGGCGCGTGTCGCCGAAGGAAGCTTTGCATGAAATTGCTGACCGGAAATGATTTGCCGACTGGCGATGTGATCTGGTGGACCGGCCAGGGCTGGTCGCGCCATGTCGAGGATTCGGCCGATGTCGCCGACCAGGGCGAAAGCATCGCCCGGGCCGAGGAAGGCGCGCGCCGCGTCAACGCCGCTTATGTGATCGACGCGACCGCGACATCCGAAGGGCCACGCCCGGCGCATATCAAGGACCGCGTCCGCGCGCTCGGGCCCACGGTGCGCCCCGACCTGACATTGAAACCCGCCGATCCGCAGGCGGGAAGCTGGGTAATCTGAGATGTACAAGTACGACACTTACGACCAGCAGATCGTTGACGCGCGCGTCGAGGAATTCCGCGACCAGGTGAAGCGCCGCCTTGCCGGCCAGATCACCGAGGATCAGTTCAAGCCGCTGCGGCTGATGAACGGCCTGTATCTGCAGCTTCACGCCTATATGCTGCGCGTCGCGGTGCCCTATGGCACGCTCGACGGGCGCCAGATGCGCATGCTCGGCCACATCGCGCGCAAATATGATCGCGGCTATGGCCATTTCACCACGCGCCAGAACATCCAGTATAACTGGATCAAGCTGGAGGATGCGCCCGACATTCTTGCCGATCTCGCCACGGTCGAAATGCATGCGATCCAGACCAGCGGCAATTGCATCCGCAACATCTCTTCCGACCAATATGCCGGCGCCGCCGCGGACGAAGTGACCGATCCGCGCGTATGGGCCGAACTGCTGCGCCAATGGAGCACCTTCCACCCCGAATTCAGCTATTTGCCGCGCAAGTTCAAGATCGCGGTGATTGCCGCCGACGAGGACCGTGCCGCGATGCGGCTGCACGATATCGGCATCCAGCTGGTCGAGCGTGATGGTGAACTTGGCGGGCGCATCTTCGTCGGTGGCGGCATGGGCCGCACGCCGATGGTCGCGCCGGAGATCAAGGACTTCGTCACCGCCGACGACCTGCTCAGCTATGTCGAGGCATGCCTGCGCGTCTACAACCGCTATGGCCGGCGCGACAATATCTACAAGGCGCGGATCAAGATCCTGATCCATGAACTCGGCGCCGACGAATATCGCCGTCAGGTCGAGGAAGAGTTCGCGCTGGTCAAGGCGCTGGGCATCGACCCGCCCCAGGCCGAGTTCGACCGCATCGCCGCGTTCTTCGCAGCCCCCGCTTTCCTCGCCGATGACGGCGTCGCGGCCGACCGCAGTGACCCCGACTTCGCCGTCTGGCTCGACCAGAATGTGAAACCGCACAAGCAGCCGGGCTATGCGATCGTCAATATCAGCCTGAAGCCGAACGGCGGCATTCCGGGCGACGCCAGCGCCGACCAGATCGACCTGATGGCCGATCTCGCCGAGCGCCACTCGTTCGATGAGCTGCGCGTCACGCATGCGCAGAACATCGTCCTGCCGCATGTGCGCAAGGCCGATCTCTATACGGTGTGGCAGGCGCTCGACGCGGCCGGCCTCGCGCCCGCGAACCTCGACCTGATCAGCGACATCATCGCTTGCCCCGGTCTCGATTATTGCAGCCTCGCCAATGCCCGGTCGATCCCGATCGCGCAGAAGATCGCGACGCGCTTCGCCGATATCGACCGGCAGCGCGACCTGGGCGAATTGAAGCTCAAGATCAGCGGCTGCATCAATGCCTGCGGCCATCATCATGCCGGTCACATCGGTATCCTCGGCGTCGACAAGAAAGGCACCGAGAATTACCAGCTGCTGCTCGGCGGCTCGGGCGCGGAGGATGCCAGCCTGGCGCGCATCACGGGTCCGGGCTTCGACGAAGACGGTATCGTCGATGCGGTCGAGAAGGTCACCAATGTCTATCTGGCGTCGCGCGAGGATGGCGAACGCTTCCTCGACACCTATCGCCGCGTCGGCCTCGATCCGTTCAAGGAGGCGCTTTATGGGTAAAGCGCACCCGCTTCGCGACGCCTCCCTCACGCCGTTCGTTTCGAGCGAAGTCGAGAAACAGGTCACAAATGCTGCGCGAGGTTTTTCGACTTCGCCCGAAACGAACGGAGGTCAGTGATGACCGACACCTTGCTCCGCTTCCGCGACGACGCCGCGCATGACGAGCCGGCGGTAACGCTCGAGGCGTTCCTCGGCCAGACCAACGCCACCGCCGTGCGCATCGAGGCGGGCGACGACGTTCGCGCGCTGATCCCGCACCTCGGCCAGATCGCCCTGGTCGAAATCAGTTTCCCGAGCTTCCGCGACGGGCGCGGCTATTCCGCCGCCCGCATCCTGCGCGAGGCCGGCTATGAGGGCGAATTGCGCGCGCAAGGCGACGTGCTGGTCGATCAGCTCCTCTATATGCGCCGCTGCGGCTTCGACAGCTTCGCGCCCGAGGCGGAGATCGATGCGGCGACCGCCACCGCGTCGCTCAACCGCTATCCCGAATTCTATCAGACCGCAGCCGACAGGGCGGTGCCGGTATGGAAGCTGCGGCATGGGTGAAGCCGCGCGCAAACTCGACCTGATCGACGTGACGCCCTTCACCAAGGCGGATGCGGTGGCGATGAATGCGCGCTTCGCCGGCGTCTCGACGCGCGCGATGCTTGAGGAATTGCTGACCGGCGAATTGCTCGGGCGCGTCGCGGCGGTGTCGTCGTTCGGCGCGGAAAGCGCGGTGCTGCTCCACCTGATCGCCAGCATCGACCGCGACATCCCGGTGATCTTCGTCAACACGCAGAAGATCTTCGGCGAGACGCTCGCTTATCGCGACACGCTGTCCGAACAGCTTGGCTTCACCGATCTGCGCGTTTTCCGTCCCGATCCGCGCCTGCTCGCGGCGAAGGACAAGACCGGCCTGCGCTGGTCCTACGATCCCGATGGCTGCTGCGACCTGCGCAAGGTCGAGCCGCTACGCCGCGCACTGGCGCCGTTCGATGCGTGGATTTCGGGGCGCAAGGGCTTCCAGGCCGGCACCCGCCTCGCCATGCCGCGCTTCGAGGAGGATGAGGGCCGGCTCAAGCTCAATCCGCTGGCGGATTGGGACAAGGACGCGCTCAACGCCTATTTCGACGAGCATCACCTGCCGCACCATCCGCTCGAAGCCGAGGGTTATCCCTCGATCGGCTGCGCGCCCTGCACCAGCAAGGTCCAGCCGGGCGAGGACCCGCGCGCCGGAAGATGGCGCGGGTGGGAAAAGGTTGAGTGCGGCATTCACGTCGCCGAAAAGCCAGGCGAAGAACCAGTTTTCTAAGCCTTTTCAATCGCCTGTGGTTCAATCCGGATACACCGCGCCCACATAGTCGCTGAACCGCGTGATCTCGGGTTCGAAGCGCAGCGTGATCTTGCCGGTCGCGCCGTGGCGCGACTTGCCGATGATCAGTTCGGCCAGGCCCGCCGCATCCTGATAGAGCAGCGACCATTTCGCATGCTTTTCATGAACTTCGGCCGAGCTGGTCGAGCTGGGATGTTCCGGCTCGCGCATCGCGAGATAATAATCCTCGCGGTACACGAACCACACCATGTCGGCGTCCTGCTCGATCGAGCCGGATTCGCGCAGATCGGACAGCTGCGGGCGCTTGTCCTCGCGCTGTTCGACCGCGCGGCTGAGCTGGGACAGCGCCAGCACCGGCACGTTCATGTCCTTGGCCAACGTCTTCAACCCGCGGCTGATCTCGGAGATTTCCTGCACGCGGCCGTCGCCCGACGCCTTGGCCGACCCGGTCAGCAATTGCAGATAGTCGATCACCACCAGGCCGATTTCATTGTTATGCCGCCGTTGCAGCCGGCGCATGCGCGTGTGCAGCGCGGCGATGGTCAGGCCCGCCGTATCGTCGATGAATAGCGGCAGGTTTTCGAGATCGGCGGCGGCGGCGGCAAGCTGGTTGAATTCGGTGCGGCTGATCTTGCCCATGCGCAGCGATTCCGAGCTGATCCGCGATTGTTCGGCCAGAATACGCGTCGCCAGCTGATCGGCCGACATTTCGAGGCTGAAGAACGCGACCTTGGCGCCGATCGACTCGCCATGCGACAGCCCGTCCTCACGATCGCGCATGTAGCGGCGCGCGGCGTTGAACGCGATGTTGGTGGCAAGCGAGGTCTTGCCCATGCCCGGACGTCCGGCGAGGATCATCAAATCCGAATGATGCATGCCGCCGATCTTGGCGTTGACGGTATCGAGGCCGGTGGTGACGCCCGAGACATTGCCGCCGGAATTCAGCGCGCGCTGCGCCATCTTGACCGCCGCGGTCGTCGCCTGGGCGAAGCTTTTGATCTGACTTTCGGTGCCGCCTTCTGCCGCGACCTTGAACAGTTCTTCCTCGGCAAGTTCGATCTGGCCGCGCGGATTCACTTCCTCCGACGTATCGAGCGCGCGTTCGACCAGTCCGCGCCCGACGGTCACCAGCGTGCGCAACATGGCAAGGTCATAGATTTGCTTGGCGAATTGCCGCGCGCCGATCAGTCCGGCGCCGCTGCCGGTCAGCTGTGCGAGATAGGCCGGGCCGCCGAGCTGCTTCATCCCCTCGTCCGCTTCGAACATCGGGCGCAGGGTCACCGGCGTCGCCAGCATGTCGTTGCCGCGCGCCGATTTGATCGCGGCGAAGATGCGGCCATGCAGGGGTTCGAAGAAATGGTCGGGCTCGAGCGTGTCGATCAGATCGTCGGCGAGACGGTTATCGATCATCATCGCGCCGAGCATCGCCGCCTCGGCCTCGACATTCTGGGGGAGGTTGGTCGATTCGGGTGTCGTGGGCAAAGGAAGGATGGTGGCCATATCCCGATGTCATAGTCCCCTCGCCCCGCGTCTCAAGCGGCTTGTGGCGAACCGGCTGTGGATAAGATCGCGGCAGCGACGTTTGATCGGGGCGCATTGTCCCCTGCGCCTATCCTCGATAGGGCAGTCACAATGTCCGATCAGCGCATCATTGCCGTCGCCCTCGACGAACGCACCATCCTGTGGCGATCCGCGGATATCGAACAGGAGCGCCGGATTGCGATCTTCGACTTGATCGAGGGCAATCATTTCGCGCCACAGCGCGACTATCCCGACGATTATGCCGGCCCGTACAAGATCGAGCTGGCGGTCGAGGAAGGCCGGCTGGCGATCGCGATCAACCGCGACGACGATACGCATCTCGAAACCTATATTCTCGGGCTCGGGCGCTTCCGGCGGCCGATCAAGGATTATTTCGCGATCTGCGACAGCTATTATCAGGCGATCCGCAATGCGACGCCGACCCAGATCGAGACGGTGGATATGGCGCGACGCGGCATCCATAACGAGGCGGCCGAACTGCTCAAGGAGCGGCTGGAGGGCAAGATCGAGATCGATTTCGACACCGCCCGGCGGCTCTTCACGCTGATCTGCGTCCTGCACATCAAGGGCTGAGATGGTGAGCCTACGCCTTTTGGGCCGACGTATCGGCCGCACCGGTGCGGCGGTGATCGTGCTTGGGTTAAGCGGGGTGATCGTCTGGGCTTTCGCGATCAGCTGGCGACCGTCGGACAAAAGCTATAATTTTCAGGGCGTCGACGTTAGCGAAGCGCAAGGGGCGATCCACTGGCCCACCGTTCTAGCGGGTGGCGCCGATTTCAGCTATTTGCGCGCGACGATCGGCGCCACCGGCCGGGACGAACGGTTCGCGCAGAACTGGACCGATGCCTATGCCAGCGGCATCCGGCGCGGCGCCATGCATGTCTGGTCCTTCTGCCAATTGGCCGCGGACCAGGCAAACAACTTCAACACCACAGTCCCTCATGCCAGCGACGCCCTGCCCGCCGCCGTCTATATGGACTTTGCCGATGACTGTCCGGCACGCCCCGAGCGCGACGTTGTGGTCAGCGAGGTAAAACGCTTCATCACCATGGTCGAATCACATACCGGCACGCCGGTACTGCTGAAGCTTTCGCAACGAGTCGAAGTGACCTACCGCCTGTCCGGCGCCATTCCGCGCCCGATCTGGGCGGTGCAGAATTTCTTCCCGCCCGATTATGCGGCTCGGCCGTGGCGCATGTGGCAGGCAAGCGACATGCGGCGTATCGACGGCGTCGAGGGTCCGGTCCATTGGAATGTGGTGGCACCATGATGTTGAACGATGACATGCGCGATCGTCTGATCGCCGCCGCGCGCGACGCCGCCCGCAAGGCCTATGCACCATATTCGCACTTTGGCGTCGGCGCCGCCGTGCTGTTGAGCGACGACAGCGTGGTGACCGGCGCCAATTTCGAGAATGCGAGCTACGGCCTGTCGCTCTGCGCCGAGACTGTCGCGCTGGCGACGGTGAGCAGCGCGGGACGCCTCGCCGATGTGGTCGCGATCGGCGTGATCGGCGGGGCGATGGACTCGACTGGCGTACCACGCGGCCGGACTCCGGTGGGGCCGTGCGGGCGTTGCCGCCAGGTCATCAACGAAGCGGCGCAAGTCGGCGATCGTGACGTGGTCATCTGGTGCGGCGCGGCCGAAGGCGATGCCGTCGAACGGCACATGCTCTCCGAACTGCTGCCCCATGCCTTCGGGCCCAAAGACCTGCAATAACGGTCGCTTGTGCCGAGATCAGCTGCGCCCCGCGCACTCGATCGTCAAATGCCGGATGCCCTTCACGTCCGCCGCCCGGGCGCGGATCACCTCGGGGGGGAGTATCGGCGTCGAGGTGACGGTGACGATCGCCGCATGGCAGCCGGCACCGATCGGCCAGACATGCAGATCGGTAATCGACACATCGCCGATCCCTTCGATCGCAGCACTCAATCGCGCCGCGAGTTTTACATCGCTGCGGTCGAGCAAAATCCCGGCAGTGTCGCGCAGCAACCCACGCGACCAATGCGCAATGACCAGGGCACCGACTACGCCCATGGCAGGGTCGAGCCATACCCAGCCGAGATAACGCCCGGCGAGAAGAGCGCCGATCGCCAGGATCGAGGTCAGCGCGTCGGCGAGAACATGGATATAGGCCGAACGCATATTATTGTCGTGGCCATG
This sequence comes from Sphingomonas sp. ERG5, assembly GCF_000803065.1. Taxonomy (GTDB): domain Bacteria; phylum Pseudomonadota; class Alphaproteobacteria; order Sphingomonadales; family Sphingomonadaceae; genus Sphingomonas. The sequence goes on from NZ_JSXI01000001.1 coordinate 27,207, forward strand.
GGCGTGCTGGTGCCCATGATGGTCGTGATCATGGGCGTCAGCCTGCGCGTGCGTTTGATCATGGCTGTGCGCGTGTCCCGGTCCATGGCTATGGTCGCCCGACAGCAGTATCGCGCTGACGATATTGACCACCAGGCCAAGCACCGCGACGAACGTCGCATCACCGAAATCGACCTTTTCCGGATGGACCAGTCGCATGATGGATTCGATGCCGATGCCGATCGCAACCATGCCGAGAATCAGTGCCGACGTGAAACCGGCCAGATCGCCGACCTTGCCCGTCCCGAAACTATAGCGCCCGCTTTCGGCGTGATGCTTGGCATAAGCATAGGCGGCCGCGGTGACGCCCAGCGCACCAGCATGCGTCGCCATGTGGAAACCATCGGCGAGCAGAGCCATCGACCCGGTCATATAGCCCGCGACGATCTCACCGACCATCATCACGGCGGTCAGAATGACCACCCATAAGGTGCGTCGCGCGTTGCGGTCATGGCTGGCCGCGAGCGGCACCGGGGCGTGACAACGCATCAAGCTATCGACTTTCGACATGGCGACGCCCCTATTTCGCGTAGCGTCGGATGGCGGAAAGGAGCTCATCGGCCCCCTGTGCACGTGCCTCATCGGACAGGTCGGGGCCGGCGACATGCTCGCGCAGATAGGCGTCGATGATTTCCTCCATCAGCCCGTTGATCGCGCCGCGCGTCGCGGCAACCAGATGCAGGATACTGGCACAGCTTGCGGAACTGGCAAGAGCACGATCGATCGCATCGACCTGGCCGGCAATACGCTTGACCCGGTTGGTCAGCGCGTCGTTGTCTTTCGTCAAGTGAGCCATAGGATACCCCCCTACCCTAATATTTCACGCTTAACAATAGTGCCCGACCTTCTTCTCCCCCTTGCTCGCGCGGCCCATTCCCGCGAAAGCTGGGGCATCAGGAGAGTAGAAGCATGTCGATTCTGTCGGACCGCTGGATTCGTGAACAGGCCCTCAGTAACGGGATGATCGAGCCGTTCGTCGATGGCCAGAAACGCGACGGATGCATCTCCTATGGCCTGTCTTCCTATGGCTATGACGCGCGCGTCTCGGACGAGTTCAAGATCTTCACCAACATCGACAGCGTCATCGTCGATCCGAAGGATTTCGCAGCGAACAGCTTCGTCGATCGCCAGACAGATGTGTGCATCATCCCGCCCAACAGCTTCGCGCTGGCGCGGACCGTGGAGTATTTCCGCGTGCCGCGCGACGTGCTGGTCATCTGCCTGGGTAAATCGACCTATGCGCGCTGCGGAATCATCGTGAACGTGACGCCGCTCGAACCCGGCTGGGAGGGGCATGTCACGCTGGAGTTTTCGAACACCACACCGCTGCCGGCGAAAATCTACGCTAATGAAGGAGCGTGCCAGTTCCTCTTCCTGCAGGGTAACGAACCATGCGAGACAAGCTATGCCGACCGTGCGGGCAAATATATGGGCCAGCGCGGCGTCACGCTGCCCAAGGTCTAGAAACAGCGTCGTGCGATCTCGTCGAACGAGATCGCATCGACGTCAGCGCGTGGTGACTTGCGTACGCTCCAAGCGCTGAAGCGCGATCGTCGCCAGTTGATGCGACGAGAAAGTCCGCTCATTGGCCATGTCGACTTGCTCGTCAGGGCGACGCAAGACGTCGCGATACAGCGCGCGCGCTTCGCTGACGCGACCAGCGTGCTGATAGACCGCCGCCAGGTTGAGCGTCAGATCGGCATGATCGGGAAACAGGCGGCGCTGGTCGAGCAGCGTACGCTCGGCAGTCGTATAATCGCCCCGGAAAATCTCCACCGAGCCATTGCGATCCGCATCGGTCGCCTGGGCGATGGCGGGTACGGCGAAGGTGGCGGCTACCGCCAGTGCATAAAATGCAGTGCGCATCATCACTCTCCTAATGACTCTTCCATGACGGAAGGATTTCATTTTTATGACATTGTTGTGTCATTTCAGTGAAACAATCACAAGAGACTTGATAGCGCCGGCGACCGAACGAAAAAGGGCGACCCGAAGGCCGCCCTTTTCCGCGTGACGATGACTGATGCGAAATCAGAAATCGTTGCGATATTGCTCGTTGCCGATGAAGCCGAGTTTGCTCACACCCGAACGCTTGACCACCGCCAGGACCTCATCGACCTTGGCGTAGCGCGCCTGCGGGTCGGGCTGGAAGTGGAGCTCAGGCTCCGGACTGATCGTCTTGGTCGTCTCCAGATATTGCTGGAGCGTAACCGTGTCGACGGCAGTGCCGTTCCACGAAACAACGCCCGCCGGATCGATCGTGACCTTGTTCTTCTCAGGGTCGATCGGCTGGTTGACCTGGTTCGGATCGTTAACGGGAAGGTCGACCTTCACCGCGTGAGTCTGGATCGGGATCGTGATGATGAACATGATGAGGAGCACGAGCATGACGTCGATCAACGGCGTCGTGTTCATTTCCATCATCGGTTCACCGTCGTCGGAACCGCCGCTCATTGCCATGCTATATTACTCCTGAATTTCGCGACCGTCACAGGCGCTGGATGTTGCCACCCGCCGGCGGTTCGGAAATGAAGCCGACCTTTGCGAAGCCCGCCATCTGCATCGTGTAGATCGCGCCACCAATGCATTGGTACGGCACGTTCACGTCACCGCGGATATGCGCTTCGGGAAGTTCGAGATCCGGGTTGCCGACGCCGCCCTGGCGCGCGATTTCAGCCTTCAGCTTGGTAACCGCCTTTTCGAGCAGTTCCTCATGCGTCACCCGCGACAGGTTCCAGTACACAGCGCACCGGCCGTCCTTGTCGGTGGTGATCGACAAAGACACGTTCTCCGGCTTGGTCGTGGTCGGATCGTACCGCACATCAGGCAGCTTGAGCTTGATCGCCTGGATCGCGACCGGAATCGCGATCAGGAAGATGATCAGCAGCACGAGCATCACGTCCACCAGCGGGGTCGTGTTGATGTCCGACATCGGCTTTTCGGCGGCTTTGTCGCCGCCAACACTCATTGCCATTGAGGGCTATCCCTATCCATTCAATCGCGTCGCCGGATGTTCCCGGCGAGGCTTTCCTTTCGCAACGGCCCTTCGGTCGCCGCAAAGGTCCGGGGCCGCATGACGCGGCCCCGGTCCATCATTGATCAGCGCGCCGGAGCGGCCGTCGTTGCGGCAGCGGCCGGCTTGGCGGCAGGCTTGCGCGCGGTCGACACCGGACGAACCGCACCGTTCGAGGCAAGGAAGCCGAGCACATCGTTCGAGAACGCGCTGAGATCTTCCGCGATCGACTTGTTGCGGCGCTGCAGGAAGTTGTAGGCGAGCACGGCCGGAACCGCCACGGCGAGGCCGAGCGCGGTCATGATCAGTGCTTCACCGACCGGGCCGGCGACGGCGTCGATCGATGCCTGACCAGCCGCACCGATCTTGATCAGTGCGCGGTAGATGCCGATAACCGTACCGAACAGACCGATGAACGGCGAGGTCGCGCCTACCGTCGCGAGGAAGGCGAGACCGCCGCCCAGCTTCGAGTTGATCGATGCTTCCGAGCGTGCCAGCGAACCGTGCAGCCAGTCATGCGCCTCGACCGGATCAGTCAGCTGAGCGTGCTGATCCTGTGCCTGCAGGCCGTCATCGACGATCTGGCGATAGGCCGAGTTCTTTTCGAGCTTGGCAGCGCCTTCGCGCAGCGAGTTGGCGCTCCAGAAGTTGGCGCGGACGCGCTTCGACTGGTTGATGATCTTCTGCTGCTCGAACAGCTTGGTGAACAGGATATAGAACGACACGATCGACATGAACGCCAGGATCGAGAACACCGACCAGGCAATGACGCCGCCCTGCTGGAGCGCTTCCCAGAAGCCGTACGGGTTGTTTCCGGCGGCGGCAGGTGCCGCACCTGCGGCAAGAATGGTGGTCAACATTGCGGTACTTCCCTCTCAAACAGTCAAAATCTGTAAACTGGATCGGCGCCCCCGGGATCACCCGGGGGCGTCGGTTATATTATCGGTCCTCGATCTGCCACTTGACCGCCCGGATGGAGGTCGTGGATTCGATCGCGGTGCCGTTTGCGTCCTTGGCCGGATTGAAGCGGCCGTTGCGTGTGGCGAGCCGGCACGTTGCCTCATCAAGGTCGGAATTTCCGCTCGATGAAGTCACGCGGCAAGCAGAGACTCGGCCCCGTGTATCCACGGTCACCTGGACGCTGACGCGACCTTCCGCTTCGGCACGACGCGCTGCCGCAGGATAGGAATCCTGAGGGAACCAGTCACCCTGGTTGCCGCGTGGCGTCACAGGAACAGCGACGCGTGGCGGCGCGGGGGCCGGTGGCGGTGGTGCCGGTGGCGCAGCGATCGGCACCATGGGCGCTGCCGGCGGCGGCGTGGTCACCGTCTGCATCACGACCGGCGGACGCGGCACATTGACGATCGGCGGCGGCGATACGACCGGCGGCGGCGTCAGCGGCGTGTCAGGCGGCGGGGGCGGGGGTTCGTCCGGCGGCGGGGGTGGTGGTTCCTCCACGTCAAACGTGTTGAGCTTTTCCGCCGCCTTCTTCACGTACTGATACGCGAGGCCGGTGACGAAGGCGTACCCGATAACGGCATGGATGAGCGCGACGATAACGATCGCGACCACCTTGCTACCGCTCATTCTTTGGTCAGCATACGACATTCAGAAACGACACTCCTCTGTCCCGGTCAGTTCGGCTGTTAGCGATCCGCAGCGCGGTCGCTTACCCGTCTGCAATGGGCCATTGTATCCTCAAGCAGAGCCGAACCTCTATCGTGAGCGAAACTACGACGCAAACGCTTTGTCGGACGCAACAAACGTACAATCGGAACACGACAGAATTATTTCTGTATAAGATCGCCTTGATCGCGTAACGCGGAACCATGCTTCGTGTTCCAGTGATCCTGAGCGGCGCGGCCCTCCTCGCCGCCGCAATCGCCCCGCTTTCCGCCGTTGCGCAGCACCGATCCGCCGCCCAGCGCGCGCCCGCGGCCGCCCCTTTACCGGAGCCGCCGCCGCCCTATGCGGTGTTTGCCGATCTCGTTCTGGCAGCCCCTGTAATTGTCGATGCCGCCATCCGCGGCGCGACTCGAATCAAGGGTCCGGAGGCATTGAATGTGCCCCAGGGCTTTGCGCGACTGTACGTCGAGGCAGATGTTCAAGCCCTGATTCGCAGCTCGGCACCCCTGCCGCCGCGAATCGGTTATGTCCTCGATGTGCCAATCGATGCACGAGGCAAATTGCCCAATCTGCGCAAGTTTCGGGTGTTGCTATTTGCCCGCGCGGTGGCCGGCGCCACCGGTCAGATCCAACTCGTGCGCCCCGATGCGCAACGCGCCTGGACGCCGGGCGCCGACGAACTGACCCGGCGCATCACGACCGAGACAATTGCCGTCGACGCCCCCCCCGTCGTCACTGGTATCGGCAATGCCTTCCACACACCCGGCAACCTGCCCGGAGAAGGCGAGACGCAGATATTCCTGACCACCGCCGACAGCCGGCCCGTGTCGCTGAACATCACGCGCCGCCCCGGCGAAGAACGCCGCTGGTCGTTGTCACTGAGCGATGTCGTCGAGCAAGCCGCCCCACCTCCGCCGGGCGATACGTTGCTCTGGTACCGGCTGGCCTGCGCCTTGCCGGCCGCGTTACCCAATATGGGCCAGGATGGCGAAAATGCGGCGGTCGCCCGGGACGATTATCAGTTCGTGATCGAATCGCTCGGGCGCTGCGATCGGGGCCCGACTCGCTAGAATTTGTCGGACGACTTCAGCCGATTCGCAAAATCTGACCGGTGGTCGATTCGGCATCGGTCAGAAACCGCGCCGCGGCGATACCATCCACAATCGACGCGTCCCTGGTCAGATCGAGCGCACCGATTCGCCTTACGGGCGCGAGCTCGACCGCCAGCGGCCCGATTGTCGCGAGCAGCGCCGCCCGATCGGCCGCGCCCAATTCGGGCCCCGCGAGCACCAGAATCATTCCCGCGGAGGATCGCCTTGCCTGCTCCAGCACGTCCCGAATCGGGACGGCTGCAACCACGACCTGCGCCGAATCGACCGCAGCCGTAACGGCAGACAGCATATCGCCGAGCGCCGGCATGGCCTTCACCGCCGGTGGCGCGTCAACGTGATGCCGATCGATTCGCCCGCTTCGGCAATCGCCAGCTTGACGATCTTCACCACGACTTTCGATATACGCCGGTCCTGCAGCATCAACGTTTCGACGATATGATCCGCCACGCCCTCAACCAGTGTGAAATGCACGCCCTCGGGCAACGCGGTGGTCGCGGCATGGCGCAGGTCCATATAGTTTTTCGATGCGCTCAGCGGGGTATCGGCGGAGAATCGGTCGGGACAATCGATATCGACCGTCATGGAGATACGCAGCGGCTGCGGCAGATGCGTCTCCTCGGAATAGATTCCTGTCAGCACCTGAACATCGAGATCATGCACTTCGAGGCTGAGACTGTCGTCCAAGCGCGGCCCTTTCACTGGCGGAAGCGCGCGCCATAGCAGATGCCACGCTGGGTGAAAGCCATGCGCCCGAATCCCTCATTCCATTTGCGTTCATCACTATCACCGCTACAGCGCGCGGCCCGCTGAGAGCGCGCGGGCAGGAGCCAGAGCCGTGATCGAGATCGTGCCCATTGCCAATGTCAGCAACGACGCCGTCGAGGATCTGCTCGATCGGGCGTTCGGCGCGGACCGGCATGGCCGAACGGCTTATCGTATTCGTGACGGCGTATCCGCCCTCCCCCGGCTGAGTTTCGCCGCATTGGACAATGGGGCGCTGATCGCCACGATCCAATGCTGGCCGGTCCTGTTTACGGGCGATGATGGCGGCCTGGCGCCACTGATCATGGTCGGTCCGGTGGCAGTCGAGCCGGCACGGCAGCGCGACGGAATCGGCCGGATGTTGATGCGTCACGCGCTCGACACGGCCGACGCTCGCGGTGAATCGCACGCGTTGATGCTGATCGGCGATCCCGAATATTATAGTCGCTTCTTCGGGTTTTCGGCTGAACGCACGGGTGAATGGCGCGTGCCCGGGCCGGTCGAACGCCAGCGTTTGCTGTCACGTGGCGATCGGGTCCCGACCAGCGCGGGGTCGCTCGGCCCACGGGTTCACGCCTGACGCTTTACCCGCAATGCGCTGCGCCCCAACGCTTTACCAGGGCGCAGGGCTGGCCTACCGCACCTCCTATGCCGATGCCCCCCGTTCCAGATCTTGCCTCGCTATCGCTGTCCGACATCGCGCGGCTTGCCGAAGAGAATAAGTTGCCGCCGGTAGAGCGCTGGAATCCGACGCATTGCGGCGACAGCGAGATGCGCATCGCGCGCGATGGCACCTGGTTTCATCAGGGGTCGCCGATCGGACGGCAAGCGATGGTGCGGCTTTTCTCGACCATCCTGCGCCGCGAACCGGATGGCGGCTATGTGCTGGTCACGCCGATCGAGAAGCTCGACATCGACGTTGAGGATGTCCCGTTCGTGGCCGTCGAGATGAAGGCGGAGAGCGAAGGACGCGAGGCCCGCCTCGCCTTCCGGCTCAACACCGGCGACCTGGTGACCGCGGGCCGTGATCATCCGCTACGCTTCGAAACCCGCGAGGATGGCCCACGCCCCTATCTGCACGTGCGCGGTGGACTGGAAGCATTGGTCGCGCGATCGGTCTATTATGAATTGGCAGCGATCGCCTTGGCCGGCGACGATACCCCACCGGGTATCTGGAGCGATGGCGCCTTCTTCGCACTGGAGCCCGCAGCATGACCCTGATCGAACGGCTGCACCAGGCCCTGGAAGCGGGTCATGCGATCGACACCGTATTGCTGACCGGCGATCACCGCGACCCCGAACTCGATTCGGCCACGGCGATGGCGCGCGCCGCAGTGCTCATCCCGGTGACCGATCGCGCCGACCCGGGTGTCATCCTGACTCAGCGCCCCGATACGATGCGCCGCCATGCAGGGCAGGTCGCCTTTCCCGGCGGACGAATCGATTCGGGCGATTCGGACGCGATCGCGGCGGCGCTGCGTGAAGCGGAAGAAGAGATCGCCCTGCCGCGCGACCAGGTGACGGTGATTGGCACGGCTGACCGCTATCGCACTGTGACCGGGTTCGACGTGACGCCGGTGATTGGCGTCGTGCCGCCCGATCTGCTGCTGGTGCCCAACGCCGCCGAAGTCGCCGATGTGTTCGAAGTGCCGCTCGGCTATCTGCTCGACTCCACCAACCATGTCGAAGCGACCACTGAGTGGCAGGGCCGAAACCGGCATTATTACGAGATCAACTGGCAGGGTCATCGCATCTGGGGCGCGACCGCCGCGATCATCGTCAACCTGTCGCGGCGGCTGCGATGGACCGCATGATCCTGCCGGATGCGGCATGGCGCAGGCGCGCGGGCCTGGACCGGCTGTGCGCGGTGCTCGGTGCGGCACGGGGCAATGCCCGGTTCGTCGGCGGCGCGGTGCGCGATACCTTGCTCGGCATCGATGTGGCCGATGTCGATATCGCCACGCCGCTCGCCCCCGACGATGTGCTCGATCAGCTGAGGGCGGCGGGCATCAGGGCGATACCGACCGGCCTGGCGCACGGGACGATCACCGCCGTGCTGCCCGACGGATCGCCGGTCGAAGTGACCACGCTGCGCCGCGACGTATCGACCGACGGGCGCCACGCGATCGTCGCCTTTACCGACGACTGGCGCGAAGATGCGGCGCGACGCGATTTCACCATGAACGCGCTTTATGCCGATCCGCTGACCGGCGAGGTGTTCGATTACTTTGGCGGACGCGAGGATCTGGCGGCGCAACGCGTGCGCTTCATCGGTGATCCGCTGCAGCGCATTGCCGAGGATCATCTGCGCATCCTGCGCTTCTTTCGCTTTCATGCGCGCTTCGGCGATGAGCCTGACGCGGCGGGGCTGACCGCTTGTGCCGCACGCGCCAATGATCTGATGGCATTGTCGCGCGAACGCATTGCCGCAGAACTGGTCAAGCTGCTGGTTGCCGTCCACGCCGTGCGCGTCGTCGATCTGATGGTCGAACGCGGCATTTTCCTGCCCGTGCTGCCCGAAATCGATCGTGCGGGCGTCGAACGGCTGACGACATTGGCCAAGCGGGAATCAGTTGCAGCCATTCCGCCTGCCGCGATCCGCAGGTTGGCGGCGCTGCTACCGCGCAATCCATCGATCGCCGAGGATGTCGGTGCACGGCTCAAGCTTTCGAAAGCGGATCGCCGGCGTCTGATCAATGCCGCCGAACCGACCGGCGACGACCTCGCTCAAGTCTTGTCCTATCGGCTTGGAACAACGCTCGCTATCGATCGGATATTATTGTCGAACCGTCCGGTCACGGAGCTTGCCGGCCTGACCGATTGGGTCGCGCCGACCTTGCCGTTGACCGGTGGTGCGCTGGTCGGGCGCGGAGTCAATAAAGGCCCGGATGTCGCGAGATTGCTGCGCACGATCGAGGAGCAATGGATCGCGGAAGGCTTTCCCGATGCGGCGCGTGTGTCGGCGATTGCCGACGCGGCCGTCGTTCAATGGGGATTGGCCGCCAGATAAGCGAAGGCGGCATCGGCTTCGAGTGCCCGGGCATAGACATAGCCCTGACCATAAGTGCAGCCCAGGGCCGCCAGCGTCTGTGCCAGTTCGTTGGTTTCAATGCCTTCCGCCGTGGTCTTCATACCCAGCGCCTGGGACAGGCTGAGGATCGCGCGAACGATGGCGATCTTGTCGCGATCGGCAAGCATGCCAGTGATGAAGCTGCGGTCGATCTTGAGCACGTCGATCGGCAGTTTCTGCAGATAGGCCAGATTCGAATAGCCGGTGCCGAAATCATCCATCGCGATGGTGGTGCCCAGCCCCTTCAGCGCATGCATGATCGCCGCGATGCGGTCGGGGTCGGTGACCAGCGCGCTTTCGGTCAACTCCAGCGTGAAGCGCGAACCAGCCAGCCCATTAAGTGACAAGGCGCGCTCGACGACCGGCGCGATGGCGTCGCGCTGCAACTGGATCGCCGACAGATTGACCGCCAGCTTGACCCCGCAATCACCACCGGCCTTGTTGTCCCAACCGGCCAGTGTCCGCGCCGCTTCCTCGATCGCCCAACGGCCAAGCGGGACGATCAACCCGGATTCCTCGGCGACGGGAATGAAATCATTGGGCGAATGCTGCACCCCATCCTCATCGGTCCAGCGCGCCAGCGCTTCGAACGAGACGATCCGACCGGTCGAAAGATCGCAGATCGGTTGATAGGTCAGGCGCATCAACCCATTCTCGATCGCCCGGCGCAGCGACGTTTCCATGCCGAATTGCTCGCGCGCGATATCGAATGCCTGAGTCTGATAGGCTTCGGCCCGCCCACTGACCTTAGAGCGTTTGACCGCGAACTGCGCGTGGCGGATCAGTTCCTCCGCGTCATCGACTTCCGCCGAGCCGAAGGCGATGCCGATCGAGCAAGCGACGCGAATTTCGAAATCCGACAGTCGGAACGGCGTGGCGAGCGCGCTCTGGATTCGCCGCGCGACATGGTCGGCATCGGCCGGACCTTCTTCAAGCGTCAGCAAGATACCGAATTCGTCACCGCCGGTCCGCGCGAGAATGTCATGCGCGCGCAGCGCACCTTTCAGTCGCCGCGCCACGGTGATCAGCAATTCATCGCCCGCCATCGACCCGAGGCACGCATTGACCCGGCTGAAGCGATCGAGATCGAGCACCAGCACCGCATAGCGTGCGCGCTGCTGCGCATCCGCCATCAGCGCTTCGAGCCGGTCGGAGAAGCCTGCGCGATTCGACAGGCCGGTCAGGCTGTCGGTCATCATCTCGCGCCGCAGATTATGCTCGGTGCGCAATTCCGAAGTGTGATCGACCAATGTCACCAGACAACGGCGTTCGTCGTTGCGCACCAGCCGCGCCAGCGTCACATGATAATAGCGGCAGTCGACACTGTCGCCAAACTCCCACCGGAATTCCTCGCGCAGCGCATCGCTGTCGATAAAAGCCAGAAGGCGCGGACCGATTTGCGCGATGAACGGCGATTGTTCGGGCACCGTACCCAGGCCAGCGAGCCGGAATGGATGGTTGACCGTCAGCAGTTGAAACGCACCGTCGCGGTGCGCGACGAGTGCAGCGGGGATCGGCAGCAGGTTGATCGCCGCCGTCGCCATGTCGAGCGCAGGGACAGGCGAGGCCATCGCCGCCGGTGCCTCCGGCTGCTTCGGTCTGAACAGGTTGAGAGGCTTTGTCAGCGCCATTGGATCAGCGCCTAACCCAACTTCGTTAAAGCCCGCTGAAAATTGACTTATTTTACGAACGTTTCGATCAGAAGCGATTATCGCGCGGAAAGCCGGTCGGCGGCATCCGTCCCGCCGCGCCACGCGCGGCGCGCCAGGGGGCCAGATCGGTTTCGGTTCGGGTGCGCCCGGTGTCACCGCCCATCGGCCAGCTCAGCCCGGACGCGAACACGAAGGTGGTCGCATCAGAGAGGCCGCCATCGCCGTAACGCTGCAGCTGCACCCCCTGCCCGCGCGCCAGTTCGGCCAGTTCGGCCAGCGGAAAAACCAGCAGCCGGCGATTATCACCGATCGCAGCGACATAGTCGGCGCCGGGCGTCACCGGCCGCACGACCTTCAGCTTGGCGCCGATGCGCGGCGTGACCACGGTTTTGCCCTTGCGCGTTTCGGCAATGGTATCGGCGGTGCGCACGATGAAGCCGCGGCCATCGGTCGCCGCCACGATCAGCTTTTCCGCGGCGCTCGCCGGCAACAGGCCGACAATGCCGGTTTCGCCGTCGAGATCGATCATCAGCCGCACCGGCTCACCAAAGCCGCGCCCGCCGGGCAATTTATCGGCGGCGAGCGTGTAGAATCGCCCAGTCTCGGCAGCGAGCAGGATTTTGTCGGTGGTCTGCGCCGGGAAGGCGAACATCGGACCATCGCCTTCCTTGAATTTCTGCGCGGCGATCGTCGCCTCGTCGGCATGCCCTTTCATCGCGCGAATCCAGCCGCGCTGCGACATGATGACGGTGATCGGCTCGCGGTCGATCATTGCCTCGAGCGGGATTTCGCGCGCCGGCGCGGCCTCGGCGACGGTGGTGCGGCGCTTGCCGAGCAAGGTTTCGGGGCCATAGCGCTCACGCAGCTTGCCCATGTCCTTCTTCAGTCGCGTGCGCTGCCGCGCGTCGCTGCCGAGCAGCAGCTCGAGCCCGGTCTTTTCCGCTTCGAGCCCGTCGCGCTCCTTACGGATCTCCATCTCTTCCAGCTTGCGCAAACGGCGCAGCCGCATGTCCAGGATCGCCTCGGCCTGACGGTCGGTCAGGCCGAATTCGGCGATCATCACTGGCTTGGGCTCATCCTCGGTGCGGATGATCTCAATCACCCGATCGAGATTGAGATAGGCGATGAGATAGCCGTCGAGCAGTTCGACCCGGTCGCTGATCTTGCCCAGGCGATGCGCGGTGCGCCGCTGCAGCACGATGAACTGATGCTCGACCCAGCCCTGCAGCGCCTCGCGCAGCGACATCACGCGCGGCGTGCGGCGCGAATCAAGCACGTTGAGGTTGAGGCTGACGCGGTTTTCCAGGTCGGAAAGCCGGAACAGGCTCTCCATCAGCATGTCGGGATCGACCGTACGGCTGCGCGGTTCGATGACGATGCGAATCTCGCTGTCGGATTCGTCGCGGATATCGGCGAGGATCGGCAGTTTCTTGTCGTTGATCAGCCCGGCGATCTGCTCGATCAGCTTGCCCTTGGCGACGCCATAGGGAATTTCGGTGACGATCGCATTCCAGCCGCCGCCCTTTTCGCGCTCGATGGTCCAGCGCGCGCGCACCCGAAAGCCGCCGCGACCGGTGGCATAGGCTTCGGCAATCGCGGCCGGGCTGTCGACAACCAGGCCACCGGTCGGGAAATCCGGTCCCTTCACATGCTCAAGCACTTGCGCATCGGTCGCACCAGGCTGATCGATCAGCAGGATCGCGGCGTCGAACAATTCGGCGGCGTTGTGCGGCGGGATGCTCGTCGCCATGCCGACCGCGATCCCCGCCGCGCCATTGGCGAGCAGATTGGGGAACAGCCCGGGGAAGAGCTCGGGCTCCTGCTCCTCGCCATTATAGGTCGGGCGATAATCGACGGCGTCCTCGTCAAGGCCGTCCATCATGTCGATCGCGACCTGAGTCAGCCGCGCCTCGGTGTAACGATAGGCGGCGGCGTTATCGCCATCGATATTGCCGAAATTGCCCTGCCCGTCGACCAGCGGGTAGCGCATCGCGAAACTCTGCGCGAGGCGCACCATCGCGTCATAGACCGATTGGTCGCCATGCGGGTGATATTTGCCGATCACGTCGCCAACGACGCGAGCGCATTTCTTGTAGCCCTGCGCCGGATCGAGCTTGAGCAGCCGCATCGCCCATAACAGGCGGCGATGCACCGGCTTTAGCCCGTCGCGGACATCCGGCAGCGAGCGCGCGGTGATCGTCGACAGCGCATAGACGAGATAGCGGTCGGACAGCGCACTGTCGAAGGGCGCATCGACAATGGCGTTGAAGGCATCAGGAATGGGGTCGGTCACATCGGTGGTCATTCCCCTGCCGATAGCAGCGCCAATCGGCGGTGGCGAGAGTGCAGCGACTGGGGACGTCAGTGGGTTTGGGGCGCTGGGGTGGGTTTTTTCATGGGCGCCGTAATGGCGGAGGTTGAGCGGCGGTTGAATCATGCCGTACGTTGGGGACGTGAGAAGAGACAAGGCCGCAGGGGAGATATGTTACACCCTAATGTAACATATCTCGGCGCGGTGCGCGCGAGGCGCTCGGTCGATGACACTGGAGCATGACGAGCGTTGAGGCGGCCGGGTTTCGCCCCCTAAGTGCCGCTGGTATTTGCGAAAACGGGTAAATCGTCGTTCAGGTATCCATGAAATTGATAGCTGGGTCGTTTGAGGCGCAGAATTCCTACTGTTGCCGGTGTTAAATCTCGAGGCAGATGGCTTTCAGCTGAGCGTCCTTCCGGCACCCTGGCGAGCCAGCCATTGTCACCATTGGCCCGTCATGCCGAACGCATCTTCTAATGCTCGGCGGCGAATATCTTTCCGGGATTGAACGTCCCGCGTGGGTCAAGGGCGCGTTTTATCTGGCGCATGACATCGACGCTGTCGCCGAGTTCATCCACCAGGGCTTCTTGCTTGCCGATGCCGACCCCATGCTCGCCAGTGCAGGTTCCGTCCATGGCCAGTGCCCGGGCGATCAGGCGGGCGTTAATCGCGCCGGCTTCTTCCATTTCATGGGGTGCGGCAGGGTCGAGTGAAAAGATTACGTGGAAATTCCCATCGCCGACATGGCCGAGGATTGCTGCGGGAATGGACGCCGCTTCCAGATCGCTCTTCGTGTCCGCGATGCACTCGGGGAGCCGACTGATCGGGACGCAAACATCGGTCGACCAGCCGACGGCGCCGGGACGCAGATTGACCGCAGCATAATAGGCTTCGTGCCGCGCCTTCCACAACCTGGCCCGCTCCTCGGGAAGGTTGGACCATTGGAAACCGCCGCCGCCGTTTCCAGTGGCGAGTTCCTTCACCGTCTCGACCTGTTCTGCGACGGCCGATGGCGACCCGTGGAACTCAAAGAACAAGGTCGTCTTCTCAGGATAGTCGAGCTTCGCCCAGCGATTGACGGCCCGCATCGCAACGTCGTCGAGTATTTCGGCGCGAGCAAGCGGTACCCCGCACTGGATTGCCTGGATCACGGTCGCCGCCGCGCCTTCGAGCGTTTCGAAGCTGCAGACTGCCGACGAAATCACCTCGGGTATCGGATGAAGACGCAAGGTCACCTCGGTGATGATGCCGAGTGTGCCCTCGGCGCCGACGAACAAGCGCGTGAGGTCGTAGCCGGCAGCGGATTTGCGCGCCCGACGCGCCGTGCGGATTTCCCGGCCATCGGCCGTGACGACACGCAGGCCGAGCACGGCCTCGCGCATCGTACCGTATCGGACCGCGTTGGTCCCCGAGGCACGGGTCGACACCATGCCGCCGATCGTTGCTTCGGCACCAGGGTCGACGGGGAAGAACAAACCTTGATCGCGCAGATGATCGTTGAGTGCGTTCCGCGTCACCCCCGGTTCGACCACAACATCGAAATCCTCCGCATTGACGCGGAGGATATGATTCATCCGGCTCATATCGAGTGATATACCGCCATGGAGCGGTATCGCGTTGCCCTCCATCGAGGTTCCGGCGCCATATGCAGTCAATTTGATATCATGTGCCGAACAGAGCCGGACAACGAAAATCACATCCTCGCTGCTCTCGGCGAATACCACGGCGTCCGGCAGCTGCGCGGCATGATGAGCCTCGCTCCGGCCGTGCTGCGATCGAATCGCCTCCGAATAGCTCACGCGATCGCCAAAATGCTCGTCGAGTGAGGCCTTCGCTTGCACTGGCAAGTCATGTGTCGGGACATTTTCCGAAACACTCATCTTTCTTCTTTCCCTTTGGAATCAATCCAGACGGTTCTTCACAATCTCGCCGGCGCGCATGATAAGATCGAGCTTGCGACCGTCGGCCGCGAGCAACCCGATATCCCTCAGCGGATCGCCGTCAACGACGATGAGATCGGCATGGGCGCCGGGCCTCACGCAGCCGAGTTTGCCGTCCTGCATCAGGATCTCGGCGCCCAGCGATGTCGCCTGGCGCAGCATTTCGAGCGGCGTGAACACTTCGCGGCGGAACTCGAACTCCCGGCACTGTTGATCGAAGGTCGATCCGAGCAAGTCCGTGCCGAAACCCATCTTCACGCCGGCATCGCGCATGTGCTGGAGGCCTTGGATCGCCGCATCGGCCGCAACCTTGAGCTTGGCCATGCCATCGGCGGTCATGCCGAGCGCAGCGCCGACTTCCATCGTTACAAAGATCACCGACATCGTCGGCACCACGAAAGCACCGCGCTCGGCGACAAACTGCGCCGTTTCCGCATCGATGAGCGTTGCATGCTCAATGCAGCGGACACCGAACTCGATCGAACGGCGGATCGAACTGATCGGATGGCAATGGGCCGAGACATACGTCCGACGCTCGGTACATTCATTGACGATCGCGCGGGTCTCGTCCTCGCGAAACTGGTTCATCCACATCGGATCGCTCGGTGACATCACGCCGCCGGATGCGACGATCTTGAGGCAATGCGCACCGCGGCGCAGCTCTTCGCGCGCCGCTTTGATGCATTCGTCGACGCCGTCGACCACGACGCCACCCCAGTTCATCGATCCGCACGAGCAATAGCCATGGGTATGATATTTTTCATTGGGCGTCCGGTAATCGACGTGACCGCCGGTCATCGACAAGACCTTGCCAGCGTAGAAGAAACGAGGCCCGCGGATCAACTTGTCTTCGATGGCTGAAGCCAGCGAATAGTCACCACCACCAATGTCGCGGACGGTGGTGAAGCCGCAGTCGAGCGCATGCCCGAGCTTCCTGACCGCATGGGCCGTACGATATGGCGCGTCCCGGCTGTCGACGAGCTTCGCGTTCAGATCCGAAAGATAGGCATGGACATGAAGATCGATCAGTCCGGGCATCAGGGTCTTGCCGCCGACATCGATGCGCCGGATATCCGCAGCCCGGATCGGGCGGTCGGAGACTTCGCGGATGAAGCCGTCTTCCACCCGTACGGACATACCTTCGGCACAGTCCGCCGAATGACCATCAAATATTCGCGCGTTTTCGAGAACGATGTCAGTCATGTTTCCCTTGCCGACTTCTTTTCTACACTGTTGTCATGTTCATTCGGATCGACGCATGAAGGGGCTCTGCTAGCCGCGCCGATAGCAGGCGCGCAGGAAGCTGAACCAAGCCGGCACGCCCCCGCTCAGATGGCTTTCCAAGGGGATGATCTCGCTCGAAACCTCAAGACCGGGCAAGGGGTGACGCGAGGTCTCGGCGAGCAACTGGCTGGTGCCGCGGGCGATAAGCGACTGGTAGATACCCGGTTCCGTGAGTTCACGGGCACCGAGGGTGATGTGCAGCTTGCGGCCGGAGTAATCCTGCTTCGAGGCGACCGCCTGACGGTATAGCTCGAAAATCCGGCTGTCTTCCCCGACGATACCCGGGCTGCTGACACCGATGCGCTTGAACAGGTCAGATCGCCGGATCGCCACATAGGCCGCAAACAGGCCGCCATAGGAGACGCCCCAAAGCCCGACATTCTCAGCGTCGACCCGAAAGGATTTCGCCAGTTGCGGATGCAGTTCGCCTTCCAGAAAACCGAGAAATTTGTCGCCCGCCGGGCTGGCGAACATCTCGAGATATCGATCGCCGTCGTCCTTCGACAGAAGCCCAGCCTCCACGGTCAATTCCACCGCCTGCAGCATGACCTCCGGAACCGGTTCGCCTGGCGGGAGCAGATCGCGAACGCGCAGCCATGTCCATGCGTGACTTTCACGCTCGCTATAGCCGACGGATACGAGAATGAAGGGGACTTGCGGCGACATGCTGTCGCTCTGCCCCGCCTGGTGAAGGGGTGCTGTCGTCGGGAAGAACAAATTCCCGTCGACCTGATAGACTATCGGATAGGTCCGCGCCGGGTCGGCGTCATACTGCGCCGGCGGGGTGACCCACACGCCGAAGCGCGCACCGACAAATTTGGAGTCGATCTCGAAATAGCGGGTGGAAGGAAAAAGTGCGCCGAACGAAGGCGCTGTCTCGGTGAGTTCGGTGGACCCGGCCGCCGCTCGCGCGCCGTCGCCGTCCACTCCCTCTGCGGCAGAGGCTTCAGCGACGACGCTGCTACCAGTTGACGAGTCCGGTTGGCGGTTCGCAGGCATGTTCATGCGTAATCCTTCTTTGTCATCTTAGTGAGGAGGAGCAAATATGGCTGACCGCCCCCCCGGGGCGCAGCAGCATGGGCAGTCGACGAAGCCCGACGCTAGAACGCGGTGCTCACCGAAACGGTGAAGCTGCGTGGCCGCATCAGATATGAGAATGAAGGAACGCCGGGCGTGTAATTCGCAATCCCGCCGCGATCGGTGATGTTCTCGGCTCGGAGCTGCAGCTGGTATTTGCGATAACTCAACCCGGCACGCAGGTCGAAAGTGGTACGCCCAGGCAGGCGGACGTTCGGATCGGCAACACTGCCCGGAAAGGATGTGAACCGGTGCGACTGATAGCGGAATGTCGCGCCGAGCTGACCCTGAAGGTCATCGCCAAGCGGTATCAGCTGATCAAGGGTAGCGGACGCCGTCCAGCGGGGTGTCTGCGGAATGGGGTCGCCCCCGACCGCGCCGATATAAGCGGTCACGCCAGGATCGACTTTAGTCAGCCGCGAATTGGTATAGCCGAGATTGGCAGTGGCGGTCAGCATCTCGGTCGGCCGAGCGGCCATCTGTACCTCGAAGCCGTCAACCCTCGCCTTGCCGGCGTTGGCCAGCAGCTGCGAGCTATTGAGCATGGTGTAGAGCTGAATGTTGTTCCAGTCGATGCGGTAGACAGAGGCTTCGAGGCTGAGCTTCCTGTTGAGAAAATCGCCCTTGAACCCGATCTCATAGTTCCAGACGGTGTCGGGGTTGATCCTTGTCTGGGCGCCGGGCGGCACGATGGCCGCTACCTGCGGGCCGCCGGGGCGATAGCCGCTCGCCGCGCGTGCAAAGAAGCTGAGGAGCGAGGTCGGTCGCCAGCGCAATGTCCCGAGGTAAGTCAGCTGGTCGTGGCTCGAATGGACGGGCGGAAGCGTTACCGGCCCGCCCAGAAACGCCGTATAATATACGCCGCCATAGGAGGCGTTGAAGTCCTCGGTGCTGTGCGCCAGGCGCAGCCCGCCGGTAACATCGAGATTGTCTGCCAGATAGACAGTGAGATTACCGAAGGCGGAGACCTCTTCATATTTGTCGTTGATCGGGATCGATATGATCGTGCCCAGCGGTTCCGGCAGTTTGGCATTTGTCGCCATGTCCCGCGCAACAATGTCAGTTGGCGAGGCGACCCGCTCATTCGTGTAGAAGCCGCCCGCGACAAATTCGATGCCGCCCAGCCTCCTCGACACGAACCGCAGCTCCGCGGTTTTTTTCACCGCTGGGATGGTCGACACGACGGCGGCGCGGGTATTTGCCGGGTAAACATAGCCTGCCGAGGCAAACACGGGGAAGAAGGGCGAATAGGTCGAGGTCACGTCGACCTCGGTGTGCAATTTGCTCTCGAGATAAGCGCCCGTCGCGATGATCTGGCCGAGGTCAGTGTCGTATCTGCCAGTGACCGAGGCCAGCCGATAGCGGACGCGGGTCGGCGCGTCGAAGAAATTGCTGTATCGGCGGGCACCGTCCAGCGGCGTGAGCGTACCAGCGACATTGGTCTGGAGCGCCGGGCCGCGCGTGTCGATATTCTGAAGCTGACCAACGACGTCGAAGGTCAATCGATCGGTCGGCGTCCAGCGAAGAGCAAGGCGGCCGCCCTTGTAACGACTTCGGTTAACATTGTTGGTGCCCGTGCCGATATTGTCGACATAGCCTGGCGCCTCCCGGTAGAAGCCCGTCGCACGAAGGGCGAGACGATCGGTTACGAGCGGCACATTGAGCGTCGCACTGGCCGAATAGCCAACGCCGCCGCCGTCGATCGCGGTCATCTCTCCCCGGGCGCGGCCTGAAAATCCCGCTGCATCGGGGCTCCTCGACACAAGTCGAATGACGCCGCCCAGGCTGGAAGCGCCGTAAAGCGTCCCCTGCGGCCCCTTCAGCACTTCGATCCGCTCGATATCAGTGAGTTCGGGGTCCGGCGCGATGAAAGCACCGCCGCCATTGGCCGAGCTCGCGGTGAAGGGTACATCATCGATATAATAGACCGTCGTCGCCGATTGCTGGAGGCTGCCGGTGGTCAGGCCGCGGATGAATATCTTGCCATAGCCGGGGCTGGCACTGTCCTGCACGGTCAGTCCTGGCGTCAGCGTTGCATAGTCGCGGACCGACTGCACACCCAGATTGGCGAGCGTGTCGCCGCTGAGCACCGTGATCGCCGCCGGCACGTCGCGCAGCTTCTGCTCGCGCTTGCTCGCCGTTACCACAATGTCGCCGGAGCTCGCCTCGACCGGATCTGCATCCGTCGATGCCGCCGGCGGCGGGGGCGCTTCCGACTGCGCCGCGGCGCGCGTCGTCATGAAGCATAAGGCCAGCAAGCTCGCCGACGTAAGGCAGATCGATTTGGCCCGTACGTGCATTGATCTTCATCCCCCCTTATTCACCGGCACTGTTCCCGCGCCGCCATTGGCAATCCGTCCTCGACCGGCGTCACACGGGCCCAAGAAAGATGCGTCGATTGGCAACTTAATCGATGGCCGGCCGCATGGCTTTTCCGAACCGCCAAAAGAGCTTCGAGCGCCGCCAGATCGCTCGCGGTCGTTGCGGAAACGCGATACCCCTTGCCAAAATGGAGCTACCGTCGGTCGGGCAAGCAGGACGAACGAGAAGGGAAGCGGCAGTGCGACGATCAACACGCTGGTGCAGGAAGAGATGATCCGCCGCCTTGACGTGGACGGCCGGCGTGCACAGACTTCTGCCATGGCCATATTGCCCGACAGTGACGTTCGGCCGCGTTCGCAGGCGGTTCCGACGCGGCGTTTTCCGCGTCCGGGGAAAGACGCCGCACAGACGTCGGTGCGATATGCCGTCGCTGATTACGCTATCGACCAGCTCGAATATCGCAATCAGCTGGTCTCTGCGTTCGAGCCACTGAGCGATGGTCATTATCGCTGGAACGTGAAAGAATCCTTCGGAGGTGGCCGCTACGAATTTTGTGGCCTGGCCGACGGGTTTTTCGTCTCCTTTGCGGAGACGGAATATCATACGCCCCAGGCGGCATATTTCTCTTCACCCGATAGCCTGCACATCTATCTCGCCAGCAGCGGCGATGGCGAATATGTGCCCGTCGATGGTGATCCCCTGAGCTTCGAGGGGCCGAGCACGGTTTTCATCGTCGAGCCGGCCCACCAGCCGCTCGCCGAGGTCACGCTCGCGGGCGTCACGCGCTATCTCTACATCGTCGTGCATCGCGAGGTGCTCAAGACGCTGTATGCGGGGAGCGCGCACGAGCTGCCCGCCCTGCTGCAAGCATTTCTGAAGGGTGATCTGCAGCGAACGTCAGGGCGCGCCTTGCCGCTCAGCGCGGCCATGCTGCGCTGCCTGGAGGACGTTCAGACCTGTCCCCTAGACGGGCGTCGCCGCCGCCTGTTTCTGCAATCGAAAGCGCTGGAGATCATCTGCCAGGCGCTTGAAGCGTTCGATCAGAGCGAGTGCTTTCGGTCGGCCGAGACCACGAAACTGACCGCCCGGGGCGTGATGAAAGCGCAGCGGTTTCTCGAGGCGAACTATGTCATGCCACCGTCGCTCGATGAACTCGCGGCCGAAGTGGGGCTGAGCCGCAGCGCCATGTGCACTGGCTTCCGCCAGATCCTTGGCCAATCGGTTTTCGACTATGTACAGGATCTGCGCATGCAGCGGGCGCTGGCGTTGCTCAGCGAGGGTGATGATCCCATTACCCAGATTGCCTATGCCGTCGGATATAATCGCTCCTCGAGCTTCGCAGTCGCGGTGCATCGCCATTTCGGTACGACGCCCTCCAAGCTCCGCCGGCGAGGCGCTCCGCCGGCGAACTAACACGGCCTGTTCCCACAGATATGGTGCGCCCGCGCGTTCCGTGGTTCCTGCAGACCTGCCCGAACGACCTCCCGACCATCACCTCCCAGCGGCGACGCTAGTGCGCCCCGCACGCCCCAAAACAAAAAGGGCCGCGCCTCCTTCCGGAATTGCGGCCCATTATCGTCGTCAGAAGATCAGCACTTGACGTTGTGACCCGCCCGAGTGCGGCAGCGGACGACCTTGACCGGGTGCTTCCGCTTGAAATTGACGCTCGGGCGGAACGCCTTGTGACATTTGACATGATGGCCGCGAACATAAGTACGGCAGACCTTCGCGCTTGCCGGGATTGCGGACGTCACCGCAACACCTGCGAGAGCGATCGCTAACGCGATCCGTGTCATATCCTTCTCCTTTGCGGATCATCCGCGGGAACCAGTCTACGAACTCACACGCCGGAAAAACATCCCGCATTTCGTCAAATGCGGTCGCGCAATGTCGCGTTGAATCGGTCCGCCCGAACGCGGAATGCCCCCATCCAACCGACAATGCCCCGACCCTGGCCCCGAGGGACAGGTCAACAGGCGGATCACCCGGTCGGAGGCTTCGCGTCCAGCCCCAGGTCGCGCGCGATCTCCGCAACCAGCCAATCCCGAAAACGCCGGATCTTGGGCGTGTTGCGGCGATGCTCGGGATAGACCAGCCAATAGGCATAGCCGCGCGTCGATGCCTGATCCGACAGCCGCACCAGCCGTCCCTCGGCGATGTCGTTGCGCCAGAAAAAGGGCGTGAGCATCGCCACACCCTGCCCGGCCATCGCCGCATGACCTTCATGCGCTTGCGAATCGAGCCGCACGCCGGGACGCGGCGGTCCCTGGGGCACGTCGATGCCGGCTTCGCGCAGCCATACCGACCACCATGTATCCTGCGGGCTGATCTGTGGCAGGGACGTCAGGTCGGCGGGAAGGATCCTGCCGCCATGCTGGGCAAGGAAATCCGGGCTGCACATCGGCGTGAAGTCGATCGGCAGCAACAATTCCCGCGCAAGGTCCGACCATTCGCCCTGCCCTGTGCGCACCGCCACATCGACATCGCCCGATACGAAATCGCTCAGCACGTCGCTGGTCAGCAAGCGCACCGCCATGTCGGAATGCGCCATCTGGAATCCGCCCAGCCGCCATGCGAGCCAGGTATTGGCGAAGGTGTTGGTGGTGGACACGGTGAGCAGCGACTCGTCCTCCGCCCGGAGCGACCCGAAGGCCGAATCCAGCGCTTCGAAGGCCCGCACCACCTGGGGTGAAATTCGCCGTCCTGCATCGGTCAGCAGCACGCGCTTCTTGTCGCGACGGAACAGCGGCACGCCGAGCCGTTCCTCGAGCAATTTGATCTGATAGCTGACCGCCGCCTGCGTCATGCCGAGTTCGACCGCGGCGGCAGTGAAATTCTCATGACGCGATGCGGCCTCGAACACGCGAACGGCGGCAAGCGGGGGGATGCGGCGCATGGCGAATTGATAAGGCCAGCTTGTCGATCATGTCCAACGATTTGTTGGCGGGGAAAAGGCGTGACGATCATAACCCAATTGTCGGCATCGATGATCGACTCACCCGACACCAAGGGAGACAGGCAATGCGTGACGATTTCCACAGCCAGGCTTGGGCCGACCATCATGGCGACCTGACCTCAGCGATCAATAAGGCCTTCCGTGGCTTCATGGTTGGCTTTGAACGACTCAACGCCCTTCAGTTCGACGCGCCGTGGCGCTCGGGAACCCAGGCGAAGACGAGCATCAAGCATTGATCGCGCGATCCGCTGCCGGCCGCCGCCCATTGGTGGCCGGCACGACGTTCTCCTGACCATATTTCGACAGCCTGTCGGGGGTCGGCTATAGCGACGGGCATGTTCCGGCTTGCCCTACTCACGCTTCTCGCGTTCACCCCGACAATGACTTCCGCAACCGAACAGAAATTGCTGACCTGGCCCGACCTCACGAGCCGCACCCAGCCCAAGCCCGACGCGACGATCGATTACGGTCCCGACCATCTGCAAAAGGTCGATGTCTGGCTGCCCGCCGGCAAGGGCAATCACCCGACGGTCCTGATGGTCCATGGCGGTTGCTGGACGACCAGCATCGCCGACCGCAGCTTGATGAACTGGATCGCCGACGATTTGCGCCGCGACGGGATCGCAGTGTGGAACATCGACTATCGCGGCGTCGATCGTACGGGCGGCGGTTATCCCGGCACTTTCCTCGATGCGGCCGCGGCGGCCGACGCACTGCGCGACAATGCCGCGCGCTTCCATCTCGATACCAGGCGCATCGTCGCGGTCGGCCATTCGGCCGGCGGCCATCTCGCGCTGTGGCTGGCGGCCCGCGCCAATTTACCCAGGCAGAGCCCCTTGCGGCACGGCACACCGATCCGGATCGCGCATGTCATCAGCCTGGGCGGCTTGCCCGACCTGGAGGCGACCGCCGCCAGCCCGGACAATGGCTGCGGCACCGAAGTGGTGGCGCAACTGGTCGGTACGCCGTCCCCCGCCCGCCCCGACGTCTATGCCGACACCTCGGTCCCGCGCCTGCTGCCGCTGCGGGTGACGCAGGACCTGGTCAATGGCCTTGAGGACCGCATCATCCCGATCCGGCTCGGCACGGGATATGAAGCGCAGGCGAAAAAGGCCGGCGACACGGTCGTGCTGCACATCGTCCCCGACACCGGCCATGTCGAGCTGGTCGCGCCGGAAAGCGCGGCCTGGACCGAGACAAAGCGCCTGATCCGGGCCGCGCTGAAAGAATAGGGCAACGACCGCACTTGCGGGGTTTATCCCGTAAATCCGGATGCGTCACGCTGCGGTGCAGGATGAAGCGTTGCTTTCTCGCGTTGACTTGATCCCTTATTGATGTGATGTTGTATTGTTGCATTGGGAGATCGGCGATGCGTAGCTTGCTGTTGATGACTGCCCCGCTTGCATTGGCCGGCTGTGGCCAGACCCCGAATGATAGACAAGCGCAGCCGATGCGGGTGGAGTCGATGCCGGCAATGCCGGTGGATTCGCCTCCTGACCGCGCGTTCGCGCCCAGTGCTTCCGTCAGCATGCCTCCCAGTGTCGCGGTCACCGCGGCGCCGGGCGTCGCCTTTACCTATCGCTATGCCTTCCGCCTGCCGTCGGAGCGCATCTCCGCTACACAGGAGGCGCATGTGGCGGCGTGCGAGAAGCTCGGCATCGCCCGGTGCCGCATCACCGGCATGCGCTATCGCCTGCTGGGCGAAAATAATATCGAAGCCATGCTGTCGTTCAAGCTCGACCCGGCCGTCGCGCGCCGTTTCGGCAAGGATGGCATCGCGCTGGTCACCGCCGCCCAGGGCAGGCTGGTCGATGCCGAGATTGCCGGGACCGACGCCGGCGCGGCAATCGACCAACTCACCGTGCAGCACAGCCGCGCCACGGACGAGTTACGCCGCATCAATGCCGAACTGGCCAGGCCCAAGCTCTCAGCGAGCGAGCGCGCCGAACTGCAGCGGCAACGTGCGGAGATTCTGCGAAATATCAGCGCGACCGTCGACAGCCGCGCGGAACAGCGCGAAAGCCTCGCCACCACGCCGATGACCTTCACTTATGAATCGGGCAAGGCGATCCGCGGCTTCGATGCCAGCGCCCCGCTGAGCAGCGCGCTCGATACCGGGATCGGATCGGTCCAGATCACCATTGCCGTCGTGCTTGGCGCGATCGCGATCTTCGGCCCGCCCGGATTGATCCTATTGTTCGGCTGGCTCGTCTGGCGGCGTTTCCGGCCACGGCGCTCGCCGGGTCCGGTAAAAGCCGATGGCGAGACCAGCACCTAATTGCACGGTCGGACCCATTGGCGTATAGCCTCGACCTTCTGGCCCCGGCCCGCGCATCCGCGCCGCCGGGGCTGTCTTTTCAGGGGTAATGCCGCATGGCTCGCCGCCGCCAAATTTACGAAGGCAAGGCCAAGATCCTTTACGAGGGTCCGGAGCCGGGCACGTTGATCCAGTATTTCAAGGACGATGCCACCGCGTTCAACGCTCAGAAAAAGGGCACGATCAGCGGCAAGGGCGTGCTCAACAACCGCATCAGCGAGCATGTCTTCACTCTGCTCGGGCTGATCGGCGTGCCAACGCACTTCATCCGCCGCCTCAACATGCGCGAGCAGCTGATCCGCCAGGTCGAGATCATCCCGATCGAAGTGGTGATCCGCAATGTCGCTGCGGGATCGCTGTCGACACGGCTCGGGATCGAGGAAGGCACGCAGCTGCCCCGCACGATCATCGAATATTATTACAAGGACGATGCGCTCGGCGATCCGATGATCACCGACGAGCATATCGCTGCGTTCGGCTGGGCCAGCCAGGAGGAGATGCACGACATCGCCGACCTGGCGATTCGGGTGAATGATTTCCTGTGTGGCCTGTTCGCCGGGATCGGCATCCGGCTGGTCGACTTCAAGCTCGAATTCGGGCGCATCTGGGACAATGACTATGCCCGGGTAATCCTTGCCGACGAGATCAGCCCCGATGGCTGCCGGCTGTGGGACATGGAAACCAACGAGAAGCTCGACAAGGACCGCTTCCGCCGTGACCTCGGCGGCGAAGTCGAGGCGTATCAGGAAGTTGCACGGCGCCTTGGGTTATTGCCTGAGGGCGTCGACGGCGCCGTTCTCGACCTGGAAAAGCATCGCAAGAGCCGGGGCAAATAACCCCGGCGCGGGTCAGCCCTTCACGCGAAACCCGCAGATGATGCCGAAGACGAACGCACTGAACAAAGCGAGTTGCACCCGGCCCGCCGGGTCGCTCCAGCCGAAATATTGTCCGCCGAACGCAAACAGCGCGACGAACATGATCATTGCGAGGGTCGCCATGTCCCAGTCCCCCAGATGGCCCCTCGCCCCAGCGCGACTCGCCGGTCCCAGCATCGCGCTCAATTCGTAAACGAGCGATGAAGCTTGCGGCGTGCGGGCCGCGTCGCCATAGGGTCCGCAGCCCCGCCCAGAGCATCAGGACGCGCTTATGAAACTCCGCATCTTTGTCACCCTGAAGTCGGGGGTTCTCGACCCGCAGGGTAAGGCCGTCCACAAGGCGCTCGACGGCCTGGGCTTTGGCGGCGTCAATGACGTACGCATCGGCAAGCTGATCGAACTCGACGTCGCCGACTCGACTGACGACGCCGCGATCGACGAGATGTGCCGCAAGCTGCTCGCCAACACGGTGATCGAGAATTACCGGGTGGAACGGGCATGAAGTCCGCGGTCATCGTCTTTCCCGGATCGAACTGCGACCGCGATCTGGCGGTGGCGATTCGCGATGTCAGCGGCACCGCCCCGGCGATGGTGTGGCATGGCGATACCGATCTGCCCGACGGCCTGGGCCTGATCGCCCTGCCCGGCGGCTTTTCCTATGGCGACTATCTCCGCTCCGGCGCGATGGCGGCGCGTTCGCCGATCCTGCGCGCCGTGATCGCGGCGGCCGAGCGCGGCGTGCCGGTGCTTGGCGTGTGCAATGGTTTCCAGGTGCTGACCGAAGCAGGCCTGCTGCCCGGCGCGCTGATGCGCAATGCCGGCATCGACTTTGTCTGCCGCGATGTGCCGCTGACGGTCGAGAACGCGCAATCGATCTTCACCAGCCGCTATGCGCAGGGCGAGAAGATCACCGTGCCGGTCGCGCATCATGACGGCAATTACTTCGCCGATGACGCAACGCTCGACCGGATCGAAGGCGAAGGCCGGGTGGCGTTCCGCTATGACGGCCGGGTCAATGGCTCCGCGCGCAATATCGCCGGCGTGATCAACGCCAGCGGCAATGTGCTCGGCATGATGCCCCATCCCGAACGTCGGATCGAGGCGGCCCATGGCGGCACCGACGGCCGCCGCTTGTTCGAGGGATTGCTGGAGATGGTCGGAGCCTGACCGCCCGACCCTGACGTTTTTATCCAGATAGGCTCTTGCGCTGCCGTGTATTCGGTGGCATTGAGCCGCCATGCTCTCGACTATCCTCTCCATGCGACCGCGCCCGGCACCCTGTCGACATTGACGGACGTATGACTGCGCCCGTTATTCAGGGTGTAGTTCAATTGGTAGAGCGCCCGCTTTGGAAGCGGGATGTTGCAGGCTCGAGCCCTGCTACCCTAACCATCAAATCCCGGTAATTCTGCTGCCTTCAGGTGTGGCCGAACGCAATGCAGTGCGCGGTCGGTTTGTGATTCCGATGCTAGCGGGTGCAAGTCCCGCCGGTCACCCCTAAGGGCAGCGGCACTCTCGCGAAAGCGTATCCGAGTGGCGAAGTGGGAACGCAGCGGATTGCAAATCCGCCAAGAGTCGGTTCGATTCCGGCCTCGGATTCCTGTACTCAACGAACCTATCTGGTTTTACCGGAGTTGCGAAACAGGTTGGTGCGGCGCGCCAGGAACAGGATCACGCTGGGCCAGAAGATCGTGTTCCACAGATCATGGACATTGGCGGCGAAATTCTGCGCCGTACCGTCGACATAGCGATCACGAATGTCCCAGATCTCGCCGATCACGGCCCCCGCCGCGACAACCAGCCATGGCTTCCAGCTGCTCAGACGCCAGCCGAACAGCAAAGCCGACCCGAACAACAGGCCAAGCGCGACATAGATGTGCAGCGCGTCCTTGGCGAGATTCAGGTTGTTGACCAGCCACAGCTTGGTCGCCTGAAGCGGGCTCAAACGCGTGCCTTGAACGGCGTGAAGTCCGTCCCTTCGTCAAACACGTCGATGCCTTCGCGACGCTTGAGGAAGCCGACCACGATGTAGGTGACCGGCGTCAGGATCACTTCCCAGCTGACTTTCAGCACCCATTGCGTGACCAGCACGGTCAGGACGAGATTGGTCGTCCATCCTTCCGCACCCCAAAAGGCAAGCGGATAGAAGATCAGACTGTCGACCCCCTGCCCCGCCACCGTCGACCCGATCGTGCGAGTCCATAAATGCCTGCCCTTGGTCCAGAGCTTCATCTTCGCCAGCACATAGGAATTGACGAACTCGCCGACCCAGAAAGCGCAAAGCGATGCGAAGACGATCCGCGGCACCTGGCCGAAAATGGTCTCGTACGCCGCCTGGTTGCCCCAGCTTGGTGCCGGCGGCAGTTCGACGACGACCCAGGACATGAACGCCATGAACAGCACCGCCACCGACCCTGTCCAGATCACCCGCCGCGCCCGCGCATAACCATAAACCTCGGTCAGCACGTCGCCGATCACATAGGAGATCGGGAAGAACAGGATGCCCGCACCGAACGGCCAGTCGCCAATCCACGGCAGATTGACCGTCGCGACCTTCCCCGCGCCGAGCACATTCGACAGCAGGATGATCGCGACGAACGCCGCCATCACGAAATCGAAATAGCGCAATTGCCCCCCGGCAATCTCGCCCGCCGAAACGGGCTTTGGCCCGCCAATATGCCCATCACTCATGAACTGATTTATGAAGCCGGTTTCGCTCCCGCGCAATCCGCGCTAACCGCATCCCGCACGCGCCCGTAGCTCAGTTGGATAGAGCACGAGACTTCTAATCTTGAGGCCGCAGGTTCGACTCCTGCCGGGCGCGCCAATATTTTCAATGAATTATCAGCCCCCTCAAACGTAGTGCGACCGGCATAACGAGCCACGCAATCGGTTCGCCCATTCGATCGGGCCATCGAACCTGATTGGGGTCTGATTAATTCCCTATATTACTCAGCTATTTACTAGATTATTTGGCGTGAGACTAAGCAGTCGAAATTGGGTGGAGCCTGCCCCCAAGCGCCCGCAATCGAGATACTTTTGAAGAAATGGACAGCGGATGTTAGACATTTCGCATGATACGGCCTGCCTTGCTGAACAGGTTGCGCCAGTAAGCCGCCGCTAGGCGCGGGCCACGTTCGTCGTCGGGACGACACGGGCGGAGGCGGTAGCACGCGCTACGCAGCCCCCCTCAGCGTCGAACAACTCGCCTTCCAAAAACGCGATCGTTTTGCCCATCTGGACGATCCGGCCAACTCCAGTGAACAAACCAGGCCGAGCGGGGGCGAGGTAACTGACATTGAGGTCGATCGTCGCGCAGTAATGAGCGCCTCCTGATTTCACGAGAACCGTTGGTCCGAGCGTGTCATCGAGCATCGCGGCAAGGAAGCCACCCTGTATGTTCCCGCCCGGATTGCAGAACGCCGGCTTTCCCTCCATCGCAACGCGCACGGTGCCCGTTTCGGGATCAGCTTCAATAAGTTGCCAACCAAGCGTTTCAGCACATGGTGGCCGTGCGAAGGTGTCGAAGACGCTCATTCCTCTCTCCCGTCACGCCAAGCTTATGGCAGCTATCTGCCGTTTCTATGCTGAAAGCCGACCGTCGCAAGACCATCAGGCCCAGCCATACCCGGATATCCAGAATTACTCTCCAACATGGAAACCGGACCGGCAGGTTTCGGGAAGCAACGTCGAACGCTGGAACGACCGTTGAAGAACGGAGGCAAGCTCCCGGACTTTGTCGACGAGCGGTGGAACTTGACCCCAATGATCAGACAGTCATCGCCCTCATAGTAGTGGGTGCCATCCGCTCGGGCGTTGATGACCTCGCCTCCAATCCTCGTTCCGGCAGTCGGCAAGCGTTGGCGCGAAACTCCTAAGATGCAGGATCGTGGGACGACTGCGCCTCGACACAAATCGGCACGCATATGACCACAGCAGCGACGATCCACCTCATACAAACAATCGCCCATCGTCGCGGACTTGGGGTAGTCCGATCAGGCGCAGCGCGTCCGGCCCGTCAGCGGTTCGCCCGTTGGCCACATATCGGTGAACCGGCCTGATCATTTGATCAGGCCGGTCCGTCCGTTACGCTATGAGATTGCCGGATTATGAGCCGCTTGCAGATATTTGAACCAGGTCGTGCCCGCCCCATTTGCGCCCAAAGCCTGTTGTTCGGTCTTCTTCTGGCTGCGCCGGGTCGTTGCCGTCGTCTCTGCGGTTGTGAGGTCGCTGCCGCTTTGCCCCAGATGTAGTCTCAGGATCGAGGGTGCCGCGATGAGCTGGTCCATTGCTTGTCCGTCCCTGAGGTCGGTTGAGCCGCCATACTGGAACACGTCCCAGGTGGGCGAATTACCGTTCTGCGTCGCGACTGCCGCATAGGTTTGCGGCAGGGAAGCGGCAGCACCGCCAGCGCTGGACATGGCGCTGCCAGGCCACAAGGTAAACAGGTAGTCGGACCCGGTGCCAGGGTTGGCGAGCGGCGCATTGTTGATTCGACCCACCACCCTTTTCCTGTGCTGCGCAATGATCCAATCCAGCACCGCACCCGCCTTGGTCGAAGCCGCCCGCAGCGCCGCATTGAAACCAAGACGTTCGCCAATTCCGAGCGCGGTCAGCCAGTAGCCGATGTAGAAGTCGTGCTGGACCACCGCATCGTCCAACCATCCACACACACCAAAGCGCTGGGTTGCCGCATACACCGCCAGATTCTGATCGACGCTGCCGCCGGCCATCACGTTCGCCGGTGGATGATCGAAGCCCGGTGTCGACGTCTTGTGCTGATCACTGAATGATTCGAAATCGTTGACGACGAACTGCATGATTTCGGCTCGCGAATAGAGCCGGTCGGACGTCCGCGATGCGGTTTTCCAGATCAGGACGCTATGCAAGAACTGCCACGCCGCGCTTCTTTCGGCGAAGAGCGAGCCGACGCCGAAACTGCTCGCCAAAATGAAGTTCTCATAGAGCCGGCCCTGATCGCTCAGCTTATGCCCCAGAAAAGCGAACTCCGGTGTCTTGCAGAGCAGCGATCCCCAATGCGGAAACTGATGCGCATGCGGCAGGTCGATTTCATTGGCCCCGAAATAGGGCTTGCGGATCGCCGAGCCGCCATAAGGCACCTTTGCCGTCCAGGGGTTGTAGCTATCGGCCATCTCATAGGGGCGCCCGCCCTGGATATACCAGGAACGGTTGGCGGGACGAGACGCCTCTCCCTGCCCGTAATAGTGATTGCGCAGACCGATATCGCGACCGCCGTTCGCGCCCTTGAACAGTGGCACGCAGCGCCCGCCCTCGAAGCAATGATAGGGATCGCTCACATAAGCGGTCAGATAATCGAGTGCGATCGTGGACCATGGCTTGCTGTCGTGAGGCCGGTTCGCCGCGACATTATACATATATTGGCCCACCGGTTCGGCCAAAGCCGCGCGATCGTCCCGAACCCCGCCCGGCCCGGTAAGGGGCGAACGGCCCGACTGATTGAAGGGCGTATATTTGAGCCAGGTGGACGCCACTGCCGCCAGCGAACCGAACGAGTAGAGCGAGCCCTTCCACGGGTCGGACGTCAGGCCCACCTGAGTCGTCAGCGTCGCATAGTTGGACGGCTCGTATGGCATCACCCTGGTATTGCCAAAGCCGTTGCTGTTGTCCGCGCCCCAAAGTCTCACATCGAAGCCGTTATTGGAATAATGAGTGTGCGACGCATAGCCGATGGTCACGTCGTATCGCGGCAGGTTGGCATTGATGAATGCCTGGTCATAGGCGGCTGGCGCCCCGGACCGCCAGATGACGCCGGCGCGCACCGTTCCGCGCGGATACCATTTGTTCGTGGCATTGGTGACGGCAACGCCGTTGCCGTCATAGGTGCCGGTGAAGATTCCCGGGACATCGTTGCCATTCAGCGGACCGCCATCGGGTCGCTGGATGGTTGCCAGTACCGTGCCGTTCTTGTCCTCGATTCGCCACTTGTGCGGCACCATATAGCTTTCCTTGCCGCTCGGGTCGCCGAACGGGTTGTCGGGCATGGTCGCGGCAGTCCAGTCATAGCCGAACTGGAACTGCACATAGGTGCCGATACGTGTCGCCTCGCAATAATAGGCGATGTTGGAGATGACCGGCACCGGCCCTTGGGGCAAGCATTCCATCCAGCGCGGCTGATTGGCACGCAGCGTCGCATCCTCGAACTGACAGTTTTGCCGCACCGGCCTGGTCATGACGAGGACATTGGCGTCGCTGACTGCGGAACCGGTCGACCAATTCTCCAGAATCGCGCGATATGCCGTACCGACAGGCACATCGAGCGGGCCGACAATGACGTTTACGGTCGATGCCGTCCCTCCGCCGGCCGGCGTATAGGACACTGTTCTGCTCGGCTGCGGTGTCGAAACGGAAAGCGCATCGACATAGAGCCGTTCGATATCAGCGCCGCTAATCGATCCCGACGACACCGGCGTGAACGTCTCTGTGTCGGCCAGCACCTCCAGTTTCACGGAGATTTCCTTGACCTTCAGATTGACCGAGTTGCCGGTGTTGCCGAACGACGCGTTGGATTCGAGCAGCATGTCAGGCGTGATCTTCGGCTTGAACGCGACAGGCTGTGCCGGTCCGAACGCCGCGCCGTTGCGCAGGAAGATGATCGTTCCCCCGGCACCGGCGAGATTGTCGTCGTAACGAACGCCGATGTCCTCCTGTGCGGTGTTGGAAAGACCGGTCGCGCTGTAGAGGACCACAGTCTGGCCATCCCGTTCCAGATAGACCGCAACCTGACCCGTTGACCAATAGCCATAGAGCGAGAATTGCGCTTCGCCATAATCATAGAGCGACACCAGCGGCGCTTCGGCCAGCGGCAGGATGCCTTTGAAGCCGAGGGTCATCGACCGCGGGGTGCGAGTCTTGGCTGGATCCGAGTTGGTCGGCAGGGAGATGCCGATTGCGCCGGCCGACAGATAAGTGCCGGTCGGCAGGTTGAGGCGGCTGCCGGTATAGGTCGCACCCGACCCGACGATACCGAGCGCGTTTGCGATGATACCCCCGTTGGTCTGGGTGGGCGGATAAGACGCGGCCAGCGCATTGATGGTATAGGCTGAGGTCTTCGTCACCGCCGTCGGCGTCACTGTCCGTTTCACCAGCGTCAGGCCTGACGGGACGGTCAGGTTATAGCTGCCGCTTGCCCCGCCCAGATCGACGCCAAGGGCGAAACGCGTGGCCGGATCACCATAGACTGTCATGTCGCCCGGGCCCGGAGGAGTGACGGGGTCGCTGGTTTCGGTCACGCTGATGGCGATCTGCCTGACTTTCTGGAGGGCGGAGTTACTTGTGTTGCCAACCGAGGCATTGCACTGAAACTCGCACTGCGGCGTCACGCGAAGCTTGAAGGCGATCGCCTGGGGTGGGCCAAATGCCGCACCATTGCGCAAAAAAGTAACGGTGCCGCCGGCACCGCTGGGGTCGTCGTCATAGCGCACCCCCACGGTTTCCTCGGCAGTCATCGACAGGCCGCCGATGCTATCAAGCGTCGCTGTCGTTCCGCTTCGCTCGACCTGCACGCGGAGCTTGCCCGCGTCCCAATGAGCCGTCAGCTCGAAGCGCGCATCGCCATAATCGAAGAGGGAGCAGAGCGGACTCTCGGCCGCCGGCAGGATGCCGATCCAACTCAGCGTCAACGAGGCGGGAGTTTGCGTCAAGGCAGGATTGGCATTGGTCGGCAGCGTGATCCCGAGCTGCCCGGCATCGAGATAGGTGTTGACCGGCAGGTTGAGCCGCGTCCCGCTATAGGTCGCGCCGGACCCGATGATAGCGAAGCTGTGCGTCGTCGCACCGCCGTTGGTCTGTGTCGGGGCAAACGGCCCCGTGGCATTTGTAAAACTATAGGTCGAAATTACCGGCCCGGGCATGGTGTATCTCCAAGCAAATGAGGTGCGACGCAGGCACAGCGCCTCGCCCGAGATCGTCCTCGAGTAAGCCAGCACCTGGTCGCGCAGTCATTTGATCGCTTTTGCCCGGCGGTTGAATCGACGGGGTCCGCGGCCCCGGATGCGGTACTACTTTAGGAAGCGGGCGCTTGTGATGTCCTGCAAGTCTGGCGCTGCAGATCTCGACGTCACGGGCTGGTTGTGATGATCGGGAAGTCTAGAAGTGAAGGGACAACCGCTGCGCTGCAAGAGCGATCGCAAGCGCGATTCCGCCCAGCACGAGGCTGCGCCGATCGGTGATAGCAAAGGCAATCGGATCGCCGGACACCTGGCCGCGCCGGGCCATCATCCATATGCGGTTGAGCCAATAGAGCAGGACTAGGCAAAGGCCCCAGAGCAATTCGGGCGTGCCGTGCTGATAGGCGGGCGAGGCGCTCTTGATGAACAGCGCGAGGACCAGGATGGAGACCATGCCACTGGCTACACCGCTCGTCATCACGATCGCGATATCGCTACCGACATAGCCACGCCCGCTCAGCAGCCGGTCCGGCGCCTGGGTGGCACCGGCAAGCTCGGTATAGCGTTTGAGATAAGCGAGGCTGAGGAAGAAGAAGACTGCGAAGGTCAGCAGCCAGGAACTGACCGGCACGCCGACGGCCACACCACCGGCGAAGATGCGGATGGTGTAGAGGCACGCGAGCACGATCACATCGAGCGTCATCGCCTGCTTCAGCCGTAACGAATAGGCGGTCGTGACGACAAGATAGGTGCCCAGGACCGCAGCAAACGCCAGATCCAATGTCAGCGCAGCAATCAGAAGCGGGAGGGTCAACAGCACCAGGCCGAGCCCGAGCGCCATGGGGATCGGCAACGCGCCGGACGCGATCGGTCGGCTGAATTTCACCCGGTGCGCACGATCTGCTTCGATGTCGAGCAAATCGTTGATGAGATAGACACCGGAGGCTGTCAGCGAGAAGAGCACAAAGGCCAACCCCGTACGCAGGATTGCCGAAGGCTCAGCCCATAAACCCGAGGTTGCGAGAGGCACGCCGATCAGCGCGTTCTTTGCCCATTGATGTGGCCGCATTGCGCGCAAGGCTGCACGCCAGAGCGGAACGCGTCGGCAAGGCAGGATCCGCACATTGGCCTGTCGCGGATTATGGCCGACCGTCAGCCCCTCATACGCGGCGGACCAGATCGGGCGATCGGCGCGACTATCGCCGACATAGTCGAACGCTCCTTCGGCATCGCCATCGATCCATAAAAGCTTGGTGCGCCCCTTGAGATTACGCCGCCCCAAGGTTCCAACCGCGGCATCGAACAGCCCGAGATGGCGCGCGATACGAGCGACGTGCCGTTGGTGCGAGCCACTCGCGAGCACTACGCGCCGGCCCTCGGCCCGCGCGGTGCGAACGATCTCCAACACTTCCTCCCGATAAGGTAACATCGCGGGATTCAGCGAAACGCGTCGCGCCACCATGGACTTGGCATAGGCGCGGCCACGCAACAGCCACCAGCACAAGAGCAGCGCCGGACCGATGCCGCGTTTTGCGAAAGTCAGCCAGGTCTCCATCGAGACGTCCGCCGCGATCAACGTCCTGTCCAGGTCCACATAGAGCGGGCGGGCGAGCGGCGCCTTCAGGCCGATGACCGGGGCGTTCATGCCGGCACCGTCGCGGCGGGCACGCGGACCGGACGCCGTGCGAGTGGCAATGCGGCACTCGCCGCCGAGATGAGCAGCAGCGGCATGATCGGCAAGCGATAGCGCGGCATGACATAGGCCGCGGCATGAATTGCCCAGAAGCCGGCGATCACCAGGAGGATAAGGCGCTCGGCCTTCGTGCGACGGCGCCACTGCACAACCGCCAACAGGCCCAATGCGACGATCAATAGATGTTGGAGCCCGTCGATCCACCGAAGGGTGGTTATCGCAGCGCCACGGGATTGATCGGTGCTGTCGGGAAAGTCGGGTGACCAGAAGAGCGCAAGCTTGCGTAGGGCGAGTATGCCGGTTTGCACGGGATACGCCCGCATATGCGCCACCGCAAGTTCACCCAGATAGTCCGTCGCCCGCAGTTCGCCGTCGCGGGCCCGGATGACGCGCCATTCTGCGCCGAGCGGCGTATCCGCCATGCTGACGAAGCGTCCGTTGGCGGCCGGATTGTTACCGACATACAGATTGAATGGTCCATTGGTATTCAGCGCGGGGCGCCCGAGCACATGATCGACATGAAGGACCCACGGACCGAGCATGAGGGCAGTGCCGGCGGCGAACGCGAACGCAGCGGCGCTCGTTCCGGGCCAGGAGCGATGGCGCCATAGCAGGGCAACCACCACAGTCCCGCCGGTGAGGATGACCGAAGCGCCGGCGAGCATGCCGGCACCGTAGAGCAGCCCTGCCACCCCGGCGACGAGCAAGGGGCGCCTGGTCTCCAGCAGTATCACGATTGCCAGCGTGAAGCCGAGCAGTAGCGGCACCGAAAGATTCTCGCGCAACAAAAGGGCGGATCCGGCGACTGCGGGAATCAGAACGGCGAAACCAGCGGCTGCAATCAGTGCAAGCACACCATTTCCCGTCGCACGCCGAGCGAGCAAATAGGTGAGCAAGGTGGAGATCGTGGCAAGTATGAGATTGAGCGTGAGTGCCGCGCTCAGCTTTACCCCCGCAATGCCGAACATGGCCGCCAGGGCGAACGGATAACCGGGACTGTAGAAGGCGGCATTGCCATATGTATCATGCATCGCGCCAGGCGCGAGCAGTGTACGCGCCATCTCGAAATAAGCGGCGGAATCGCTCTGGAGCGATTCTTTGAGCACCATCATGGCAACGCAGCGTGCACCGATCCCAAGGAGAAGCACGACGCCGAGCGCCGCCCATTCCAGGCGAGGATCCAGCCTCGGTTTCGAGAATGCCGCTGACGGGGACAAGTGCATATCGCATGCGCTATCCGCTCCTGCTTACTATTGAATTAAGCGGTTCTTATTCCGTGCCACCCTATCGCCAGATCGGAGCATTTTCATGAAGACAACCGATCTAATCCTGATTCTGAGTAGTGTTGCCCTGAGCGCTACGGCCCAATTGCTGCTGAAGCTCGGCGCCACCGCGCCGGCGGTACGCGCCGCCATGGCCAGTGACGGGGCATTGGCTGGTCGAGCCGTCGCGTTGATGACGTCCCCGACCCTGGTCGGCGGCCTGGCAATCTATGCCTTGTCGGCCGCGTTCTGGATCGTGGTGCTTTCCAGGGTCGAGCTCTCCCTGGCCTATCCGTTCGTGGGCCTCGGCTTCGTTCTTACCTTCCTGATAGGCACCGTGTTTCTGGGTGAAACCGCGAATGCGGCGCGCCTGGCCGGTACGCTGTTGATCATGGCAGGGGCCGTGTTGGTGGCGCGAAGCGCATAAGATCGCGCCACCATAGTGCTCCTTCGAGAACGACGCCCTGCAGCATGGCGAGCAACAGTGGTCAGACTCTCAATGCGAGAGGCGCCCTTTCATAGTTGTCCATCGAGCCAGCTCCTCCTGTCGCTCCGCATTGCCGGTGCGCTCTTTCTCAGTGTCAAAAACAGCATCGCGACAGGGCTATCGGTGCTGCGATACTCCAGCATCTGCGCGCTCCGTCAGAATGGCTCGCACGCCTGTGAGCGGCAGCGAAACCATTCCCGGCAGGCCGGATGGCCAGCGTAACCGGGTCTATCCGACGTCAGGCAACCATGCCGCATTGCTGTCGGCACGGGTCCGCCCCGCCAGCCATTGCCGTACCGCTCTGCCCATAGACCGACTGACCGGAGCCTCGACGCCATTCCGCAACCGGACGCGCCAGACCGATCCCGCACCGCGTATCCCCTCGACCGCCTCCAGCCGCACGATCGCCGATCGGTGGACGCGCATGTACCGGTCTTCGGGAAGCCGGTTGACCCAATCCTTCAATCGCCCCCTCACAAGATACTGCTTGGACGGCGTGTGCAGGCGCACATAATCGCGCTCGGCTTCAAACAGGATGACATTCTCCATTGGCACCCGCACGCGCCAATGCGCATCCTCGCTCCACACGTCGGGCCAGTTCATCGGCTGGTCGGCGGGCATGGCCATTCGGCCGGGGGCACCGGCAGTGGTCTCGCCCAGAACCAGAAGACAGAAAGTCGCCCATAGGGCGATCATCCATCCCGGCCCCCCGCTCAGGGCGCTGGCGACGACCTCTGGTTCGAGCGGGCCCCACAAAGGACGGTAGAGATGGAACACGGCCAGCCGGACAGCGAGATGGATGAGATATGCAACGGAGCTCAGGACCAGAGCCACGCCGATCCGCTGCGGCATCGGCCGTGAGCTGACCCGTTGCAGAACCGGCACCATCGCGAGGCAAAGCGCGAAGCCGGCGACGCAGGTGACGATCCGGCGCAGCGCCCGTTCCGGCTGATGCTCGATCGGTGGAGTGAGCCAGCCAAGATTCAGGATGACATAGGTGATCACCCAGAGCGCGAGGGCGATCAGCAGCAGTTGAGTGCGCTCGGGTCTGCCAATGCCGGGGAAGGGATTCGGTACCGCAATGCGTCGTTCAGCCATACCTACCTCTCATCGAATTCCGTCGACCGATCGTCGCTCCGGGCTCGCGGATGCCGCTCGGTCCGGCTTTGTATGGGCCGCTGGCGACGTTCGTGTCTGCCATACATCGATCAGAGGGGAAATGGCGTTGCCCGGGCAAGAAATAGGGTTGGAATTCGATCGTCGTCGACGCGGCATCGCTGCCGCAAATGTTCAGGGAGGCATGAGGATGGTAGCTCTCCAATCTGCAATCGGCCGCCACTGGACGGCTTCCGCCATGGCAATGGTCCTCGGCTTGGCCGCCACCCCCATGGCAAGCGCCACCGACTACACCGTGCTGACGTCTGGCCAGCCCAGCGGCGCGATGTCGGTCGTGGAGGCACCCGGAGGCCGCGAGATCAGCTTCCGGTTCAATGATCGCGGCCGCGGCCCTGAGGTCCGGTCGGTCGTGACGGTCGACAGCGACCTCCTCCCCGTCAACCTCAGCATCGATGGCGTGGATTATTATAAGCTCGCCGTCTCCGAACACTTCAAACAGGCGGGCCCGGCCGCGACGTGGCGAGCGGCCAATGACAGCGGAACCGTCAAGGCCGCCGGCTTTTATCTGCCGAGCGAAACAACACCCGAACACCTCTCCATGCTGGCGCGGGCGCTCCTGCGCAGTCCCGGACACCGCATCCCGCTCCTGCCCTCCGGCGAAGCGCGCCTCGAACCCTTGATCGAACGCCCGATCGACATTGGCGGCACGCCTGCCGTAGCGCGGCTCTTCGCGCTTCAGGGGCTAGGCTATGAAGCCCGTCCGATCTGGCTGGATGCGCACGGCGAATTGCTGATGCAGGGCAACGCCTGGTTCGCGACCGTCAGGCACGGGATGGAAGCGCAGGCCGAAGGTTTGATACGCGCTCAGGCCGAAGCGCTCGAAAAACGCGATCTGGCCAGGAGCTCGGCGCTCATGCGGCGGCCGTCCGGTCCGGTCATGTTCCGCAATGTTTCCCTGTTCGACGCCGTGGCGCGCGTGACGCGCGCGAACATGACGGTCATTGTCGATGGCTCGCGGATCGTCGCGGTCGGCCAGAATGGAGAAACCGCGGCGCCGCCGGGCGCGACCGTGATCGACGGGACCGGAAAAACATTGTTACCCGGCCTTTGGGACATGCACGTCCACCTGGCAACCAACAGTGACGGGCTGCTTCATTTGGCTGCCGGCGTCACGTCGGTGCGCGACCTGGCCAACACCATGGAGGACACCCTTCTGCGCAAGCGGCGCTTCGAGACCGGAGAGCTTCCCGGTCCGAGAATGGTGCTGGCGGGCTTTATCGACGGGCCGGGGCCGCTTTCCGGGCCCATCAAAGTGCTGGTGAGCACACCCGAGGAAATGCGCGCCGCGATCCGCACCTATGCCGCGCGCGGCTATGAGCAGATCAAGCTCTACTCTTCGCTCGATCCCGCCCTGGTCCCGGTCGCAGCGCTCGAGGCGCATCGGCTTGGCCTAAGGCTGAGCGGCCACGTGCCGGCCGGCATGACGATGCGCCAGGCTGTCGCAGCCGGATTCGACGAAGTGCATCATCTGAACTTCACCGCCCTGAACTTCATGAGTGCGGACATCAATGCCAAGACCAATGGCATCACCCGCATCACCGCGATCGCGGAGCATGCCTGGGAAATCGATCCTGGCTCGCCGAAGGTCCGGGAGTTCATCGCCTTCCTGAAAGCGAAGGGCACTGTCGTCGATCCCACCATGTCGCTTTACGAGAGCGATCTGCTTGGCCGACCCGGCACGCCGGCGCCGAACCTCGCCGCGGACATCGATCGGCTGCCTCCGGTCGTTCGTCGAGCCGCCTACGGCGCCGGCCTCGCGCGAGGCGAGAAGGAAGTGGTTCGCAATGCGGCTTCGTTCCGCACCATGAGCGGGCTGTTGAAGGCTCTCTACGATGGCGGCGTGCCGCTCGTGGCCGGAACCGACGACACACCGGGATTTACCTATCATCGCGAGCTGGAACTCTATCAGAAGGCGGGGATTCCGGCAGCGGACGTCCTCTACATCGCCACTCTTGGCGCCGCTCGCGTCGCGGGGCGGGAAGCGGAACTCGGCTCGGTCTCGCCCGGCAAGTTGGCGGATCTTATCCTGGTCGACGGGAATCCCACCGCCAGTGTCTCGGACCTGCGCAAGACGGTCCTGGTGATGAAGGATGGCGTGCTGTTCCAGCCGGACACATTGCTGTCCGAAGTGGGCGTCGGCCCGGCAGCGAAGTAGGGGCGCAGCTCGCACCCCGTTTGCGCACTCCTGTGGATTTCCCAATGCGCGATGCCCGGTCACGGCTCAAGACCGAACCGACGGGTTCGGAAAACGGGCATGGTCGGGCATCCGCAACAAAGAGACCCGGCTGCCCGGCGGCACGCGCTACTTACCTGTGAAGAGCTTGTGCAGGCGACCGAAAGTGCGGGCGAGGACGCACCGCCACTTTAACAGGAAGAGCGCAGACAGATACGGCTTCCGCCGTCGAGAAACCGGAGAGCCGCAGGCCTCCAACTCCCCCTGAGCCTTACCTCAGGATCACTTGATTCCGCACGATCGATCGCCCACGACGTGATCGACCGACTTGGCAAAGAACGGAGGGGGAAATATGGCTGACGACATGCTCGTACTGGAAGATTTCGAGCGTCATATCGGCACGACATTCGTCCTGACCGACGAAACGGGACAAACCGCCGACCTGGTATTGACCGAGGTCACAGCGGTGAGCGCCTCTTCCGCGGCTGCGCAGCGCGCCCAGTTTTCACTGTTGTTCACGTCGCACGAGGCCATCGTCCGGCCGCAAACCGTCTATTCGCTCGGCCATGCGGAAATGGGCGATCTGGCGATATTCCTGGTACCGATCGCGCGGAATGAGACAGGCGTTAGCTATGAGGCGTGCTTCGGCTGATCGCCGCCCGGTTCGTAAGCCCGCTCCATTTCGAGATAGACTTCAGTCTCGCTGATCTCGGTAAAACCGAGCCGTCGATAGAGCCTCAGCGCGGGGTTGAAGCGCTCGACGAAAATGCCGATACCGCGCCCCGATACCGCCGCCGTGGCGATCAGCGCCTCGATAATGGCGCGCCCTACGCCCCTGCCCCGTGCGTCGGGCATCAGCGCGATGTCGACGATGGATATCTGGGTCTGGCGCTGCTCCAGATACAGCCGGCCGACCGGCGCACCATGATGCTCGATCAGCGCAAAATCGCATGCCATCTGTGTCTTGTAATGATGACGCTGCGCTGCGAATTGCTGCGCCAGGAACAGGGATTTTTGCTCCGCGCTCCAATCGACCTGCGCCAGTTCGTCCTCGCGAGTCGACGCATAAAGCTGCATCGCGAACGGCACGTCCGCGTCGGTTTCGGCGCGCAGCGAAAAGCCCTCGGCAACCAGCGTTGCCGGGAGCTCGAACGGAAACCCGGCATCCGCCATCATCGATCCGCCACGGCGCTTAATTGCGCGCGGGGAAAACGCCTTGCAGCGCAATGCAGAAGTTCAGCGTGAGATAAGGCTGTAGATTGTCATGCGGCTGCCCTCCCCCCTGTGGCAGAAGCGCCTCATTGGCCAACGCTACCGCCGGCGTCGCCACCGACGAATAGGCATTCCCGGGATTGGATGTGCCCAGTTGCGCGCCGCTGTTCGGCGTCGGCACGTTCTGCGCCTGGTTGATCGGGTTCAGCGTGGCCGCGTTGAGCACATGGTCGTGGGCAGGCATCTCGGTGATCAGCAAAGTCACGTCGCGTTCGCCGCTTTGTTCGCCAAGAACATAGTCGCTCAGGCCCGGCCCCTGTCCCGGGGCCATGGGCGCGCGGTCGCGGAGATCAGGCAGCGCAAAGGTCGAGGTGCCATTGCCACCATAGGTGGTGCCGAGCAGCGAGAACAACGCGGTGTTCTGCGAAATCGGCAGAATCTGACCAGCGCAGAAAGCCCAGCCTCTTGGCGCGAAGTTGAAACCGAAGATCCGAATCTCGGCCACAAATGGATTAGACATTGTCCGAGGCTCCTAAATTACTGCGTGGGGAAGACGCCGAACAGCGAAATGATGAACGATATGTTCAGCGCCGGCATCCGGTTCTCATGTGCCTGGCTGCCGCCGATCGGCGAGATGCTCGTCGGGGCCATCGGCGCCTGAACCATCGTGCTCGTTCCCGGCATGACATAAAAGGAGTATTGGGTTGCGGTCGGATTGACCGTACCAGGCAACGCGCCGACAGGCGATGGGAGCGTCGCAGGGGTGGTGGACGCCACCAGCGTGTGGCTGTGCGTCGGCAACTGGTTGATATTCACCGTCACGCTTTCGGTGCCGGCCGCTTCGCCTATGGAGCGAGTCGTGAGGCCGCCGCCCGTCCCCTGATGCACCGGCAATCGGCCACGCAAATCGGGCAAGGCGAAGGTATTCTGGCCATCGCCCCCATAGGTGGTACCGATCAGCTGAAACAGCACATCATTTTCGGAGATGGCCACCAGGCGGCCATCGCAGAACGCCCAGCCCACCGGGGGGAAGTTGCCCCCGAACATCCGAATTTCACCGACATATGGTTGCGACATAAAATTCTCCGTGCCGATTGGCCGAACGCTGGATCAATTGCGCGAGGGAAAGATGCCCTGCAGCGCGACGACGAAGGTGATGACCAGATAGGGCTGCATATTGTTATGCGCCTGGTTCCCGCCGCGGCTGCCGACCGATGCGGGGGCCAAGGGGATTGGATTGGTGACGGGCGAGTAGAATTGCACATCGTTCCGCGAATCGGCGGCCAGCGTATTGCCGTTCGCGAACCGCTTGTCGCCGACGGCGGAGGTGCCGTTCAGTTGATGGTCGTGCTGCGGTATCTCAGTGATGAGCAGCGTGTGATTTTCCTGGCCCGCGCGCGCGCCAAGGGTAAAGTTACTGCCGAAACTATTCGGCGTTCGCCCCCGCAGGTCGGGAAGCGCGAATGTCGTTCGGCCATCGCCGCCATAGGTGGTTCCGAACAGCGAAAACAGCGCTTGATTCTGATTGATCGGCAGGAGCTGGCCATTGCACAGCGCAAAGCCCCTTGGCGCGAAGTTGAAAGCGCACAGCTTAATTTCACCGAGATAAGGAGTGCTCATGGCGGCCTCTCAAGCTTCGATCGGGGAAAGAAGCCGTCTGTCAGCCACCCGCCCCCAAGTGTTGAAATGTGTGGATGGATCGTTTTGCGACAGGACACAACAGCAATTTTTCGCCCTGGCGCAGCATAAGCTTGCGATGACCGACTAAGTCATGGAAAGTGTGCGCCGATTATGATTTGCGCCCGTCGGATCGGCGACCCGCACTCCCGCCCTGCGCGACAGCCACAAGAATTTACCCTCAAGCGATCATGTTGCGCGGCGCAGTCTATTCTGTCATCCTGAAGAGAACGGGCAACTGGCGTAGCGCGCCTTGGGGAGCATTTGGGGGCATGAAGGCGATCAATTTCAAAACTGCGGCGTCGGTCGAAATAGAGACTGGGGGCGAAACGACCCTGACCGAATCGATCGGCGT
This sequence comes from Sphingomonas sp. ERG5, assembly GCF_000803065.1. Lineage (GTDB taxonomy): Bacteria > Pseudomonadota > Alphaproteobacteria > Sphingomonadales > Sphingomonadaceae > Sphingomonas. Next base: position 71,526 of record NZ_JSXI01000001.1, read on the forward strand.
GGCAGGTAACACCCGCAAAGCCTGGTCAACACCGATGGTGATCGTCGGTAGCACGGCACAGCAAACCACTCACTATACGGTCGGCTTTGGGACAGATGCAGCGACTGGGCCATACGGACCGTTCGGCTCCTGACGGATTTCGTTCCTCCCGCAGTCAACGGTTGGAGTCGTCGAACCAGGCGATGAAGCGGGCGAGCGCGATCGTCCGCGACGCCCGATGTAGCGCGCGCAGGTTCAATCGCGAAATCTCCTCCGGCCGATCGACGGCGGCATTCAGTGGCGCGATCGACTCCATTACTTTGGCAAAATCGATATAGCGCGATAAGCGGCTGTCCTGATCGAGCGTCTGTACTGCCGCCAATGCTGCGGGGACGCTATCGCGTAGCGCCCGGTACATGTCAGGGCCTTCCGAGACATTACCCGGTCCACTGCGCAACAAGCGCTCGGGCAGGACATCGGCCAGCGCCTGCCGCGCCAGATAGCGTTCATTGCCACATCGAAATTGCAGCGCCTCCGGTATCGCCAGCGAAAGCTCGACGACGCGGCGATCCTGATAGGGCCTGGAATAGGTCAGTCCCTCGCTTGCTGCCAAGATCGTCTCGAGCGGTTCGCCCCACGCCATTTTGCGCAGGAAATCCAGCCAGCGCGCCTGCCATCGATGATAGGCGGGCGCAGGAACGATCAACCGCTTCGGATTGATCGTACCGTCATCGAACAATCTTTGCGCAAAAGCGGCATTGATGGCGCGGGTGCGCCACATCGGCACCCCCCGCCGGCGATAGGAGCGGATCGCAGCCGAGAGCCATAACGGGATCAACGCCGGAAGCACGTCCTCGCGTATGACATGCCGCAACGATCGTCCGGTTACCCGCCGTCGTGCGCGGACTTCGCGCGCAAAGGTGATCACGCGGCCGCGCAAGAGGAACCGGCCGAGCATCGCCCCCGCCCGGACATTCAGCGTGACATCGCCCCCAGTGCCGTCCAGCACCAGGCGTGCACCGGCTGACGATGCCATGCGATACAGGCCACGCCGGACATACGCCGTCCCCGCACTGTCCTCGGTTGCGGCGAACGTCGCTTCGATATCGCTGAAAGGGGTTTCGTCACCCCTGACGAAATACCGCAGGTCGATATGGGGGTAGCGACGGAATGCCTCTGCGGCAGCGCGAGAATCGCGCACCGGCGGCGGCGCATCCTCGGCCAGCGCCGAGCACAAGGCGATCAATTGCCGTCCCTGCGCGACAACGACCGGCGCGGCGAGCGCGGCAATCCCGCCGCTGTCGAACCCGCCACTGAACAACAGCGCAGGCGGCCGTGTCAGCCGACGCAACCGGCAGGCGACCGCCTCGCCCAGCACCCTGCGATAGGCTTCGATGTAATAGGTTTCGTCCCGGCCGATATGTTCGGGCGCCGCCTGCGGCTCCCAATAGGTTCGCATTTCGCACGAGCCATCCCCTGTCAGCACCAGCAGGCACCCGCCGGGAAGGATTGCGATTCCGTCATACAGTGTCGCACCCGGCGTGATGTCGACCGGGAACAGCAACCGGTAGCCGATAGCCTTTTCCGACAGGCGGCGTGGCACGCCTTCCACCGCCCACAACGCCTTGGCTTCGCTGGCAAAAGCGAAGAAGCCGTCGCCATGATGATAGAATAGGCCACGCTGGCCCATATGGTCGCGCGCAACCGTGAGCGCACGCGTCGCACTGTCCCAAATCGCGAAGGTGAAATCGCCGAGCAGGTGACTGGCGCACTCTCCTCCCCAATGGCGATAGGCGGCGAGCAATATGACGCTGTCCGGCATGTCGCGCAGCGCCGTGTCGTCGATGCCGAGCGCCGATGCCAGCGCCTCGCGATTGTCCAGCCTGATGTCCGCGACCAGCGTGATGCCCCCGTCGCGGATCGGTTGCGCTTCGTGCCAGTCCTCCTGTGTGACGCGCATCAGGCAATGCCCCATGCCAACGCCATCATGGACCGCGATATGACGGCCATCGGGCCCGCGATGGGCCAGCGTATTGGCCATACGCCCGATCTCGCGTTCCGACACCAGCGCGCCATCGGTCCGGACGACGCCGAATATCGCGCTCATCGGGAGCCTGAGATCGCGCCTTGCGCGAGGCGCAGTTCTTCGAGGCGACGATAGGGCTCGGCCAGATGCTCGGCAGCCGCGGTGCGAACTGCCGGCGTCGCCGCTTGCTGCTTGCGTTCAGCATCGCGTTGGAACGCGTACACTGGCGCCTTGGCATCTTTCCCGGCTGCGCCGCGCAACGCAGCGCGGGCATCGTCATCGGGATTGATCCCGAAATGGGACAGGATTTGCGTTTCAACGGCACCTGGCAGCGCATCATAGTTGATCAGCAGCCCGCCTCCGAGTCCCTGATGTTCGATCGCCGCCTCCGAAATGCGGCGCAGCACGCGCGCCGCATATTCCTCGACCGGCATATTCTGGCCATCGACGATCCCGAATGTCTCGATCGAGGCTCCGGCGACGGTCTGCATGCCCCTCATGCGCATATGCGACACGAGGATCTCGACCGGATCACGGTAGAGAAAGACCCATGGTGTGTCGGGAAAGGCTCGCCGCAACAGCGGCAATGCCAGCATATGCCAGCAGTCGAGCTTGACCACATAATGCCGCGATCCGCCAGTGCGGTCGCGCCCGAGCGCCCCGACCATCGCCCGCAAAATGTCGACGCGGATGTCGATCGACACATCAGTCCGCATGCGCGCCCATTGGATGACATCGTCGAGCGGCGGCGGCTCCGACACGACGATGGTATCATCCATCGCCGCCAGCATCTGGGCGACAAGCGTCGAGCCGCAGCGCGACAGATGAAAGATGAATCCGTCCGGGACCGGCAGGCCGTCGGCTGGCGCTGCTTGTGCGAAATTGGACAGCGGCGTGCGATAGCGCATCAGCCGGTTGATCGGCAGCGGTCGCGCGTTGAACAGCGTGTCCGTGAAGAACGGATCGGCAAGAGGCCGACCGGCAAAATGCACCCAGTCCACCGCCATTTCCGGGCCCGCCGCGACCATTGCCGAGGGCAGCCATTGCGGACCGGGCCAGGCGAGTCCGCGCGGTGGCCTCGTGTCGAACCGGTCCATGCCGGCCGGATCGGGCTTCAGGGCGCTCCGGACGTCTGCGGTCGAAAGCGCAATGCCCAATTCAGCGGCGGCATCGACGACGGCAGTGGCGAAAATATTGTCGTCGTAGATTGGCGCCAGGCGCTGCTGCAGCGCCACGTTGCTCATTGCGTGACCACGAAACTGCTCAAGCAACGCCGCCGCGTCGCGAATATCGGTACTGCCTGTCATGGATCGCGAACGCCGTCTTTCCAACCGCCCCCACGGCCGATAGTCTGACCGGATATCGGGGCGTCGACCCCGGTCAGGGGTGTTCGCCTATCATGCTCATTGTGCCGCAACAATCCGCACCAACCTATGCCGATCGGCTGCGCCTGCCGCTGTCGTTCGACCCCGTGCGACTGCGCGAAGATTTCGAGCGGCTCGAACGCAATGCCTGGACCAGGCACTATGTGCCGCAGAATTACGAGGGCGACTGGAGCGTGTTGCCGCTGCGTTTCGCCAAGGGCGCGACGCATCCGATCAAGATGATCTATGCAGATCCGACCGCGACCGAATTCGTCGACGGGCCCAATCTCGCCGCCTCGCCCTATCTTACCGAGGTGCTGGCGGCGTTCGACTGTCCGATGGACGCGGCGCGGTTGATGCGGCTGACCCCGGGGTCGGTGATCAAGGAACATACCGACCATGACCTGGCCGCAGACTGGGGCAAGGCACGGATCCATATCCCGATCACCACCAATCCCGGCGTCGAATTCATGCTTAACGACGTGCACGTCGCGATGCTGCCGGGCAGCGTCTGGTATCTGCGGCTGTCCGATCGGCACCGGGTCGCCAATCGCGGCACCGAAGACCGCGTCCATCTCGTCATCGACTGCAAGATGAACGACTGGCTCGAATGTATGCTGCGTACCGCCGCCTGAACGCTTGTACCGAGCCGGCCGCGCGGCTACGCAAAGACCAACGGGGATTGGCAAGCGGCGGGCAAACGCGCAATATCCGGATCGATTCTGGTGACGAAAGTCCGGGTGGGGTAATCGCGTGAAGTTCCAAGGTAAATCAGCGTCAGTCTGGCTGGCAGGCATTGCCGCCATGGTTCAATCGAGCGCCGCCACGGCGCAGGATTCGCTCACCGATCCAGCGGGCTCGGGCGTGCTGGTATCGGCCGTGCAATGGATGCAGGGAACCTTGCTCGGCACCGTCGCGACCGTCGTCGCGGTGATCGCGGTCGCGGTGGTCGGTTTCATGATGCTGACCGGGCGGATCAACTGGCGTTACGGCGCGACCGTGATCCTCGGCTGTTTCATCCTGTTCGGCGCGGCGAGCATCGTCGCGGGCATCCAGTCCACCGCCAGCCTCGGCAACTGAGCGGTGAACGGGCTGGAACGCGATACGGTGTTCGTCGCCCTCACCCGGCCGCAGATGTTCGCCGGCGTCACCTATAGCTATTTCGTGGTCAACGCGGTCGTCGCCACGGAATTGTTCCTGATCTTCCATTCGATCTGGGTGCTGGCGGTGGCGCTGGTCGTCCATATCGCGGGCGTGCTGCTGTGCCTGCGCGAACCGCGCATCTTCGACCTCTGGCTGACACGCGTGTCGCGCTGCCCGCGCGTCCGCAACCATGCGATCTGGCGATGCAACTCCTACCGCCCCTGAGCCAGGACCCAAAGGCGGCAGCGCGAGAAAAACCGGCCGGCCATCACCTCCCTTATGCGCGCCATGTTGACGATCACACGATCGCGACGCGCGACGGGATGCTGATGCAGGTAATCCATCTGCGCGGCCTGTTGTTCGAAACCGCCGACACCGAGGAAATCAATTACCGCAAGACGCTGCGCAATGCGATGCTGCAGGCGATCGGATCGTCGCGCTTCGCGCTCAACCATCATGTCGTGCGGCGGCGCGTCGAGACCGATCTGAGCGCCGAATTCCCCGACCCTTTTTCCGAACAGCTCGACGCCGCTTGGCGCGCGCGGCTGTCGGCCAAACAACTCTATGTCAATGAACTGTTCCTGACGCTGATCCGACGGCCGCTGCAAGGCCGGGTCGGCATCGCCGATCGGGTTCGCGGGCTGCTCGGCCGGACGATCACCACAGCGGACGACGAATCGATCCATGAGGTGCGCCAGCTCGATGCCGCGCGCGACGCGCTGCTCGCACAGCTCGGCAGCTATGCGCCACGCCTGCTTGGCGTATATGACACACCGCAAGGTCCCTGTTCCGAACCGCTGGAATTCCTCTCCTCGCTGTACAATGGCGAGATGCGTCCAGTGCTGCTGCCGATGCAGGACGCCGGCGATTATCTGCCTTATCGCCGCATCAGCTTCGGTCAGGACACGATCGAGCTGGCCCCCGCCGGTGCCACGCCGCGCAGCTTTGTCGGCATGGTGTCGATCAAGGATTATCCCGGCCAGACCGCACCCGGCATGCTCGACGAGCTGTTGCGGCTGCCGTTTGAACTGACCGTGTCGCAAAGCTTCGGTTTCGTCGATCGCCAGGCCGCGCTCGGCAAGATGAACCTGGCGATGCGGCGGATGAAATCGGCCGAAGACGAGGCCGTCAGCCTGCGTGCCGAACTGTCCAGCGCCAAGGACGAGGTCGCCGCCGGCCGAGCCGGTTATGGCGAACATCACATGACCGTCGCGGTCCGCGGCGCTTCGCCCGCCGATGTCGATAATGGCGTGGCCGAGGTGCAGGCATCGCTCGCCGATCTGGGCATTATCGCGGTGCGCGAGGAAATTGCGCTGGAGCCCGCCTTCTGGGCGCAATTCCCTGGCAACTTCAAATATATCGCGCGACGCGGTCTGGTCTCGACGGGTAATTTCGCCGGGCTGGCGAGCAGCCATAATTTCCCGCTCGGCCGTGCCCAGGGCAATCACTGGGGCGATGCGGTGACCTTGCTCGAAACGACGGCCGCAGGCCCCTATCATTTCAATTTCCATCAGGGCGACCTGGGCAATTTCACCGTTATCGGCCCGTCCGGTTCGGGCAAGACAGTTGTGCTCAATTTCCTGCTCGCCCAGGCGCGCAAGTTTCGCCCGCGCATCATCTTCTTCGACAAGGATCGCGGTGCGGAATTGTTCATCCGCGCGATCGGCGGGCGCTATGACCTGTTGCGCCCCGGCATCGCGTCGGGCCTTAATCCGCTGCAGATCGACGACAATCCGGCCAATCGCCAGTTCCTGATCGACTGGGTCGCGATGCTCGTCGGGGGAGCCGACATCGACGATGTCGCCAAGATCAAGGACGCGATCGACGCCAATTTCGGCCAACCGGTCGAGCATCGCCGCCTGCGCCATCTCGCGGAGCTGTTCCGCGGCGGACATCGCCCGCATGCCGCCGACTTGTGGTCGCGACTCCGTCCCTGGTGGGGTGATGGTGAGCGCGCCTGGCTATTCGACAATGAGCGAGACCTGACCGATCTTTCGGCCGAAGCGGTCGGGTTCGACATGACGGCGATACTCGACGATCCGACGGTGCGGACCCCGGCGATGATGTATCTGTTTCACCGCGTCGAGGAACGGCTCGACGGTACGGCCGCAATTATCGTCGTCGACGAAGGGTGGAAAGCGCTTGATGACGAGGTGTTCGTGCGCCGCATCAAGGATTGGGAAAAGACCATCCGCAAGCGCAACGGCATTGTCGGTTTCGCGACGCAAAGCGCGCAGGACGCGCTCGAAAGCAAGATCGCCAGCGCGATCATCGAACAGGCCGCGACGCAGATCTTCATGACCAATCCGAAGGCGCGGGCGAGCGACTATGTCGATGGTTTCGGCTTGACGCCGCATGAATATGAACTGGTGCGCTCGCTGCCCGACGATGCGCATTGCTTCCTGGTCAAGCACGGCACCGATAGTGTCGTGGCGCGGCTCAACCTGACCGGCGAACGCGACCTGCTGACCATTTTGTCGGGCCGCGAGCGCACCGTCCGGTTGCTCGACGAGATACGCGAAGCGAACGGCGACGATCCTGCCGACTGGATCCCGCGATTGCTGGAGCGCGCCTGATGGCTTGCCCCTCACTCTATTCCGGCGGCGCCTTCCTGTCGGGCGTGCTCAACTATGTCGACTGCCAGGCTCAGGCGGTCGGCCAGAGCGGCTATCAAGCACTGGCGACACCGGGGTCGGGCATCTCGCTGCTGCTCACCGGCGTGCTGACGATCTTTATCGCGATGTTCGGCTATCGGATGATCCTGGGACAGACGCCCGATGCGCGCGATGGCGTGACGGCCGTGGTCAAGATGGGGCTCGTGCTGGTGCTCGCGACAAGCTGGCCTGCTTTTCGCACCCTGGCCTATGACGTCGCGATGCACGGCCCTGCGCAACTTGCCGCCAATATCGGCCAGCCCGCCGGTTTGCCTGGATCCGATGGCGGCCTGGTCAGCCGATTGCAGGGCGTCGACAATGGGATCGCCGCGCTGATCACACTTGGCGCGGGCAAGCCCGACAACACCGACGTCATCGCCGGACCAACCCAGGCGTTGACCCCGCAACAACAGCAGCAGGAACAGCAACGCCTGCAAAGGAGCCTGCAGCGGCCGCGCTGGGATCCGGCCAAGGATAATGACCGTCTGGGTCAGGCGCGCACTCTCTATCTTACCGGCGCGATCGCCGCCTTCGCCTCAGTGCGCCTGGTTGCCGGCCTGCTGCTCGCTTTGGGGCCTTTGTTTGCTCTGTTCCTGCTGTTCGATGCGACTCGTGGCCTGTTCGAAGGCTGGATTCGCGGCGTGGTTGGCGCCACGCTCGGCGCGCTGTCCACAGCGATCATCCTGGGCGTCGAGCTCGCGCTGATCGAACCCTGGCTGGCCAATGTCCTTGCCCAGCGCAATCTCGATATCGCAACGCCCGCCGCGCCCGTCGAGTTGCTGGTGATGACCCTGGTGTTCGGGCTGACCCTGATTGCCGCCCTGATCGCGACGGCGCGTGTCGCACACGGATTCCGCATTCCCGATAGCTGGCGCCTGATGCCCACGCGGCTGGCCGACGCGCTTGGCGGACTGGAGGGACGCCGTGGGCTGGCATCACCGGGCAGTCATTCAAACGCCGCCGATGAACCCCGTTCGCGCGCGATCGCCATTGCCGATGCCGTGGCAGCGAGCCAGCGGCGCGAAAGCGCTGGATCGCCGCCACCGGTAACGCAGATCGGTGCGCGAGTCGGCAGCCAGGCCGTATCGCGTGACATTCCGGTGGCGACGGCGACGCCGCTCGGCCAAAGCTATCGCCGCCGAACCAAGGGACGCGTATCGGCGGGGGCCGCGCGGCGGGACGGGAACGCATGAACAAGAACACAAAGATACCACGCGAAGGCTATTACAAAGCGGCCGAAAGCTGGGCCAACGACCAGCAGGAAGCGTTGCGCGGGTCGCGCAAGACGGCCTGGATCGTCGCATCGGTCGCCGCAGCGGTGGCGCTGGTCGAGGGCATTGCGCTGATCGTGCTGATGCCGCTCAAGACCGTCGTCCCCTATACCTTGCTGGTCGATCGCAACACGGGCTTCGTCGAAACGCTAAAGCCGCTCGACGCGGCGACGATCGCGCCGGACAAGGCGCTGACCCAGTCCTTCCTGGTGCAATATGTCATTGCGCGCGAAAGCTTCGACATCGATGCGCTGCAATCCAATTACCGCAAGGCATCGCTTTGGTCCGCCGATCAGGCGCGATCGGACTATGTCTCAAGCGTGCAGGTCGCCAACCCCGATAGTCCGCTCGCGCGGTTGCCGCGCTCGACCGTTATCTCCACTCGCGTGAAGAGCATTTCGCCGCTCGGCAACAACTCGGCGCTCGTCCGCTTCGAAACGCAGCGCCGCGATGCGGTCGGACAACCGAAACCGGCTCAGGCCTGGGTATCGATCATCCGTTATCGCTTCTCGGGCGAACCGATGCAGCGCGAAGACCGCTTCGTGAATCCGCTTGGCTTCCAGGTCGTGCGCTATCGCCGTGACGCCGAAAACCTGCCGGCGACCGATCCCGCCGTGCCGGTCGCCGGCGATGACCCGCAAACCACGGGGGCGGTCGGGAATACGGTACAGGGCTATACTCCGGCACCCCAATTCCCGCCTCAAGCTCCAATGTCGAACAGACGCCCACAAGGCATCGAGATCGTCCCTTGAGGTTGATCCTGCTCCTCTGCTGCCTGCTCGCCGCGCCAATCGCCGCGAGCGCGCAAACGCGCCCCGTTCCCGGCCCGGGCGATCCCCGTATCCAGACGGTCGCTTATGACGCCGCGCAGGTCGTCTCCCTGCAGGTGGCGAACGGCTATCAGCTGACGATCGAATTCGGCGCCGGCGAGCGGATCGAGAATGTCGCGATCGGCGATAGCGGCGCGTGGCAGGTGACACCCAACAAGCGCGGCGACCATCTGTTCATCAAGGCACTGCAGAACGGCGTGTCGACCAACATGACGGTGGTGACCGATGCACGAAGCTATACGTTCGAATTGCTCCCGCTCTATGGGCCGCTGCCCGACATGGCCTTCATCGTGCGCTTTACCTATCCCATTCCTGCAGTGGCGACGATCGCCACCGCGGTGGCGGCCCAGCCGGGGCGCTACAAGCTGAGCGGCGCGCGCGATATCTGGCCGACCACCATCGATGACGATGGTGCCAAGACGTTCATCGCCTGGCCCACGGATCGCGCCTTGCCCGCGGTCTTCGCGATCGATTCGAGAAAGAACGAGACATTGCTCGATGGCGCAATGCGCGACGGGGAATATGTCATTGATAGCGTGCAGCAAAAACTGGTCTTCCGTTTCGACAAGAAGGTCGCGCGCGCCGAGCGGATCAAGGCGAAGAAGTGATGGCAACCAGAGCCTCAGGGGGCGATCCGCGCCTCTCCGGCGATCGCGAAGCCGATGTCCGGCCGATCGTCGCCAAGCCGTCGTCCGGTTTGCCGATATGGGTGATCGCCGCAGGCGTCGTCATCGCCGCGGTGCTGTTGTTCACGATCCTGGACGGCCGCCGCCGCTCGCTGTCCGCGCCCGCAACCAAGGCGCGCGCATCCGATCTCTCGGGTGGCGCGGCACTGCAGCCCGCACCGCTCTATGTCCCACCCGTCCCGGCCCCGGTCGTCGTACAACCGCTCACCGCACCAGCGCCGCCGCCATCCAGTGTGGCGCCGGCCCAGCCGCGCATCGTCTATGTACCGCAACCAGGTCCGCCCATGCAGCAGCAGATGCCGGTGCCCCCGACCCCTCCGGTCGTGCGCAATGCGGCAGATCCGGTCCTGGTGGTCGATCTCGGCACGGCCGAGCCACCTGCACCCGCCGCCGATCCCGCAGCGAGTGCCGGCGGCATTGCCGGCGCCGGGGTGCGTGCCGGCTATATGCGCAATCGCGCAACCACCGTGCCGCAGGGTGCGCTGATCCCCGCTGTGCTTGAGACCGCGCTCGATTCGACCCGGCCCGGCCTCGCGCGGGCGCTGGTGCAGACCGATGTCCGCGGCTTCGACGGCAGCAAGGTATTGATCCAGCGCGGCAGCCGCCTGATCGGCGAGTACAAGGCCGACCTGCAACCCGGCCAGAACCGCGCGCTGGTCATGTGGACTCGGTTGGTGCGACCCGATGGCGTAACGATCGCGCTCAATTCGCCCGCGGCCGACCCGCTCGGCCAGGTCGGCATCAAGGGCAAGGTCAACAGTCATTTCTTCCAGCGCTTCGGCGCGGCGATCCTTCAGTCGGCGCTCGACATCGGCGTCAACGTCGCCTCGCGGTCTGTCGGCGGCAAGAATTCCGCCCTGGTCGTCGCGCTGCCCGGCGCCGTGCAGAACAGCACCGCATCGCTGACCAACGGCGCGCAGATTCAGCCGACCCTACGCGTCAAACAGGGCACCGCGATCGGCGTGTTCGTGGCGCGCGACCTCGACTTCACAGGCGTCGAGGGCCGACGGTGAACGCGGCTGCCGCCAGCGATCGGCCACTTTATCTGCACAGCTATCTCGCGCCGCTCGCCGATTATCTGAGCCGGCCCGACATCACCGACATCTATATCAACCGCCCGGGCGAAGTGTGGATCGAAACCATCACCGGCGCGATCGATCGCCACAATGCGCCGGGCCTGGACGAAGCGACGCTCGCGCGACTCGCACGCCAGATCGCGGCCTTGTCCAACCAGGGGATCAGCCGCGAACATCCCTTGCTCTCCGCGTCCTTGCCCGACGGCGCACGTGTACAGATCGTCATCCCACCGGCCACCCGGTCCGGCCTGGCACTGGCGATCCGCAAGCATGTCTCGCCCGACCTGACGCTCGACGATTATGTCACGACCGGCGCGTTTGCCGACACCAGGCGCGGCGATCTTTCGGTGCGCAGCGAGATCGACGAGAGATTGGCGGCCCTGCTCGATGCCCGTGACATCGCCGCGATGCTGTCGCTGGCGGTCAAGTCGCGCAAGAATATCCTGGTGTCCGGCGGCACATCCACCGGCAAGACCACGTTCCTCAATGCATTGCTGCGCGAGATTCCGCCCGAGGAAAGACTGATCCTGATCGAGGATACGCCCGAGCTCAACCTGCGCCACGCCAATGCGATCGGCTTGCTCGCGGCGCGGGGCGACCTGGGCGAGGCACGAGTGACCGCCGACGATCTGCTCGCGGCGTCGCTGCGCATGCGGCCCGACCGGATCATCGTCGGCGAGTTGCGCGGCAGCGAAGCCTATACCTTTCTGCGCGCGGTCAATACGGGCCATCCGGGCTCGTTGACCACCGTCCATGCCGACAGCACCCAACGCGCGATCGAGCAGATCACCCTGCTGGTGCTGCAGACCGGTACGCAACTCGGCCGCGAGGATGTGCACCATTATGTCCGCAGCACGGTCGATGTCTTCGTACAGCTCGCACGCAGCAATGGCCGCCGCCACATCACCGAGGTGATGCTCGCGCGCTAGGATATGGTTGTAACCATCAGGATCTGTCGTTACGCTGTCGATATAGCCATAGTGGCGACATTTTGGGGGCCAGCATGTCGAACGAAACTGATCTCGTAACCTCGTCGGTGGAGCAACTCGCCGCGAAGCCGATCAATCGTCGCAAAGTTGTCGCCGGAATGGCGGTCGCGCCGATCGCGACGTCGGCAATCGGCGGCGTTGCGGCTCCGGCAATGGCCGCGACGATTGACCCTTCGGATGCACGCATCAATGCCTATAAGGGCCAATATGCCCTTAGCGGCGGCAAGATCATCGACGGCTATTTCGCGCAGCCGCGTGGCAAGACCAACCTTAACGTCGTGCTGGTCATGCCCAAGGGCAACGCGCTCGACGCCGAGACCGAGAACGAAGTCCGCCGCCATGCGCTGGCCGGCTATCTCGCCATTGCGCCCGATCTGAAGGCGACCGGCGGTGCATTGTCGCTCGCCGGGCGCGACGCGATGATCGCCGACATGATGACCGCCCTGCCTGGCCTGAAGAAGATGGCGCATGGCAATGACCATCTCCGCATCGTGGGCGCCGAGGGCTGAGCGCTTTTTCACTGAAGCACTAACCGCCATGCTTTCTGCCGCTTCCTGCCGGGAGCGGCAGGCAATACTCATCCGGGCCATAAGCTGATCGTTTCCCTTCCTCGCAAATCACGATAGCCTGGGCGCATGTCCAAAGGCGGTCGCCCATGAACCTGCGCCATATCGAAATCTTCCACGCCGTGTACGTCAACGGCTCGGTCAGCGCCGCCGCGCGAGCACTCAACGTGTCGCAGCCCTCTGTATCCAAGATGCTGCGTCACGCTGAATCGCTGCTTGGCTTCCCGCTGTTCCAGCGCACCAATGGCGGCCTGGTCGCGACCGAAGACGCGCATACGCTGTTCAGCGAGGTCAGCGAAATCCAGGACCGCGTCTATGCACTGCGCGAGGCTGGGCGGAACCTGAAGCGCGGAGCGACCGGGATGCTGCGCATCTCCGCGCTGCCCTCGCTCGCGCTCGATGCGCTGCCGACGGCGGTATCACGCTTCCTGCGCAGCCATGAGAAGGTGCGCTTCGACCTGCAGACCGTCCATCACGATGACCTGCTGCGCAAACTCTATGAGCGCGAGACCGATATCGCGCTGGCCTTCGAAGTCCCGCCGGCGACGCCGATCAGCCATCGCTGGCTCGGCGAAGGCGAACTGGTCGTGCTGTACCGCGAGCAGGACATGCCCGACGCGCCGCCAAGAGTGGAGCTGGAAGCGCTGCGCGGGCAACGTTTCATCAGCCTCGCGGGCAGCGGCCCGATCGGTCATCTCTTTGCCCAGGAGCTGCAGCGGCTCGACCTAGAGCTCGACGAAGTGGTGTCCGCGCGCACCTTCTACATCGCCGCCGCGCTGGTACGGCAAGGTGTCGGCATGACCGTGGTCGACAGCTTCACCGCGCAGGCATCGCTCGCCCCCGGCCTGTCGATCCGGCCGCTCAAGCCGCAACTGACTTTCGACGTGCACGCCATGTTCCTGGTCAACCGACCGCCGACCGCACTGGCCACCGACTTCCTCAACATGCTCGCCCGCGTGATCGACACGCCATAACGCGAGGCTATAGCCAGCCTTTCACTCACTATGCCGGAGACGAACAAGGCGAGGATACCATCCTGCAGATGATCCCTTCCCCTTATCTGCTTTACCTCGGTCACAGCACCGACCCGGTCGGCATCAAGACCTCGCGCGGTCTCGCCGTGTTCCGCCGCGACGCCTGTGTCGGCGAGTTCCGCTACGATGACTGCCCCTTCACGCTCGACTTGCCGCGCATGACCATGGCGGAGGGCGCGGCTGCGGGTGCGCGCACGCTCGTGCTCGGCATCGCCAATTCGGGCGGCACGATGGGCGACGATTTGATCGCCGACGCCGCCGCTGCTCTCGAAGCCGGGATGAACATCGCGGCCGGCCTGCACCAGCGTCTGCGCGACGTACCGCGCCTTGCCGCGTTGGCCGAGGAACGCGGGTTGCAGCTGTTCGATGTGCGCGACCCGCCGGCGGACCTGATCGTCGGCACCGGCTATGCCCGCACCGGGCATCGCCTGTTGACGGTCGGCACCGATTGTTCGGTCGGCAAGATGTACACCACGATCGCGCTCACTCAGGCGTTGCAGGCGCGCGGCGTGATCGCCAGTTTCCGCGCAACCGGGCAGACCGGCATCCTGATCGCGGGCAGCGGCGTGCCGGTCGACGCCGTCGTGGCCGATTTCATTTCGGGCGCGATCGAGCAGCTCGCCCCGGCGCGCGGCGATGGCGGCTGGGATGTGATCGAAGGCCAGGGTTCGCTCTATCATCCGTCCTTCGCCGGTGTCTCGACCGGCTTGCTGCACGGTGCCCAGCCCGAAGCGATCGTGTTGTGCGATGATCCGGTTCGCCGCCATATGCGCGGTATTCCAGGACGCAAACTGCCCGGCATCAAGGAATGCCTGGAGATGAACCTGCAGGTCGCGCGACTGACCAGCCCGGCGGTACGCGCGGTCGGCATTTGCCTCAATACGTCGGCGATGGACCTCGAAACGGCACGAGCGCTGTGCGACGCGACCGCGGACGAGCAAGGCCTGCCCTGCACCGATCCGATGCGCTTCGGCGTCGAGGGCGTGATCGACCGATTGCTGCAATGAGCCGCACGCTCCACGCGCAGCATGACCGGTTCGACCTGATCGCGCCGTTCCGTATCGCGCGCGGGGTCAAGACCGCCGCCGATGTGGTGACGGTGACGATCAGCGATGGCGCCACGATCGGCCGCGGCGAGGGTGTCCCCTATCCGCGCTATGGCGAGAGCATCGAGAGCGCGCTGGCCGCGATCGAAGGCGTGAGGACGGCAATCGAAGCCGGTGCCGACCGGCAATCCCTGCTCTCGCTGCTTCCCCCAGGCGCCGCCCGCAACGCGATCGATTGCGCCTTGTGGGACCTGGAAGCGCGGCAGTCGGGCAAGAGCGTGGCGAGCCTGATCGGGGCGCCGGAACCGCAGCGGCTGGCAAGCGCGCTGACCATCGTCATCGATACGCCCGAAGCGATGGCCCGCGCCACTGTCGCGCTGGCCGACGCGCCGCTGCTCAAGATCAAGGTCGATGCCAACGACCCTGCCGCACAGATCCGTGCCGTGCGAGATGCGGCACCCAAGGCCGCGCTGATCGTCGACCCCAATGAGAGCTGGAATCAGGCCTTGGTCGAAGCGCTGCAGCCGGTGCTGATCGATGCCCGGGTTGCGCTGCTCGAACAACCGGTCCCGGCCGATGCCGATGCCTGGCTCGAGGGCTTTACATCGACCGTGCCGATCTGCGCTGACGAGTCGGTCCATGTCACCGCCGATCTCGACCTCATCGCGCGCCGCTACAGCCATGTGAATGTCAAGCTCGACAAGGCCGGCGGGCTGACCGCCGCGCTCGACCTCGCGCAGGCGGCGCGGGCGCGCGGGCTGGGGCTAATGACCGGCTGCATGGTCAGCTCCTCGCTCTCGATCGCCCCTGCCCTGCACATCGCGCGCCTGTCGGATTTCGTCGACCTTGACGGCCCGATCTGGCTCAAGGAGGATCGCGCGGGCGGTGTCACGGACGAGAGCGGCATGCTCGCCCCGCCGGCGACAGGCTTTTGGGGAAATTTATGAACCGCACCGCGCGCATCCTGGCTGTGGCGACGATCGCCGCGAGCGCCTGCTCCGCTGCACCGGCACAGCAGAATGTCGATGTGCTGATCCGCGGCGGCACCGTCTATACCGGGTCGGACGCGCCGTTCGTCGGCGATGTGGCGATCAGCGGCGACCGTATCCGCGTCGTCGATGCTCATGCCAACGTGACCGCCAAGCGCGTCATCGATGCGACCGGCATGATCGTCGCGCCCGGCTTCATCGACCCGCACACGCATATCGGCGACGCGCTGGTCGCCAGGGACCCGGGAACGCGCCTGATCCCCGCTTTCCTGATGCAGGGCGTGACCACCGCCTTTATCGGCAATGACGGCGGCGGCGACCCCGATGTCGCCAAGGTGCTGGGCAGTGTCGCGGTGAAACCGGTCGGCATCAACTTTGCCGCCTATGTCGGGTTCGGCGCGCTGCGTTCGAAAGTGGTCGGCGCGGCGGACCGCGCGCCCACCGCCGCCGAACTGACGCAGATGAAAGCGTTGACCGCGACCGCGATGTGCCAGGGAGCGATGGGCCTTTCGACGGGTCTGTTCTATGCACCGCAAAGCTTTTCCAAGACGGATGAAGTGGTGGCGATCGCTGCCGAAGCGGGCCGGCATGGCGGTATATATGACAGCCATATCCGCGATGAATCGAGCTACACGGTCGGCCTTGCCGCAGCGATCGACGAAGCGATCACGATCGGGCGCGAGGGCAAGCTGCCGGTGCACATCTCACACATCAAGGCGCTTGGCGTGGACGTTCAGGGCCAAGCCGCGGCGATCATCGCCAAGGTCGAGGCCGCGCGCAGCGCCGGCCAGGACGTCACTGCCGACCAATATCCCTGGTCGGCATCGGGCACGAGCCTGACCGCATCGCTGATCCCGCTCTGGGCGCAGGATGGCGGACGCGCCGCACTGCTCAAGCGGTTCGACGATCCCAAGCTTGCCGGGAAGCTGCGCACCGGCATGACCGAGACGCTGCGCAAGCGCGGCGGCGCGGCATCACTGCTGATCACCGAAGGCCAGTTCAAGGGCCGCACCCTGGCCGACATCGCCAAGGCGCGGAAAGAAGATCCGCTCACCGCCGCCATCGCCGTGATCCGTATCGGCGATCCGTCGGTCGCGTCGTTCAACCAGATCGAACCCGACATCGCCGCATTCATGAAGCAGCCCTGGGTGATGACCGGTTCCGATGCCTCGACCGGGCATCCGCGCGTCTATGCGACCTATGCACGCAAATACGCCAAATATGTCGTCGCCGATAAGGTGCTGACGCTGCGCGAGTTCATCGAGCGGAGTTCGGCGCTGGCCGCCGACACCTTCCATCTCGAAGGGCGCGGGCATCTGAAGCCCGGCGCGTTCGCCGATGTCGTGGTGTTCGATCCCAAAAGCTATGCGCCCCGCGCGACCTATGAGCAGCCGACGCTGCTGACGGTCGGCGTGCGCACCGTGCTGGTCAATGGCGTGCTCGCGGTCGACAATGGCGTGCTGACACGCCGCGCCGCCGGACGCGCCTTGCCGCACAAACCGACGCCGGGAAGCTGCTCTTGACTCTGCTTCGCGGCTGGTTCGCAATCGCATTGTGGAAGCGCGTGCTCGGCGCGCTGGCGCTTGGCCTGATCTTCGCGCTCGTCTGGCCAACGGCGACGCCGGCGGTCGCGTTCATGGGCGATCTGTTCGTGCGCGCGATCCGCATGCTGGTCGCGCCGATCGTGCTGGTCACCATCGCCTCGGGCATAACATCGCTTGCCGATCCCAAGCGGCTGGGCGGGCTGGGTGCAAAGACCATCGGCCTGTTCGCCTTCACCACCGCAATCGCCATGTCGGTCGGCATGCTGGTCGCGACGCTCGTCCGCCCCGGCATCGGCGCGCCGCTCGGCACCGCCGTCGCGCATCCGCTCGGCAACCCGGTCACGCCCTATGATCAGCTGATCGGGATCATCCCGCTCAACATCGTCGATGCGCTGGCCAAGGGCGACATGCTCGCGCTGATTTTCGTCGCGATCCTGTTCGGGGTCGGCACGGTCATTTCAGGCGAGGCGGGCAAGCCGCTCGCCGCGCTGCTGCAATCGACCTCGGCCGTATTGCTCAAGATCGTCGGCATCGTGATGGAGGCGACCCCGTTCGGCGTGTTCGCGCTGATCGCCGGCGCGGTCGCGGCCAATGGCGCGGCGGTGTTCGTGCATGTCGGCTGGCTCGCACTCGCCGTGGTCCTCGGCTCGCTGATCCAGATCCTGGTGGTGCACAGCCTGTTGCTGAAATTCGCCGCGCGCCTGCCCGTGCTGCCCTTCTTCCGTGGCATTGTCGACGCGCTGGTCATTGCCTTCTCGACCGCATCCAGCTCGGCGACCCTGCCCGTCGCGATGCGCGTGGCGGAGGGTAATCTCGGGGTCGGCCGGCCAGTCTTTTCGACCGTGCTCCCGCTCGGCGCGAGCATCGGCAAGGATGGGACGGCAATGTATGTCGGCCTGCTCAGCCTGTTCGCGCTGCAGGCGTTCGGCACGCCGCTCACGCCCAGCGTCTATGGCCTGGTCCTGCTCACCGGCGCGCTGGCCGCATTCGGCACCGCGCCGGTTCCGTCCGCCTCGCTGTTCATGCTTGCCGCCGTGCTGTCGGCGGTCGGCATCCCGCCCGAGCAGACCGCGCTGGTGGTCGGTTTCGTGCTGCCGTTCGACCGGCTGCTCGACATGACCCGCACCGTACCGAGCGCAAGCGCCAATCTGGCCGTCGCGACCACGGTCGCGCGTTGGGAAGGCGAGCTTGACGAGGCCATCTACCGGTCGCGGCGCGACGACTGAACCATCGACGGGAGGAGCGCCATGGCGAACACCGATCAGGACGACATCGCCGCCTATCATCGTGATGGCTATGCGATCGTGCGCGGCGTGTTCACCCCCGCGGAGATCGAAACGATCGGCGCGGCGGTCGATCAGGTCCATGCCGAGGGCGTGCGGCATGGCCGCAGCTTCCGGCACGGCAACCTGTTCTACAATGTCGCGGACGGTGGCGGCGACAACGGGGGCGATCCGATCGTGCGGATGGTGCAATGGCCCTCCTATCATCAGGCCGTGCTCAATGAAGTGCGCACGGATCGCCGCATCGCCCGGATTCTTGAGCCGCTGATCGGGCGCGACCTGAAGCAGATCATCAACCAGCTTCACTGGAAAGTGCCGGGCGGCCAGGGCGATTTCGCCTGGCATCAGGATTCGCGCTTTCGCAAGCCCGACGCCGCCTATCGCCATCTCGGCACGTCCTACATCCAGACCGGCCTTGCGATCGACCCACACACGCGCGACTCCGGCTGTATGAGCTTCATTCCCCGCAGTCATCTGCGCGGCAATCTCGACCTGGATTCGGCGGTCGAAGTGCTTGGCCGTTCGATGACCGATTCCGCGCTGCTGTCGGCCGGCCTGGCGCCCGAGGATGCGATCGACGTGGTGCTCGATCCGGGCGATCTCGCGCTGTGGAGCCCCTATCTGGTCCACGGATCGGGCACCAATCGATCGACTCATCGCCGTCGCCTGTACATCAACGGCTATGTTCGTGCCGAGGATTGCGATCGCGGCGAATGGGCGTTCCGCAATGGCGAGCCCGTGCCGCTGGGTCCGGAACCGGCGCTGGTTCATTATGAGGAACTGCACGAGCGCGGCGAACCGCATTACGTTTAGAATCGGCCATCGGTCGCGTGTTGGGCGGACCCGAGTCGCGAGCGGTTTCGATACTGTTTTTGCTGTTATTTCGACCCGAATTTTTCCGATGCTGTTAAGTTGGATTTTCGACCAAAAATTTCACCTTGTTCTCAATCGCTTGCCGGGAAATATGCTGTTATCGATTAACAGCATGAAAACAACATCGGAACAGCACGGAACAGCGTCCCATTCCGGCCCATAACAGCAGGGCGGAAAATTCGATTTTTTGCGGTCATGTGAAAGAGCGGATCGCGGCGCGGATGACACCCCGTTCGGCGCCACCTTGCCACCAGCCGCAATGACATTGAATCGGTGTTACCCGCGCCGATCGCCGCAGGGAAAGGCGATGGTTATTCGGTAAAGGCGGCGAGGTTATCGAGCGACGATTTCAGACCGACGGCATGATCCTCCGGCTTGATGCCTGCGGGCACATTCTCGCAAATGATGCGCACCTCGGTCCCCTCGGGTACCGCTGTCAGCGACCAGGTCATGGTCATCTCACCCGCAAAGGCCGGGTCCTCGGCCTCGAACTCGACCAGCTGCACGACACGTTGGTCGGGAACCAGCCTCACGAACCGACCGCGGACGACATCCGAATCCGGCGAAGCCTTGCCGGATGTTGCGGCACCAGGATCGTCATAAGTGAGCGTCATGCGATAGCGCCCGCCCTCGAATGGCTGGAACAGTTCGATACTGCCCGTCATGCCCTGAGGTGGAAGCCAGATGAGCCAGGCATCGGAATCGAGAAAGGCGCGATACAGCGCCTGTGGCGAGGCCCTGATGATCCGCGATGCGGCATCAATGCGTTTGGCGCTCAAACTCACCTCCCGGATTCAGGCCTGACGGTCTGCGGCAGGCTATTCAATGAATGCGGCGTCACGGCACAAGGTTCCGCAGATGCGGCGGCAATCGACGGCGTTGCCAGTCCCGTTCCGCCTCCTGCCCCTGCCCCATAAGGGCGATCGCCTTCAGCGCATAAGCCGCCGCGTGCGGCGCATGAGTCGCGACATGCGCGGTCGCCGCAGCATGCCCGGCCGCGCGAGCGGCGGCGGCAGCAGCGGGACTGCCGGCCTCGCGCGCCGCAGCATGGGCGGCAAAGGCGAATATACGTGCAGCGGTCATTGCCAGATCGCCATTCTGCCATAGACGCACGGCCCGAACCGCCTCGCGCGCCCTGGTATCTTCGGGGTGCTGGGTTTCGAACAGCGCCAGCACCCGCTCCGCGCAATCCGCCGCCCATAAGGCCAGGTGCTGGTGATCGTTCATGGCGGACGCAGTACCATAACCGCCGAACCGATGTACGCGACCGCGTTGCCCCGATAGGTCATCATATCTTGACGGAAGATGTTTCCAGCGACGACCCTTTGAGCCCGGGTCATTGGAACACCCGTATCATTGGGAATATGTGCGGATGAACGATGAACCGACACAGCTCGTTATCTTCCTGTTCCCAGTGCTTTTCATCGGCATGTGGTTGATGATAACCACCATGCTCGGCGCGATCGCCGGATGGTTCACGCTCCAGCAGCACTATCCCGCCAGTGATCAACCGATCTTGCTCAAGCTGCGCGCTCGCTCGGGCTCGATGGGACCCGGCGTTGCCTTGAGCGGCATATTGACCCTGAGCGCCGGCCCCTCGGGCCTGCGTGTCGGCATCTCGCGCCTGTTCGGTCCCTTCCAGAAACCGTTCCTTGTTCCATGGCGGGAAATCCGCGCGGAGGCGAAAACCTTCTTCTTTGTACCAATGGTCAAATTGTCGTTCGGGAATCCCACCAACGGGACGCTCAAAATCGACGCCCGGACCTGGCAGCGTCTCGCCGCGCATTCTCCGAGCATCTCGCGCGCCAATGCTTCGCACGTGTCGCTGGGTCAAAATGCGCGGGGCCTTTTGCTGCAATGGGCTTGCATCACTTTGATTATTGGTAGCTTTTTCTACGTCACCTCACGCGTGGGGCCCCAGTCCGAGAGAATCCCGCTGCTTGCCTGTTTCGGATTTCCGGGAATTCTCTACGGCTTCGGCCAGTTGATCCGCTTTCTTCGACAATGACGCGCAGCGAGGAAGCGTTCGGCCTTGTCATTCGGTTGCGACTCAGGCCGCGCGCTCAAGTAGGGACTGAGCAACGTCCTGATAGGTGACGCGCAGTGTGTCCGGCCCCAGCGCGCTCAAAAAGGCATGAGCGTCGAACACCTCGCCGAGCGCGCGCACGCCGGTCCGGTCGCCGGCTTCGCCGGCCAGCAGCCGCTCCAGCGCTTCGACGATGATCGGCGCGGTAATGGCGTAGATGTCCTGACCGCTGGCGGTCGCGCGGCGCAAGCGGTCGCCCTTGCGGACCAGCACGTCCATCGCGAACAATTGCGCCGAACGCCCCTGCGCATCGCTTGGCTGGGGTGGTGGCGTCGCCGGGTCGCGAAGATCGCGCAACGGTGCTTGGTTCATCCAGGAATCGATCGTTTGCGGCTTCAGATGATGCGCGAGCACGATCATTTCGGAAAGCGGGAGCGTGACCATGTCCTGACGTCCGAACGGCGCCGGAAAGGTCCAGTGACCGACCGGGGCCGGGTCCGGCATCGGCTCCAGCCGGCCCTGCCGCAGCACGAGGCGTTTGGCGGTGTTGCGCTGCCCGGTCACGCGGGTGCCCCTGGTCGGGTGCCAGCTGTCCAGGGCCATCGCGACGGTGATCTCATCGACCGGTTCCGGCTCGTCATTGATCGCGCTGGCGAGAAGATCAGCCAGCCCGCCATAGAAGGCGGCAGCCGGCAGTAAAACGACACCCGCCTGTCGTGCCGCGGCGTCGCGTTGCGCGATGATCGCCTGCACCGTTTGCTGTTCGGCATTGGTGTCGAGATAGGGGATGCCGGCGCGCAGTGCCGCATCGATCACCGGCATCGCCGTGTCGAGAAACGGCCCCGCGCAATTGATCACCGCCACCGCGCCCGCCAAGGCGGCATCGAGCGATGCCGGATCGTCCATATGCGCCACCCGCACCACGCCGTCCGGACCGGCATCCGCCAGCGCGAGCGTGTGTTCATCGCGCCCCACCAGGATCGCAGCCAGGCCGCGCCGATTCAATTCGGCGAGCACGAAGCGGCCGGTATGACCGGTCGCGCCAATGACCGCGATCCGCTTGTCTTGACCGATATTGCTCATGACACCCCTTCAAATGCTACAGACCTGTCTGTTTTAATGATACAGATCTGTAGCGTCGTCAAGCTTTCGCATGTACGGTGCGAGGATCGAGCGAAACCGATGAGGTTGGACAGAGTGACACAAAGCCAGGTCAAGCCGAGCGATGACGCCACGAGCGTGCGGGATCGGATCCTGAGAACGGCCGGCGAGCTCTTCTATCGCGAGGGGACGCGCGCGATCGGCGTCGACCTGATCGTCGAGCGCGCCGGCGTCGCCAAGACCAGCCTCTACCGGTATTTCCGCACCAAGGATGATTTGATCGAAGCGTTCCTGCACAATGAGGATCGCGATTTCTGGCAGCGATGGGATGAGGTGTCGGCCGCCCATGCCGGCAAGCCGGCCCGGGAGCTCGACGCGCAGCTGAAATGGATCGGCGATCGTATCGCGCGGCCCGGCTATCGCGGCTGTCCGCAAATCAACATCGCGGCCGAATATGCCGATGAGGACCACCCCGCGCGCAAGGTCGCCGTTGCGCACAAGGCGGAACTGCGGCGGCGGCTGGCGGTGCTGGCGAAGGAGACGGGGATGGCGGAGCCCGAACGCTTCGCGCTGCAACTGTCGATCGTCATTGATGGCGCGCTGAGCAGCGGGCGTACGCTTCATGCCGCAGGCCCGGCATCCTTCCTGCAAGATATCGCGCGCACCATCAGCGCCGCGCCCCGGTCCGGCTAAGGACTAGAGTTTGATTCAGCAAGACGGCACCGCCCTCCACAGCCATTCCAACGATGCGTTGCATCGCCGGAACCTTGGGCTGCTCCGCCCGCTCCCCCACCCGGCCACCCACAGAATATACTGAATGGGTGGCCGGGTGGGGGAGCGGGCCGGTGCCGCGCTTCAGTGCAGCTGGATCAAACTCTAAAGTCAGGGATCGGCGCGGTAGAAGCGGAGGTTCGCCAGTTCGAGCCAGGCCTTGCTGTCGGGCGAGCCATCGAGCCGGACGATCAGCGCACGCAAACGCGCCAGGTCGAGCACTGCTTTATCGTCCCGGCTGCGAAAGGCGCTGAACGGGATGCGGATGTCGCGGCGGCTTTGATCCGCCGCGAACGGCGCTTCGAAATCGGCGCGATTGTCCAGGCCATAGCTGTCGAACAACAGCCGGTACTGGCCCCCGCCCCGCGCCTCGAACGCGACGCCGGTAAAGCCGCGCGCATCGGCAAGCTGCACCGCGCCCCGGGTCAACGGCAGGATCAGTTGTGCAAAGGGTTTGGGCGCGGAGCCCATCTGCGCGACCATGAACAGTCTTTTATCCGCATCATGATCAGGGCGGGCGAAATCGAGATGGCTGTGATCGGCACCGGAATCGGTGCTTTCCACCGGCAGCGTGTCGAGGTCGGTGCGTCCGGCAGGACCAGCCCCGGTATCGATCGGCCCGGTCATAAGGTGCACCGGCAGCGGCGACATCGCCGCGCCGTCGAGCGCCGTGCGCAACGGCTTCAGCGGCACTTCGCGGCCTGACACGAACACGCGGCGGACATCGTAGAGATCGTCGATCCGCTCGTCGGGTTTGCCGCCGGTCAGCACCAGGTCGGCGCGCTGGCCGACCGCGATGCGGCCATGGTCGGCGCCTTCGCGCAGGATACCGGCGCTGGTCGCGGTCGCCGCAATCAGCGCTTCGGCGGGGCTATGGCCAAGCCGGGTCAGCCAGCGGATCTCACGGAGAGTCGCGCTACCATGATAGACGCCGCCGATCCCGGCATCAGTACCCACGCCAATGCGAACGCCCGCCGCCTTCAGGCGCCGGATATTCTCCTGCATGATCGCCCAGCGTTTCGCTTCGAGCTCGGGAATCGCCTCGATCGGTTTCGCCAGTCTTTGCTCTTCCTGTGCGCGCTCGGGCGGGCGCAGTGCGCGCCATTCGGCGGGTTCGAAAGCGCGATCCTGTTGCGGCTCATACACCACCAGGGTCGGGATATAGGCCGTGCCCCTGGCCTTCATCAGCGCGATCAGTTCGTCATCGACCAGCGCATCGCCGACGCCGTGACCGACCGCATCGACGCCCGCCGCTGCGGCGAGCTTCGCGCCGGCCAGCGTCACGGTGTGCGTGATGACCGGAATATCGGCGGCATGCGCATCGCGCACGATCGCCGCCAGGGTCGGTTGGTTCATGCTGTCGAGGCCCGGACCACGGCCATAGCGCCAGCCATCGGCGAACACCTTGATGACGTCGGGTTTGTAGGTCAGCGCCCGCACCATGGCGAGATGCGCGGCACGCGGCGTCTGCACTTGCAACGTGAAGAAATTGCCCCAGCCATATTCGGTGCCATGCCCGCCAGGCACGCCGAAGCGGATCGCCAGTTTCAGGTTCGGCGCGGTCACCGCGCCGGAACCGGTCATCTCGCGGATCGGTTCGAGCATTTCACCCGATACGGAGAATTCATTCACCGTGGTCACGCCGTGGCTGAGATAGCCGGCATAGGATTTGGGCAAATCATCGGGCCCGTCGAACGCCGGCGAGCGCATATGCGTGTGCAGATCATGCAACCCGGGAATCAGCGTCAGGCCGCGCGCGTCGATCACGTTGCTGCCCGCCGGGGCACGCACATGCTTGCCGACCGCCACGATGCGATCGCCCCGGATCAGGACATTTTCGACCACCGCCGGCGCACCGCTGCCGTCGAACACGCGCGCACCACTGATCAGCGTCGCGCGCTCCCCGCCCGAGGCCGCGCCGACCCCGGCCACCGCAGCGAGCAGCGCCACCGAATTGCGCAGCCAGGTCATCGCAACGGCTCCTTGCGCATCACGGTCCGCGCCAGGAACGCATCGGTCGCACGGTAACTGGCAAGCCAATTGGCGTGGCGCAGAAAGGCGTGGCGTTCATTGGGGAAGATCAGCGTGCGGAACGGAATACGCCGCGCCGCCAGTTCGCGCGCAAGCAGCAGCGATTGCGCGAAATCGACATTCTTGTCGTCATCGCCATGGATCAGCAGCACCGGCGAGCGCCATTGCCCGATCGACGCCATGGGCGACGAACTCCATTGCAACTGGCGCGCGGCAAGCTGCGCATCGGGCGAGAGATTATTGTCGACCGGGCGCAGCATGGTGTGCACGCCATGGAAATCCACGCCGGCGGCGAACAGGTCGCTGTTCCGCGCCAAAGCCAGCGCAGTCAGATAGCCACCCCAGCTGCCGCCCCAGATGCCGATGCGCGCCGGATCGACCTGAGGCTGCGCGGCGAGCCAGCGCCCGGCGGCCAGGATGTCGCGATATTCCGACGCCCCGCCGCGCGCGATCTCGGGCGCGTCGCGAAAGGCGCGGCCATAGCCGGTGCCGCTGCGGTAATTGACCGCAAGCACGTCATAGCCCTGCGCGGCGAAATGCTGGTTGAGGATATAGGCGTTGGAATAATAGCCGCTGAAATGGAAGCCGAGCAGCATTTGCCGCCGCGGCCCGCCATGCGCGAAGATCAGCGCCGGATGCTTGCCGGCGCCGCGAGCGCGGAACAGCTGCGCATGGACTTCGACGCCGTCCGCGGCCGTGAAGATCACCGCTTCGGGCGTGACGAAACCGCGTGCCTCGACCGCCCTGCCGAGCGGCGTCAGCATGCGATCCACCAGCGCCGGATGCGCCGGATGCGTCACATCGGTCGCGATCACCGCCAGCGTATCGCCGCCCAGTGTCGGGAAGGTCTCGATGCCCGTCCCTTGCGTCACACGCGCCGGTGCACCGGCGGAGAGCGGCACGCGCCAGATATGCTTGCGATCGGGATCGCCCGCATTGGCGGCATAGAGGATCGACCGTCCGTCGCGGGTGGGCAGGAAGCTCTCCACCTCGAATGCGCCCGGGGTCAGGTCTCGGGGTTCATCGCCCTTCGCCACGTCGATCGCATAAGCGTGCAGCCAGCCGCTGCGCTCCCACGGAAAGATGAGCTTTCCGTCGGTGTTCCAGAACAGGTTGCGGCTGCGCGTCCCGTTATAGCGCGCGCCGTCGCCCGAGGGTGCGGCCCATAATTCGCGCGCTGCGCCGCTGGCGATATCGGCGACGCGCAGCGACCAATAGGGTCCGCTGTCCGCCGTCGCCCCCGAAGGGGCATCGAGATAGCGGATGAACGCCACCTGCTTGCCATCGGGCGACAGGGCCGGCTCGACCGAGAAACCGGGCGACGGATCGAGATAGCGGACCGACGCGCCGGTAATGTCGAGCACGGCGACAAAGCTGTGATCGTCGCGATTGTCGACGAACACCAGCCGCGTGCCATCGGGCGACCATTGCAGTCGCGTCACCTCGCCCGCAACACTGGCGAGCTGGCGCGGCTTCGCGTTTCCGTCCGCCAGCCAGATCTCGCCCTTGCGGGTATAAGCGATGCGATCGCCATCGGGCGCGAAGACCGGCGAGTGGCCGTCGCCGATCGACACTGGCGTGCCGCCATCGGTCGGACCGACGAACACCAGCTGGCGCGGCGTCGCGGTCGCCGCGCCCGGATTGGGCAGCGCGCCGTCGGGAAACTCGTCATCGCCGCCGCGCACAAAGGCCAGGCGCGTGCCGGCGGCATTCAAGACGACATCGTAAAGTTGCTGCCCGTCATCCTGGTCGAAGCCCGTGACTCGCCGCGCGGGCTGGCCGCGATCGGCAACCCAGACATTGCGCACGCCGGCTTCATTCTCGACCCAGGCGAAGCGCGCCGCATCGCGCGCGCCCGTCAGGTCGCCGGCCACGGGAAGCGCCAGCGCGATCGCCAGCGCATCGGGTTCCGCCGGGGCCGATGCGCTGCTCAGCGTCAGCGCCGCCCCGCACGCGATCAATCGAAGAGCTGCCTGCCATGCCATGCCGGCTGTTCTGACCCGCGCACTCCCCCCCGACAAGCGCAGAACGGCCCAGCCATGCGCATCGGTTATGGCCACGCCAACGCTCTGAATGAGCCGCACACGGTTGCTCCCGGCGTCATTCCCTCTAGGCTCCAGCCATGACGCCATCGAAACTGTCCGCCGCGCTGCTCGCCCTGACGCTCGCCTCCCCGATCGCCGCGCAGGAGGCGCAATCGCTCCGCCAGCGCGTCGAGGCGAAGCTTGCCGAGGTCGGGCCGGGCACGCGGTTCGGCCTGATCGTCACGGCCGAGGATGGGCGCGAAATCGTCGCGATCAATCCGGATCAGCGTTTCATTCCCGCCTCCAACACCAAGATCTTCACCACCGCGGCCGCCTTTGCGACCCTGAGCGGCCTCGACCAGCCCGATGCCGATAGCGGCACGGCGGTGCGGCTCGACCTGTCGGGCAAGACCGCACCCGATGTGATCCTCGAAGGTCATGGCGATGCGCGCCTGTCGAGTGCGAAGGATTGCACCGCCGATTGTCTCGCCACGCTGGCCGATGCGGTCGCCGCCAGGACGCGCGTGGTGCATGACGTGATCGGCGACGACAGCATCTATCCCGACCAGCGCTGGGGCCCGGGAATGAGCTGGAACAACATCCCGTCGCGCTCGGGCACCGCGGCGTCGGCGCTGACGCTCGACGATAATGAGCTGCCGCTGAGCGTGACGCCGGGCAAGATCGGTGCGGCGCCCGCGCTCGACTTCCCGCCTTATTATCAAGTCGACAACCGCGCGGTGACGGTCGCAGCGGGCGAGACGAAGCTCGATTTCGACCGTGCGCCCAATGGCATGTCGCTTCGATTGAGCGGGGTGATCGCGGTCGGTGCGAAGCCGGAAGTGCTGCGGCTCGGGATCGACGACCCGGCACATTATGCCGCCTGGACCTTCCGCCGCCTGCTGGAGGCGCGTGGCGTGCGCGTGACCGGTGCGGTCACCGCACGGCATCGCCCGCTGACCTCGGCCGACGACCCGAAGGAGCGGCTGGGGGCACCGGTAACGCGTCAGCCCTTCGCGGCGCCGCTCGCCCGGCTCACTCCGCTGCCGTTGGCGCAGGACCTGACGCTGATCAACAAGGTCAGCCAGAACCTCCATGCCGAATTGATGCTGCGCCGGGTCAGCTATCGTGACGGCAGCGGGTCGATCGCCGATGGCGCGGCGGCGGTGGGCGCAATGCTGGAACGCGCCGGCGTGCCGCGCAGGGCTTATGACTTTTCCGACGGCTCGGGCATGTCGAGCTATAATCGCGTGGCGCCGCGCGGCGTGACGATTTTGCTGCGCTGGATCGCGGGCCAGCCCTGGGGCGCGGCGTTTCGCGAAACCCTGCCGATCGCCGGTGTCGACGGCACGCTCGCCAAGCGCTTCAGCGGTACCGCGCTCGAGCGCAGGCTGTTCGCCAAGACCGGCACGCTCAATGCAAGTTCGGCGCTGTCGGGCTATATGACCGGCAAGAGCGGGCGGACGCTGATCTTCTCGATCTACGCCAACGACATGCCGGAGGGGGTGAGCGCGACGAAGACAATGGACGCTGCGCTGGAACTGATCGCGGCGGAGAATTGAGGCGGCCTGCGCGGGAATGACGGCGGGTTAGCCAGGGCCATCCTGCCCTAAGCCTTCACCGCATCCCAGGCATTCACCACCGCATCGCCGATTTCGGGCCGCAGCGCGAAGATGCCGCTGTCGCGGTGGCGCGTCGGGTGCACACGGTTGGTGAGCAGAGTCCAGGCAAGGCCGCGCTCGAAATCGATCCACAATCCGGTGCCGGTGAAACCGGTATGGCCGATTGTTTGGGATGAGCAGGCATCGCCACCGGGCCAGCCGGCGAAGCGGCGTTCCCAGCCGCAGGTGCGGTCGCCGTTCGCAGGTTCGCGGATCGCCGCCAGCATCGCCGGCGACGCGCCGCTGCCGTCGAGCAGGCCCCGGGCGAAATCGAGTACGCCAGCGACCGTCCCGAACAGGCCGGCATGGCCGGCATCGCCACCAAGCGCGGCGCAATTCTCGTCATGTACCTCGCCCTTGAGCACCCGCCCGCGCCAACTGCACGCCTCGGTCGCGACCGCCGGGCCGGGCGGCGGGCCGTAGCTCAGGCCGGGGGCGAGCGGCCATACGGAGAGCGATGCGCCAGTGATGCGCTCGATCGCGATGCCGAGCAGGATATAGTTGATGTCGGAATAGACCGAGGGTCCCTGTTTCCATTCGCGTTGCAGCACGAAGGCGCGCAGCCGGGCGGGATCGTCGCCATACGTGTAGATCGGTTCGACCGCGGGCAGGAAGCTGCGATGCGCGAGGCAATCGCGGAAGGTCAGCCGACGCTCGGCCGCATTGAGCACGTCATACTGACGCAGGTCGGGGATCGCGTCGGTCAGCGGGCGATCGAGATCGATCCGGCCTTGATCCGCCAGCGTCAGGATCATCGTCGTGGTGGCGATCACCTTCGAGACCGACGCAAGGTCGAACCAGTGACCTTCGGTCAGCAACTCCGGCTCGGGCACCAGCGCGGCATGACCCATGAGTTTCACGGCACGCCGTCCATCCGCCGAGACAATGCCCAATGTCGCGCCCGGGATACGCCCATCGGCGACCGCTGCGGCGGCGGGCTCGAAAGCCCGTTCGACCAGGTCGGCGATCATATCGTTTCGTGATCCGGTGCGCGGGGCTTCATCCGGCCGATGATCGGCAGGAACAGGATCGCGGCAAGGCTGAGCACGCCCGACATGACAAAGAAGGCGTCATAGCCAATGGCTTTCTGCATCGACCCCACCGCCCCGGCGAGGAGGCGCGCCAGCAGGAACGCGAAGCCCGACAAAAAGGCATATTGCGCGCCGGGATAGCGCGGATTCACCAGCATCGAGAGATAGACGACGAACACTGCGCCGGCGAAGCCGTTGCCGAATTGATCGGCCCCGGTCGCGATATAGAGAACCATGTTGCTCGGCGCCTGATGCGCCAGCCAGACAAAGCCAAAATTGCCGAACGCCGCCAGCGCCGCACCGACCGCGAGCGTCCATGACTGCGACCAGCGCGTCGTCAGCCAGCCGCCCAGCGCCACGCCCGCCATGCTCGACAGCAAAGCGACAAGGCCATCCGCCGTACCGATCTGCGTCAGCGTATAGCCGATCGATTTGACCAGCGGCTTGGAGAGATTGAGCGCAAGCACATCGCCCATGCGGTACAGCGAGACAAAGGCGAGGATCGCCAGCGCGCCATAGCCGAAGCGCCAGAAAATATCGACATACGGGCCGATCGCCGGAGACTTGCGAAACCAGACCGTGGGCGGTGCGCTGCGGATCGTCCGCAACGTCAGCGCCATGATGATGAACGGCACCATGCAGATGATCAGCACGACCGGAGTCACATTGCTCTTCGAACTGATCCCGGCGGCAACGGCGAGTTGCAGCACCACCGACCCGATCGCCGCCGTCACGGCAGCCGCGATCGCGAGAATCACCGCGCTCGCGACCAGTCCGGTAACCAACGCGACCCAGCGACCGCCGCCGCCCCTGACCTCCGGACGCATCGCCACCAGCAATGGAAAAGGCAGGAACGCGGCCGTCGCGATCAGGAGATAGGCCTGTGTCCAGCCGGTTCGGTCAGCGACGAGCAGCGCGCCGCTGCCCGCCGCGACCATTGCGGTACGATATCCCCATAGATTGGCGGCGACGATCGGTCCCTGCTCATCCTGGGTCGGCGCGAGTTCGATGCGCCACGCGTCAGCCGCAACCTCAAGCGTCGTCGTCCAGAAGGCAAGCAGCACGGCGAACAGCGCCGTCACCGCGAGACTCTTGTCCGCAGCGGTAAAGGCCATCGCCGCCATCGAGGTGAAAATACCGAGTTGCGACAGCATGATCCAGCCGCGCCGCTTGCCCCAGAAGCGCCCGAAACCCGGCACGTCGAACCGATCGAGCAGCGGCGCCCACAGGAATTTGAAGGTCGGCAGCAATTGCACCCAGCCGAAGAAGCCGATCACGACAAGCTCGATGCCATGGGCCGTCAGGCGCAGCTGCAGCACGGTCGAGAACATGTAGAAGGGCAGACCGGCGGAGAAGCCGAGCAGCACGTACAGCGCCATGCGGCCAAAGCCCGGCCGAATGGCCGGTGCAGCCCCCCCGGTCGGCGCGACGTCAGTCAAGGCGAGCAACCGGAACGACGGTCAGAACAAGCGGCATCACGGCTCCATCGGCAAGGGTCGCCACACGCTCGACCGCCCATCGGGATCAGTCAATGGCGTAGTGTGGCACAGGGGCAACGCTATTGGCCATGTTTCAAGGGTGACATGCCGCGAAGCTATGGCTCTCCCCACAGAAACTATGGAGCAGCGCAACATTCTTGTTACTTAATGCAATCGGACGCACGGGCAATGCGTGGTTCACGGGGGTTCATAACATGATTGGTTCAAAGTCACTCAAATCGGTCCTGGTCTCGGGCACCGCTTTCGCCGCCCTGACCTGTGCGCTACCGGGTGCAGCAATTGCGCAAACCGAGGCAGCGCAGGACGCATCGGCCGAGCCTGCCGCCGATCAGGAAAAGGGCGAGATCGTCGTCACCGGCACGCGCATCATCCGCGACGGCTTCCAGGCGCCGACACCGCTCACCGTGCTGACTCAGGAAGAAATCCAGAACCAGTCGCCGTCGAACAACATCGCCGATTT
Organism: Sphingomonas sp. ERG5; assembly: GCF_000803065.1. Taxonomy (GTDB): domain Bacteria; phylum Pseudomonadota; class Alphaproteobacteria; order Sphingomonadales; family Sphingomonadaceae; genus Sphingomonas. The sequence goes on from NZ_JSXI01000001.1 coordinate 103,480, forward strand.
CGTCAACCAGTTGCCGGCGCTTGCCGGATCGACGCGGCCGGCCAATTCGCGCCTCAACCTGAGCAGCGGCCAGGCCGGCATCAACGCGCTCAACCTGCGCAACCTGGACGGCTCCGCCACCGGGACGCGAACGCTGGTGCTGATAGACGGCCGCCGTTCGGTAGCCTCGACGATCACTGGTGTGGTCGACATCAACACGATCCCGCAGGGGTTGATCAAAAGCGTCGAGATCGTCACCGGCGGCGCCTCGGCAGCCTATGGATCGGACGCCGTCGCCGGCGTCGTCAACTTCATCCTCGACAAGAAATATCAGGGGCTGAAACTCTCGGCCGACAGCGGCATCACCACGCATGGCGATGGCCGCAACTATTCGTTCGAAGCGACCGCCGGTCATTCGTTCGCCGGCGGGCGCGGCCATATCCTGCTGAGCGGCGAAGTCGCGCATCGCGACGGCATCTTCCAGGTCGATCGCGACTGGAACGCAACGGGCTATGTGCGCATCCAGGACCCCAATTGGACGGCGGGCAATCCCGCGCTCAACATCCCAGCGAGCACGACGCCGAAATTCCTGATCCGGCGTCAGGTCGGCGCGGCGAACTCGACGCCGGGCGGCCTTATCACCGGATCGACCGGCGGCACTGCGAACAGCCTGCGCGGCCTCTATTTCGGCCAGGATGGATCGGTAAACCAGTATCAATGGGGTGCGCTGACCTATCCGTCACCAACGGGAACCTCTGCCCCGTCGCTAACGCAAGGCGGCGACTGGCGGGTCAATGATTCCGGTCGTCGCATCGGCCTGGATCCGCAGGATGACCGTTACGGTGTTTTCGGGCGGCTCAGCTACGAGCTTTCCGACAATGTCGAATTGTTCGCGGAGGGTTCGTACAATCGGCAACATATCGTGTTCAATGCCGGCCCGAACCTGCAAACCGGCATCACGCTGCAGAAGGACAACGCCTTCCTGATCAACACGCTCGGCGCGGCACGTCTGACCGGCATCAATACGGTGACACTTGCCACGACCTCCGCCGACCTGCCCTATCGCGGGGTGGACAACAGGCGGAAGGTCCAGCGTTACGTGATCGGCGCCGAGGGCCAGTTCCAGGCATTCGGCAAGGCGGCGCATTGGGACGTCTATGCCCAATATGGCCGCACCGACATGCGCGAGCAGCTGACCAACATTCAAAATACACAGAAGATGCTGAACGCCGTCGACTCGGTGTTCGCTCCGGCCGGCAATCCGGGCGGCTATGCCCCCGGCTCGATCCAGTGCCGTATCAACGTCGATGCGATAACGACCAACGACGACAAGGCTTGCGTGCCGCTCAATCGCCTCGGCATCGGCGTCGCGAACCCGGCCGCGTTCGGCTATGCGCTGGGCAATCCCTATCGCGACGAGGTTGCCAAACAGAAAGTTGCGGGCGCCAATTTGTCACTGACGCCATTCGCGACCTGGGCCGGCGACGTCAGCATCGCGGTTGGCGGCGAATATCGCGAGGAGAGCATCCGCGGCTTCGTCCCCGCTCAATTCCAGCCAGCCATCACCGCCCTTCCCGGGGGTGGCCTCAGAACCGACAACACATGGTCAGTGGGCAATTATCTGCCGACCAACGGCAAGTATAATGTGAAGGAAGCCTATCTCGAAACCGTGGTGCCGCTGGGCCTGGGTCTGGAATTCAACGGCGCAGTGCGTGCGACCGATTATTCGACCTCGGGCTATGTCACGACCTGGAAGGCTGGCGCGACCTGGCAGCCGATTGAAGATATCCGGTTCCGCGTGACGCGCTCGCGCGATATCCGCGCGCCGAACCTCAATGAACTATATCAGGCAGGCTCATCGAACAGCGACTCGGTGCGCAATCCATTCGCTCCCGGAACGGGACCGGGCGGCGTCCTTTATGATGCAACCATCGGCTACTCGGCCACCATCACGGGCAACAAGAATCTGCGCGCGGAAAAGGCGGATTCATGGAATATCGGCGCTGTTTTCTCGCCGCGATTCCTGCCCGGCTTCAACGCGTCGGTCGACTATTTCCGCATCGACATGAAGGACGCGATCGGCACGCTCAGCGCGCTGGAGATCATCAATCGCTGCGCCGATGGCCGGACAGAATATTGCGCCGCCATGACGCAGGATCCGAACAACTCGAAGCGCCTTCTCTTCCGCAGCCAGCCGTTCAATTTCACGAGTCAGCTGGTGCGCGGCATCGATTTCGAAGCCTCGTATCGCCTGCCGCTGAACAAGCTCTTCGCGAAAGCCGACGGCAGCTTCACACTGCGCGGCACCGCGACACGCTATATCGATAACATCATCAACCAGGGCATTGCCGGCACCGTACCTCTCAATACCGTCGGCGTGAACGGCGGCCAGGCAAGCACACCGACATGGATCTTCCGCGCCAGTGCGACCTACGACACGCCGAGCACGTCGGTCACCGTGGTGGGACGCGGGGTGAGCGCGGGCAGATATGACGCCGGCGGCATCGAATGCCAGACCAATTGCCCCATCCCAACCACGACCCAGTTCAACACCTATGACGACAACCATGTCTCGGGGCTGTTCTATGTCGACTTCAACCTGACGCAGAAGATCAAGGCCAGCAGTTCCTCGGATGCGCAGATCTTCCTGAACGTGACGAACGTGTTCGATCGCGCGCCTTTGCTGGTGCCTGAAACCGGTCTTGCGGCGAACAGCACCTATTCGGACCTGCTCGGACGTACCTTCCGCGTCGGCGTCCGCTTCCAGCTGCGCTGATCGGTACGCCGGCTCCATCCCCACGGGATGGAGCCGGCATTGCCCGACAAAGTGCTTCGATCGGCAAGAGAGGAACAATAGGCACATCGCATGATGCTTTCGATTCTCCTGCTTGCCGCCGGCGCGCAGCCCGTTGCGACGGTTCGCGTGGCGTTCGACCGCAAGGGGGAAACAGCGGTCAGCGTGTCGGGCATCGCCGATCTCGCCACGCAGCGCCCGGTGACCGCCGACGATCCGGTGCGGGTCGCCTCGATCTCCAAGTTGGTCATGGCGATCGGCGTGATGCGGCTGGTCGAACAACATAAGCTCGACCTCGATGCCGATGTCTCGACGCTGCTCGGCTGGCCATTGCGCAATCCCGCCTTTCCCGACCGCAAGATCACACTCCGGCTGCTCATGTCGCACCGGTCGAGCCTGACCGACGGCGTCGATTATGTCCTGCCGCTCGACGCCGATCTTCGCACCGTCGTTGCCGATCCGAAGGCGTGGGACGCCGATCATGCGCCGGGCAGCTTCTTCCGCTACACCAACCTCAATTCGCCGATCATCGCGGCGGTGATGGAACGCGCGACGGGCGAGCGGTTCGACCGGCTGATGGACCGGCTCGTGCTCGCGCCGCTGAAGGTCGACGCCTGTTATAACTGGGCCAGTTGCAGCGACGCCATCGCGGCGCGCGCGGTGGTCCAGTATCGCGCGGGTGAGCCGGCGAAGGACGACAATCGCGGAGCAAAGCCGCCCTGCCCGGTCCAGCCCGCCAGCGATGGGAGCTGCGATCTCTCCCGCTGGCGCGCCGGGGTGAATGGCGGAATATTTTCGCCGCAGGGCGGACTGCGCATCTCCGCGCGCGGGCTGGCGAAGATCGGCCGGCTGCTGCTCAACGGCGGCATGGTGGACGGCGTCCGGCTGCTCGGCCGAGGCTCGATCACGCAGCTCGAAAAACCGCTATGGACGTTCGACGGCACCAATGGCGACACGCTGAAGGGCTTCCATTGCAGCTATGGGCTCGACGTCGCGTTCCTGGCCACTGGCATCAAGGATTGCCGTGACGATCCGTTCGGCGACGAGCGGCGCCAATGGGGCCATGCCGGCGATGCCTATGGTCTTTATTCGGGCCTGTGGATCGATCGAAAGCGCGGTACCGGGGTTGCCTATTTCGCGACCGACGTGCCGGCGATGCCGGGACAGCGATCGGCCTTCACGGCGACCGAGGAGACGCTGGCCCGGCCGGGTCGGTGAATGCCGGCGTCGACTCAATGGCGCGCCGGACGTCGCGAGCGCTAGATCCATCCCTTCGGAGCCGTGGCATTGACGCGGAAAGGCCGCTAAACGCTTGCCATGGCGAAGACCCACCCCTTTCATTCGATCCACAGCCACGGCCTGATCCGCGCCGGCGCCTGTACCCCGCATGCGACGGTCGGCGATCCGGCCGCCAATGCCGCCGCGACGATCGCGCTGGCCAGGGATGGGCACAAGCGCGGCGCAGACCTGCTGGTTTTTCCCGAACTCAATATCAGCTCCTATGCGATCGACGATCTGCACCTGCAGGATGCGCTGCATACCGCGACCGAAGACGCGCTGGCAGCGGTGGTCGCGGCGTCAGCGAAGCTGCATCCGGTGTTGCTGATCGGCGCGGCGCTGCCGCGTAACGGACGGCTGTACAATTGCGCGGTGGTGATTGCGCGCGGCCGTATCCTGGGGGTCGTGCCCAAGACCTTCCTGCCCAACTATCGCGAATATTATGAGAAACGCTGGTTCGCGAGCGGCGCCGGCATGTCGGGCGACATCGACGTGGCGGGTCAGACCGTGCCGTTCGGCACCGACCTGATCTTTGCGGCGAGCGACTTGCCGCATTTCATTTTCCATGCCGAAATCTGCGAGGATTTCTGGGCCCCCACCCCGCCCTCGACCGCCGGCGCGCTGGCCGGGGCGCTGATCTGCTGCAACCTCTCAGCGTCTAACATCGTCGTCGGCAAGGCGCGCGAGCGGGCGATGCTGTGCGCGGCACAATCGGCGCGGGCGGCCTGTGCCTATATCTTCTCCGCCGCCGGGCCGGGCGAAAGCACCACCGACATGGCGTGGGACGGCCAGGGCACGATCCATGAGCTTGGCGAGTTGCTGATCGAATCCACGCGCTTCGAACGCGGTGCCGACACCATTTATGCCGATGTCGATTGCGGTCGGCTGCGGCAGGAGCGGATGCGCGTCGGCACGTTCAACGACAGCGCGGCGCTGGCCGGCCATCCCGAAACGCGCTTCCGCCGGATCGGGTTCGAGCACAAGCCGAGCTTTGCCGATATCGGGCTGGAGCGCGCGGTGCGGCGCTTCCCCTTTGTGCCCAATACGCCGGGAAAACTCGACGCCGATTGTTTCGAGGCGTTCAACATCCAGGTCGAAGGGCTGCTCAAACGGATCGAGGCGGCCAGGGCCGATACACTCGTTATCGGTGTGTCGGGCGGGCTGGATTCGACTCATGCGCTGATCGTCGCGGCCAAGGCGATGGACCGGCTCGGCCGCCCGCGCGACCATATCCTCGGCTTCACCATGCCGGGCTTCGCGACCGGCGATACGAGCAAGGGCAATGCCTGGAAACTGATGCGCGCGCTCGGCATTGCCGGCGACGAGATCGACATTCGCCCCGCCGCGCAGCAAATGCTGCATGACATCGATCATCCGTTCGCGAACGGCGAGCCGATCTATGACGTGACGTTCGAAAATGTGCAGGCGGGCCTGCGCACCGATTATCTCTTCCGCCTCGCCAATCAGCGCGGCGGGCTGGTGGTCGGCACCGGCGACCTGTCGGAACTCGCGCTGGGCTGGTGCACTTATGGCGTCGGCGACCAGATGAGCCATTATGCGGTCAATGCCGGCGTGCCCAAGACGCTGATCCAGTTCCTGATCCGCTGGTGCGTGAAGACCGACCAGTTCGACCGCGAGACCGATGCGATCCTCGAGGCGATCCTGGGCCAGGAAATCTCCCCCGAACTCGTCCCCGCCGATGGCAATGGCGCGATGCAAAGCACCGAGGCGCGGATCGGGCCGTACGAGCTCAACGACTTTTTCGTCCATTATGTCGTGCGCTACGGCATGGCGCCGTCCAAGATCGCGTTCCTTGCCTGGCATGCCTGGCGCGATGCGGCGGCCGGGCGCTGGCCGATCGATTTCCCGCGCGACGGGCGGCACCAATATGACCTGGCGACGATCAAGAGCTGGCTGGAGAAATTCCTGTTCCGCTTCTTCGTCACCAGCCAGTTCAAGCGCTCGGCGATCCCCAATGGTCCAAAGGTCTCGGCCGGTGGCGCCTTGTCGCCGCGCGGCGACTGGCGCGCGCCATCGGATGGGACCGCCGCGCCATGGCTGGCGGAGCTGGCGAAGAACGTGCCGTAAATGGCTCGATACCTCTTATTTACTTCGCAGGGGAAGCGAATTGGAAAGGAGTTGGATCGACGCGAGCTGGTATAACCGACGCGGCGGCGATCGCTGTCATCGGCGCGCAACATCATCAGCCGATGGATGGTCGAATCGCGTATCGAAAGACTGAGATGACCCATATCAGCCGCCGCTCGCTCATCGCCGGCGCAGCAGGCAGCGCCGCATTGCTGTCGATCGGCGCGCGTGGCGCGGTCGCGCTGCCACATGGCCTGTTCACGCTCGGTGTCGCGTCGGGGGATCCGCTTGCCGACGGCGTGGTGCTGTGGACTCGCCTCGCCCCCGCCCCGCTCGCCGATGATGGCGGCTTGCCGCCGATCGCCGTCGCAGTGCGCTGGGAAGTGGCCGAGGATGAGCGCTTTGGCCATGTCGTGCGCAGCGGAGAGGCCCGCGCACTGCCTGAATTCGGTCATTCGGTTCATGTCGACGTCAGCGGCCTTCGCCCCGCGCGCCGCTATTGGTACCGCTTCATCGCCAATGGCGAGACCAGCCCGGTCGGGCGAACTCGCACCGCGCCCGCCGTTGGCGCGCCGGTCGACCGGCTGCGGCTGTGCTTTTCATCGTGCCAGAAATATGAGGCCGGTTATTATGCCGCCTATCGCCACATGGTGGCGGAGGACCCCGACCTGATCCTGTTCCTCGGCGATTATATCTATGAAGGCGCGCCCAACAATCTCGGCGTGCGGCGGCACCTCAATCCCGAGCCGGTCGACCTGCCCGGCTATCGCGCGCGCTACGCCACCTACAAGCTCGATCCGCTGCTACAGGCCGCGCACCAGGCCGCGCCCTGGGCGCTGACCTGGGACGATCATGAGGTCGCCAATGATTATGCCGACGCGCTCGACCAGGAAAATAGCGATCCGATCGCCTTTCTGCGCCGCCGCGCCGCCGCCTATCAGGCCTATTTCGAGCATCAGCCGTTGCGCGCCGCCGCGCGGCCGTCGGGATCGTCGATGCGGCTGTACCGCACGCTCGACTGGGGTCGGCTGGCACAGTTCCAGATCATCGACGACCGCCAGTATCGCGGGCCGCGCGCATGCCAGCCCGACGGACTGATCGCCGCACACAAACGCTATCAGAATCTGGTCGGCCCCTGCCCCGATCTTTATTCGAACGACCGCACCATGCTCGGCACGGTGCAGGAACAATGGCTGATGGACCGGCTTGGCAAGAGCAAGGCGCAGTGGAACCTGCTCGCGCAGCAGACGCTGATGCGGCAACAGGGTCGCATCGATCCCGTCCACCCCGAACGCGGCCCGCAATTTTCCGCCGACAGCTGGTCGGGCTATCCGGCGGCGCGCGACCGGATCTTCCGCCGCTGGGTGGAGGCGGGCACCGCCAACCCGCTGGCGCTGGGCGGCGACATCCATGCCTTTGCCGCCGCCGATATCCAGGACCCTGCCAAGCCCGACGGGCCCGCGATCGGATCGGAATTCGTCGGCGGATCGATCTCCTCGCTGTTCAACGACCCCAGCTTCAAGGCGCAGGCAGCGGCCAATGGCCTGACGTTCGCCGAGAATGAAGTACGCGGCTATGCGCGGGTCGATCTGACCCCCGGCCTGTGTGTCACAACCTTTCGCGGCGTGAGCGACGCCCGGCGCGAGGACGCCGATATCCGCGACCTGGTGCGCTTTTCGGTGGAATCGGGACGCCCCGGCCTGCAGCTCTAGAAATGTTTCAGAAACACTTCACACTGTCATAATTGCTACATGGAAGCTTCCTAGGTCGGCCTCGACTCAGGGACGATACACACAAAATATCCGGAGAATTGATGCCAACCCGCTTTCGCGGATGGCGTTCGCTCGCCTGCGTCTGATCAATTCACCTCGGGGGCGCATCGATGACTTTTCCTTTCACCAGCCGGTCCGGCAAGGCCAAGACCGGCACCTTCCTGCTCACCGCAAGCCTGTTGAGCCTGGCCAGCGGCACGGCCTGGGCCGCAACGCCCGCGGCGAAGGAAGCCGACACCGCGATCGTCGCCGACCCGGCCGCGGATGAAGCGGCAGCGCCGGCGGACCAGATGGGCGACATCACCGTCGTCGCGCGCAAACGGTCGGAAAATGCTCAGACCGTACCGATCCCGATCACGGTGATCAGCCCGGTCGAGCTGACGCGGCAGAACCTCGTCAACTTCACCAATTTCCAGGTCAAGTTCCCGGCCTTCTCGGTCTATCTGACCAACCCCAAACAGCTCAATCTGGGCATTCGCGGGATCGGCAATAACGGCTTCAATACCGACGGCATCGACGGCTCGGTCGGCATCTTCGTCGACGGCGTCTATACTGGCCGCCAGGGCATGGTCTCGAGCGATTTCAACGACATCGCTCAGGTCGAGCTGTTGCGCGGGCCGCAAGGCACGCTGTTCGGCAAGAACACCACCGCGGGCGCGGTGCTGATCAACACGCTGAAACCCAGCTTCGATTTCGGCGCGACCGCCGAGGCGACCGTCGGCAATGAGGGATTCTATCAGTTCAAGGGCAGCGTGACCGGGCCGCTGATCGACGACAAGCTGGCGGTGCGCCTGTCGGGTTTCTACAGCGACAAGGACGGCAATTACCCCAATGTCTATAACGGCAAGAAGCAGAATGGCCGCCAGGGCCAGGGCCTGCGCGGCCAGTTGCTCGCAACCCCGACCGACAATCTGTCGATCCGCCTGATCGCCACTTATGGTCGGCAGAGCTTCCCGAGCATCTCGCCGGTGATCTTGTCGATCTACAACCCGGCCGCGCTGCAGGCCCGCATGGCGAAGGCCGGCTACACGCTGCTGACCAGCAACGCCAAGGATCGCAAGATCAACATCGACAGCCCGCTCAATGCGAAGACCGATCTGTTTTCGACCAGCGGCGAAGTGAATCTCGGGCTTGGCGATGCGGGCGACCTGACCTCGATCACCGCCTATGAGCGCTGGTCGTGCTTCACCAACAACGACAATGACTATACCCAGCTTGATGCGCTGTCCGATTACGGATCATGCAACAAGGAACGCCAGTTCTCGCAGGAGCTGCGCTGGTCGACGCCAAGCGACCGTCCGGTGGTCGGCACGTTCGGCGGCTTCCTGTCGCGCCAGCGGCTGCAGGTGGACTCGCGCGTCCGCTTCGGCTCGCAATTCGGCATCTGGTCGGGCAACACGCTCGCCGCCGCCAAGGTGACCGGTGCGGGATTCAGCAGCGTCGCAGTGTTCCATACCGATACCGACGCATTGTTCGGCAATGTCACCTGGCATCCCGATGAAGCGCGGCGCCTCGCCATCGACGTTGGCCTGCGCCAGACCTGGGAGCGGCGATCACAAACCTATGACGGTGTCGTCGCATCCAACCCGGGCGGGCTGACTCAGGCAGAGCTCAACTCACTGTCACCAAGCGGCGCCAATGCTCAGCTGGGCCATGTCGATACCAGCCTGAAAGACAGTTCATTGTCGGGTGAAATCGGCGTCAATTACCGCGTCACCAACGATGCGTTCGTCTACGCCAAATATGCGCGCGGCAATAAATCGGCCGGTTTCAACCTGTTGCCCTATAATGACAGCAACCCCGACAAGGGCGTCACCTCGGCAATCGCACAGGGCGCCAGACAGACCGTCAAGGGCGAAAAGGCCGACAATTTCGAGGTCGGCTTCAAGACCGAATGGTTCGACCGGCACCTGCTGATCAACCTGACCGCGTTCCACACCAAGGTGCGGAATTACCAGGCCAACCAGGCGGTGGGCGTTGGCAACACCGCGCTCAAATTCCTCGCCAATGTCGGGTCGCTCACCTCCAAGGGCGTGGAACTGGAAGGTGAAGCCTGGCCGATCGAGGGCCTGCACCTGAAGGGGTTCGCCGCCTATAACGAAGCGACCTATTCCTCCTTCCACAATTCGGTCTGTCCGGGCCAGCCCGAGTTCACCAAGCCCACCTGCGACCTGACCGGGCGTCAGGTCGCCTGGGCGCCGAAATGGACCACCGATCTGACCGCCGATTATACCCATGCCATCACACCCGATGTGACGGGCTATGCGCTGGTCGACGTGAACTGGCGCTCGAAGCAGAACACCACCATCACGCTCGATCCGTCGGCCGAGATCCAGGGCTATGCGCTGACCAGCTTCCGCGCCGGTGTGCAGTTGCTCGACCGCAAGCTCGACCTGCAACTCTGGGTCGAGAATGCGTTCAACAAGAGCTATTATATCAACCTGCTCGGCTACACGAAATCGACCGGCATCATTCAGGGCTATCCCGGCAACCCGCGCACCTTCGGCGCGACCGTCCGCGTCACTTTGTAAGCTTCCGTTGATCAGAACTGGAGCGGTCCCGGATTCCATCCGCGGCCGCTCCTTGTATTTCCAGCGCAGGGATGGCGGCCGACAAGGCCGTTCCGCGTCGACCTGTCGCCATGCTGTTCTCGACACGAAGAAAGAGCGGGCCGACATTATTCCGGCAAGGACGACATGCCAGATCGCATGGACGCATTGAATCGCCGCCGGCGACCACCCGTGAACGGCTGAGCCGCAAGCGTGGCGACGGGAGATATGTTACACCGGTAATGTAACATATCTCACCCCGCCAGAGCCTCGGCGAGAGAAAAATACTATTCAATATCAATTACTTGATGTGGAATAGGCAGCAAGCCGATCAAAACCGAAATCGTCAAATCCTGCAAGCTCGTCCACGCGAGCCAACTCGCCTTTCACCAGGCAGAGCGGGGTCGGCGCTCCATGCCCGGGTCACAATATTGACATTGATGTTCAAATCGATATACGGACATCAATGTCAATACGGCATGGAGACGAGTCATGACCCAACAGGCCACCCTCACCCCGCCCGACCTGCCGATCCCGCTGCGCGACCTGCGCTTCAACCGGGAGCAGTCGGGTCACCCGCATTGGTGGCATGGCAATGATCCTGTCCCCACCGCCTTCTTCAACGCGCTGTCCTGCACTTTCCCGGCCGGCGAGAAATTCTTCATGGATGCGGTGCGCGCCTTCCGCCGCGACGTCAGCCCGCATCTCCAGATGCAGATCAAGGGCTTCGTCGCGCAGGAAGCGGTGCACAGCCGCGAACATGCCGCGTTCAACAAGCTCGCCGCCGACAGCGGCTATGAGATCGAGCGGCTCGAAGCCCGCACCAAGAGAGTGCTCGACATCGCCCGCAATCGCGGCAAACACCATCAGCTTGCCGCGACCTGCGCGCTCGAACATTTCACCGCGATGCTGGCGCATGAACTGCTCGCCAATGACAGCCGCGACATGGATGCCGCGCCGGCCGACATCAACCGGTTGTGGAGCTGGCACGCGATCGAGGAAATCGAGCACAAGGCGGTCACGTATGACACGTACTTAGCCGTGACCGCGGACTGGTCCGGGTTACGGCGCTATTTCCTGCGCACCCGGGCCATGATATTGGCCACGCTCATCCTGTATGGGACGATAGCGGCCAATATGCGCGACCTTTACCATCAGGACGATTTGCGTGGCGTGCGCGTCTGGGGCCGCACGATCAAATATCTCTTCGGCAAGAACGGCATCCTGCGCCGTATCGGCCCCGCCTGGCGCAGCTATTTCAAGCCCGGCTTTCATCCCTGGCAGCATGACGAACGCGCCTTGCTCGCCCAGTCTCAACAACGCCTCGGGCTTGGTGCCGCATAATCTAAGGGAGAACCGCGTGAAGACCTATTTTTCGGCCGGTATTGCCGCAACTTTGCTTCTGTTCTTAGGCTCCGGTGCGGCAACCGCCGCGCCGGACAGTGCCCTGCTCGGCAAATGGCGTACCCAGCAGCGCAACGGCGTGGTCGAGATCCATCGCTGCGGCAAGGCATTGTGCGGCCGCGTGCTCGACGGCGATCCGCTCCGCGCCAATCCCGACCAGCGCGACATCCGCAATTCGGACACGACGTTGCGCGGCCGAAAGGTGCTGGGTCTGCGCATCCTGAGCGGCTTCACCGGTGGCCCGACCGAGTGGAAGGGCGGGCCGCTTTATGATCCCAATACCGGCGACGGCGCGACGTCCGGTTCGCTGACGCTGGAGAACCCCACCACGCTGAAGGTGAAGGGCTGCATCGCGGTGTTCCTGTGCCGGACCCAGACCTGGACCCGCGCGCCGCGCTGACAGTTGCGCAGTGAGAGGGACGACGTCACTGGCCCCGGCGAACCCGGGGGCGGTGGTGTTTGTCGTGAGTGCTGGCTGGGGCAGGATAGTATCTGATCGAGCCCCTCGTCATCCCCGCGAAAGCGGGGATCCCGCTGCCCTTCCCCGCACATAGAAGAAGAAGAAGAAGAAGAAGAAGAAGCGGGATCCCCGCTTTCGCGGGGATGACGAGGAGGTAACCAGCTCACCCTAGCGCCTGCTAACCTCCAATCACCGTCCTGGCATTCGCGATCGCATCGGCGGTCTTCAGCTTGCCGGCCTTGATATCGTCGGCATAGCCCATCAGCCGCTCGCCCGAGGCAGAACCGGTGCTCCTGTGAGTCGGGTTGCACCTCGGTGGCAATTCGACCTATCGCCAGCCATGGCAAGATTGGGAAACTTCCTGCGACTAATTTGCGGCTGGCTATGGGTTCTGATGCTGAGCCCCGCCCCAGCATCTGCCGCAGAGCCCTGGCGTGTGGCGTCGAGCGCCAACTTCGTCATCTACGCGCAGTATACGCCGGAGGCCTTGCGAAACTACGCGGCGCAACTCGAGCGCTTTGACAAGGCCATGCGGGTCTTGAGACGACTGCCGGACACGCCCGTAGGCAAAGCCAACAGACTGACTATTTTCATCGTCCAGAACAATGAAACGGCGGCGAAGCTGGCAGGTGAGCCAGGCAGCGGCATCGCCGGCTTCTATCGCAGCAGGGCTGGCGCCTCGATAGCAGTCAGCTCTCGCGAGAAAGCGGAGCATTGGTCTGACCTTACCCCGCAGGTCGTTCTGCTCCACGAATATACGCACCACTTCATGCTGCGCCGCTTCCCTGGGGCCTACCCGACATGGTTCGTCGAAGGCTTCGCCGAATTCTATTCCACGGCCAGGTTCCAGGCCGACGGCGGCATGGAGATCGGCGCCCCGGCCAATCACCGCGCTTATGAGATCGCAGTCATCAAGGATCCCGACTTGCCGCGCATGTTGGCCGATCCAGACAATTCCCAGGGTGTGGGGGTGATGGAACTATATGGCTTCGGCTGGCTCCTGACGCACTATCTGACGTTCAACGATGCCCGCAAGGGCCAGCTCGCCACCTATCTCGACGCGATCAATCGCGGCCAGCCGCCGCGCGAGGCGGCGGTGAAGGCATTCGGAAATCTGAAGCAGCTCCAACGCGAGATGATGGCGTACCGAACCAAGCCGATGAAGAACGCGCGGATATCGCCCGAAGAGCTCTCGATCGGTCCGATCGATGTGCGTGATCCCACCCCTGGTGAAGCGGCGATGATCCCGACGCTTATCCGGGCGCGCCTGGCGACCGGGAAGAAACACGACCGTGACATCGCCTCCGATGCTCGACGAATCGCGGCGCAATGGCCAGAGGATGTGCAGGTTCTGGGCACCCTCGGAGAGGCCGAACTGGCAAGCGGAAACATGGACGAGGCAGGCGTCGCAGCCGATCGCGTTCTCGTTTCGGATGGAACGTCAATAGATGCCCTGATGATCAAGGCCGAAGTAGCGCTGAGACGTGCATCGGCGAGTACCGGGAAGGACGATAAAGTGCGCTTCGCCAAAGAGGCGCGACGTTTCGCCTTGAGCGCGAACAGGATCGATCCCGATCATCCCGTCCCTCTGATCTTGTTCTATCGTAGTTTCACCGCCGCCGGCGAAACGCCGACACCGAATGCCGCGACGGGATTGATGAGAGCGCATTTGCTCGCGCCCGAAGATGCCGACCTGCGGCTGATGCTCGCAAGACAACTTTTTGCCGACCAGAAGCCAGACCAGGTCAGACTGCTGCTGACGCCCATCGCGCATAGTCCGCACGGTGGAGACCAGCGCACGGAAGCGCTTGCTTTGCTGGCCAAACTTACCGCGGCAAGCCCTGACAAGTCGGAATAATTGGCCGTCTCATCGCGAAGAATGGATATGCTGATTCGTCTTAACGAATGACAGCGTCCGAGGTTGGGTGGCAGTCGATCGAGTGACCGGCAATGGGCGCAAAGCTGCTATTTTCTTCGTCACCCAAGAGATTCAAACGGCGACCTCCAGCGAGTTATACCATCGGCGACCCCGAGAAAGCGGAGATGACGACAGGAAGCTGCCTTAAATCACCGAACCCTACCGCCTGGTAACCTCAGCAATCACCGCCCTGGCCTTCGCGATCGCATCGGCGGTCTTCAGCTTGCCGGCCTTGATATCGTCGGCATAGCCCATCAGCCGCTCGCCCGAGGCGGAGCCGGTGTCGGCGACTTCGGCCACGACCACGCCCTTGTCGGCGGTGATCGCCACATCCCAGGCGGCGCGTACCGCGGCCCAATAGTCTTTGGTCGCGGTCCAATAGGCGTCGGCGAATTCGACGTCGTAATCACTGTCCTTCACATAGGTGTTCAGGACCGATTCCTGGACGAAGGGCACGAGTTTTCCACCGACCGGACCCATCTTGATATTGTCCTGCCAGTGGATCCAGCCGTTGGGCGACGGCGAATGGCGGTTGATGCTGAAATAGCGGTCATAGGGCGGCTTGCGCACCGCGTCGCGACGCGCAAGCGGACGCCATGACCCGTCGCTTTGCCAACGCCGCACGCCGCCTTCATCAGTCCATTTGCCCCAGCCGCCATAGCGCGGGGAATCGTCGGTCTGCCACACGGTCTGCGACCAGCTGCCCCGGCGCTTGTCGGCCGGCACGTCCGTCAGCACCCATTTTCCCTGACCCGCATAGGTCAGCACCGTGGCCGGTTCATAGGTCCAGTCCTGCCGCCAATGCTTGATCACCATCGGATCGCTGCCGGTCGTCCCGACCACCAGGAGGTGCTGCAGGACAATCCGTGTCGGACTGTCCTCGACCACCCGAACGCTTTCATGACCGCCCGACAGCTTTGACTGGATCGGCGTATAATCGGCCCGCCATGGGGTCGTTTCGCGGAAATCGAACGTCACCTTGTAATCGCCCGCCATGGCGAGGATCGCGGCGCGGTCGGCGGCAAGCGCCGACTGGTCCACCGTCGCCGCCGCAATTGAGGCGGGGGGATTGCCGGCAAAGGCGGGCGCGGCAAGCGGCAGCACCACAAGCGCGCCGAGCAGGCGGACGGTCCCGAAACGAATCATGCTCTTGATCCTCATTATCAAAATCTTGCGGTGAGCGAGATACTCGCATTGCGACCGGGCTGGGAATAGGCGTCAGTGACCGAAGACGCGGCGGAAAGCCCGCGCACGTCGCTCCACCAGGCGTATTTCTTGTCGAAGATGTTGAACACGCCCGCGCGCAGCGTGAAGGCGTCGGCGATACGGACATAGGCGGTCGCATCGAGGATCTCGAAGGCGGCCGGCCGGAACGCGGTGGGCGCTGCCGAATCCGCTTCCTTGCGCGCCGCATGGGTACCGATCAGTTGACCGCCGAAGCGCTTGTCGGGATCATCATAACCGACCCCGAGCACCAGCTTGAGCGGATCGACCGATATTAGCGGCGCGCGGATATTGCCCGCGCCGATCGACTCACCCTTGGCATAGCTGACCGCAAACCGCGCGCTGAGGCCGCTCGCGCTGCGCGCACTCAACTGCCCTTCCAAACCCTTGATATTGACCCGAGCAAGATTGATGAACTGGAAGATGGTCGGATTGGCGGGCGAAGGATTGAGGCCACCGCCAACCACTTCCTGGCTGATGAAATCGCGGTAACGGCCGGTGAACCCGGTGGCCGAGGCGGTGACAGCTCCTGTGCCGATGCGCACGCCCCCTTCCCAGGTTTCGCTTGTTTCGGGCCGCAGGTTCGGATTGGGCCGCGACGTGTAGCCGACCGCGGGATTGTCGAAGAACTGATTGACCTGAGTCGGTGACGGCGCCTTGAAGCCGCGCGCATAATTGGCGAACAGCCGCACCTCACCAAGCTTCACCACCGCGCCGAGCTTGGGCGAGAATTTCGACCCGTCCTGCCCGGCGACCGCCGACCCCGGCGTGATGCCGTCGCGCTTCGGGGTGAGCTTGTAATAATCGTAGCGGATCGCCGGATAGAGCGTCAGCGCGCCATCCGCGATGGAGATCTGGTCGGCCAGGAAGGCGCCGCCGAGCGTATAGTCGGTGACCGGGAAGGCACGGGTCGGGAAGACATCCGGCGGCGACGGCACGGTGCCGTCGCGCACGCCCTTCTGGCGGGTAAAGCTGAGATCGCCTCCGGTGACGACGCGGTGCTCGATCGCGCCGGTGGTGAAATGCGCGCGTACATCGCCGCTGACGCCGTAGACGCGATTGGCGAAGGTATTGAGGCGGGTACGATCGGCCGAGACCCGACGATCCTCAGCGGTGAACTGGCGGTTCTCGCCATCCTGATACCAGCCGGTCAGCTGCGCCGCCTCGATCGTGCCGGTGCCGGTATAGTGCCAGTCGAGACTGACCCGGTCGCGGCGCGTGCGGTCGCGCGCGGTGAGCCCGATGACGCTGCTGGCGCTCGGCAAGCTGGGCGGAATCGGCGGCAGCGTAATACCGCTCAGCACATTGGTGGAAACATGGTCATCGAGATGGTCGACCGTCAGGCGGAACCGATGCGCGTCGGAAGGCTGCCAGACGAGCTTGCCGAGGATCGCGTTGGAACGCGTGTCCTGCGGATTTGGCGTGGTGCGACCGGCATTGGGGCTGTCGTTGGTGCCCTTGTTCTCATACTCATGCCCGTCGCGGCGGGTATAGGCGACCATCGCCGACCAGTCGCCGGCGCGTCCGGCGATGATGCCGGTTTCGCTGAACTGGTTATCGGCGCTGTCATACGCCGCCCGGGCCATGCCGCCGAACGACCGGCCATGCAGGAAATCAGCCGGGTCGCTGGTCACGAAGCTGACCGCGCCGGCCAGACCGTCGCTGCCGTACAACGCCGAAGCCGGGCCGCGCAGGATCTCGACCGACTTGATCACGCCGAGATCGACATAATCGCCGCGCCCGGCGGATTGCGCGCCGAATTCGAAGCCGTCGGGGACTCGCACCCCGTCAACCTGGATCAGCACCCGATTGCCATCGAGCCCGCGGATGTTGAAGCCGGTATTGCCGTCGCGCCCGGTGACGCCCTGTGCAGCGCCGAAGCGGGTCGGCGCGCGGCGCACGCTGACACCAGGTTCGAACCGAACCAGATCCTTGATGTCCGAGGCAAGCTGATCGGCGATTTGCTCGTCGTCGATGACGGTGACGGTTGCCGGCACGTCCGACACCGGTTGCGGCAGCCGCGTCGCGGTAACGGTGATGGGGTCACCTGCGCTATCTGCCGCCACGGCATCGTCGGCAGCCGTGTCAGCGGCTTCGGCGGCCCGGGCGGGCGTCGTCCCGACAAGCAAGACCATCGCGATGGCGGCGGTCGATGCGGCCCGATATGCGTTCCGCCCCCTTGTCCCTGCCAACATGTGATGCGTCATGTCATATCCCCGATCTTCAATGCTAGTGCGAGTCATTCTCGTTAGCACCTAGGAGCAGTGATCGTGGCGCGTCAACCCGCTGCGCAGGGCCGGTTGATCGAGTTCATGCTGATCGCAAGGCGGCTCCCCCGGGGAGGCGCGATTCAAAGGCGGACCGGCTCATGCCAGTCCGCGAAATGCCGTGCCCGAACGACTCACGGCACACTCTATTCTCATGATGAATATCGTTGAGGTCGGTAGTCCTGTTTCCCGCCGGGAACAGGGAGCGAATGCACCTGTTATCGACCTGTTTTCACCTGTTATTCGAATAACAGGTGGGATCGGCAGGCAACTGACAAGCAGGTCAGGCGGTCAGCGCTTGCCCTTCTTGCGCGCGGCGTAACGCGCATCGCGCGCGGCCTTTTTCTCGGCTTCGGTCAGTTGCGCGCGCTCGACGGCGGCGGCAGCTTCAGCGAGCGCGGCTTCGGCGCGGGCGATCTTGTCGAGCTTCGCCTGTTCGGCGGCAGCAAGCTTGTCGGCGCGGCGCTTGGCGTCGGCCACTTCCTTCGCCGCGCGCGCAGCGGCGCGCGCCTCGACAATCGCCGGATCGATCGGCGGCTTGGCTTTCAGTTTCTCCAGGGCCTTCTGCTTGGCTTGCGCGGAAAGCGCCGCCCGGTCCTGAAAGCTCGGTTCCTTGTATGCCATGCGGTATCGGGCCTTTCGGGCACGTCTATATCATGAAAATTGGCGGAGAGGGTGGGATTCGAACCCACGGTACCCGTGAGGGCACAACGGTTTTCGAGACCGTCCCAATCGACCACTCTGGCACCTCTCCGGGAGGGTATTTCATCGACATCCCCGCCCGTGAAAACGGAGGATGCTGGCCGAATGAGCGCGCGCCTCTAACGCAATCATTCGGCGGGCACAAGCGCCTCCAGCCGCATTCGATCCCGTATCCGGCCGGTATCTGCTTGTGCGGCGCAAAACAGTGACTAGATTAAGACCATGCCCCGCTCACACATCCCAATGACGCCGGCCGACAGTAATGTCGTCATGCCGCCAGTCGCACACGCTCGATTCACGATCGGCGATGTCGTGCGCCACCGTGTGTTCGATTTCCGCGGCGTGATCTTCGATGTCGACCCGATCTTCGCCAATAGCGAGGAATGGTATGAAGCGATCCCCGAGGACATCCGTCCGCGCAAGGACCAGCCCTTCTATCACTTGCTCGCCGAGAATATGGAGTCGAGCTATGTCGCCTATGTCAGTCAGCAGAACCTGATTCCCGACGAAAGCGACGAGCCGATCGACCATCCGGCGATCGCCGGGCTGTTCACCGATTATGCCGATGGACGCTACACCTTGCGGCGCGAACACCGCCACTGAGTCGCGACTTTATGCTGGCGGACGACTTGGTGAAGCGTCTGAGAGTCTTCCCACGAGCAACATGCTCGCCACGGCGCGCAGTGCTGGCTGGATTCTCGATATCACTGCCGTCACGGCTCGAAAATGGCTGCTTCGCGGTTGACAGCGGCGCCCTCCTCGCCTAGCTGGCCACTCTTTCCCGCGTCGGGCTTGCTCGACGTGGGTCATTATCGTTTTGAAAGTGATGTAGGCCATGTTCGCAGTCGTGCGCACGGGCGGCAAGCAATATCGCGTCGCCGCCGGAGACAAGATCGTCGTCGAGAAACTCGACGGTGAAGCAGGTTCGTCGATTTCGTTCAGCGACATTCTGCTCGCCGGCGAAGGCAGCGAGCTGAAGTCGGTCGAGGGGCTGACCGTCTCCGCCGAGATCATCGCGCAGGCGAAGGCCGACAAGGTCATCGTCTTCAAGAAGAAGCGTCGCCACAATTATCGCCGCAAGAACGGCCATCGCCAGCAGCACACGATCCTGAAGATCACCGCGATCGGCGCGGCCGAGAAGAAGGCGAAAGCAAAGAAGGCCGATGCGGCCCCGGAAGCAGCTGGTGCGGAAGCGCCGGCAGCTCAGGCGTAAGGAGTAATTCGAGATGGCACATAAGAAAGCAGGCGGTTCATCGCGCAACGGTCGTGATTCGGCCGGCCGTCGCCTTGGCGTGAAGAAGTTCGGTGGCGAAGCAGTCGTCCCGGGCAATATTCTCGTGCGTCAGCGCGGCACCAAGTTTTACCCGGGCACCAATGTCGGCATGGGCAAGGACCATACCCTGTTCGCGCTGACCGGCGGCCGAGTGACCTTCAAAGAAGGCAAGCTTGGACGTAAATTCTGCTCGGTAGAAATTATGGCGGCCGCGGCCGAATAAACGGGCAACCGATCGGGTTGCCCAGCAGGGCGACCCGGGTTTTCAACAGGAAACCGTAAAAAGGGAGACGGGTCGCCCCGCCTCCCTTTTTTCATGCTCCCTCCCCAACCATTGTCGCTGACACGTCATGCAGACGTGGCAGCGGCGGCGCGACGAGGAGAGTATCGATGTTCGCTCGGACCAAGAGATTGACGCTGCGGCCCGGCTGGCCGGAAGAAGCCCCCGAACTGGCCCAGGCCATTGCCCATGAAAGCGTGGCGATGAAGCTGGCCCGCGTGCCCTGGCCCTATCGCCAGGACCACGCCGCCGACTGGCTGGCGCGACCGCGCACCGCGACGGACACGAATTTCGTCATCGTCAGCCATGAGCATGGCTATCGCATCGTCGGCGGCATCGCCCTGAGCGATCAGGACGGATTGCCCAACCTCGGCTACTGGCTGACGCCCGACGCCTGGGGCCGGGGCTATGCCACCGAGGCCGGGCGCGCGGTGCTGCACATGGCGCAGCATGCGCTGCGGTTGAAGCGCGTGACCTCCGGCCATTTCGTCGACAATCCGGCCTCCGGCCAGGTGCTGCGCAAACTCGGCTTTCGCGAGGTCGGCCGGGAGCCGCTCTATTGCCTCGCGCGCGGGCGTGAGGTGGCGAGCGTCAAGATGGAGCGCGATCTCGGCGACGACGATCGAACCGCCGATATGTGTCTGGCGGCCTGATCCTGGATCAGGCCGCCACGGCTTCGCGCGGTAGAATCGCGGCGGCATAGTCACTTTCCGCAAGGCCGATCAGTTCGCGATCGTCATGCTTCCAGGGATGGAAGCCAGGCAGGAAGAAGGACAGCCACGCACCAAGGATCTTGCGCGCCATGCCGGGACGGCCGAGCGCATACCAGATGATGCCGCGATGCGCGCGCCAGCCAGTGATCCCATCCTGGCGCAACAGCTCGAGCATGCCGCGATAGCGCCCCTCGAAGAACTTGAACGTGGTGCCCAGCATCACCAGCGCCTTGATGTACCAGCGCCTGATCCGCGACCAATCCTTCGTCGCGTGGAGCCAGGTGTCATAAGCGACACCCTTATGTTCGATCTCCTCCGCCGCGTGCCAGCGCCACAGCGCGGCGGCCTGCTCGTCGCCGCCGTCCAGATGCCGCGGATTGGCGATCAGTTCGTGCGCCAGCATTGCAGTGAAATGTTCCAGCGCCATGGTCGCGGCTAGGCTGGCGATCGCGGGACGACCCTTGGTCAGCGCCAGCGCCTCGTCGATGTGCCGGATGAGCGTCGACACATCATAACCCTGATCGGTAACGTGCCGATTGAAGGCGACATGCTCGCGGGTATGAATCACTTCCTGTTTGATGAAGGCCTGAATCTCCGCGGCAAGACGCGGCGACGCACCGCCGCGGAAATTGCGCACACTATCGACGAAGAATCCCTCCCCCTTGGGAAAAGTGACCGACAAGGCATTGTAAAAGGCGGTCGCAAACGGGTCGTTATTGAGCCACCAGCGCTTCATCACATGGCCACGGCCGAAGCGCAGATCGCGCGGCGTGATCGTCAGATCATCGGGAGTTGTTGCTTTCGCCACGAAAACCTCCAAACAGGAATGTCGACGGTTTAACTTACACCACTGTCAATAGGACATATCTACACTCGTGTCAATAACTCGCAGACGTCTCAGCCCGGAAGAATCTCGTGATGCCGCGATCGAGGCGGCGCGCGCGCTGCTCGTCGAGGCCGGCCCTCAGGCGGTCACGCTAAAGGCGGTTGCGGCTCGGATCGGGCGCACGCACGCCAATCTGCTGCATCATTTCGGATCGGCTGCCGATCTGCAAAAGGCATTGATCGCGCATCTTGCCGGTACGATCACCGCCCAGATCGGCGAGGCCGCGAAACGCGCGCGCGCCAGCGACCAGAATCCGCGCGAAGTGGTCGACATGACGTTCGACGCGTTTGCGCGCGGCGCCGGCGCGATGGCGAGCTGGATGATCCTGACGGGCAATGAGGATGCGCTCGACCCGATCCTCGAAGCGATCCACCAACTGGTCGACGATCTCGCCGAAGACCATATTCATCCCGGGCCATCGATCCATGAGGAGACGCTTCAGCTGGTGCTGACGGCGCTTGGCGATGCCTTGCTCGGGGGACCGATGGCGAAGGCGCTCGGCCTGCCCCGGACGGCCGCGCGCGAGCTGGCGGTCAAGGCGCTGATCGCGTCGCATACGAGTGTGCCCGCGGCGTAAAGTCGTCGCGCTGGCGAATGCGCGCCTTTCAGGCTAAGGGGCGCGATGCATTTTCTCGACCAAGCAAAGATCTTCGTCCGATCGGGCGCGGGCGGCGCCGGCGCCGTCGCGTTCCGGCGCGAAAAGTTCATCGAATATGGCGGTCCCAACGGGGGTAGCGGCGGCAAGGGCGGCGACATCATCTTCGAAGCTGTCGCCGGACTGAATACGCTGATCGATTTCCGCTATACCCAGCATTTCCGCGCCCCGCGCGGTGCCGGCGGGTCGGGCCAGAACATGACCGGCGCCGGCGGCGACGACATCATCATCCGCGTACCGGTCGGCACGCAGGTCCTGTCCGAGGACAAGGAGCAAGTGCTGGCCGACTTCACCGCGCCCGGCGAACGCGTGGTGTTTCTGCGCGGCGGCGATGGCGGCCGCGGCAATGCCAGCTACAAGACCTCGACCAATCGCACGCCGCGCCAGCATGGCACCGGCTGGCCGGGCGAGGAGATGTGGGTCTGGCTGCGGCTGAAGCTGCTCGCCGATGCCGGGCTGGTCGGCATGCCCAATGCCGGCAAGTCGACCTTCATCAACGCGGTCACCAATGCCCAGGCCAAGGTCGCGGCCTATGCCTTCACCACCACGCGCCCGCAGCTGGGCGTGGTGCGCCACAGGCAAAGCGAATTCGTCGTTGCCGACATTCCCGGCCTGATCGAGGGCGCGGCCGACGGCGCCGGGATCGGCGACCGCTTTCTCGGGCATATCGAGCGCTGCCGGGTGCTGCTGCACCTGGTCGACGCGAACGACAAGGATGTGGCGGAAAGCTATCGCATCGTCCGCGACGAGCTCGAAGCCTATGGCGGCGGGCTGATCGACAAGCCGGTGGTCGTCGCGCTCAACAAGATCGATACGCTCGATGACGAGTTGATCGCCGCCCTGTCGGCCGAACTCGAGGAAGCAAGCGGTGCGGAAGTGATTCCGATCTCGGGCGCGGCCGGCACCGGCGTCGACTGGGTGCTCGACAAGCTGCTGGAAGCGATCGGACCGGGTCCGGGTCGGGTCGGCGAGGACGATGAAGGCGAGGATGCCATCGAATGGTCGCCATTGTGATGGTGCCGGCGCGTTAACCGTCGGCTCGCCGGCGCATGAGGCCAGGGCGCAGATCACGAAGTTGCGCATTGGCGCGGACGTGGCGGCGCGCTAACGCACGCCGATGGCTCTCTTCCCGCCCCTTTCCTGCCCAAGGCTGACCGTCAAGATCGGTTCGGCGCTGCTGGTCGATCCCGATGGCGGCGTACGCCGCGACTGGCTGGCGGGGATTGCCGCCGACATCGCTGCACGCGTTGCCGCCGGGCAACAGATCGCGGTCGTGTCGTCGGGGGCGATCGCGCTTGGTGCACGGCGGCTGAAACTGGCCAAGGGCGGACGCGCAAGCCTTGAAGACGCGCAAGCCGCCGCCGCGGTGGGGCAGATCGCGCTCAGCCAGGTCTGGGCCGAAATGCTTGGCGCCGAGGGGCTGATGGCGGCGCAGATGCTGGTGACGCTGGATGATCTCGAGGATCGCCGCCGCTACCTCAATGCCGCCGCCACACTCGATCGGCTGCTGGGCCTGAAGGTCGTGCCGATCCTCAACGAGAATGACAGCGTCGCGACCGAGGAAATCCGCTTCGGCGACAATGACCGCCTCGCCGCCAGGGTTGCGCAGGCTGCCGGGGCACAGGGCGTGGTGCTGCTGTCGGATATCGACGGATTATACGACCGCAATCCCGCCCTGCCCGGCGCCGAACATATCGCACGTGTGGAGCGGATCGATGCGGCGATCGAGGCGATGGCCGATCGCGGTTCGGCCTCCGGCATGGGATCGGGCGGCATGGTCTCCAAGATCGCCGCCGCGCGCATCGCCAACGCGGCAGGCGCGCATCTTGCCATCGCGAACGGGCGGGTCGATCGGCCATTGTCGAGCGATGCCCGGCATACTTTGTTCGTCGCCGAGAAAAGCGCTTCGGCGCGCAAGGCATGGCTTGCGGGCGGGCTGACCGCGAAGGGCATGGTCCATATCGACGCCGGCGCGGCCAGGGCATTGGCAGGCGGCAAGAGCCTGCTTGCCGCGGGCGCCACGCGGATCGAGGGCAGCTTCGCACGCGGCGACCTGATCGCCATCTCCGGTCCCGACGGCGCGCCGTTCGCGCGCGGCCTGAGTGAATATGATGCCGCAGATGCAGTGCGCATCACCGGCAAGCGCAGCGGCGAACTTGCCGCGATCCTCGGCTACGCACCCCGCGCGGCGCTGGTGCATCGCAATCATATGGCTTTGCTGTGAGCATCATCGCCATCACCGGCGGCACCGGCTTTGTCGGCGGCAAGCTGATCGAGCTTGCGCTGGCCGCCGGTCATCAGGTGCGCGCCCTCGCCCGGCGCGATCAGCAGGCGCGAGCGGGCCTGACATGGATCGCGGGATCACTTGAAGATACTGACGCACTGGTCGCCCTCGCGACCGGCGCGGATGCCGTCGTCCATGTCGCCGGCGTGGTGAACGCGGCCACGCCGGCCGGCTTCATCAGCGGCAATGTCGAGGGTACGGCGAACATGCTTGCGGCGGCAACGTCGCTCGGCATTCGTCGCTTCGTGCATGTTTCCTCGCTTACCGCGCGCGAGCCGCAGCTGTCCAACTATGGCCACTCGAAGGAACGTGCCGAGGCGAAAGTGCTGCAATCGAATCTCGACTGGACGATCGTTCGCCCGCCCGGCGTCTACGGCCCCGGCGATATGGACATGCTCGACATGTTCCGGCTGGCGAAGCGCGGTATCGCGGTGCTGCCACCACCAGGCAAGATATCGCTGATCGAGGTCAGTGACCTGGCGCGATTGCTGCTCGCACTCGTGTCGCACGACCCGGGCCGGATCATCCTCGAACCCGATGACGGCGCCGCGGACGGGTGGACGCATGACGCATTCGCCCGCGCGATCGGTGCGGCGGTCGGGCAGCGCGTGCTGCCGCTGGCCTTGCCCAAGGCGATACTGTCGCTGGCGGCGCGCGGCGACCGGCTGTTTCGCGGCGAGAAGGCAAAACTGACCCTGGATCGGGTTGGCTATCTCAGCCATCCCGACTGGCGCATCGACCCCGCGCGGCGTCCTGCGCCCGACCTGTGGCTGCCGCAAATCCCCACGCCGCGAGGCCTCGCCGCGACCGCGGCATGGTATCGCGCCAACTCACTGCTATAACTCCGCCGGAAAGCCGCCGTATTTTCTTGTCACGGATGGCACCGACAGATCATGCCCAAAGCATCAAAGGACCATCATGAGCGATCGCCAGCAGATTTTCGACACCGTCGCCGCCCAGATCGAACCGTTCAACAAGAAGGGCGTGGCGCTGTCGGATGCGACGACGTTCCAGGGCGATCTCGAATGGGACAGCCTGACAGTGATGGATTTCGTCGCCGCGATCGAGGATGAATTCGACATCATCATCACGATGAACATGCAGGCCGAAATCGAGACCGTCGGCCAGCTGGTCGATGCCGTCGAGAAGTTGAAGGCCTGAACCGATGACCGATGCCGACCTGACCCCCGAGGCGCTGCCCGCCGATCCGCCCGCAATCGCACCGGAACGCGACTTGATGTCGAAGTTCGACAACCTGATCGCGGAACGCCAGGCGCTGATCGATACCGGCGTGACCGATCCGTTCGCGATCGTTATGGAACAGGTCAAATCGCCGACCGAAGCCGTGATCAACGGCAAGGACACAATCCTGCTCGGCACCTATAATTATATGGGCATGACCTTCGACCCCGACGTGATCCAGGCGGGCAAGGATGCGCTCGACCAGTTCGGGTCGGGCACCAATGGGTCGCGCATGCTCAACGGCACGTTCCGCGACCATATGGAGGTCGAGGAAGCGCTGCGTGAATTTTACGGCGTCAGCGGCGCGATCGTCTTTTCGACCGGCTATATGGCCAATCTCGGCATGATCTCGACGCTCGCCGGCAAGGGCGAATATGTCATCCTCGACGCCGACAGCCATGCCTCGATCTATGACGGTTGCCAGCAGGGCAATGCCGAGATCGTGCGTTTCCGTCACAACAATGTCGAGGATCTCGACAAGCGGCTTGGCCGCTTGCCCAGGGAACCAGGCAAGCTGGTCGTGCTCGAGGGCGTCTATTCGATGCTCGGCGACATCGCGCCGCTGAAGGAAATGGTTGCCGTCGCCAAGAAGCATGGCGCGATGGTGCTGTCCGACGAAGCGCATTCGATGGGTTTCTACGGCCCCAATGGCCGCGGCGTATATGAAGAACAGGGCTGCGAGGGCGATGTCGATTTCATCGTCGGCACCTTTTCCAAATCGGTCGGTACGGTCGGCGGCTTCTGCGTGTCGAACCATCCCAAATTCGAAGCGATCAGGCTTGCATGCCGTCCCTATATCTTCACAGCATCGCTGCCGCCGTCGGTCGTCGCGACCGCCGCGGCGTCGATCCGCAAGTTGCGCTACGCGCATAACAAACGCCAGCATCTATGGGAAAATGCTCGCAAATTGCATGGCGGCCTGACCGCGATGGGCTTCCGGCTCGGCACCGAAAAACCGGACAGCGCAATCATCGCGGTGATCCTTGAGGATCAGGAACAGGCCGTGACAATGTGGCAGGCGCTGCTCGATGGCGGCCTCTACGTCAACATGGCGCGCCCGCCGGCAACGCCCGCCGGCACCTATCTGCTGCGCTGCTCGCTTTGCGCCGAGCATACGACCGAACAGATCGACGCGATCCTTGGCATGTTCAGCGCGGCCGGCCAGGCGGTGGGCGCGATACGTTAAGCGCAGGCCGCGACTTCCCACAGGTTACGTGAGAGTGTAGATTCACCCGTAATGAGTGGGATCGAGGGCGAGATCGAGGTTTCGGCAAAGCCGCAGACCCCCTGGCGCACCATCATGCTGGTCGTGATGGCGCTGCTGGGCGCGGCCGTGCTTGTCGCATTGGTCCTCACATTGGGCGAGGCGAATCGCCAGCGCGACCGGGCGATCCGCGCGCAATCGCACAGCTACGAAGTGATGATCCTCGCGCGAACCCTGTCGGGAACGATCGCGCGATCGGAGGCATCGCTTGGCCGTTATGTGATCAGCGCCGACAAGTCGCTCGGACGGCTTTATTTCGACGAATGGCAGCTGGCGGGACAGCAAATCACGCGGCTCGACCAGGTCACGAACGACAATCCTCCGCAACAGGCGCGAATCGATGCCTTGCGCCGCGCCTATAATGCGCGCGGCGCCGAATTGTCGCTGACCGCGCTGAGCACCAATTACGGCAAGAACAATCAGGCGCTCGCGCGCTACTATCAGGCGCGCAAGGCGACCTCGCTGACCGAAATCAACCAGCAACTCGACGGCATCATTGCCCAGGAGCGCCGGCTGCTCGACCGGCGCACGGGTGCGGCGATGCGCTCGGTCGATCAGTCGAACAGCGTCGCCGGCGTGCTGGTGGTGTTCGGCATCATGATCGTGCTCGGCGCGATCGCGCTTGGCTGGTTGACCGTCGAGGCATTGGGCCAGCGCGCCAGCGCCCGCGCCGAAGCCGAGGCCGAGCGCGAACGCGCGCATGAACTCGAAGAAGCCGTCACTCAGGCGACGGCTGAGCTTCGCCAGCAGGAAGGCAAGCTCCGCCAGGTCCAAAAAATGGAGGCGGTCGGTCAGCTGACTGGCGGCATTGCCCATGATTTCAACAATATGCTGGCCGTTGTTCTGGGCGGACTTGAACTCGCCAAGCGGCAGCTGAGCAAGCAGCCCGGCCCGGCGCTGCGTCATATCGACAGTGCAATGGAGGGCGCGAACCGCGCCGCAGCACTGACGCGGCAGCTGCTCGCCTTCTCGCGCGAGGAATCGCTGCGGCTCGAGCCGATCGCGGCGGGCGAGCTGATCACTGGCATGTCGGACCTGCTCGACCGCACATTGGGCGATGCAATCACAGTCGTCGCGCGCGATATCGGCCAGGGCTGGCTGACTCGCGCCGACCGCCATCAGCTTGAAAATGTCATCCTCAACCTTGCGGTCAATGCGCGCGATGCGATGGAAGGTCGGGGTACGTTGACCATCGTCACCGCCGGCACGGAACTGGTCGAACATGCGGTGGGCCGCTGTCCGGCCGGCGAATATGTCACGATCGCCGTATCCGACAGCGGATGCGGCATGACGCCGGAGGTGATGGAACGCGTATTCGAACCATTTTTCACCACCAAGCCGGTGGGCAAGGGAACGGGCCTGGGCCTTAGCCAGATCTTCGCATTCGTGCGTCAGGCAGAGGGCGAGGTCGGCCTGCAATCCGAACCCGGCAAGGGCACCACCGTGACCTTGTACTTGCCGCGCGACGCAACGGCCACCGCATCGGTAAAGGAACAGGTTGCGGCCGCCCCCGAGCCGGTCGCTCCCCTCGCCCTCGACGTCCTGGTGGTCGAAGACGACGAGCGCGTGCTCGCCGCGACGATGGGCGCACTGGAGGAACTGGGCCACCGCGCGATCGCTTGCGGCGACCCGTTGGCGGCGCCCGCCCTGCTGGAGAGCAGCAGCCATATCGACCTGATCATGTCGGACGTGCTGATGCCGGGTCAAACCGGCCCCGAGATGATCGCCGCACTTGCGCCGGATTACCGCCATGTCGCCGTGTTGTTCGTGACCGGCTTTGCCGGCGAAGCGAGCGAAGCCGAATTCGGCGGCCATCATGTGCTGCGCAAACCCTTCACGATGGCGGCGCTGGAGCGCGGCATTGCGGCGGCGATGGCGGTCGAACGCCCAACAGCGCCGCACAGTATTGCGGCAGAATGATTTTCCGGTGACGTAGCGTCACACCCCCGATATAGCCGATCGACACGGTTTCGCCCTTTCTTCCCCGCCTTTCTTGAAAGCCCGTCCCCCGCCCGATGAAATCCATCGATCGCTACATGGTCCGGCTGGTCGCGGTGCCGCTGATCTCCACGCTCGTCATTTCGGCGATGTTGCTGGTGCTCGATCGCATGCTGCGCCTGTTCGACTTCGTCGCCACCGAGGGCGGGCCGGTGACCGTGGTATGGAAGATGCTGGCGAACCTGCTGCCCGAATATCTCGGGCTGGGCATTCCGATCGGCCTGTTGCTCGGCGTATTGCTGGCCTTCCGCAAGCTCGCCACCACCTCCGAACTCGATGTCATGCGCGGCGTGGGCATGAGCTATTGGCGGCTGCTGCGCGTGCCCTATATGTTTGCGATCTTCCTGGCGACAATCAATCTGGCGATCGTCGGCTTCGTCCAGCCCTATGCGCGCTATGCCTATGAAGGGCTGCGCTTCGAACTGCGCACGGGCGCGCTCGGCGCGTCGATCAAGGTTGGCGAGTTCACCCATTTCAGCGACAAGATGACGGTCCGGATCGAGAAGAGCCGGGACGAAGGGCGCAAGCTTTCCGGTATTTTCGTCAAGGCGGTATCGAAGACCGGCAGTTCCTATGCGGTGACCGCCGAAAGCGGCAAGTTCCTCGCGACCGACAATCCCGACGAAATCGTCTTCCAGCTTAGCAACGGCGTGCTCGTCAACGAAGCGCCGGGCATCGTGACACCGCGCGTGCTGACGTTCAGCACGCATAACCTGCCGATACCGCTGCCCCAATATGGCAGTTTCCGCCGACGCGGCGAGCGCAACCTGGAATTGACCTTGCCCGAACTGGCCCGGATCGGCCGCGACCCCGGATCCAATGCCGAGCTTCGCGACACCAGCCGGTCCGCCTTTCACTTCCGGGTGGTCGAAGTGGCGACGATGTTCCTGCTGCCATTGCTTGCGCTGGCGCTCGGCGTGCCGCCGAAACGGTCGTCCTCAGCGCTCGGCGTGTTCCTGGCGATCGTGATGGTGGTGACCTATCATAAGGTCAACCAATATGCCGAGGCGATCGGCGGGCTCGGCCGGATCGATCCCCTGATCGCGCTATGGACGCCGTTCCTGGTCTTTGCCGGGCTGGTTCTATGGATGTACTACACCATCGCCTATGTGCCTGACGGCCAGCCGATCGGTGCGCTCGAACGCGTCTTCTCGAAGATCGGCAAGCTGATCGCGCGGTGGATCCCCGGCCGTCGTCTCTCCGATGCGGTGAAAATATGAATTTCCTGCAGTTCTTCCCGTCACGCGTCGTCGCCGTCTACATGGCGCGACTGTTCGTCGTGCGGACCTTTGCGATCCTCGCCGCAATGGTGCTGGTGCTGCAGGCGCTCGACTTGCTCGGCCAGACGGGCAAGATTCTCGAATATGCCGGCAATGGCGATGCCGAGGTGTGGCGTTATGTCAGCTTGCGCGCACCGCAGATCATCGCCTTTGTGCTGCCGTTCTCAGTCCTGCTCGGGACGATCCTCACGCTGACGACGATGAATCAGAACAGTGAGATCATCGCGCTGAAGGCATCGGGCCTCTCGGCGCATCAAGTGCTCGCGCCACTGATCATTGCCAGCTTCGCGGTGGCGGTTATTTCCTTCACCTTCAACGACCGCATCGTGTCGCGTGCCACCGCCACGCTCAATCAATGGGAGAAGGTCGATTTCGGGCCGCTGCCGGTCGATCGTGGTGACCGCGTCAATGTGTGGGTGCGTGACGGCGACGATCTGATCCAGGTCGATCAGATCAAAGGTCGGGGCAAGACCGCACAACTGACCGGCGTCAAACTGTACGATCGCGAAAAGGGCAATCTGGTCGGCATCATCGAGGCGGCGCGCGGCACCTTTACCGGCCATGCCTGGCGGATCGAAGGCGCGAAGCGATTCAGCGTCAAGAGCGGCAAACTCACCACGCTGGGCACGATCGTGGTCGCGCAGGGCGTTCGCCCCGATCAGTTCACGCTCGCCAGTGTCGATGCCGATGGCTTGTCGTTCGGGTCATTGCGGTCGGCGATCAGCGACCTTTCCGATGCCGGGCGTCCGACTCAGGCGCTGGAAGGCGCCGCATGGCACAAATTGTCGGGGCCGTTATCGTCAGTGCTGATGCCCCTGCTTGGTGCGGTGGCGGCATTCGGCGTCGCGCGGTCGGGCAAATTGTTCTTGCGCGCCGTCATCGGCATGATGCTCGGCTTCACTTTTTTCGTGGCGGATAATTTCGCGCTGGCGATGGGCAATCTCGGCGCCTATCCGCCCTTCCTCGCCGCTTGGGCGCCGTTCCTGCTCTTTTTCCTGATCGGTGAAGCGGTGCTGGTGCGCACCGAGGAATAGGATCCTAGCGCGCACCCATGGTGCTGCGCGCAATCTTCATCACCAAGCCGGGCAGGCCGGGATAGCTCGCCTTGTGATAAGGCGACTGAGCGTCCAGCGCCGCTGAAATCCGGCGATGCGCCTCACCCAGTGCATGATAGGGCACACCGGGCAGCAAATGATGCAGCGCGTGATAGCGCAGACCCACCGGCGCCCACAGCATCGGCAGCAACGCCGGCGGCGGTACGTTGACCGTGTCGAGATATTGCGCGGTGACGGTCATCACCTCACCCTCATTCTCCCACAGATGCGCGACGAGCGTGCGGACCTGGTTGATCACCGCGACACTGGAAGCGACCGCAAGGAAGATCAGGAAGGCGCGCAGCGGCACGATACCCGTCGCGACCATGGTCAGCAGCGCGATCGCCCAGACGCTCGCCCCAGCTTCCTGCCACAGCCATTGTGTGCGGGCGGCGCCCTCGGGTGCACGGCGGCGAAACGAAGGATTGATCGACAGAGCGGAATAGCGCTCGACCACCAGCTTGCGCATGCCCGGGAACACCGCCGACAGCGGCGACAGAATGGCGAAGCGCACCAGCAGCGCCACCGGCGCAAGGAATGCGGCCAGCACGAACAGCGGCAACGTGTAGGGCTTCATCAGCGCGAGCGGCAGATATTCGGGATCGTCGGCGGTGCCGTAGCGCGTACGCGCATGGTGCAAATTGTGTACGCCTTCATACATGAAGGAGGGCACCAGCAGCGGAATACCGGCCAGCGCGTTCCAGCCGAAGCGGAAGCCGGGCAGCGACGCATGCTTAAAATGAGTCAGTTCGTGGATGAAACTTTCGGCGCGATACAGCGCGAGAACGGCGACGACGCCCGCCGCAATCGCCCAGCCGGTCGGCGCCAGCAAAATCGCAGCCGCGAGCGCGCCGAAACCGACCACCACCGAAGCGATCAGGTCCGACCAATAGATCCAGGGCCGTGGGGCATTGAGATCGCGAGTGAGTTCCGCCGCGGTCCGGAGCATTGCCTTGTCATCGGCAATGTCCTGCGCACGGACGCGGGCCGCGTCAGCCGGACGGGCCGATGGCGCACGCCGATCGATGGTGAGCGAGGTATCCATGGGAAGGTGCATTGCACAAAAATAGTGGCGGGATGGTGGCAATAACAGGTGCGGCGCTGCGGCGCGCGCCGCCCATATGCGTCAGGCTGGTGCCGGCTTGACAGAATGACGCGCAAGCAGGACTGCACTCTCCTGCTGAAAAGAGGCGATCACATCTTGGCCACCCTCCCCCTCTCCATCCGCCCGGTCACCAGCAAGCGCGACCGCAAGGCGTTCATCGACCTGGCCTATCGGCTCAACAGCGACGACCCCAATTGGGTACCCCCGCTGAAATCCGAAGAGGCGGGCAAGATCGACCCGAAGAAGAATGGCTGGTTCAGCCATGCCATCGCACAATTGTTCATCGCCACGCGCGGTGACCAGGTGGTCGGGCGTATTTCCGCGCATATCGACACGCTCGCACTGACCTTGCCGCCCGAACAGGGTTTTGGGCCAGGCGTCGGATGCTGGGGCATGGTTGAGGCAGAAGACCGCAACACCTGGCGCGCGCTGGTCGCCGCTGCGGAGGGCTGGCTGAAGGCGCAGGGCATGACTCGTGCTCTAGGGCCAATCAGCTTGTCGATCTGGGAAGAGCCCGGCCTGCTGGTCGAGGGGCATGACCATCCACCAACGGTGATGATGGGCCATCACAAGCCGCATTATCAGGAATGGATCGAGGAAGCAGGCTATAAGGGCGTGAAGACGCTCTATACTTATGAACTTGATATCAGGAAGGAATTCCCGCCAATCGTTGGCCGCATCGTCGCCGCCGGCGAGAAGAATAGCCGCATCGTGATCCGCAAGGTCAACAAGGCGAAGTTCGCCGACGAGGCGGCAACCATCCTGGCCATTCTCAACGACGCCTGGTCGGACAATTGGGGCTTCATACCGCTGACTCAGCCCGAGATCGATGATGTCGGCAAGAAGCTGAAACCCATTGTGTTCGAGGATCTGATCCGCATCGCCGAAGTCGATGGCGAACCCGTCGCATTCATGATCACGCTTCCCGACCTCAACGAAGCGATCAAGCCGCTCAATGGCAGCCTGTTGCCGTTCGGCTGGGCCAAATTGCTGCTGTGGTTGCGCGCGCCGAAGGTTCGGACGATGCGCGTTCCGTTGATGGGCGTGGTCAAGCGGATGCAGGCATCGCGGCTCGCCAGCCAGCTCGCGCTGATGATGATTGAATATATCCGCCGTGACGCAGTGGCGAATTTCGGCGCGTCGCGAGGCGAGATCGGCTGGATTCTCGACGACAATCAGGGAATGCGGTCAATCGCCGAGATCATCGAATGCACCGTCAACCGGCGCTATGAGATTTACGAAAAAACGCTGTAAAGCGACGGCGAGTGGCCTGCAGTCCGATAACCGGACCGCAGGCCGCGCTCATCACTGATCACCCTTGAGCGGATCGTAATCGCGCGCCAGCCACTCCTTGCGAGTCAGGCACACTTTCGTATCGACACGGCTGCCGGTGAGCTTCTCAACCACGCAATATTTGGTCTCTTTGGCCTTGGCCTTGACCTGAGCTGGGGCCGCATCGCTCTGGGCAGCGCTTGCACTTGGCGCCACTGGGTCGTTGGCGAGAACAGGTGTCGCGGTGATCAGAACGGCACTCGCAAGTGCCAACAGGACGGGATTGGTCATTGTCTTCCTCCGCTATGGTGCGAACCAATACTCCTTGATCCGCTACCGTGTTACTGCACTAGTCGTGCCAAACACTAAGAAGACGCAATTTCAACGACTTAAGCCAGCGCAATTTTTGTCGAAATGGAATTTGTGCCATTGATCAGCAACCATTGCCAATTATCGGCGCATATTGACCATGCCAGCCGCACCACCCGTCAATGGCTGGGTTTCCGGTAAGAATTTGCGAATGGGTTCGCCCGGATCACCAACCGGATGCCCCGCGATCGCGCCCATGATTTACGAGGAAGCACCCTGGCATGTCAGCGAGCGGCTCGGCGACGGAGAGTGCCGTGGGCGACCTGCCTATTGAGGCTGAAGCGGATCAACCCCGCGTTCCAGCCACTCCTGACGGTTTAGGCAGGTCGTCGTATCGATCCGGTTGCCAGAGGCTCTTTCCCTCTCGCAATATCGGCGCTTCTTGACTTGTGGCTTGGCCTGACCGGCTTGTGCCGCGCCCGCATTCGGGTCCGCCGCTTTCTTGGCGACAGCGGGAGTGGTGGCCATCAGCATGCCACCAGCAAGCACCAGAAGAACTTGCCTGCCCATCGTCTTCCTCCACTGCAATGCGGGCCCATCATCACCAGCCCCACCCTATCGCGACTCTGACTATCCCAAATGATCGCATCGGCCAATCTCGATGGCTGGACTGATTTCACCGCGATCAGCTTACAAGCAGGAAGCCCGAGGTCGTCGATTTCCACCGGTCGTCGACTGCGAAACCGCTAGAAGCGCCGTGAAATTCCGAGATAGAGCTCTCCATCGGGGCTCGCATGATTGAGCCCGACCGCACCGCCGATATCGAGTTGCAGCGCGTCGCTCGCCATCCAGCCAAGCGAAAGACCAGCCCGTGTTTGCGTCGTGGCGCCGGACGGGTCGTCGTCGCGCAGGGCCTGAAACTCGATGGTGCCGGTCACTTCATGGTTGAGGGCGACGGCAAGCCCCACAGTGCCGCTGAACGCCAGGTGCCGACCGCTACCATCCTGATCCACCGCCGCATCGAGTTCGGGCGTGAATGCCAGGTTGAGCGTGTTGCTCAGGTCATAGGTGGCCGGCACGACAAGCCCCGCCCCCCAATCCCCTGCCCCGATGGGGCTGCGCCCTGTCGGTAACGTCACAAACGGATGCACCGCCACGGCAAATCCGCTGCCATCGGGATTGCGCAGATTGGCCTTGAAACCCAGCGAAACGTCGCCGACCCGGTTCGCACGGTCGATCGCGCCACTATTCTTGTCCCGCGTCCGCATATGGCCGAACGGCGTCCATCCGACCTGCGCTTCGATCGTATCGGTCAGGCCGATCCGCACCAGAGTATCGCCGATCAGGATCGTATCGCTGCGCTGGCTCGAATCCTCATCGCGCGTCCAGTCGACAAGACCCGTTTCGACCGACACGCGGCCCGGCGCAATCGTACAGGCTGGGGTACCAAGACCCGGACGCTCCGGGCAATAATCGCGTTCCTCGGCATGTGCGATGCCGGGCAGCAAGGCGATCGCAGCGGCGGCGATCAGACGCTTCACACCCACCTGACCGATGCGGGATTGTCGCGCTGGGCGGTTTCGAACTCACCTTTGCGATGAAGCATCTTCTGCACGGTGAAGCTCACCACCGCACGGTCAGCGCAACCGCGCCCAGGTGGGGGCGTGATCGCTCGCTTTCTCGCGAGCGCGATAATCCTTGTCGACGCCTGCATCGACGAGGCGATCGGCGGCGATCGGGCTGAGCAGCAAATGGTCGATCCGGAAGCCCGCATCGCGCTGCCACGCACCGGCCTGGTAATCCCAGAAGGTCCATACCCCGCCCTTTGGGTGGCGGGTGCGCAGCGCATCGGTCCAACCCTGTGCGACCAGGCGGCGAAATCCTTCGCGGCTTTCCGGCTGCATCAACGCATCATCCTGCATCGCGCGTACCGAGAATGTGTCGTCGTCATTGGGGATGACATTATAATCGCCCGCGAGCACGACCGGCTTTTCTTCAGCCAACAGATCGCGCGCGCGTGCAGCAAGGCGCTCGATCCAACGCAATTTATAGTCGAATTTCGGCCCTGGCTGGGGATTACCATTGGGGAGATAGATCGAGGCAATCACCACGCCGTCAACCTCGGCCTCAAGATAGCGGCTATGGTCGTCTTCGGTCTCCCCAGCCAGACCACGCTGGCGCTCGACCGGATCACTGCCCCTGGCGAGCACCGCGACACCATTCCAGCTCTTCTGGCCATGCCACACCGCACCATAGCCGGCAGCGCGGATGTCCGCTTCCGGAAAAGTCTCGTCGCTGGACTTCAACTCCTGCAGGCACACCACATCGGGCTGCTGTTCGGTGAGATACTCGACCAGGCGCGGCAGGCGCGCCTTGATGCCGTTCACATTATAGGTGACGATCTTCAAGGCGGATCAGACCGAAAAACTGGAGCCGCAGCCACAGCCGGACGCAGCATTGGGATTCTCGACCTTGAATGCCGCACCGCCAAGCGATTCGACATAATCGACCGCACAGCCGCGCACGAGATCAAGGCTGATCGGATCGACCACAAGCTTGACCGCTTCGGTCTCAGCTACCGTATCATCATCGGCCACCGCATCGGCGAGCTCGAACTTGTACTGAAAGCCGGAACATCCCCCGCCATCGACCGCGAGCCGCAGGATGGCAGGCTTTCCCTGTCGCGCGGCAATCGCGGCGACACGCGACGCCGCGGACGGCGTCAGGGTGATCTCGGCTTGAGCTAATGTGGCCATGGTCAGGAGATAGGCGGTCGCGCGTGTGACGGCAACCAGCCGATCAATTCTCCCCCTTCTCCGAACGGGAGAAGAGGAAAGAAAATTACTGGCCGGCAGGTCCACCGATCGACGTCGGGGTCATCTTGAGCGCGCGATCCTGCACAGCCTGCAGATAATCGGCCGTCTGCAGGAACGGAACCGGATTGACCGCATGGCCATCGATACGAACTTCATAATGAAGATGGCTGCCGGTCGAACGGCCGGTCGAACCCATCAGCGCGATCAGCTGGCCCCGCTTCACCCGGGTATTGGCGGCAACAAGAATCTTCGACAGATGGCCATAGCGCGTCTGGATGCCCTTGCCATGGTTGATCTCAACCAGGTTGCCATAGCCGCCCGCACGTTCGGCGCGGCCAATGATGCCATCGGCGGTGGCATAGACCGGCGTGCCGAGCGGACCGGGGATATCGACCCCTGCATGCATCGCCGCGGTGCCGCGGAACGGATCGGAGCGCACGCCGTAATTGCTGGTGAAGCTGAGATGCTCGACTGGCTGAACCGATGGGATCGCGATCACGCCCTGTTCGAGCGAATCAAGCTTCTTCCAGGTCATGAACAGCGAGCGGAATTGAAGGTCGGCACGCGCTTCAGCGGTTGCTTCGGCGCTGTCGGCGGCTTCGAACGGGCCGCCCATTGCCGGCATTTTCGCGCGAGTGGCAAAGCGCTCAGGCGCGATGCCGAGGCGGCGCACATGCTGTATGGTCATCGCATAGCGCTGCTCAGCGGCCTGACGGGCTTTCACGGCGAGCGAAACCTGGCGGCTCTCGACTTGCTGAAGCGGCTTGATCACATCAGCAGCCACCTTGGCGTCTTCCGGATCGATGGTTGGGGTCGCCATCGACAGGGCGCGGGGATCGGCCTTGCCGGTCATCACGGCGGAGATCAGCGCCTGGCGCTGTTCGACACGGGCGGCGTGCGCCTCAGCGACATTCTTGATCGCCGCAACATCGGCCTGCATCTTGGAGACCCGAGCCTGCATTTGCGCAACCTTGGCCTCCGGCGACAACGGGGCATCGACGATACCGCTCAGCGCCACCGCGCCGACCGCGGCCTGCGCCACGCCATAGGCCGAAAAGCACAAGGTGATGCCGGCAACGCCTGCCATCATGGCCTGGGTGCGGCCACCAATGCTAAACCGGCGAAGGTCGCGGCCATCGTGAAAAATCACATCACGCGTGGTAAAATACGTCTGGTACCGCGCGATTAGCTTCGCGGCGGACGCGATTGAAATCTTGCTCATTGAGTCCCCAGCGACCATTTTTGGAAGTGCCGAAACATACCGGCCCTCCTTTTTGTCGTCTCGATCGCAGCCCCTCCGCGTTCTTGACGACCGGGTTCTGACTCACGTTGTCACAGTACAGCAAGAGCTGAAGCGGCTTAGCGGGGCAAACCGGCTGAGTTGCACGGCGAGTCGTTGAACGCTCGCTTAATCGTGGCGAAAATTGTCGATGAACCAATGACGATTTGGTGCGTTTAGCGCCGAATCTACTGGCCGAATTCGCGATTCACGCGCTCAATCGAGCGCCCTGATCGCCTCCAGCACCGCAGCGGCATGGCCGGGTACGCGTACCCGTCGCCAGGTGCGAATGAGCGTTCCTTGCGCGTCGAATAAAAAGGTCGAACGGTCGATGCCCATATAGGTCCTGCCGTACAGGCTCTTTTCGACCCAGACACCAAATGCATCAATCGCTTCATCCTTGTCATCGGTCGCGAGCGGCACGGTCAGATCATATTTGTCGATGAATTTCTGATGCTTGGCCGGCGTGTCGCGCGACACTCCGAGAATCTCCGCACCGAGCGCGCGGATTTCCGGATAGAGTTGACTGAAATCCTGCGCCTCGCGCGTGCAGCCGGCGGTATCGTCCTTGGGATAGAAATACAGCACGAACGGCTTGCCGGCATAGTCGCGCAAATTGATCCGGCCGCCACTTGGTGTCGCCAGATCGGCATCCGGGAGCTTCGATCCTTCCGCGATCTTTTCAGCCATCACTCTCTCCCCGATACCGCATGCCAGAAGTCGCCGACTTCCTGCCGCGTCCGATCGAACGAGGCAATGGCCGCATCCCAGCTTTCGATCCCCAGGGCGCGCGCAATCAGCGCCTGAGTCGCCGGCGCGGGCATTTCCGCCTCAGGCGCGACGAGCCGCAGCGTGACGATCATGCGCGTGAGCAGATCATGCGCCGCCTTCATCGCGGGCGGTGCCAGGCCGGCGGCAATCAGTCGGTCGATCGCCCGGCCGAGATGCGGATCGAACCCGGCGACATGAGTCAGTTGCGCGACATGAACCGCGAATTCCAGGTCGACCAGCCCTCCCGGCAGCAGCTTGGCATCGAGCGGGCCCTGGGGAGGCTTATGCATCGCCATCTCGCTCCGCATTGCCGCAGCCTCGGCAATGACGTCGCGCTCGGGCCGATTCCCCGCCAGCACATCGTCGATCACCGCGATCACCGCCGCGCGCGCCGCCGCCGAGCCGAATACCGGCCGGGCGCGCGTCAGTGCCATATGCTCCCAGGTCCAGGCGCTCTCGCGCTGGTAGCGCGCAAATCCGTCGAGCGAGACACTGAGCGGCCCCTGCGTACCCGACGGGCGCAGCCGCGTATCCACCTCGTAGAGCGGCCCGGATGCGGTCGAGACCGATAGAGCCGCCGTAAGACGCTGTGCAAGCCGATTATAATAAAGCACTGCGCCTAAAGGCTTGTCGCCATCGGATTCAGCTGAAAAATCTCCGGTGAACAGATAGATCAGATCGAGATCCGACGCGTGTGTCATCACGCCACCGCCCATTCGGCCCAATGCGAGGATCACCAGTTCACTGTCCGGCACATGCCCATGCCGGAGCGCGAATTCGGCTATGGTGGCACGCGCCAGCGTCTCGATCGCCGCCTCGGCGACGCGAGCATAGCCTGCCGCCACATCGAGTGGGTCGCTCGCACCGGCCACAATCTGCGCACCCAGTGCGAAACGCTTTTCGCCGACGACTTTGCGGACATGATCAAGCTGTGCCTGATAGTCGGCATCACCCTCACCCGCCGCCATTTCCCCCGCGAGTTGGTCGACCGGTCCAACCGGATCGAGCGCTGTCGCATCGATAAGCCCGTCGAGCAGCTCCGCACGCCGCCCGAGTGCCTCCGCAAGCGGCGCGGCATGACTCAGGATTGCGCCGAGCAATCGTGCCAAGGCAGGCCGCGCTTCGATCAGGCGCAGAAAATTGATCGCGCTCGGCAATCGCGCCAACATCGCGTCAAGCCGGAGGATCGCGGCATGCGGATCCGGCGACAGGCCGAGCGCCTCGACCAGACCCGGCAACACCGCCTCCAGCGCTTCCAGTGCGGCCGGGCTGCGCAATGCGGCATAGCTGCCGGCGCGCCACTGCACGATGCGCTGCACGGCCCCCTCAATGTCGGCGAATCCCGCGGCGGCCAGTTGCTCGGCAAGTCGCTCGGGATCGCTCGACAGTGCGCTATTGTCCTCCGGCTCGATCGAATCATAGATTTGCGCGGTGCGAGTGACATGCGGACGCAACAAGTCGAGCAACGCATCCGCATCCGCGACGCCATGTAGCCGCGCGACGCCATCCAGCGCCGGGCCAACCGGCAAATGATGCGTCTGGCGATCATCAATCATCTGAACGCGATGTTCGACGGTGCGAAACAAGGTGTAGGCGGCGATCATTGCCGCCGCTTCATCGGCTCCGATCCACCCCGCCCCGGCCAGCTGTGCCAGGGCGTCGCGCGTCGCGGGCGCGCGCAGCGCCGGGTCACGGCCGCCATGAATGAGTTGATGGATCTGCGCGAAGAATTCGACTTCCCGGATACCGCCGCGACCACGCTTCAGGTCGAAACCGGGGCCAAATAGCTGGCCCTGGGCATGATGATCGCGGATGCGGCGGGAAATACCCCTGATCTCGCCGATGGCGCCGAAATCGAGTGCGCGCCGCCACACAAATGGGCGCACCGCCTCCAAGAAGCGCCGGCCCAGGTCGATATCGCCGGCCGCCGCACGCGCACGGATGAAGGCGGCACGCTCCCACGGAAGTGCTTGCGATTCATAATAGGAAATCGCCGCATCGACCGGCAGCGCGATCGGTGTTGCCTCGGGCGATGGTCGCAGACGGAGATCGACGCGCAGAACATAGCCATCGCCATCGCGCGCCTGGAGCAATTCGACCACGCGCTTGCCGATCCGTACTGCTGCTTCTTGTGGCTCCTCCTTCGGGCGGCACGGCAAACTGTCGGGATCGAAGATCAGGATCGGATCGATATCGGACGAATAATTGAGTTCGTGGCTACCCTGTTTACCGAGCGCGATTGCGGCGAAACCAACCGGTTCGGCATCCGGCGTGCGTTCATGGATCGCGGTGCGGATCGCCGTGTCGAGCGCGCGGTCGGCAAAACCGCTCAACGCGCCGGTGACGGAAGTCAGATCGAGCGTCCCGGCCAGATCGCCCAATGCAACAATCAGTGCCAACCGGCGCCGCTCCAGCCGCAAACGCCGTGCGACCGGCATGGCGGGATCGTCGATCGCCACGGTGTCGAGGGCCGGCAACACGCCAGTTTGCGCGCATGCCACGATCTCCGGCTCACGGCCCATGATCATCGCCAGAAATGGCGCATCGACCGCCGCCCGCGCGACGGCATCGATGATCATGGGGTCGGTTGGCGCGCTGGTCATGTACTGATCAGGGACATCGGCCCGGAGACAAAGCCCTGGCAAGCAACAATTTTCGATGTCAGGCGTTTAGCGCGCATGTCGAAGCCATTATCACCGGCCCCGGGGGAAAATTCCACAGGCTCATTCATTGTCCAGCCGCCGCGTGCGGGGGATATGATCGGTCGTGCATTACGGTCGGCTTTTCAGCAAGATGGAATGCCCGACGATCTGGCGGCGCTGCTGAAAAACCTCGATCAGGTCGAGGCGACGCCCGCTCGATTTTAAGCGATCCGAACCGGACCGCCAGGTTCGGTCCCGGGAGATTACCCCCGGTCGCGACTCAATTCTTCGACATCACCCATGATCGTGTCGAGCGCCGTCATGCCCGCTTCATTGCTGTGCGTCCGCCGCGACGGTAATGAGCCATCGTTGAGGATCGTCTCGAGCGCAACGCGTCCACGCGCGACACGGCTCTTGATCGTGCCGACCGCGACACCGCAAATCTCAGCCGCCTCCTCATAAGCGAAACCGCCCGCGCCGACCAGGATCAGCGCTTCGCGCTGCGGCTGGGGCAAATGCAGCAGAGCGCGTTGCATATCCCCCAGCTCGACATGCTTGTCCTGGCTTGCAGGCGCGGCAAGGATGCGATCGGCGACCAGATCGTCCCACTCGCCCTTGAAGCGCGCGCGACGCATCTGGCTAAGATAGAGGTTGCGCAGGATGATGAAGGTCCAGGCGCGCATGTTGGTGCCGGCCTGAAAGCGCTGGCGCGCCGCCCATGCTTTCATCAGCGTTTCCTGCACCAGATCATCGGCCAGGTCGCGATTACCGGATAACGAGCGACCAAAGGCGCGCAGATGCGGAATGACCTGCGCCAGCTCCTTCTTGAACTCGGGATCTGAAAGCGGAACGTGCTCGACCGGCTCCTGGCCGATATCGTCGTCGTTCGCGTCGGCCTCAGTCATGCACATCCGTTTCGTATCGCTGGCGACAAACATAGGGCGAGCGGCCAGCAAAAGCCAGCACGCGCCAGATTTCAATTGCTTGGGCTCAGCGCCAAAGCAATAGAAGAGCAAAGATCACGATGACCAATGGCAATGAGATGCCGAGAATATAGCGCGTCATCTTCGGCGTCGCGCCCGCGCGGGCGTCCTGGCCACTGATATGGGTTTCTTCCTGGTCGGTCATGCGGGTTCAACCCACGAAAACCGTTTTGGGTCCGTATCGTTATCCTGCCGGCAGCATTTTTCGTCTTGAAGCCTGCTGCCGGCCTCCCGGTGCCCGATCAGGCGGCCGGAACGGTTGCCTGATCGAAGAACAGTGCCTGGCTGATCGCAGCCTTGACCGTGGAGCGCTGGAACGGCTTGGTGATCAGGAAAGTCGGCTCGGGCCGCTCCCCGGTCAGCAGGCGCTCCGGGAAGGCAGTGATGAAGATCACCGGCACGCGGAACTCCGCCAGAATATCCTTGACTGCGTCGATGCCCGAACTGTCGTCAGCAAGCTGGATGTCGGCCAGCACCAGGCCAGGCCGGTCCTCCATCGCCAGCGCGACGGCTTCGTCGCGGGTGACGGCGACGCCGGTCACATCATGGCCGAGGTCGCGCACGATCGCCTCGATATCCATCGCGATGATCGGTTCATCCTCGATAATCAGAACGCGAGCGCGGGTCTGCTTGTCGATTTCCGACAGCGCCTCGGCGACAAGGCTGTCGACCTCGCTCGCATCGACTTCGATCAGATAGGCCGCATCTTCGGGCGTAAAGCCCTCCATCGCGGTCAGCAACAAGGCCTGACGCGAAAGAGGGGTCATCCGCGCGAGCCGCGCGCGAGCGATCGATTCGTAATCGTCGCTGCCCGAATTCTCCGGCGTCTCGTCATAATTAGTCGAATTCCAGATCGCCTGGAATGTCCGGTAAAGGCCAAGCCGCGGATCGACATCGCGCGGGAATTCGGCCGGGGCCGCAACGATCGCTTCCAGCGTCGCGCGAACATAGCGGTCGCCATGTGACTGGCTCCCGGTCAGGGCGCGGCCGTAGCGGCGCAGGAAAGGAAGATGGGGGGCAAGCTGCTGTCCAAGCGACATGGCTGTCGGGGTCTCCTGACGTGAAAGCGCCGCCCTTTTGGAAGGGGCGTATCGCCAATGCAACGCGTTTTGCTGCCCATACGGAAGTGTCGGGCCTTTTTGCATCAAACGTGGAACAAACGAGACGATCTTTTGTTTCATGCTATCGTCGCGGGCTGTATGCGCGACAAATCGACCGGGCTTTCCCGGCCGTTTTTTTCCGGTATGCCCGGTTTTTCGCCGGATGCTCAGGGGGGACGACATTGAGTTCGGGCGACGAGTCTTTGAAAAAGCCGCAAGCTTCCGGGGCGGCCAAGGTCCAGAATAAGGATCGCGACATGGGAGCCGCGTTGCGCACTGTCTATCAAAAGACCGTGGAAGAGGACATTCCCGCCGAAATGCTCGACCTTCTGGGTAAGCTCGACTGACGGTCGCGTGATCGAACCGGTCACCGAGCGCGTTGTCGTTAGCCGCTCATCGCTATTCCTGTCACAGATTCCGACCGGCGCGAAGATTTTCCTGATCCTGAGTACCGCTCTGCTGCCTTTGGCAATCATCGCCTTTTTCGCCACACTGAAGACCACGCAGAATGCCGATGCCGATGCGCGGACGCGATTGAGCGTCGCCATGTCGGAAAGCGCGCGCAAACTGGCAATCGAACTGGTCGGCGACATGACCGCGCTGCGAGTCGCGCTCAATGCGCTCGACAGCGACCCGGGCGATGCGCCGAACTGCGCGCGGGTTCAGGGTGTCTTTGCGCAACAGGCATCGGCCGGCACTCGTTTCATGATTACCGATGATGCGGGGCGCGTGCTGTGCGGTACCACCCTGCCGCCCGAAATGGCGCTGGCGCCGGCGGCCAGCGATGCTCCGATCGCGGCCCGACTGGTGCCCGACCGGGGCCTGGTTCTCGCCATCAAGGGCGCCAAGGGCGCGGCAACCGCAAGTGCTTATTTTCCCGCTCCATTTCTAGCCGACATCGGACGGCCAAGTGGCTTTACCGCAGCTTATGCCGCCACGCTGCTGCACGGCGATGAAGCAGTGAGACTGATAAATCTGCCTTCTAGCGGGCCGTTGGAGCGCCGCGAAACATTGCATCAGCAACTCGGCATCGGCGGACTGAGCCTGCAGATGAGCGTGCGCAGCTTGCCGATCACCTCGCCGTTGCTGATCGCGCTGCTGCTTCCGATCCTGATGTGGGCGGCTGCCGCCAGTATCAGCTGGTTCGTCGTCGACCGCTTGCTGATTCGTCCGTTGCGGCAATTACGCACAAGCGTTGCCGCTTATGTGCCCGGTGAGGAAATCGATCCCGCACAAGTACGCGCCCTTCCGGCGCAGGAAATCCGCGAGCTTGGCG
Organism: Sphingomonas sp. ERG5; assembly: GCF_000803065.1. GTDB lineage: Bacteria > Pseudomonadota > Alphaproteobacteria > Sphingomonadales > Sphingomonadaceae > Sphingomonas. The sequence continues at coordinate 148,437 of NZ_JSXI01000001.1, forward strand.
ATACGTTTCGGATGATCAGCCGCACCGTCGCGGAACATGAAGCCGGGTTGGCTGAAGGACTGGTCCGGCAAACCCGACTGACACGCGAAGTGCATCACCGCGTGAAAAACAATCTTCAGGTCATCGCCAGCCTGATCAACTTCCACGCTCGCGGCGCCAAATCGCGCGAAGCGACCGATGCCTATGCCGGTATCCAGCGCCGTGTCGATGCGCTCGCAGTGGTTCACCGCCACCATTTCGCTGAGATGGAGGAACATCGCGGACTGTCGCTGCGCTCGGTAGTCGGCGAGCTCGCCTCAAATATCCGCGCCACGGCGCCGGAGGGGCCATCGCAGATCGGCATCACCCTCGACGTCGAACCCTATCTGGTCAATCAGGATGTGGCGATCGCAGTCGCGTTCCTGATTACCGAGATCGTCGAACTGGCAATGAGCTGCAATCCGTCGGCGCAAATCAGGATTTCGGTCAAGGGCGCAGACACACCGGATCGCGCGGTTCTCCGCGTCAGCTCCCCTGCTCTGATCGAAGGCGACGCGCTGCGCGAGATCGTGACTGAACGCTATGGCCGGGTGATCGAGGGATTGTCGCGTCAGCTCCGTTCCAAGCTGCATCACGACCCGCTGATCGGTGCCTACGAGATTGCCGTCGCCATCACCGGACGCGATTGATTCAAAAGATTCAAAAGATTCGAATTTTTTTCGAAAACCGTGGAACTCGATTTAGGCAAGCACGTTCTGATATTCGGATAGTGACTTTATGCCCCCCCGCTCTCGCTATCCAAGACATGGGCCCGGACGCGTCAACCTCCCCCCCCCGGTGGCGCTTCCGGGCCCAAATCGTCTCAGCTCTTCACAGACCATCTTGCGGCGAATCATTACCGGCTGCGGAACGAAGGTCCGGGGTCGATCATTGATCCGGCAGGGCATAGGCCTTCAAGCAGGAGATCACCGATGCGCAAAGTTATGGGAATGGCCGTTGTCGCGGCAGCGTTGCTGGTCAGCGCGTGCAATACAGTCGAAGGCGTCGGCCGTGACATCAGGTCGGCTGGCGACACCGTCGCAAAGACCGCCAACAGCGCTAAATAAACCGTTTCTCGGTTCGCCAGCGATGGCGTGGGGCGAAACCCTCTCCCGGCATCGGGAGAGGGTTTTTTCTTGTCAGGCGCTCTCGCCGGCGTCGATCGTGGACGCTTCCTTGGCGCGCTTGCGCTCAGTGAACCAAATCCCGATCAGCGCAATTTCGTAGAGCATCACCAGAGGAACCGCGAGCAGCAGTTGCGATCCGATATCGGGTGGCGTCAACACGGCAGCAATCGCGAAGGCAGCAACAATGGCATAGCGCCGCGCGCTGACCAGTTGCTTGCGTGTCACGATCCCGGCGCGCTCAAGCAGCATCAGCAGCACCGGCAGCAGAAATGACAGGCCGAACGCGAACAGGAACTGCATCACGAAATCGAGATAATTGCCGACCGAAGGCAGCGCCTCCTGCTGAATGCCGCCCAGATCGCCCTGGTACGAGAGCAAGAAATGCAACGCCATTGGCACCGCGATATAATAAGCCATCGCCGCGCCCATGATGAACAGGATCGGCGTCGCGAGCAGGAACGGCAGCAAGGCGCGCTTTTCCTGGCGATACAAGCCTGGTGCGACGAATTGCCACAACTGGTTCGCGATGACCGGGAAAGACGCCATCATCGCAGCGAAGAACGCAACTTTCACCTGGACGAAGAAAGCTTCGAAAATCTGCGTGTAGATGATTTTGCTCTGCCCTGCCGCGACCAGCGGGTGGACCAGAAAAGCGAAGATCGGACGCGAAAAATAAAAGGCGACGATGAACGTCAGCACCAGCGCAGCCGCGCAATACAGCAACCGCCGTCGCAATTCGATCAGATGATCGAGCAAGGGCGCCCGAGTGGCGTCGATCTCGCTGGTCTCGTTCACGGTTTTGGTTTGGCCTTGGAGGGCGTTTTTGCTGCGGACGACGCGCGCGGCGCAGCTGTCTTGGCAGGCGCTCGCTTTGCCCTGGGAGCAGGTGCCAGCGCGACGTCCGTCGCCGGTACCAACGCGACGTCCGTCGCCGGGGCGGGCGCTACGACCGGCATCTCGACCGTTACCGGCGGCGCATCTTCCGACGCACCACCGCCGGTCTCGCCAGCAGGCATGGGTAGCATATGCTGCGCGGTCGGCGGGTGCTCGCGCATGATCCGCTCATTCTCCGCCGCCCAACGCTTTTCCATGTCCTGCAGTTCGGCCTCGCGCACCATCGAATCGAAGCCCGAGCGGAATTGCCGCGCGACCCCACGCGCCTTGCCGACCCAATAGCCCACAAAACGCATCGCCTTGGGCAGGTCCTTCGGACCTATGACGACCAGCGCGACGGCAGCAATAAGGAGAAGTTCTGTAGGCGCGACGTCGAACATTCAAACGGCCTGTCAGCGCAATCGCGCGGGTCAATAGTTCAACGGTAACAGATCAACGCTCTTCGCGAAGCTTCTCGCCATCGCGGTCGAACGCAGGATCGGGAACCTTCTTGGCATCGATTCGCGCCGGATCGACCTTGTCGTCTTCCTCGGCCATGCCCTTCTTGAACTGCTTGATGCCCTTGGCGACGTCCCCCATCATATTGGAGAAACGACCGCCGCCGAGAAGCAGGATCGCAACGATCCCGAACACCAGCCAGTGAACCAGGCTGAAACTACCCATTACCCATCTCCTTGGAGCTTGGGTCCTATCTAGTCGTCCTCGACAGAAGATTCTACCTCTAGCTGCTCGAAAGCGAGATCGACCGGATCGAGCAGCCCCGCCGCCTTCAAATCATCGATTCCAGGCAGGTCGCGCCGGCTCGAAAGACCGAAATGCGCCAGAAACTCAGGCGTCGTGGCATAGAGCAAAGGCCGCCCTGGCACTTCGCGGCGACCGGCCGGGCGGACCCAGCCCGCTTCCATCAGCACATCGATCGTGCCCTTGGAGATTTGCACGCCCCGGATCGCCTCGATCTCGGCGCGAGTCGCGGGCTCATGATAGGCGATGATCGCCAGCGTCTCGATCCCGGCGCGGGACAGTTTACGCGGCTCTTCACGATCGCGGCGCAGCAAATGCGCCATATCGGCGGCGGTCTGGAAGTGCCAGCGGTCGCCGCGCCGAACCAGTTCGATGCCGCGCCCGGCATAATCCCGCTGCAGCGTCTCGAGCGCTTCCCTGATACCGGCCGCATCATTCAGGTGCGCGCGAATCGCTTCTGCCGTCATCGGCTCGGTCGCTGCGAACAGCACCGCTTCAACCGCGCGGGCGAGATCGTCGGGCGGGGTCATGCCGGACCCTTGATATAAAGCGGCGCGAAGGGCGATTTCTGGCGCAGTTCCACCCTGCCCTGCCGCGCGAGTTCCAGTGCAGCGACGAAGCTCGAAGCCAACGCCGACTTGCGGAAAATACCCGTCGCGCTTTCGGGCAGGAACGTTTCGATCACGCTCCAGTCGATTCGCTCGCCAAGCAGCCGCGAGACTCGCTCCAATGCCGCCTCCAGGGTCATCACCGGCCGGTTGGCGACGATGTGCATCACCGGACGCGTGCGTGCGGTGATGCGCCCATAGGCGGCGATCAGGTCAAAAATCTCCGCCTGCCACAATGCTTTGCGTACGGTCCTGAGGCCTTCGGGCGCCCCACGCAGGAACACGTCGCGCCCGGTGCGGTCGCGTGCCATCAATCGTGCGCCGCCTTCGCGCATCGCATTGAGCCGTTCGAGGCGAAGCTGCAGGCGGAGCGCAAGTTCTTCGGGATCGGGTTCGACCTGCGGGTCACGCGGCAACAGAAGTGCTGATTTGAGATAGGCAAGCCATGCTGCCATCACGAGATAATCGGCGGCCAATTCCAGCTTGATCGCCTTGGCTTCTTCGATGAAACGCAGATATTGCTCGACCAGTGCCAGGATCGAAATCTCGCGCAAATCGACCTTCTGGTGCCGCGCCAGCGCAAGTAGCAGGTCAAGCGGACCTTCCCAGCCATCCAGGTCGAGCGTGAGGGTTTCCGGATCGGTCATCGGCAACAGGTGTAAGCGTTGGTCGTGCCGCAACACAATCCTCCGCAATTGCGGGGTGAGCTAGGTCACGCCCAGCAATTGATCCCGCTTCGCGATCAGCGCCGCCAGGTCACCCTCGGGCCGTGCGTGGGCGATCGTCGCCATCGCCCGATCGAGCCGCTCCAACGACCGTGCCGAAATCTCGCCCAGCCGCTCCGCAATATCCTCCATCTCGGCCATCCGACCCCAGCAATCGAGCACAATATCGCATCCGGCAGCGATCGCGCCGGCCGCCTTGTCACCCGCCGTACCCGACAGGGCCTTCATGTCGATATCGTCGGTCATCAGCAGTCCGTCGAAGCCGATCCGTTTGCGGATAATTTCCTCGATCACGATCGGCGACAGCGTCGCGGGTCGATCCGGATCCCAAGCCTGGAACACGATATGCGACGTCATGCCCATCGGCGCGCCGGCCAGCGCCTTGAAGGGCGCAAGGTCGATCTCAAGGTCCTCGTCCGACGCGGTGACGGTCGGCAAATGGTAGTGCGTATCGACCACGGCGCGACCATGCCCCGGCATATGCTTGACCACGCCGACCACGCCGCCGCGCTGCAGCCCGTCAACGATCGCCCGCCCCATCGCGGCGACCCGCATCGGCTCGCTGCCGAGCGCACGGATCGAGATCGCCTCCGTCGTGTCGGGCTGCGACACGTCGAGCAAGGGCAGACAATCGACTGTGATGCCGACTTCGGCCAACGTCAGCGCGATCGCTTCGGCATTGGCGCGCGCCGCCTCGATGCCCGAGATCGGCGCGGTTTCGTATAGCGCATCGAACACAGGCCCTGCGGGAAAGGCGGGCCATTCGGGCGGCTGCATTCGCGCGACACGCCCGCCCTCCTGATCGATCAGGATCGGTAGATCGTCACGCCCGGTCATTGCACGCAAGTCGTCGGTCAGCGCGCGGACCTGCACCCGGTTTTCGATATTGCGCTTGAACAGGATATAGCCAGCCGGATCGGTGGCGCGGAAAAAGGCGCGCTCGTCCGCGGTAATGGTCAGGCCCGACAGGCCGTAAATGACGGGAATCATGACACGCTCTTCTCCCCTCCCTGGACGGGACGGGTCGGGGGTGGAGTGGTTTCCCAGGATATTCATCCTGGGGAGAGAAACCCACCCCTAGCCCTCACGCCGACAGAGGGAAATAATTTTACGCGTCAGTCATGCGCGACGAAGCATGCCTCACCCGCAACCTTCAGCTTGCCGCAAAGGCTCGATGCCTGGCCCGCACTGCCCGCATTGACGCGCAACCGGTACATCGTCCGGCCATTGACCTCGGCCTTCTGAACCGATTTGCCGAGCGGCGCGAGATAGGTGAAGCGCTTGGATGTCTTGGCCCAGGCCTGGTTGGCCGACGCTTCGTCGGGGAATGAACCGAGTTGCACCAATGCGCCGCCAGATGCGCCAGCCGAAGCCGCGATCGCCGGGCCGGTCGGCGCCGCCTTCAACGCACCGCTTGAGGCCGGGACCGCTGTGACTGCCTTGGAACCGCCCGCCGTCGCCGCATCGGTCTTCGCCTTGGTGCCGGCGATCGGCGCCTCGGGGATTGCATCGACATTGATCTTGGCATCGCCGGACGCGGCGCCATCGCTCGTCGCAATCGCGCTGTCGCCCTCCCCTTCGACCTTCAGGCCGCCCGGATCGTCGGGCTTGACCTTGTACTCGCCTTCTTGCGCATTGATCAGCGTGCCGTCACCCGCTTCGCCAAGCGACCTCTGATAATAGAGATACCCGAAGATCGCCGCAGCAATCAGGGCCAGGCCAAGCGCGACGTAGAGGACGATCCGAAGCATGCTCGGGCCGTCGTCATAATCCTCGTCGACGGTTTCAAGCCAGGGCAGCCGATCTTCATCGCGCATGTCGAATTCGTTCGACGTGGCCATTTGTTACATCTCCTGGACCGCCTGCACCCCCATGATGCCGAGTCCGTTACGGATAACCTGCCCGATTGCCTCGGCCAAGAAAAGCCGCGCGCATGTCAGCTCGGCGTTGTCCGCGATCATGAAGCGACGGGCGGCATCGTCCTTGCCCATATTCCACGCCGCGTGCAGCGCTGCCGCCAAGTCATAGAGATAAAAAGCAATTCTATGCGGCTCACGTGCCGCCGCCGCCGTGTCGACGATGCGTGGAAACTGCGCTGCGAGCTTCACCAGCGCCAGTTCCTGCGTGTCAAGTTGGGACAAATCGACCGTGCTGCACGTGATGCCCGCTTCCGCGACCTTTCGGCCGAGCGATGCGATCCGTGCATGGGCGTACTGCACATAAAAGACCGGATTGTCCTTCGACGCCTCGACCACTTTGGCAAAGTCGAAGTCCATCTGCGCGTCCGACTTCCGCGTCAGCATGGTGAAACGGACCACATCCTTGCCGACTTCGTTCACGACCTCGGCAAGCGTGACGAAATTGCCCGACCGCTTCGACATCTTGACCGGTTCGCCAGCGCGCAGCAGCCGCACCATCTGCACCAACTTCACATCGAAGCGCGTCTTGCCGCCGGTCAATGCCTGCACCGCTGCAACGATGCGCTTGACCGTGCCGGCATGGTCAGCACCCCAGATGTCGATCAGCGCGTCGGCGCTTTGTGCCTTCTGGTAATGATAAGCGAGGTCCGCACCGAAATAGGTCCATTCGCCTGAAGACTTGCGGATCGGTCGGTCCTGATCATCGCCGAATTTGGTCGAGCGGAACAACGGCAGCACGACCGGCTCCCAGTCCTCGGGCGTCTCGCCCTTTGGCGCTTCCAGCACGCCGTCATAGATCAGATCGCGCGCGCGCAGATCCGCCTCGGCCGCCTCGGGCTTGCCGGCCGCCTGCAATTCCGCTTCCGACGAGAACAAGTCATGATGGATACCGAGCAGCGCGAGATCAGCCTTGATCAGCACCAGCATCGACGCCACCGCGCTCTTGCGGAACGGCGCAAGCCATTCGGCTTCGGGCGCGTCAGCATATGTGTCGCCGAATTCCCTGGCCAGCGCCTGGCCGACGGGGACCAGATAGTCGCCGGGATACAGCCCCTCCGGAATCTCGCCGACATCGTTGCCGAGCGCCTCGCGGTACCGCAGGTGCACCGAGCGCGCGAGCACATCGACCTGGCCGCCCGCATCGTTGACATAATATTCGCGGATCACCTTGTGCCCGGCAAATTCCAACAGGCTGGCCAGCGCGTCGCCAACCACCGCGCCGCGGCAATGCCCCATATGCATCGGGCCGGTCGGGTTGGCGGAGACATATTCGACATTGACGGTTACGCCCTTGCCGCGCGACGACTTGCCATAATCCTCACCCTCGTCGCGGATCGCGGACAGTTCGGCGCGCCACGTGTCCTCGGTCAGCGCCAGATTGATGAACCCGGGTCCTGCGACCGATACCGTCTCGACCTCATCGAGCTTGCCGAGTTCGGTGGCGATCTTTTCGGCCAGCGCGCGCGGGTTGGTCGCGGCGGGTTTGGCCAGCACCATCGCGGCGTTGGTGGCGAGATCGCCATGCGTCACATCGCGCGGCGGCTCGACCGTCACGGCGGCGCGATCCAGCCCAGCGGGCAAGTCGCCCGACGCAACAAGCGTATCGAGCGCCGCATCGAGATGCGCGGCGAAACGGGTATAGAGGGTCATGGCTGGTCCGGTCGATGTCAGAGGCGAGCGCGGCCCTTAGCCGAAGCGGACGCGCGCTTCAAATTTCACCTCATGCGCAAATTCGCGCGCTGGGGAATTTTGGACCGGCGAGGCACAACCCCTTCTTGGTTGAGCCTACGAAATAGCGGTGCCCCGCCGATCCCCTCCCCCGAGGGGGAGGAACTCATACAAGCGCTCTATCAGGCGCGCAGCAGCCCCTGCACCACCGGCGTTCCCGGTGTATTGGGGAAAAGCGTCATCATCGTGCGAACAGGATCGGTGTCGAAATGGCTTGCGACCGCGCCACCGATAAATGCGTCGAGTTGCATCGTCGGCTTGAGATCGCGCCCCTCATACAACGCGCTCATACCCAGGCCCGGCCAATCTGCAATCACCCGCCCCCCTTTCACGCCACCACCCAACAGCATCGCTGAACTCGCAGTGCCGTGATCGGTTCCACCAGTTCCATTTACCGCCACCGTCCGGCCGAATTCCGTGGCGACCAGCACCATCGTATCCGCCCAGAGCGGACCGAGCCCCGCCTGCAGCGCGCCAATCAGCGCATCCAGCCCCTTGAGTTGCGTGCCCAGCCGGCCGCGTTGTTGCGCGTGCGTGTCCCAGCCGCCGGTCTCGATCATCGCGATTCGCGCGCCATCGGGTGCGGCGAGCAGTTTCGCCGCCAATGCGCCGGTCGCTGAGGCGTTACGACCATTATCGCCCGCCAGGTCGTCCGTGAGCTTTCGCGTATTCATCGCCTCGCTCCACAACTGGTGGAGTTGGCTGTCTCCCTCGTACAGCATGGTCACGCGCTGCAAAAGATCATCCGACGCATCGGGCAAGCTGGAGGGAGCATAGGATGAAACCTCATGCGGTCCGCGCAGTGCCATCGGCACTGCCGAGGCGACCGCGATCGCTCTCGCCTCGCCGGAGGGGATCACCCCGAGCATGCGATTCATCCAACCGTCCTTGACGCGATACGCACCGGCACCGCCCGTCTCGAGGACATTCTGCCCGTCGAAATGCGATCGATCACGATAAGGTGAGGCAATGGCATGCGCGAACAAGGCCTGGTTCTGGCGGTAGAGGCCGCCGACCGTGGCCAGAGAAGGATGCAGCGCGAACATCGAATCGAGCTTCATGGCGTTGTCGAAATCAACCGCCAGCACGCCGCGCGCACCGGCAAAAGCCGGATCACCCACCGGGGCGACAGTGCCGAGACCATCCGCTGCACCGCGCTGGATGATGAACACGAAGCGCTTGTCGGTTTCGGCCTTGGCCCAGGCGATGCTTGGGGCCAGCAACGCCAGAGATCCGAGCGCACCGCGGCCGATCAGGGAACGACGGTCGATCATCGCCTATCTCCGCATGAATTCTGGCGCGACGAGAAGCAAGGCAAGCGCCTGCCCCGGGCTTTCCGCGCGTGCCAGCGCCTGAGTCGTCGAAGCCCCGACCGCAGCGGGGAAAAGCTTCGGCGCGAGCGCGCGAGCGTCGATCGCCCCGCCGGCCCGGGTCGCGAATCGTTCCGCCGCCTCGACCCGACGCATCACGGCGTCGGGACCGGCCCAACTGGCATTGATATCGTCGTAACCGGCGGGCGATCCCGGTCGCCATATCGGCTGACCAAGTTGATTGAGCAGACCGTTGACGACCAACGGCTGCACCGTCTTCATGCCCAGCGCGCGCATCGCGGACACCGACCATTCCCAGGGTGTCTTGAACTTCGAATTCGATTCGCTCCAGGCTTCGGGTGCTGCGATGAGCGCGCGATAGACAGTTGGCAGGTCGCCGTCCGATGTCAGAAATGCCGTTTCGAGCCGCGTGACCAAGGCGGGCGCAGGCGCATCACCGGTGAAGTGCCGCGCCAATTTGGTGGCGATATGCTTCGCGGTCGCCGGATGCACGGCGAGATCGGACAGCACCGCCTGCGCCTGCCGCTCCCCGTCCTGCGCATAGCTCCTGCCGATGATCATGCGCGCACCCGGTTCATGGATCCGCTCGGCAAACACGAAATCGCCGGGGACACCATCCACTCCGACCACCCGCGCAACCGGGCCGTTGGTCAGGCCCGAGACTGTCCAGCCAGTCAGCGCACGTGCAAATTCGGTCACATCCGCTTGCGAATAGCCGGTGCGTACCCCCAGCGTGTGCAGTTCCAATATTTCGCGCGCCAGATTCTCGTTCAACCCCAGCCTGCGATTGGGGCGATTGGCGGCACGGCTGCTGATCGGACTGTTCGGGCCGATCGATTCCGCTTGATCGAGATAGAGCAGCATGGCCGGATGCCGCTCGACCGCCGCCAACATGTCACTGAACTTGCCCAGCACATGCGGCCGGATCGCTTCGAATTCGAGCAGTCCGGCCAGGCCGATCACCGTCAGCTTGTCGGCCGATACCGCGAAATGATTGGACCAGAAATGCACCAGCCGCTCGACGAACGGCGCGGCGCTGGTCAGCGAAGAAAGAGCCCGGCCGCCGACCGCCGTGACGTAATTGTCGCGACCCTGACGCTGTGCGAATTGCCGCGCCTGCCTGATGGGGTCCTTGCCATCGTCAACCATCTTGCCGGCCGCCGCAGCGGTCGTTGCTGTGCTCATTGCCGGATTGTCGCCGATCATCGTTGCGGCCTCGGCGGCGACGGACATAGAGCGCGAACCGGACATTGCGCGCAATTGGCGCGCTTCGGTCAGATAATCGGCCAGTTCGCCCGCGACCTGACGCCGCGTCGGCATCGCAGCGATCGCCGCGGGCCGCGCCTCATACCGGTCGAACTGGCCCAGCAGATATCCAGCTGGACCTTCCGGCACCGCATCATCCGCGCGCGCGCCCAGCCCGAAGCGATTCAATGCAATACTAGCCTGCGACATAGGCCTTTCCCTGGCGCCCCAGGACAATGACTATACCGGGTTTGTCGCAAGAGTGTGCCAGTAGCGGGTTTTGTCGTTCGTTTCGTACAGCTTGTCGCGCGACACCGCCAAGGGAGGTCAGAACCCCTCGGGCAACACGATCGATCCAACCACGTCGCGATAACGCGTGACAGCATAGCGATCGGTCATACCGGCGATGAAATCGGCAATATGACGGCTGCGCTCGGGCTCGCTATCGGGCAGCCGCGACGACCATGATTCCGGCATCAGCATCGGATCGGCATGATAGGCCGCGAACAGGCCGGCAACCACGCCGTGCGCCGCATCCGCCGCCGCCAGTTGGCGCGGGTGATGATAGAGATTGTCGTACATGAAGCGCTTGAGCGCGCGTTCGTCCTCGCGCATGCCGTGCGAAAAACCGACCAGCTGCCCCGCGGACCGCACATCCGCTGCCGTTTCGATCCTCGCCGCCGCCAGCCGCGTCCGGGTCTCGGCGATCACGTCATTGACCATCGCGCCGATCTGTCCCCGGATCAACTCGCCGGTCAGTCGTTCCAGCGGGACATCGGTAAAGCGCGCGCGCGTGTCAGTCCAGCCCCGTGCGACCACCGGCACCGCCATCAACTGGTCGAGACTGAGCAATCCGGCACGCAAGCCATCATCGATATCATGATTGTCATAGGCGATGTCGTCGGCGATCGCCGCGACCTGCGCCTCCAATGATGGCCAGCGGCCAAGGTCGAAGGGGAAAGCAGCATTCGCTGCTGCCAGCGCCCAGCCCGGCTCGGCGATCGGCCCGTTATGCTTGGCCAGTCCTTCGAGCGTCTCCCAAGTCAAATTGAGCCCGTTCCAGCGTGGATAAGGGCTGTCGATTTCCATCAGCGCGCGCAGCGTATTGCCATTATGGTCGAAGCCGCCCTGCCCGGCCAACGCGGCTTTCAGCGCGTCCTCGCCGGCATGACCGAAGGGTGGATGACCGATATCGTGCGCCAGACACAGTGCCTCGGTCAGATCCTCGTTCAAGCCCAACGCACGTGCGATCGTGCGCCCGATTTGCGCGACTTCGATGCTGTGGGTCAGCCGGACACGGAAATGATCGCCGTCCGGCGACAGGAAAACCTGGGTCTTGTGGCGCAATCGCCGGAAGCTGATCGAGTGGACGATCCGATCGCGATCGCGCTGAAACGCGTCGCGTGGCCCGCGTTCGGTGCTGCCCTGCTCCTTGTGCTGGCGCCCTTTGCTGTGCGCCGGATCGGAAGCCCAGGGCACCGCTGTCCTCATGATGCCGGGACCATCCTCATTTACCGCCCCCTCATTTACCGCCAAGCTTGGTGACCTTCTGCCCTGCTTCGCTGGTAAAGGTGAACCCCGAAATATCCGATTTCGCGATCAGATTGACGAAGGCGCGTGCCTCTTCATTGGTCTTGAATGGCCCGGTCAGCACCCGGTTGGTCAGACGCAGCGGCGTGGTCCAGCCCGATTTTCCCTTGAACGCCGCGGGCGACTTGTCACGCACCCGCGCCCATTCCTTGGCCAGACTTGCCTCATTGGCGCCACCCGCGACCTGCACCCAGATCCGCGACGGCTCGAGAATCTTGGGGTCGTTCTTCTTCTTGAGTTCCTCGGCCTTTTTGGCATCGGCCAATTTCTTGTCGGCGAGCTTCTTGTCCGCCAACTTCTTGTCTGCGAGTTTCTTGTCGCTGGCCTTCTTCTCCGCCGCTTTCTGATCGACGATCGCCTTGGCCTGGATGGCGGCATCATCGGGCGCGGGCTTGGCGGTAGTCAAAGGCTTCGGCTCAACTCGTGCAGGCGGCGCTTCGGCAAGCTTGATCGGCGCGACCTCAGGCACAGGATTGGGCTCGGGCGGCGCCTGGACCGGATCCACGCCAAGCTCGGACCCGGGCACCGTGATATTGGCGATGATCTTCGACAGGATCGAATCCTCGCCGCGCGCCGCGCCTGGTGGATGCAGTTCAGACGTGACGGTCGCTACTGGCTGCTGGGCCGGTGGCGCTGATACGGGTTTGGACGATGGCGCGGATTGTACGGGCGCGGGCATGGGCCGATCGACCGGCGACACAGCGACTATAACATGCGGTGCGGTAACAGCGGCAGGCGCGAATTGAGTCGTGGACGGATTCTCGAGGACGTCGGGCCCTTCTTCAGCCGTATCCGACCCGCTCCCGTCCATCACGGGTGCTGGCGACGTCGGTAGCTTCGTGACAACGGGCGCTGACGCGACGACGGGCTTGCTCTCTTCAACCACCGGTCGGGCAACCGAGGGTATCGGCGCCATGTCGCGGCGCGGCGCCGGCACAGCCGTGATCGTCACGGGCCGGGCAGAGGCCAACGTAACCGGCGGCAATTCACCGCCCGCGCGCGATGGCGTTGCTCGCACCACCTCTGTCCGGCCCGGTATCTCCTGCACGATTTCCCTGCTCACCGGTGGCCCGACATAGGCCGGGGGCGCCGGCAGCGGGACCGGCGGAGTCGTCGTTGCGGTCGCGAGCCGGACAGGGTCATTGCCGCTCTTGTCTTTCCTGTCCCGCTTGCGGTCGCGACGATCCTTCTTCTCAACCACCGGCACGGGCGGCTTCACCGTGCTCGCCATCACCACTGGCCGTCCGGGCTCGGGTTGCAATGCCGGCAAAGGCGGCGCCAACCGCGCATCCTGCATGCGCTGCACCGAGCCGCGCACCTCGCCGAAATGCACCGCGAACGCGCGATCGACTGCGCTCAGTTGCGGCAATCGCTGGAAAAAGGGCTCCAGCCCTTGGGCAAGGCCGCCCGGCATCATGCTCGTCGCAATCCGCTCGGCTCCATTTGTGTCGCCCGTCATCGCAAGGATGAAGGCGCGTGCGCGCCACGCCGCGCGGTCGCTGCGGCGAAGCAGTGGATCGAGCTGCGACAGGGCCTCGTCCCGCCGTCCGGAAATGCCCAGCGACAAAGCGTAACGCCGGATCGTCTCATCGGCCGGCCCATTCTTCAGGGCCAGTCGATAATCGCGTTGCGCTCGCTCCTGTTCACCGATCAGATCATAGGCAAGCCCTCGGTCCGCCACGAACAGGCGCACATCGCCCCGAAACGATTCCGCCTCGGCAAAGCGGCGCAGCGCCTCGCCCGGTCGCCCACCCTGGACGAGCAAGGTCCCCAACCCAGCCTTGATCCTGGGATTTCGCGGATCGAGACGCTCCGCGCGTGCGAAAAAGCCAGACGCAGCCGTCGCATCATCAAGCTTCAGGGTCAGTTCTCCGGCACGAACAAGCGCCTCCACATCGCCCGGATTGGCGGCGAGCAGCCGCATCTCGGCCGCCAGCGCATCCGCATCGGGTGTCGGTGCCTGGACGATGGCATATTGCGCGCGCACAGGCATGGCGGTCGCCGCCAATGACAGGGCGAGCGCAAGCGTGGCGGCATCGGAACGTCGGAACAGTCGCATCAGTCGGTCAGCCTAGACGCTGGCTTGGCTGAACCGGCAATGTCCGGCGACATGACGGCGCGCCAAGCCGACGCGAACCGGCGGTAAACCGGCAGCGTCGGTGGCCTCGCGGTCGTTTCCCGCGCGCAGATGGCGCTCGGGCAAGAACAAGTTACTGATTATTCTGGCGATGCAGGAAACGCGGAATGTCGAGCGGATCCTTGTCGGTCGGCTCTTCTTCCCGCGCCGCGCCGCGCGAGGCGCCCGACATGCGCTCGAACAATGTTCCACCGAGCTTGACGCGCGGTGCAGGCGGCGGGGGCGCCGGCTCGTCCGCAGCGGCTTCTTCGGCCGGCGGCGTGCCGGGCGACAACCAGCGACGGCGCGCGCCGCCATCGGTCGCCACACCAACGTCCTTGGCCGGAGCAGCATCGATCGCAGGCTCGTCACCGAACACCTGGACCGGTGGCACTTCGACCGGGTTGTCGAGATCGACCACTTCGGTTTCGCTACCCAGCACCAGTTCGTCGGTATCGGAAGCAAGCGAGTCGGCAACGGGTTCCTCGACCGGCGTTTCCGCTACGACAGGTTCGGCGGCCACCGGCTCTTCGGCTTTTTTCGGCGCCGTGAAGGTAAAAGCGCGCGATGCGGGTGCAGCGGCTTCCACCGGCCGCGCGCTCGCCTCGATGCCGGTCGCGACGACCGACACGCGAATCCGACCTTCTAGATCGGGATTGAACGCCGAACCCCAGATGATGTTCGCATCCTCATCAACCAGTTCGCGAATATGGTTCGCGGCTTCATCGACTTCGAGCAGGCGCATATCGTCGCCACCGGTAATCGATACGATGACGCCCTTGGCGCCCTTCATGCTCACGCCATCGAGCAGCGGGTTGGCGATCGCCTTCGACGCCGCCTCGATCGCGCGATTGTCGCCCGACGCTTCGCCGGTGCCCATCATCGCCTTGCCCATTTCCTGCATCACGGAACGGACGTCAGCGAAATCGAGGTTGATAAGGCCGGGCATGACCATCAGGTCGGTGATGCCGCGCACGCCCTGCTGCAGCACCTCGTCCGCCATCTGGAACGCCTCCTTGAAGGTGGTGTTCGCATTAGCCACCAGGAACAGGTTCTGGTTGGGAATGACGATCAGCGTGTCAACGTACTTCTGCAGTTCCTCGATGCCCGCCTCGGCGCTCTTGGCGCGGCGATTGCCCTCGAACGCGAACGGCTTGGTCACCACGCCGACGGTCAGGATGCCCATGTCGCGCGCCGCCTTGGCGATGACCGGGGCAGCACCAGTGCCGGTGCCGCCGCCCATGCCGGCGGCGATGAAGCACATATGCGCGCCTTCCAGCGTCTTGATGAGCTGGTCGATCGTCTCCTCGGCCGCGGCGCGCCCGATCTCCGGCCGGCTGCCGGCACCCAGACCTTGCGTGATCTTCGCCCCGAGCTGAATGCGGTGCGGTGCGCTGGACTGTTTCAACGCCTGCGAGTCGGTGTTCGCGACGAGAAAGTCGACGCCCTGCACTTCTGCACGCATCATGTTGGCAATCGCGTTGCCGCCTGCACCGCCCACGCCGATCACGGCAATGCGCGGCGTCAGTTCGTCAACTTCGGGCGGAAGAAATTCGATGCTCATGCGCCTGTCTCCACTGCGCTTCAAAAACCCCGAAGCGCCATTTACTCTTGTTCGTTCTGCACCATCGCTTGCGGTCGTTCCAGCGCGAAAGATACCACGTGTCGTATTTCTTTAATAATTAGCCCGCGCCATCGCGATCAAGCGTCGAATCACCGCAAAACCCTTGGGCCGATGCACGGTCGTATGCCCGTTCGACAACTCGCGCAGGTCGACCGGGTCGGACGCGGCATAATAAGCCAGGCCCGCCAGAGTCGCGAAAGCGGGACCGCTATGCGCTTCGGGCAAGGCGGTCAGCCCGCGCGGGCGACCGATCCTGACTGAGCGCCCCAATGCCTGTTGCGCATAGTCGGCGATACCCTTCAATTCCGCACCGCCGCCGGTCAGCACGACCTGGCGCCCGACCGGCCCGGAAAATTTCAGGTCGACCAGCGCCTTTTGCACTTCACCGATCAGATGATCGAGCCGCTGGCGGATCACCGCGATCAATTGCGCGCGCGTGATCCGACTGCCCTCACGCGCATCGTCCTCGGCATTGAGGGGTGCGACTTCGATCATTTCGTGATTGTCACGCGGCGATGCATTGGCCGAACCATAGAAGCACTTCATCCGCTCGGCCTGGGCCGGCGTCATGCCGAAGGTCGAAGCGATGTCGCTGGTGATGTCCGACGCGCCGAACGGGATCGAGGTCAGCCCGACCAGCATCCCGCCAGCGTAAAGCGACACATTAGTCACCCCCGCGCCCATTTCGACCAGTGCGACGCCCAGTTCGCGCTCATCGTCCGACAAGCAAGCCATGCCCGTCGCGACCGGTGAGGCGATGATCGACTTCACTTCAAGATGCGCGTTGGCCACGCACAAGCCAAGATTGCGTACCGGTGATCCGTCGGCTGCGACGACATGGATATGTACGCCAAGCCGGTCAGCATGCAGCCCGAGCGGCTTCTTGACCCCGGTCAGCCCGTCGAGCGTGTAGAGCGCGGGCTGCGCATGCAACACCATGCGGCCCGCCGGGTCGATCGACTCGCGCCCCGCCTGCAACAATGCGTCGATGTCCGACTGTTCGACCCGGTGGCCGCCCAGTTCGAACTCGATCGATGCGACATCGGACACCAGGCCGCCAGCCGAAAAGCTCACCCAGACATTCTGGATGTTGACCCCGGCGATCCGCTCGGCCTGCTCGACCGCTTCGCGCACCGCTGCCTCGGTCGCATCCGCATCGGCGATATAACCGCGCTTGACGCCCCGGCTCTCGCGCTGACCGGTGCCAAGCACGATCAGCTCGCCGCCATCTCCCTTCTGCGCGATCATTGCCGACACCTTGGACGATCCGATATCGAGCGCGGTGATCAACCCCTCTGGTGTTACTTTTGCCATACCCCGTTTACCCCTGCCCCATTACGCCAACATGTTTCTTCGCTTCGATCACTGCCGGCTTCGGCGCCCGGCTCTTGTCGTTCGGGTCATCGCCGCTCGGATCGGTGATCGCCCGTGCCGTTTCCTCACCCGGCTTGCGCGCCACCAGCTTAGCTGGATCGCGCATGTCGAAGCGCAGCCAGCCTTTGTTGAGCAACGGCCGCACACCGTCCATCTCGGCAAACTTGACCAATGCATGCGCGGCCGCGGCATTGCCTTCCGGCAATTGTAGTGTCTCGCCGCTTTCGAAAGTCAGGTTCCATCGCCGGTTGCCGACCCAGGTTGCCGCCTTGACCAGCGGGCGTAGCGCTGGCGCGGCATTGAGCAATTGCTGATACGCCGCCTCCTGCTCGTTTGCACCCGGCCCGATGACCAATGGCAAATCGGGCATGGCGTCCGCCCTGACCGGCTCGAGCCACACGCCATTCGCCGCGATCAGCGACAATTGCCCCTTGTCCTGCCACACTGCCGTCGGCTTGCGCTCGACGATATGCACCAGCAGCGTGTCAGGCAGCCGGCGCGAGACATGCGCGTCCTCGATCCAGCCATATTTCAGAAGTTTGGCGCGAACTTCTTCCAGGCTGACCAAAGGCATGGCGCGCGATTGCTGGTCGAGCGCAACGGCATAGACGGACATCCGGTCCATCCGGCTCAACCCGGTGACTTCGATTTGCTGCACGCGGAACCCGGCGCGGCCAACCCCTTCGGCCACCGCAATGCCAATGGCACCGGGAATCCCCATCCAGGCGGCGAATGTCACCAACCCAGCGATCACCGCGCCGGTGATCGACCAGGTGGCGACCCGGTGCAGCGTCGCCTCGGAGATCGGCAGGACAGCGATCAGTCGATCGATGATCGACTGGCGCGGCTGCTTGCGCTTCTGGACCGGCCGCCGCGCCGGCGCGCGCTTGAGCGTGGCGGCCATTACACCTCTCCCCCAACCAGTGCGTCATCGACGATTCTCTGCACCAGCTCGGCATAGCTCATGCCGATATGCCGGGCTTGTTCGGGAACCAAGCTGAGCGGCGTCATGCCCGGCTGTGTGTTTACTTCAAGCAGGAACAGCCCGTCCACACCGCGTTCGTCATCCCAGCGGAAGTCCGACCGCGACGCGCCCTTGCACCCGAGCAACCGGTGTGATTCGACCGCGATCGCCTTGCATGCCTCGGCGATCTCGTCCGGTATATTGGCCGGGCAGATATGTTCCGTCAGCCCTTCGGTATATTTGGATTCATAATCGTAGAAGCCGCTCTTCGGCCTCAGTTCGGTCACGCCCAGTGCCTCGCCACCCAGCACCGCCGTGGTCAGTTCGCGCCCACGCACGAACGGCTCGGCTAGCAGCTCGTCGAACTCCTGCCACGGCCCAACGGCGCCCGGTGCGATCGGGTTGCCGTAGTTGCCGCCGTCAGTGACGATCGCGACACCAACCGAGGACCCTTCATTGACGGGCTTCAGCACATAGGGCCGGGCCAGCGGGTCACTTTCATACAGACTCGCGCTCTTGACGATGCGCCCACCGGGCATCGGAATGCCATGTGGCACCAGCGCCTGTTTGGTCAGCACCTTGTCGATCGCGATGACCGATGTGACGAGACCCGAATGCGTGTATTTCAGGCCCATCAGGTCAAGCATGCCCTGCACCGTGCCGTCTTCACCAGGGGTCCCGTGCAGCGCGTTGAACACCACATCCGGGGCGGCCTCGGCCAGCTTTGCCGCGACATCGCGACCCATATCGATCCGCGTGACGCGATGGCCACGACTTTCCAGCGCATCGGCAATGCCGCTGCCCGACATCAGCGACACTTCGCGCTCGGCGGACCAGCCGCCCATCAGCACCGCGACATGGAGCTTACTCACGACATCACCCCCACGCGCTGTATTTCCCACTCCAGTTCGATTCCCGACTGCGCCTTTACCTTGGCACGGACTTCCTCGCCCAGCGCCTCGATCTCCGCGCTGGTCGCCGAACCGAGATTGAGCAGGAAATTGCAATGCTTTTCACTGACTTGCGCATCGCCACGCGTCAGGCCGCGACATCCCGCCGCATCGATCAGGGCCCAGGCCTTGTGACCGTCCGGATTCTTGAAGGTCGATCCGCCGGTGCGAGAGCGCAAGGGCTGCGACGCTTCGCGTTCTGCCGCGATGCGATCCATTTCCGCACCGATCATTTTGGAATCGCCGGGAACGCCTTCGAACAGGGCTTCGACCACCACCGCCCCTCGGGGCAAGTCGGAATGACGATAGGTGTAGCCAAGCCTCGCCGCCGGCCACACCTCGACCGATCCCTCGCGCGTCACGACCGTCGCTTCGATCAGGATATCGCTGGTATCGCGCCCATAGGCACCGGCATTCATCCGCACCGCACCGCCGACCGTGCCCGGTATACCGCGCAGGAATTCCAGACCGGCAATCCCCGCATCTCGGGCGCCGCTGGCGACTGAAATGCCCATTGCCGCGCCCCCTGCGCGAACCCGGTTGCCCGGTTCGACCGAAACCTTTGCCATCGCCTTGGGCAACCGCACCACCACGCCGGGGACGCCGCCATCGCGCACGATCAGGTTCGATCCGACGCCGACCGGCAATACCGGCGTCTCGTCGTCCAATCCAGCCATGAAAGCAGCCAGATCATTCACATCCTGCGGCCGCACCAGCCATTCCGCCGGCCCGCCGGTCCGGAACCAGATGAAATCGGCAAGGCTACCTTCATGCGTGGCGGTGCCGCGCAAGGGAGGAAGGGCGTAGCAGACGCTCACGCGACAGACCCCGATCCGGTCATTTCGAGCGGTGGAGAGAGAGACCAGCTCATCGCTTCGCCTCGATCGCATCGGCCAGGCCCGCTGCCCATTTGGTGATGTCGCCCGCGCCCAGGCACACCACCATATCGCCCGGCTGCACCACCACCGCCAGCGCTGTCGCCAAAGCATCGGCATCCGCAACCGTCGCCGCCGAACGATGCCCGCGCCGCTTCAGGCCCTCGACCAGCGCATTGGCGTCGACGCCTTCGACCGGCGCCTCACCCGCGGCATAGACCGGCGCGACCAGCACCATGTCGGCATCGTTGAATGCCTGCTGGAACTCCTCCATCAAATCGCCGAGCCGTGAATAGCGATGCGGCTGCACCACCGCGATGACGCGGTTCTGCACGCCCTCGCGCGCTGCCGCCAGCACAGCGCGGATTTCGACCGGATGGTGACCGTAATCGTCGATGATCGTTACGCCGCCCGTTTCACCAACTTTGGTGAAGCGCCGCTTCACGCCGCCGAACTTGGCGAAGCCGGTGCGGATCGTTTCATCGGGAATGGCCATTTCCAGTGCCACGCCGATTGCCGCGAGCGCATTCTGGACATTATGCCGGCCGGGCATCGGCATCTCGATTCCCTCGATCGAACGCACCGATCCGTCGCGGCTGCGTACCAGGCATTCGAAGCGATTGCCGCCGGGAATCGGCGTGATGTTGACCGCACGCACGTCCGACTGCGCGGCAAAACCATAAGTCACCACGCGCCGGTCGCGCACACGCGGAATAATCGCCTGCACTTCGGGATGATCGAGGCACAGCAAAGCCGCGCCATAGAAAGGCACATTCTCGATGAAATCGACGAACGCATCCTTCACCGCATCGAACGAGCCATAATGATCGAGATGTTCGGGATCGATATTGGTGACGACCGCGATCGTCCCGTCGAGGCGCAGGAAACTGCCGTCGCTCTCATCGGCCTCGACCACCATCCAGTCGCTCGCGCCGAGCCGCGCGTTGGAACCATAACTGTTGATGATGCCGCCATTGATCACCGTCGGATCGACCCCGCCCGCATCAAGCAGCGCCGCGACCATCGAGGTCGTCGTGGTCTTGCCATGCGTGCCCGCCACCGCAACGGTCGATTTCAGCCGCATCAATTCGGCAAGCATCTCCGCGCGGCGTACCACCGGAATGCGCCGTTCGAGCGCCGCGTCAACCTCGGGATTGTCGCGCTTGATCGCGGTCGAGGTGACCACCACGGCGGCATCACCAAGATTATCGGCGTGATGGCCGATATGCACAGGGATGCCCTTGTCGCGCAGGCCCTGCACGACATAGCCTTCCGCCACGTCGGAGCCCTGCACGGCATAACCGAGATTCTTCATCACTTCGGCAATGCCCGACATGCCGATGCCGCCGATACCGACGAAATGGATCGTACCGATATCTGTCGCGACCCCTCTCATGCGAATGCCGCCTTGTCGCCGAATTTCTTGGGGCGCGCTTCGCCAACCGGCATATCGCCGAGCGGCGCATCCAGGCTCTCGACCAGATCGGCGAGATCGCGCGCCGCATCTGGCCGCCCGCAACTCCGTGCACGTCCCGCCGCATTCTGCAAAGCTGCCGGATCGAGCCCCAATCGTTGCATTTGCTTGGCCAGTTCCTTGGGGGTGAAGCTGCGTTGATCGATCGTACGCGCACCGCCCGCCATGGTGATCTCGCGCGCATTGGCGGTCTGATGATCGTCGGTCGCGGTGGGCAATGGCACGAGAATGGCCGGCCGTCCGGCAGCGGTCAGTTCGGCGATGGTGGATGCCCCTGCCCGCGCGATCACCAGATGCGCCCAGGCGAGCTGCTCCGGCATGTCGGGCAGATAGGTGGCAAGATCGGCCGCGATCGACAGTTCGGCATATTTGGCCCGCGCCGCATCGATATCCTCGATCCGCGCCTGGTGCGTCACTTGCAGCCGGCGGCGGAAATTGACCGGCAGCAGCGACAGCCCGTCGGGCACGACCTGACTCAGCACGCTCGCGCCCTGGCTGCCGCCTGTGACAAGCACGCGGAAGATGCCATCCTCCTCAAGCAGGGGATAGGGCTGGCTGCGCAGCGCGAGCACCGCGTCGCGCACCGGATTGCCGACCAGATGGGTCTTGCCGCGATACGAATCCTTCAACCGCTCGACGTCGGCATAGGAGGTGGCGATCGCGCTGACCTTGCCCGCGACCAGCCGGTTGACCCGACCCAACACGGCATTCTGTTCGTGCACCGCGGTCGGAATGCCCTGGTTGAATGCCGCGAGCAGCGCCGGGAGCGCGGGATAACCGCCAAAACCGATCACTGCGGCAGGGCGCTGATGACAGTACAGCTCGATCGCCAGGCTGCGCCCCTTGAGCATCGCCGAGGCCGCCTTGGCCCAGCCGACAGGCCCGCCAGTCAAGCGCCCGGCAGGCAGGATATGTGTCTGCACGCCTTCGAACAGGCCCGGAAACCGCACCCCTCGCTCATCGCTGATCAGCGAGACGTGATGCCCGCGCCGCCCCAGTTCAGCCGCCAACGACGCCGCGGGGACCATATGGCCGCCGGTGCCGCCCGCTGCGAGGACGAAATGCCGTGTGATACTCATTCGCCGCTCCACCGTGCGATATAGGGTGACCGCGATACGAACGGATTTCGGCGAGTAAAGGCAAGCAGCAATCCCATGCCGATCGACAAGGCGATGAGCGACGATCCGCCATAGCTGATGAACGGCAATGTCATGCCTTTCGAAGGCGCAAGACCGGTGTTGACCGCCATGCTGATCAACGCCTGTGCCCCGAATTGGGTCGCCAGGCCGGCAGCGGCGAACAAACGAAACTCATCCTGCTCGTCGAGCAATTTGACGAACACGCGAACGACGATGGCCAGGAACAGGATCGCGATCACCGCACAGGCGACCAGCCCGAATTCCTCGCCAATGACCGAGAAGATATAGTCGGTATGCCCTTCCGGCAGGCGAAACTTCATCGTCCCGCCGCCAGGGCCGGTACCGCGCCAGCCACCCGCCGTGATCGCATTGTGCGCGGCGTTGGTCTGAAAATTGTCCGACCCGCCCTCCGCGCCCGGGAACAGGAAGGCGTCGATCCGCACCCGCGCGGTGTCATAGAAGAGATAGGCCGCGATCAAGCCGGCGGGAACGCAGCCGATCAGCGTCGCCATCACTTTGACCGGCGTGCCGGAGATCATCAGCAACGCGAGCCAGACCGCAGCGAACACCACGGTCTGACCGAAATCAGGCTGCAACATCAGTAGCACAGCGACCAGCGCGGTCAGTGCTCCGGTGATCGTCACCACCGGCAAGTCGCTGTCCTGCGCGCGCAGCGATAACAGCCAGGCGGTCGTGACGATGAAGAAGGGCTTGAGGAATTCCGACGGCTGCAGCAGCGAGACGCCGAAATCGAGCCAACGCGTCGCGCCGTTGCGCTCGATGCCGATGAACGGCACCAGCATCAGCAGCGCGAGACAGACCACTGTCCCGATCAACGCCATCCGCCGCGCGAACGCGACCGGCAGCATCGACACGACGAACAGCACGGGCAGGGACACGCCGACCCAGGCAAGCTGCCACCACAGATAGAAAAGCGGCGGGATATGATGCTTCTCATCCGAATAACGCTGCGCAGCCGATGGCGATGCCGCACCGACGGCGACCAGGCCGATCGCGATCAGCAACAGCGTCAGCAGCAGCAAGACCCGGTCGATATCCCAGAACCACAGGCCAAGCGGCGACCGATCGCCGCGCCCGCCGCGATCCTTCATCCGGCTCCATACGCCCTTGGGCGGCGTCACGCGCGCATCGGTCATGCCAGCGCCTCCACGGCCTTGCGAAAGGCTTCGCCGCGATCCTCGAAATCGCGAAACTGGTCGAACGAGGCACAAGCCGGCGACAGCAGCACCGTCTCCCCCGACGCGGCATTGCGCGCCGCACTGATCACGGCTGCGCCAAGCGTGCCGCTCTGTTCAACCGGCAGTCGATCAGCCAGCAGCGCGGCGAAACGGGGTCCGGCCTCGCCGATCGTATAGGCACGCACGATATGTCCGAAATGCGGCGCGCAGGCGTCGAGATCGTCCGACTTGGCCTGCCCGCCAAGAATCCAGTGAATATGATCGAACGCCGCCAGCGCAGGCGCTGTCGAATCCGGGTTGGTCGCCTTGCTGTCATTGACGAACGCCACGCCGCCGCGTGTGCCGACCAGTTCCATGCGATGCGGCAAGCCCTTGAAGCTCTCCAGCCCCCGGTCGATCAACGCTTCCTTCACGCCAAGCACCCGGCACGCAGCGATCGCGGCGAGCGCGTTCTGCGCGTTATGCGGGCCCTGCAGCGCCGGCCAGGCCGACTGCACCATGCACGTGCCCGGCGCGACCTTGGTCAAATGCTCGCCGCGCGCCGACAGGCCATGTGCGATCTCGGCCGATGCCGCATCAACGATACCGATGATCGCCGCATGATTGGACGACTGCATCGCAAACAACCGTGCCTTGGAAGCGGCATAGCCCGCAAACCCGTCATAGCGGTCGAGATGATCGGGCGTGATGTTGAGCAGGATCGCAACATCACAATCGAGGGTGAAAGTCAGGTCGATCTGGTAGCTCGACAATTCAAGCACATAGACGCCGCCTTCTGGCAACGGCTCCTCGCCAAGGATCGGCTTGCCGATATTCCCGCCGAGCCGTGCCGGGATACCTGCGGTTTCGAGAATATGATGGATCAGCGCCGTGGTGGTCGACTTGCCGTTGGTGCCAGTGATCCCGACGACCTTGTGCGCCGGCAGACCGGCACGCGCCTGGGCGAACAGTTCGATATCGCCGACGATCGGTACACCCGCCGCGCGCGCCTTCGCGGCGACCGGGTGACGGTTGATCGGCACGCCCGGTGACACCACAAGGCCGTCGAAGCCGGTCAGGTCGATCGCCTCGGGATTCGCGATCTCAGCGCCGGAGACCGCAGCCCGCGCCTCCTCTTTCGCGTCCCATGCCGTCACGCTCGTCCCACTCGCGACCAGCGCGCGCACGGTCGCAATGCCAGAGCGCGCCAGCCCCAGCACAGCGAAACGTTTGCCGCGCCAGGCGGGGTTGGTGATCACCTCAGCTTCAACGTCGACAGGCCAGCCAGCGCCAGCACCAGCGCGATGATCCAGAAGCGGATCACGACGGTCGGCTCGCTCCAGCCCAATTGTTCGAAATGGTGATGGATCGGCGCCATCTTGAACACGCGCCGCCCGGTGCGTTTGTAGAAGAACACCTGGATGATCACGCTCAGCGCCTCGACCACGAACAGGCCGCCGATGATGCCTAGCACCAGTTCATGATGCGCGACGACCGCGATAGCACCCAGTGCGCCGCCAAGCGCAAGGCTGCCCGTATCGCCCATGAACACCGCCGCTGGCGGCGCATTGAACCAGAGGAACGCGAGCCCCGCCCCCACGATCGCGCCGCAGAAGATCGCCAGGTCGCCGGCACGCGGGACATGCGGAATACCGAGATAGGTGGCGAATTTGATGTTGCCGGCCAGGTAGACGATAATCATGAACGCGACTGCGGCGATGATCACCGGCATGGTCGCGAGGCCGTCGAGCCCGTCGGTCAGATTCACCGCATTGCCGAACGCAACGATCGTGAACGCGGCGAAGGCGATGTAGAAATAGCCGAGATCGAGCGACACGCCGCTGAAGAACGGCACATAAAGGTGCGTGCCGTTCTGACCGACAATGATCCAGCTGGCGATGCCGGCAATGGCGAACTCGCCGAGCAGCCGCATCCGCCCGGAAACGCCCGCCGCGCTGGCTTTGCGCACCTTGTCGTAATCGTCGAGAAAGCCGATCGCGCCGAAGCCGAGCGTGACGAACAGGCATGCCCACACGAACGGGTTGCTCAAATCCATCCACAACAGGATCGATAGCACCATCGAGGTCAGGATCATCAGCCCGCCCATCGTCGGCGTGCCACGCTTCGCCAGATGCGTTTGCGGCCCGTCGGCGCGGATCGGCTGCCCCTTGCCTTGCCGCACGCGCAGCCAGCCGATGAAGCGCGGCCCGATGACCAGACCGATCAGCAGCGCCGTTGCCACCGCGCCGCCGGAGCGGAACGACAGATACCGGATGAGGTTCAAAGCCCCGGGGAAGCCAAGATATTCGGCGATGAAATAAAGCATTATGCTGTCCCGCTTGCGAGGCTGGCGACCAATGCCGACAACCCCACGCCGTTCGAACCCTTGATGAGCACCGCATCGCCCGGCGCCAATATCGTCATCAGGCTTGTCCGGGCGGCCGCGGTATCGGCCACATGGACGAATTGCACGCGACCCTCAAGCGCGTTCGCGAGGTGTGCCATCTCCGGACCAACCAGTACGGCGTAAGCGACGCCCGCTTCGTCGATTGGGTCGGCCAACGCGGCATGATAGGCGGCGCTGCCATCGCCCAACTCACGCATCTCACCCAGCACCGCGATCTTGCGAGATACAGTCTCCGCGCCCAGTACGGCGAGCGTCGCACGCATTGAAGACGGATTGGCGTTGTAGCTCTCATCGATCACCAACGCTTCGCCATCGGCCAGCTTCGCCATGAAACGCGCGCCGCGTCCCTGCAGGCCGCCAAGCTCGGCCAATGCCAGGCCGGCCAGCGCGAGATCGCCATTGACCGCCTCCACCGCCGCCAGCACGCCGAGCGCGTTAGAGACCCAGTGCATGCCGGGTTGCGACATGGTGAAGCTCAGTTCGCGCAACCCGAGCCGCGCCGTCATGAAGGTTCCACCCGCAGACGTCCGCATCGTTTCGATCGCGCGTACATCGGCGCCATCCTCAAGCCCGAAGGTAACGATCCGGTCGGCATGCGGTAACGCTGCCGCGATCAGCCGGTCGCGATGCGGACTATCGAACGGGATGATCGCCGTGCCGCCCGGCTCCAGCCGCGCGAAGATCTCGCCCTTGGCATCGGCAATCGCGGATTCATCGGGGAAGAAAGCCGTGTGCGCGGGCGCGATCGCCGTCACCATCGCGACATTGGGACGCACCAGACTGGTCAGGTGCGTCAGTTCGCCGGCATGGTTCATGCCCATCTCGAACACACCAAAGCGCGCGCCGGCCGGCATCCGGGCAAGACTCAAGGGCACGCCGGTATGATTGTTGTAGCTTTTGACCGATCGGTGCGCGGCGCCAGGGTCGCCGCGATCGAGCGCTGCGAACAACGCCTCCTTGGCGCTGGTCTTGCCGACCGAACCGGTCACGCCGATGATCTGCGCCTTGCTCCGGGCCCGCGATGCGACAGCAAGCGCTTCCAGCGCGGCCATGGTGTCGGGAACCAGAACCTGCGGCAATGCAAACCCCGGGGCATGCGGGTGCGTCGTCGCTTGCGCGACGATCGCACCCGACGCTCCCCGCTCGGAGGCCTGATCGAGGAATTTATGGCCGTCGGTCGCTTCACCAGACAGCGCGATGAACAAATCGCCGGGACAGACTTCGCGCGAATCGAAGGTGACCCCGTTCGCGGCGAAATCACCCGACGCAACACCGCCGGTAGCCGCAGCGATCTCAGCGGAGGTCCACAGACTCACGCCGCCATCTCCCGCGCTACGGACACGTCGTCGAACGGCAGCACCATATCGCCAACGATCTGGCCCTGCTCATGACCCTTGCCCGCGACCAGCACGATATCTTGCGGCCCGGCATCGGCAATCGCCGCGCCGATTGCATCGCGCCGCGACCCGATCTCGGTCGCCCCCGGCGCGCCTTGCATCACCATAGCGCGGATCGCCGCCGCGTCTTCGGAACGCGGATTGTCGTCGGTTACGATCACCTTGTCCGCCATCGCTGCGGCGATTGCCCCCATGGCGGACCGCTTGCCCTGATCGCGATCGCCACCTGCCCCAAACACGATGATCAGCCGTCCCGCGGCATGCGGCTTCAGCGCGGCGATCGCCGCTTCGAGCGCATCAGGCGTATGCGCATAATCGACATAGACCGGCGCGCCCGAGCGCGCGATGACTGCCCGCTCGAGCCGCCCACGCACCGGCTGCAGTCGCGAGAGCGCCGCCAGCGTCGCCGCGACCCCGCCACCGGTCGCGATCACCAGCCCGGCAGAGGTCAGTGCATTGGCAACCTGATAGGCGCCGATCAGCGGCAGATTGATCTTGTAGCTTTTGCCCTCGGCCTCGATCACCAGCCCTTGGCCGAGCAAGGTAGGATCGCGCGATACCAGCTTCAGCGTCTCGCCATGCGCTCCGACACTGATCACGCGAATCCCGCGCGCCCTGGCGACATCGGTAACGCGTACCGCACTGGGGTCGTCGGCCCAGATCACCGCGATACCGTCATCCGCCAGCACCTCGGTGAACAGCCGCAGCTTGGCGTCGAGATATGCTTCCATCGTGCCATGATAGTCGAGATGATCGCGACTGAGATTGGTGAATGCCGCCGCGCGCACCGGTAGTCCTTCGGTGCGATATTGCGACAGCCCGTGGCTCGACGCCTCGAACGCGACATGACTTACGCCTTCGCGCGCCAGCCCGGCGACATTGGACAGGAAAGTCACGATGTCCGGCGTGGTCAGCCCGGTCGAGACACGGTCATCGGCCGTGGTCACGCCAAGCGTACCGATCGACGCGGCATGAAAGCCTGCCATACGCCACAATTGCCGCACCATTTCGACCGTCGACGTCTTGCCGTTGGTGCCGGTCACAGCGACCGCGGTCGCGGGGAATGGTGCGAAGAAGCGTGCGGCCAGTTCGGCGAATTTGCGGCGCGGATTGGCGTCGGCAATATGTACCGCGCCCATTACCTTCGCCTCGGGCCGCGCGACCACCGCGATCGCACCCGATGTCACCGCCGCCGGAATGAAATCCTCGCCATTGACTCGCGCACCCTCGAATGCGCCAAAGATCGTGCCGGTCGCCACCTTGCGATGATCGATCGCAAAGCCGCTGACCGTGTCGGTCTCGCCGCCACCGGTCAGCGCGCCGAGTTTCATTCCGGATCCCCCGAATCGCCACCGGGCGCATGCCAGAGCAATGGCATCAAGTCGGACACATCAATGTCACGACCATTGTCGGGCATCACGCCCAGCATCGATCCGGTGCGCGTAATGACCTTGCTCACCACCGGTGCAGCAGTGAAGGCGGCGGTGGTCAGGCCGAAGGATTCGGCATTGCCGATCGGGGAGTCGAGCATTGCCACCACTACATAGCGCGGCGCATCCATCGGGAAAGCCGCAGCGAAGGTCGAGACATTGGCTTTTTTCGAATAGCCGCCCGCACCCGCCACTTCGGCGGTGCCGGTCTTGCCACCGACCCGATAGCCTGGCGCTTCACCCTTGCGGCCGGTGCCTTGCGTCACGATCAGGCGCAGCAATTGCCGCATCCGCGCACTCGTCGCTTCGGACAGCACGCGACGCCCGGTCGGCGCCTTGCCCGGCGCGACGCGGATCAGCGTGGTCGGGCGCCAGATGCCGCCATTGACCAATGTCGCATAGGCATTGGCGAGATGCAGCGGCGTGACCGCGATGCCATGGCCATAACCGGTCGTCATCACCGTGGTCCGCGCCCAATATTTCGGCCAGATCGGCTTCTGCTTTTCGAGGATTTCGATGTCCGGCTTGGTGTCGAAACCCATTTTGGCGAACATCCCCGCCAGCCGGTCCTTGCCGATTTCGTCGGCGATCCGTGCGGTAACGATGTTCGACGAATGGATCAGCGTCTCGGGCACATTGAGGAAGCGCCGCTGCGCATGGTCGTCATGGATGGTGAAGCCACCGACGTGCAGCGGCTGAGTCGCGTCATAGCGCTTCGCCATCGAGGTGACGACGCCGCTCTCGATCGCCGCCGCCATGGTGATCGGCTTGAAGGTCGACCCCAGCTCATACACGCTCTGTGTCACGTTATTGCGTAGCGAATCCCGGTTGGCCGCGCCGACCTTGTTCGGATTGAACACCGGCAACGATACCATCGAGATAATTTCACCGGTATGCACATCGAGCACCACACCGGTCGCACCCTTGGCCTGGAACGCGGTCATCGCCGCGCCCAGCTCGCTCTCCATCGCCGCTTGCACGCGATAATCGATCGACAGCGCCAGCGGCGTGCCGCGCTGCACCGGATCGGTCAGCCGCTCCTCGAACGCGCGCTCGATCCCGCCCTGCCCCTCGATGATGCGCTTGTCGTTACGGTTCTGACCGAGAAAGCCGAGCACATGCGCGGCCAGCGTCGTTTGCGGATAGAGTCGCTCGGCTTCCTTGTCGAACACCAGCGCCGGCTCGCCCAGCGCATGGACCTGCTCGACCAGCGACGGCGATGCGTGATGCTCAAGATAGGTGAAGTTCACACCCAGCATCAGCCGTTGATAGAACCAGCCGGCATCATGCGTGGGCATCAGTTCGGCGAGGCGCGCGGCAAGTTCATGCTTGTCGCCGAGCAACTTGCCGGGATGCACGCCGATCGCCCAGGCCTCGATCGTGCGCGCCAGCGGCTCACCATTGCGATCGACAATATCTCCCCGCGCCCAGACCGGCCCGATCTGCGCGAGGCGCGGCGTGGATGCTTCGGCGAACAGGCCGAAGATCGCCAGCCGGATCAGGATCACCGCGATCGCCGCGGTGAACAACAACATCAGGATCATCAGGCGCATATGCGCCGTCGCGACCAGCGCATGGCGCTGGCCGGTCAGGCGCCGTTGCGGCAGGGGTCGGGCGACAAGAACGCTCACCGCAACCGCTGCTCCCGCGAGGCAGCGCTGGCCAGGTCACCCAGCATCGAATCGCTCAACAGCTGGCGATCGAGCAGTGCCACGGCCTGCGGCCTGGCGCGCTTGACCGGTGCGGCATGGACCTGGCTGACCGGACCCGACAGGCTCGGCTCGACACTCGCTGTTGCGACAGCCCTGGTCGCGACGGCGTTGATGGGGCGCACATCGGCCACGGCCGCCGGCGTCAGAACCGCTGGCGCGATCGCCTCGGCGCGCGATGGAACGATCGACGCCATCTGCACCTTCGCATCGCCCAGTGCCGGATGGGTGAAGTCGACCTGCGCCAGCGCCGCTTCATTGGGCATGAACTGCACCGCGATTGGCGCACCAAGCCGCAGCGTATCACCATTCCACTTTTCGAGCTGCGCGATATTGGCGCGGGTTTCGAACTCGGTCTCGAGCGCGCGGATATCGCGCTGCGCCTGAGTGATTTCGCTCACTGTCCGATCGAGCTTCTTGCGCTCCGCTGCGACCTGCAAGGGTACCAGCAGGAACCCAAGTGTCACGGCGACGCTGCCGAGAAACCAGCCCAGACCTTTCCATGCAACTGCCAACATCGCTACGCTCCCTTACTCGACCCGGTACCCGGCCAGGCAGCGGCGGATGTCCGCCGCGCCGTCCGCAATGTCGCCGATCGCGCACGCGGGTTGCGTGCGATCTCGGCCTCGCCGGCACGCACCGCGCGGCCAACGGCTTCAAAACTCGGGGCCGCCTTGGCCTGAACTTCCGGCAAATGGCGCGAACCCGAGGGCATCGATCCGCTGCGCTCGCGCAGGAAGCGCTTGACCAGCCGATCCTCGCCGGAATGGAAAGTGATGACAGCCAGCATTCCACCCGGCTTCAGCACGCGCTCGGCCGCCGCCAGCCCATCGACCAACTCGCCCAGTTCGCGATTCACTTCGATGCGAAGCGCCTGGAAGGTGCGCGTCGCCGGGTCCTTCTTGTCATGCGGCTTATAGCCCAGCGCCCGACGCACGACATAAGCCAGCTCGCTTGTGCGTGTAATCGGACGCGCAGCAACGATCGCGCGCGCGACCCGGCGCGCGCGGGGCTCGTCACCATAGTCATGCAGCACATCGGCGATGTCGCTCTCATCCGCCGTGTTGACGAAATCAGCGGCGGTGGCGCCTTCCTGACTCATCCGCATGTCGAGCGGCCCGTCCGTCTGGAACGAGAAACCGCGCTCGGCCTGATCGAGCTGCATCGACGACACACCGATATCCAGCGTCACGCCATCGACCGGCACCGCATCGCGCGCGGCGAGCTCGGCCTCCATCGCGGAGAAGGTCGCCGGCACCAGCGTCAGCGCACCGTCCGCCTCTACCTCCAACGCACGGCCCGCAGCAATCGCATCGGGGTCGCGGTCAAAACCATAGACCAGCGCACCTTGCGCGATCATCGCGCGGGTATAGCCGCCAGCACCGAAAGTCGCGTCGACATGACGCTCGCCGGGGGCAATGGCGAGCGCGTCGATGACTTCGGACAGCAGAACTGGGACATGCGGAGCGTCAGCGAGCATCTCGGGGGTCACAACACGATCCCCTTCTGCTTGCAGTGGAAGCGCACGCACGACTTCATCACTTCGGCGACGCTGGATTCGAGCAGAGTCCTGGGGTCCCAGATCTCGAAACAGTCGAACGTGCCATAGAAGAAGGCATTGGTATCGATATTGGCGTGGAACTTGGGAAAGGCCGGCATGATGAATCGGCCACTGCCGTCGAACGGCACCGGCTCACCCTGCGATGCCTCACGGCGGAAATTGGGGTTATGCGCGCCGTGTTCGGCCATGTATGCCGCCTCGCGCAGCGCGGCGCGATCCTTCAGGACAGCGCGATACCCCTCGTCATAAGCGATCAGGCAGGGGCTACTCTCGTGCACGCCGATGATGACGGTGCCGCCGTCCTTGCCGTCGGCGCGCGGACTGTTGGTGGCGAGCGCTGCACGGAGCGACGAGGGGATCGCGACCCGGCACTTGTCATCGACAAGCCCGATACCGTCTCCCTGATAGTCGATCCGATCCACTTAAGCCCACCTCATGTGAGGCAGACACAATCCTTCGCTCCACGAAACCGGTGTTGACCGACCCCGTGGCCCTGTCTCGCGCAGGCGAAAGAGTATGCCCCTCTAAGAAAAGAAGGTTACTTTGGGTGCGCCGGGGATTCAAGGGGAATTCGCGGGAAAACCGGGGGAATTGACTATCCAGGCGGGATTCTGAGCGATTTTTCCTTAACCATAACAATCTGTTCTCTGTGTGTTCACACATGAGGTGGCGTCGACTCGGGATTTCCCCAGCCTCACCCAGCCGCCAGCCATGATTTCCCCGAAATACCCGGCCCGATCCGGCCTCGCCCGGATCGTCGTCCAGGCCGCCATCGCCGAAACTCTCACCGTCGGGCCGCCGGTTTGGCCGCCGCCGTATTGGCGATCTCGGCGACATTGACCTCTTCGGTCGCAGTGCTTGGGGTCAGGCCCAGATCGGCCAGCGGCTCGCTGCCGTCGCCGACACCTGCCGCCTCATTGTTGATGGTCAGATTGGCGACGACATCGGGATTGGCGCCGCCCATCACCGCGCGCTCGCGGCTCGCGGTGCTGAAGATCGCCGCGGCAAGGCCGATCAGCAGCAGAACGGCGGCAAGGCCGATCATGCCGACCTTCACGCGCTGCGTCGTCTGTCCTGGTTCGTTTGCGGCCATTTTCATGTTTATGGGACAAAACTATCGCATCGACATCGCCTTGTCGATGCCAAGGCTCAATCGGTCGCGAGCCACGGCAGCACCGGCAAGCCCTTCGCCTTCAGCCATTCGGCATTGTAGAGCGTCGACAGATAGCGGAATCCGGTGTCGCACAGGATCGTCACGATGCGCTTGCTCGGCCCGAGTTGCCTGGCCAGCAGCACCGCACCGGCGACATTGATCCCCGAGGATAGGCCCAGGCACAATCCCTCTTCGGCGAGCAGTCGGCGGACCCACTCCATCCCTTCGGCATCGGAAATACGGAACTGGGTATCGACCGGCGCGCCTTCCAGGTTGGCGGTGATCCGCCCCTGCCCGATCCCCTCGGCGACCGACGATCCCTCCGATCGGAGTTCGCCATGCGCATAATAATCGTATAGCGACGCGCCGTGCGGATCACTCAGCGCGATGCACACGCTGTCGTCCTTGGCTTTCAGGCCCAGCCCGACCCCGGCCAGCGTCCCGCCGGTCCCGGCCGCACAGGTGAATCCATCGATCCGGCCATCCATCTGCGTCCAGATCTCCTCCGCCGTCCCGGCGATATGCGCGCGGCGATTGGCGATATTGTCGAACTGATTGGCCCAGATCGCGTTGGGCGTTTCCTCCGCGATCCGACGCGACGTGTGCACGAAATGCGCCGGGTTCGAATAGGGCGCAGCCGGCACCAAAACCAGTTCGGCACCGAGCGCGCGCAGCGTGTCCATCTTCTCGCGGCTTTGCGTCTCGGGCATGACGATGATCGTCTTGTAGCCCTTGGCATTGGCCACCAGCGCAAGGCCGATCCCGGTATTGCCCGCCGTGCCCTCGACGATCGTCCCGCCCGGCTGGATCAGGCCCCGCGCCTCGGCATCCTCGACGATATAGAGTGCCGCGCGATCCTTCACCGACGCGCCCGGGTTAGCGAATTCGCATTTGCCAAAAATATCGCAGCCACTGGCTTCGCTCGGGCCGTTCAGCCGAACGAGCGGGGTATTGCCGATAAGTGCGAGCGTATTGGAAGCAGTGGTCATGCAGCTAGATAGGGGCGACGATGGCCGATCGGCAAGCGCAGCGCTGCTAGGATCGTTGCAAGGGAAACCATCGGCGTCGGTTGGCCAAGGCGGCTGACCAGATGATCAGGCGACCCCGGCAGCGCGCAGATGTGGACCGAGACGCCCGCTCAGCCACAGGAAATACATCCGGTAATCGCTGAACAGCGACCAGAGCGGATAAGTGAAGGTTGCCGGCCGGTTCTTCTCGACCGTGAAATGCGCGACCCAGGCAAAGCCATAACCGGCGAGCGGCACCAACACCCACCACCATCCGCCCTTTACCAGCGCGATGGCCAGGAACAGAAAAGTCAGCGTCGTGCCGATATAATGCAGCCGCCGCGTCTCCCTCTTCGCATGCTCGCGCAGATAGAAGGGCCAGAATTCTCCATAGGTTCTGATCTTGTCGGTCATCGTCACAGGCTAGCCATGTCGCGCCGCGATGCAATCCCGTACCGCGGCCAAAACCAATCCCCTCCCATGTGATATTAAATCACTTGCGCCCTCAGAAATGTCGTGTCACAAACCAGGCAGAAATAAGGCTCAATTGTGGCGAGAGGATTTAGGGATGCTCTACAAGTCGCTTGTGTCAGTCGCGGGATGTGCGGCCCTGTTGTCGGGGTGCAGTCCAACCTCACAATCATCGCAACGCTATGAGTCCAGAGACATGCTCGATGTCGAGGAGCCTGCTATGGCCGTCGATGCGAGCAGCGAAAAATACAAACCCAACGCAATTTCGCCTGTCCATCTGGTTGCCGACACGCCCGTCTCGACCTTCGCGGTCGATGTCGACACCGGCGCCTATGCCAATGTCCGCCGCTTCCTCACCCAGGGTCAGTTGCCGCCGCAGGACGCAGTCCGAACCGAGGAAATGGTCAATTATTTCCGCTATGATTATCCCTTGCCCGCCGACCGGTCCCAGCCTTTCAGCGTCACGACCGATGTCGCGCGGACGCCGTGGAATTCGGACACGCGGCTTTTGCGCATCGGTCTGCGCGGCTACGATCTCAGCTATGCGCAGCGCCCGGCCGCCAATCTCGTTTTCCTGATCGACGTATCGGGGTCGATGGAGGATGCCGACAAGCTGCCTTTGGTGAAGACCGCATTGTCGATGCTCGCCGACAACCTCCAGCCGCAAGACAAGGTCGGCATCGTGGTCTACGCCGGTGCCGCAGGTGTCGTACTCGACCCGACCAGCGACCCGTCCGAGATCAAGGCCGCGCTCCGCCAGCTGAGTGCAGGCGGATCGACTGCCGGCGGCGAAGGCATCGAACTCGCTTACGCCACCGCGCGCGCCAATTTCATCAAGGGCGGGGTCAATCGTATCCTGATCGCCACCGATGGCGACTTCAATGTCGGCGTGACCGACCAGAAGCAGCTTGAGAAATTGATCACCAGCAACCGCGACGACGGCATCACCCTGACCACGCTCGGTTTCGGCCAGGGCAATTTCAACGACGCGCTGATGGAATCTATGGCCGATCTCGGCAATGGCAATTACGCCTATATCGACAGCGCGATGGAGGCGAAGAAAGTATTGTCGGAGGAACTCTCCTCAACCCTGTTCACCATCGCCAAGGACGTGAAGATCCAGGTCGAGTTCAACCCGGCGTATATCAGCCAGTACCGCCTGATCGGCTATGAGAACCGCGCGCTCGCCGAACAGGATTTCGACAATGACAAGGTCGATGCCGGGGAGATCGGCGCCGGTCATCAAGTAACGGCCTTGTACGAAGTGGTGCCCACTGGATCGAAGGGCTGGTCATCCGAACGCCGCTATGCCGAAAACAAGCGCGTCGCGACGGGCAAACAGGACGGCGAACTCGCCTTTGTCCGGCTGCGTTACAAATTGCCCGATGGCGACACGTCGCGGCTGATCGAGCGGCCGGTCGCCGCAACCTTGCTGGCGGGCGCCCCCGCCCCACGCGGCGACATGGCCTTCGTCACCGCGGTTGCCGCCTTCGGTCAGAAGCTGCGCGGCGACACCCGGCTTGGGGATACGAGCTTCGCTGACATCCGCCGGATGGCGGGCAGCCCGGACGGTTATTGGCGGCAGGAATTCATCAAGCTGACCGAACTGGCCGAGACCAAGGCGCCGGTAAAGACGGCGCAACTGGTCGACTAGATCAACTGCGAGGCCATTCTCTCTTCCACCTGCTCGGGCGTCTTGTCGATCGGAGGTCCGAGCACCTGGCCACCTTCGGCGGTCACCAGGATATCATCCTCGATCCGGATGCCGCCAAAGCTCGCGAGTTCCTCGAAGCGGTCATAGTCGATCATCCCGGCGTGGCGGCCTTCGCTGCGCCACAAGGCGATCAGCTGTGGAATGAAATACAGGCCGGGCTCGACCGTGAGCGTCATGCCTGCCTTCAGCCTCTTGCCGAGCCGCAGGCTTTTCAGGCCGAATTGCTCGCTGCGTCGCGTCTCGGCATCGTAACCGACATGATCTTCGCCCAGCGCCTCCAGATCATGCACGTCGAGCCCGATTTGATGGCCAAGCCCACATTGGAAACACAGGGCATAGGCACCGGTCGCGACGATGGCATCGACGTCGCCCTTGAACAAGCCAAGATCGTGCAATGCCTCGGCGAGCACGCGCGCGGCATCGAGATGGATATCGAGGAAACGCGCGCCTACCCGGGAGGCGGCGATCGCCTGGAGCTGCGCACGCAGCACGGCGTCGTACAGGACGCGCTGCAGCGGATCGAACCGGCCCGTGACGGGAATGGTCCGCGTGATGTCGCTCGCATAACCGCCGCCACTCGATACTCCGGCATCGTGAACGACGAGCTCGCCGGCCGACAATGTACGGTCATAACGAAGATTGTGGAGGATCTCGCCGCGGCCGGAGAAGATCGGCTGATAGGTCAGGCGCAAGTCGGCGGCCCGCGCGAGTCCCTCGACACGTCCCATCACGTGATGTTCGCGCACGCCCGGGCGCGTCAGCGCCATCGCGGCATGATGCATCTCGCGCGTCACGACGAGCGCCGCCTCCATCTCGGCAATTTCTTCCGGCGCCTTGATTTCGCGCTGCGCGATGACCGCGCCGATCAGCGCGCCATGGCTCTCGGCGAGGACCGCCGCACCGGTGCGGCCAAGCAATCCGGCAAGCGTTGCCAGCGTGTCGGCGCGATAGGGCGGCGGATAGAGCACCGGTCGCCCTTTAGTGACCGCGCGCGACAATCGATCGGCCAAATCCCCGCGCGTGCCGGTCCGTGCCACGGCAACTCGCTGCGCCAATGAAGCCAGCGGCTCGACCGCCCCGAGCCAGATCGTCGCATCGATGCCGGGATCGTCACCGAACAGCCATGCCTCGCCGCTATCCGCATCGATCAATCCGGCCAGTGCCGGTCGATCGAGACCGAAATAATAGCGGAAACAGCCATCCTGCCGGAACGGATAGACGTTGGCGCGGAAATCCATCGGCGCCTCGTCATTGCCGAGGAACAGGATCAGCGCGCCGGGCAGCGCCGTCATCAGTACACGACGCCGCTCCCGATAGATGGAAGGATCGAACATGATAGCTCCGTTGGGGCGGCGGCATCGCTGCCGCCGCCTTTTCGTCAGAAACGATATCCGAGCGCGACGCCGACCGTTCGTGGCTGGTTGAGCGCCACCCGCCGCGTGGTCGGCAGATCGGCCGAGATCGCAACCGGCAGGTCGGTCGCGCCCTGCTTGTCGAACATGTTGTTGATATAGAGCGAGGCCTCCCACGGCCCGTCCACGGGATCGATGCCGATACGGGCATTGATGACCGAAAAGCCTTGGCGGCGGCGGAACGGGCTGGTCCGGTCGTAAAGGAAGTCGGCCGGGCCGATATAAGAATAGTCGAGCCGCGCGAAGCCCTTGACCGCATCATTGATCCGGTCGTGATATTCGGCGGACGCATTCGCTGTCCATTTCGGCGTGTTCTGCAGCTGATCGCCCTTCTTCGCCGCAGTGCCCGGCACGTCATTGCTCAGCGTCGCGTCGGTATAGCCGAAACCGCCACCCAGGGTGATTTGCCGCGTCGGCCGGAATTCCACCTCCAACTCGCCGCCCTTGCTGACCGCGTTGCCGAAATTCGCCGTGATATTGAATCCGCACTGCAGCACGATCTGCTGCTGCACCTTGGCCCAGTCGATATAGAATGCCGAACCGTTGATGGTCAGGCGGTGATCGAGCCAGCTCGTCTTCGCACCGATCTCATAGTTCCACAGATTATCGGGGCCATAGGCAGTGAGTTGGCCCGCGCCCAGGCCCAGCTTCGCCACCTCCGCGCCGCAGACATTGGCCGGCGCCGGGTTGTTCGGGCCGCCCGGGCGATAGCCCTTAGATGCGGTGGCGTAGAGCATCTTGTCGGGGGTTACTTGCCACTGGACGCTGAATTTCGGTGTTGCGCCATGGTCGCGCGACTTGTTGTAGACCGACGAGAATCCGCCATTGAACAAGCCGTCGCCAGTCTGGAGGAAAGTCTGATTGACCTGGAAAACGCGCAGGCCGGCGCGCGCGGTCAGCGTGTCGGTCAGCTTGTAGGAGGCTTCACCGAAAGCGGCATATTCCTTCAGCGTCGCATTGCGCGTGCCGGCATAGATGGTCTGGAAGCTGCTGAACGGCACGTTGTTCCGGTATTTGAAATTGCCCGGGAACGGGATCTCGGAGACCAGCGGTGCCGTCACATTATGATAGAAGCCACCAGCGATCAGCTGGAACGGACCGTTGAAATTGGTCGCGGCGCGCAATTCCTGCGTGAACTCCTTGTTGCGATACGTGCCATACATCGCCACCGGCTCGACGGTCGGGGTCGCGAAGAAATAATTCACCACCTTCGAACTGTCGTCGATCAGGCTGACGTCGCGGTGATAATAGGAACTGGACGAGGTGATCTCGACCGGGCCAAGCTCCTGCTTGATCGTGAGGTTGGCGATCCAGCTCTTCTGCGTGTTGGTCTCGTCCACGTCACGCGTCTGGATCGGGTTCTTGAGTGACCCGGGCACCGCGTCGAAGGTGAACGGCGTGCCCAGGCGCGAATATTGATAGAGGAAGGACGGCGTGATCGTCAGCGTGTCGGTTGGCTTGATCAGCAGCGCCGCGCGCACGCCATAGGTCTTGTAGGTGTTGACGTTATCCTGCTTCTTCGCGGTGGGATCGGCGGCGAGATAGTTGTTGGGGTCGATCGTGTAGCGATCGATATAGCCGTCATCGCGACGGACATAGGCCGCCACGCGCAGCGCGACCCTGTCTTCTACGACGGGCAGGTTGATCACGCCATTGAGGTTCCAGTTGAAGCCGCCATGCGTGGTATGTGACAGATCGGCACGGACGCGCCCCTCGACCTTGTCGACGTTGGGCTGGTTGCTGATGTAGCGTACCGTGCCGCCCATCGAACTCGAGCCATACAGCGTGCCCTGCGGCCCGCGCAGCACTTCGATCCGCGCAACGTCGAGCGCCGAGGGGTCGATCACGCCGCGCGTGGACAGCAGCGCGGCATTGCCCGAAGCGGCGATCGGCGTGTCGTCGAGATAATAGCCGACGGTCGCTGCGGAGCCTGCGATGGAAGAGATGCCGCGGATGATCAGGTTGTTTTCGCCGGGACCGGACGACACCACCGCCAGCGACGGCGCGATGCGCGACACGTCGTAAAGGCTCTGCACGCCGCGTCGTTCGAGATCGCCCTGCGTCAGCACCGTCATCGACAGGGGGACGCGCTGGACCGTCTCGCTGCGCTTCTGCGCGGTGACGATGATATCGTTGTTATTCTCCGTCAGCGCCGCGTTGTCCGCCGAGTCGGCCGTCTCCACCGGAGCGGGCGAGGCCGTTTGCGCGGTGACAGCCGACGCAATGGTCAGCGCGCCCGTTGCGCAAGTGCCGAGAAGCATGATCGAAAACCGAAAACCCATTGCCATTCCCCTTAGAGCGATTTGCCGCTGTGCCTCTCGCATCCACGGTCATTGCCGCCTGAAAATGAAACAAGCATAAATATTTTCATTCTGTCAAATATTTTTGATGGTAGCTTATCTTTGTGAGCTCGTTATTGTTCTTTTCGAACAGAGGGAGATCGGCATGAGAATGGGCAGCATGATCACGGGCGGGATCGTCGCGATCACGGCGGTATCGGTGGCGATGGCCGCGCCATCAAAGCCCGAACAGGCGCGCGCCGCCGTCCAGGCCGTGCTGGATGCCAGCGCAAAGGCCTGGAATGCGGGCGATCTCGACCGCTTCATGACCTGTTACGACAAGGCACCGACGACGACCTATGTCAGCGGCGACAATTTCGTGCAGGGTTATGACGCGATCCGCGCAAGGTACGCCCAGCGTTTCGGTGGCGGCACCCGCGCGGCCATGGGCGAACTCACGCTCGAGATCGTGGATTTCCGGATGCTCGGCAATGGCCATGCCTATGTGGTGGGCCGCTTCCACCTCCACCGCGATGCGGCCAATGGCGGAGATGCCTCGGGCCCGACAACGCTCGTTTTCGCACATACGGCAAGCGGTTGGCGGATCGTTGCAGACCATAGCTGAGATCGCACAGATGCCGCCGTCAACCGACGCCGCCGAGACGCCCGGCTTGCCGCTGATCGGCGCCGCGATCCGCGATCGCCGCAAACGGTTGGGCATGACGCTTCAGGCGCTGGCGGATGCCTGTGGTCTGTCGGTGCCCTTCCTGTCGCAGGTCGAGCGTGATCTGGCGATGCCGTCACTGGTCTCGCTGACATCGATCGCCAGTGCGCTCGGCGTGGAGATGAGCTATTTCGTCGGTGCGCCGCGCCCCGGTCAGATCGTTCGTCGCGGGGATCAGCCTGAATATCTGCAGTTCGGCACCAGCCCAGTGGTCTATGCGCGCCTCAGCGGTCGCCATGAAGAACGCAAGATGGAGGCGCTGCACATCATTGTGCCGCCCGGCCTAGCTTCCCCAGCAACGCATCGCGAGGGCGAAGGCTTCTGGTATGTGCTGGAGGGTGAACTCGATGTGTGGATCGGTCAGGAGCATTTCCTCCTCCGAGCCGGCGACAGCGCCCATTTCGACCAGCGCCATCCTTATCGGATGCGCAACGGCGGCAGCCGTGACGTGAAAATGATCTGGGTGGGAACGCCGGCGCTGTTCTAGGCCGTGTC
The DNA here is from genome assembly GCF_000803065.1 of Sphingomonas sp. ERG5. Classification (GTDB taxonomy): domain Bacteria; phylum Pseudomonadota; class Alphaproteobacteria; order Sphingomonadales; family Sphingomonadaceae; genus Sphingomonas. Next base: position 189,816 of record NZ_JSXI01000001.1, read on the forward strand.
AGGCTTCCCACTCGCTTCGCCCATCGAGCGAAAAGTCAGCCGGAATCCCGATCGGAGATATTGCCGGAAACATTGATCGTCGTCCATTTCGGATGGCCATCCGTTGTCAGCACGATATCGGGCACGGTGACGGGATCATCGCCCGTCTCCACCCAGCCGGCACCAAGGCAATGCCCGCAAGCGGCGCGCTTGCAGCGGAAGCTCACCAGATCGATCTCGGTGTTCCATTGTCCATACCCCTTGCAGATCGGGCATCGCGCATCGAGCGCACCATTGCGGGGCTGAAGCGGAATATTGTCAAAGGCGTGCGGACTATCAGGGCCTGCACACTGAACGGTATCGCTGGCGTGAGGCATAAACTCTACTCTTTCGGAGTCATCTTCAACGTGCCCGGCTCATTTGCGATCCCGCCTGGCCACTCCGTCCCCTATAGCGAGTCAAACCCGAATGCGCCGATTATCGCCAAGGACGGGGCGACAGGGCGTGCGCACAATGCGCCACCGCCCATTGACGGACAAATGTCGACAGCGCTTTATCAGGCAAAACTGCGACCTCTGAGGATCTTCCGTGCGATACCATAGCAAATTTCTCCTCGCCTTTCTCGCTCTCGCACCGGCCGCATCCGCGGCGGCCTGCCCCACTGGCGCATACCGATCTTCCGCGGGAGAGGCCGTGGTCATCGCACCACCGGCGAACGGCGCCACGGACTCGCGCTATCTCTTCGTCGATGGACGGCGGGGACAGGTTGGCGACGCGGCGGGCCACGTCACGTGCGAGGGCGACATTGTCGCCGTCGCCGGAAAGCCATGGTCCAAAATCGGCCTTACCGAAACGCTCACGACCTTTGCCAGCGACGGCGCGACACTGCGCGGCAAGCTGATCGAACCGGTCGGCAAGGAGCGCCAGCCATTGGTCGTCATGGTCCATGGCTCGGAACGCACCTCCGCGGTCGCGACCTCGATCTACCCTTATGTCCTTGCCGCGCAGGGCATCACCGTCTTCGTGTACGACAAGCGCGGGACCGGCGGCTCGGAAGGTGAATATACCCAGAATTTCGAACTCCTTGCCGACGATGCGGCCGCCGCGCTCGGCGCCGCGCAGGGGATGACGGCGGGCCGCTTTACCCGGTCAGGCTATTATGGCGGCAGTCAGGGCGGCTGGGTTGCACCGCTGGCCGCAACGCGGAGCCGTGCGGACTTCGTGGCAATCGGCTTCGGTCTGGTCGCCACACCGATCGAGGAGGATCGCGAGCAAATGATCTCGGAAGCGCGCGCCGCCAATTATGGGCCCGCCGTCATCGCCGACCTGGACCGCTTGTCCCGCGCCACCGACACGCTGGTGTCGTCGCACTTCGCCCGGGGATATGAGGAACTGGAGCGCTTGCGGCATTCGTTTGGCGACCAGCCATGGGTGAAGACGATCAACGGCGAATATAGCGGCGACATGCTGCGCGCGACCGATGCCGATCTGCGGCGCGTCGGCCAGGCAAGGTTCGATAATCTCGAGCTCATCTGGCATTATGACGCTGCCGCAACGCTCAGGAAGCTGACCATCCCCGTGCTGTGGGTTCTGGCCGGCGAGGATCGCGAAGCGCCGATCGAGACGACTCAAAAAGTGCTCTCCGGCCTTGCCCAATCGGGCAAGCGCATTGACCGCTATCTGTTCCCGAACACCGATCATGGCATGGTCGAATTCACCATCCTGCCGGATGGGTCGCGAAAATCGACTCGCATAACGGACGGATATCTTCGGTTGCTGGGAGACTGGATCAAGGGCGTCCCTGGTGGCCCCTATGGGCGCGCCCAACGGCTGAAATGAGGCGATCCGCGCTCGCTCCACAATATGATTGCGATGAATTCGATGTCGATTGACGGTCCTCTCACAAACACCATCGACGCCACCCGCGCACAGTCTTAAAACGCGTCACCATGACCACATCGCTTTACGATCTCACCGTGCCCGTCTTCGACCGCGCACTGAATGCCTTGTCGGGCGTCCTGACCAAGGGCGAAGCCTTCGCCACCGAAAAGGGCTTCGACCCGTCGGTGCTGGTCAATGCCCGTCTCGCCCCCGACATGGCGCCGCTGACCGCGCAGATTCAGCGCGTCACCGACTCGGTCAAGGGCGTGCTGACGCGCGTCGGCGGCATCGAGAATGTCGTGTTCGAGGACAATGAAACCAGCTTTGCCGAACTCCAGATGCGCATCGCCAAAGCCAGGGCGCTCCTCGCCAGCACCCCGCGTGAAGCGCTCGACGGCAAGGAGACGGCGGAGGTCATCTTTCAGACCCCCACTCGCGCCCTCACCTTCACCGGGCAAAGCTATGTGCTGAGCTTCGCGCTGCCCAACATCTATTTCCACGTCACCACCGCCTATGCGATCCTGCGTCACAACGGCGTCCCGATCGGCAAGCTCGACTATCTTGGTGTGGCTTGATCCGGTGATCCACCGTTGCTGGGGTGGCCATCGCGCGCCACCTCATTTCCGGGCGGCCGAAAAAATCAGCCGGGCATGTCGAAATCCGCGGGGGCCGAACGACTAGGTGTACTGACAGCACCAACGAAGGAGCCCGATCATGCACTATGCCTGCCTCATCTATTATCATCCCAAGACGCTTTTCGGCGGTTCTGCCGAGGCCAATCAGGCCCTGTCCGAATGCCAGCATCATGACAAAGTGCTGCGCGAAAGCGGGCATTTCGTTACCGCCGAAGCGCTGGTTTTTCCCGAAGAAGCGATCACCATCCGGGTCCGTGACGGCAAGGTCTCGACGGTCGACGGCCCGTTCATGGAAACCAAGGAAGTGCTTGGCGGCATTGTCGTGATCGACGCACCCGACATGAACGAAGCGGTGCGCGTCGCCAGCGGCCATCCGCTGGCCCGGATCGGATCGATCGAAGTCCGGCCGGTGGTCGATTACAGCAAGCCCCGCCCAGAACTTTGAGCCCCTGAGCTTTGACCCCAGTTGAAGCACGCGCCGCGGTCGAGGCGGCCTATCGCACCGAAAAGCGGCGCGTGCTTGCGACTCTGATCCGCCTGCTCGGCGGATTCGAGGCGGCGGAGGAAGCGCTGCACGACGCTTTCGTCGCCGCGTCGGACCGCTGGCCGCGCGAGGGCGTGCCGGCCAATCCCTATGCTTGGCTGGTCTCGGCCGGGCGCTTCAAGACGATCGATCGCTGGCGCCGTCAGGCGCGGCTGGTCGGCGTGCTGCCCGATCTCGCCCTCATCACCGATCCGCTGGTCGAACCGGTCGCGCCGGAAAGCGTGCAAGACGACGAGTTACGGCTGATCTTCATCTGTTGCCATCCTGCCCTCACGCCCGATGCGCGCATCGCGCTCACCCTGCGCGAAGTCGGCGGGCTGACCACCGAGGAAATCGCCCGCGCCTACCTCGCGCCGACCCCGACCATCGCGCAACGTATCGTCCGCGCCAAGGCAAAGATCCGGGATGAGGCGATCCCCTATGAAGTCCCGCCGCCGGCCGAGTTTCCCGCCAGACTCGATAGCGCGCTGCGCGCCATCTATCTGATCTTCAACGAAGGCTATGCGGCGACCAGCGGCCCGAGCCTGACCCGGACCGATCTGAGCGCCGAAGCGATCAGGCTCGGCCGGCTGGTCGTCGAGTTGCTCGACGATTGCGAAGCGAAGGGCTTGCTTGCCCTGATGCTGTTGCATGAGGCGCGACGCACCACGCGCGTCGATGCGGTGGGCGACCTCGTCCTGCTGGAACATCAGGACCGGTCGCAATGGGATCGCGCGCGCATCGCCGAAGCCAGGGAGTTGATCGACCACGCGATGGCCATGCGACGCATCGGTCCCTATCTCCTTCAGGCGACAATCGCCGCGCTTCATGCCGATGCGCCAAGTTACGCCGCGACCGACTGGCCGCAGATCGCCGCACTCTATCGCATGCTGCTCCGTATCGATCCCTCGCCGGTGATCGCCCTCAATCATGCGGTCGCACTGGGTATGCGCGACGGCCCGGAGGCAGGGCTGGCGGCGGTCGATGCGGTGCTGGGCCAAGGCAAGCTCGACCGCTACCATCTCGCCCATGCGGCAAAGGCCGATATGCTGCGCCGGCTCGGTCACGACGAACCCGCACGCGCCTGCTATCAAACCGCGCTCGAACTGACCCAGCAACCGGCGGAGCGCCGGTTTCTGCTGTCACGCCTGGCCCAACTGGCTACGCCGACGGCATCATGACCATCAAGCGCAGCTTCCCGCCCATCACCGATACCCGCTCCCGTTTGCTGATCCTCGGCAGCCTGCCCGGCGACCGCTCGCTCGCCGAGGCGCGCTATTATGCGCATCCGCAGAATCAGTTCTGGCCGTTGATCTCGGCAGTAATCGGTACCGACCTGACTCCATTCGATTATGACCAGCGCCTCGCCGCCTTGCGTGAGGCCCGGGTCGGCCTGTGGGATGTCGTCGGCAGCGCGCGGCGCAACGGCAGCATGGATGCGGCAATCATCGACCCGGTCGCCAATGATCTCGCCGCATTGGTCCGCACCCTGCCCGATCTCCGCGCGATCGGTTTCAACGGCGCCACCGCCCATCGCCACGGCGTGAAACAGCTCGGCGCGCTGCCAGCCGATGTGGCGCTGGTCGCGCTACCCTCAAGCAGTGCCCTGCACACGGTCGGCCTGGCCGCCAAACTGCCCGCCTGGACGGCATTGCGCGCGTATCTGCGCCAGGGCTGACGCCTGCGTCACGGCCGGTGAGGCGCGGATCCATCGCGCCGGCGGCGCCATAGCCATCCCCTTTTCAACACTAAGAAAGAGCGTGCCGATACCAGTCCGGCGAGAGATGAGATGCCCGATCTTGTGCGACGGTTGAATCGCGGTGAGCGACAGGACTGCGAGGACGGGAGCGGGAGATATGTTACACCAGTCGTGTAACATATCTCCCTTTCCGCTATCTCAGCGGCAAGTGATATAATGTAATTATATCAGATGGTTATATCAAATATCTTCAAATAGTTGCCTCTTCGTCATCCCCGCGAAAGCGGGGATCCCGCTTCTCCTTCCTCTGAGTGCGGGCAAGGCAGCGGGATCCCCGCTTTCGCGGGATGACAAGAGTCGTTTAGTCCTGCTGAGGGTTGTCGCTCTCGGGTATAGCCGCACCACCGCCAATCCAGCGTGCGCCGTTCAATCCTTGTGGAAGAACAGTTCGGAAATGCTTTCCGCGATCCGCGCCGGACGCAGCGTCTTGGCGTCCAGGCAGCACCAGCTCGACTGAACCTCGGCGAGCACTTCCTCGCCGCGCTTGATGATCGTCTGGTAGAATGCCCGCGCGCCCTGCACCTTTTCGAGCAGGACGGTGGCGATCACCTCATCGTCGAGGAACGTCGGCTTGCGATAGGTGATTTCGTGCTTCAGCGCGACCCAGAGATGCGCGGCGACCGCATCGGCCGGCGCGAAGCGCTGCCAGTGATTGACCACCGCATCCTGCACCCATTTCAGATAGGACGCGTTGTTCACATGCCCCATAAAGTCGATATCCGCCGGATCGATGCCGACGCTGTACTGATGGGGGATCGCGGTGCTCACTTTTCCCATATAGGGAAGAAAGCGTATCAACGCGATTAATATCGGGGCGAGCCGCATAAATTATCCGCCGTTACGGCATCCTGTCCCACGCGCCGATGTTCCGCTATTGTTCCGAGTCGTGCCAACCGATTCGCTCACCTTACCCCCGCGGCCCTTGCGCTGGTTGTTCCTCGACCTGAACAGTTATTTCGCCAGCGTCGAACAGCAATTGAACCCGGATCTGCGCGGCAAGCCGATCCTGGTCGCGCCGGTCGACAGCGACACGACCGTGGCAATCGCCGCGAGCGTCGAGGCAAAGCGCTACGGCATCACCACCGGCACGCCCGTGTGGGAAGCGAAGCGGCTATGCCGCGACCTGATCGTCACGCCGGCGCAGCATGAGAAATATGTCGAATATCACGCCGCCATCGTCGCCGAGATCTGGAAGCACATTCCGGTCACGAAAGTCTGTTCGATCGACGAGGTCGCATGCCGCCTGCTCGACAACGAGAATGGCCGCGATGCCGCCATTGCGCTTGCCCACCGCATCAAGGCGGGGATCCGCGCCAATATCGGCGAGTGCATGACCAGCTCGGTCGGCATCGCCCCCAACCGCCTGCTCGCCAAGCTCGCGTCGGACATGCAGAAGCCCGACGGGCTGGTCATTCTCGATGCCGAAACCTTGCCCGAGCGGCTCTATGACCTTGCCTTGCGCGACATTGCCGGGATCGGCGCGAAAATGGAGCGCCGGCTCGCGCAGGACGGCATCAACGATATCCGCCAGCTTTGCGAACGCCGCCCGCGCGACGCCGGCACTGCCTGGGGCGGCACCAATGGCGACAGGCTCTGGTATCAGCTCCACGGCGTCGACCTGCCCGAAAAAGCGACGCAAAGCCGTTCGATCGGCCACAGCCATGTCCTGTCACCCGGCAAGCGCGGCGTCGAAGCGGTGCGACTCACCGCGCGCCGCCTCGCGCTCAAGGCCACCAGCCGTTTGCGCCGTAAATCCTATCGCAGCCGCCTGCTCATCCTCCATGCGCGCTTCGAGGATGACAAGTCGACCTGGCGCGCCAGCCGCAAGCTCGCCTCGACTCAGGACAGCTTCGCGGTGCTCGCCGCGCTCGAAACCCTGTTCCCGCAATTATACGCGGCGGGGAAAGTCCGGCCGGGCGATTTTCAGATCCGCATGATCGGCGTCACGCTCGCCGAAATCGAACCGGTGACGGGCGAACAGGACTCACTGTTCGGCCTGCTCGACCCCAATGATCCGCTGGCGCGCGAGACCCGGACCTTGTCGCTGAGCCGCGCAATGGATCGCATCAATGAGAAGTTCGGCCGCAATGCCGTCAGCCTCGGCCCGCAATCGGGCGGGCGGATCGATCGCGTCGGCACCAAAATCGCTTTTGGGCGCATCCCCGACCTCGACGAATTTCATGAATGAATCCGCGTTAAATGTCTGTTTGTTAAGCTTATATAAATGACGCTTTTATTGCAGCGCAAAGGGCTCGTTTCGGCCCGAAAACTGGGGTCTTGACGAATTCTTTTGCGTGCGCGAAGCGTCGGCCCGACATGATGAACCGCACACTCCCGCTCGTCGCCGTCGCGCTGCTCGCGCTGTCGGCCTGTAACAACAACAAGTCGCCCGAAGTGCTGACCAGCGTCGCACCGGACCCCCAGGCAGAGGCGATCGCCAACCGCGCGCCGGTCGCGCTGCCGCCGGCGATGAAGGCGGAAGTGACGTTCCGCTGCAAGGACAACAGCCTTGTCTATGTGACCTTCTTCCAGGGTGACAAGCAGGCGCAGCTGAAGACCGAGAAGACCGGTCCCACGACCGTGCTCAAGGCCGACGAAGCCGGCAAGCCGCTGGTCGCCGAGGGCTATTCGCTGACCGGCAACCCGAAGAACATCACGCTGACACAGCCGAAGAAGGGCTCGCTCACCTGCAAGGCCTGATCGCTCCGATCTTTCACCCAAAAAAATCGGCCGGTGGAGCGATCCACCGGCCCTTTTTATTCCCCACTCCTTTTATCCATCCCGTGACGCGGCTCAGCTTGCGTCCCCTCCTGCCCTGCGGCACGATGCACTGCACAACAGCCGGAGGACGCGCATGGCGACAATCGCGATCTACAGCCTGAAGGGCGGCGTCGGGAAAACCACGTTGGCGGTCAATCTTGCATGGTGTGCCGCAAGCCTGTCCGCGCGCCGCACCTTGCTGTGGGATCTCGATCCGCAGGCCGCGAGCAGCTTCCTGCTGTCCGACAAACCATCGAAGAAGCCGGCCCAGGACGTCTTCTCCAAGGATGTCGAACCCGACAAGTTGATCAACAAGACGGGAATCGAGCGGCTCGACCTGATTGCCGCCGACGCCTCGCTGCGCGGCCTCGATTTGCTGTTTCATGAACTCGACAAGAAGAAACGGCTGCAGAAGCTACTCACCGGCTTGCGCAAATCCTATGATCGCATCCTGCTCGATTGCCCGCCCGGCCTGACCGAGACCAGCGACCAGGTGATGCGCGCCGCCGACCTGATCGTCGTGCCGGTCATCCCCTCGCCTTTGTCCGAGCGTGCCTATGCCGAGGTGGTCAAGCATCTTGGCGGGAAGGCAGAAGTGCTACCGGTGCATTCGATGGTCGATCGTCGCCGCAGGCTCCATGCCGATGCGCTGGCGCGCCATCCCGACTGGCCGGTCGTGCCGATGGCCAGCGTGGTCGAGTCGATGGCGGTGCGGCGCGCGCCGGTCGGCAGCTTCGCGGGCAGATCGGCCGGCGGCCAGGCCTTTGCCCAATTGTGGCAGGCAGTCGAACGACGGCTGGCCAAGTGAGCGGAGCGCCGCCTGACGCGGCGTTCGATGTCGTGCCGCTTGATCCCAATCTGGTGCTCGGCGCCTATGCGGTCGGGGTCTTCCCGATGGCCGACGCCCGCGACGCCGGCAGCGTCTATTGGGTCGAACCGAAGGAGCGCGCGATCCTGCCGCTCGACAGCTTCCACCTCTCGCATTCGCTGAAGAAGACATTGATCGCCGACCGCTACCGCGTCACCGCCGATACCGCGTTCCCGCGGATCATCGCGCTGTGCGCCGAAGCCGCGCAGGACCGGCCCGACACCTGGATCAATACCCAGATCGAGCAGGTCTTCGGCACGCTCCATAATATGGGCTTTGCCCATTCGATCGAAGTCTGGGACGGTGACGATCTGGTCGGCGGTCTTTACGGTCTTGCGCTGGGCAAGGCGTTCTTCGGCGAAAGCATGGTCAGCCGTGCGCGTGACGCATCAAAGGTTGCGATCGCCTGGCTTGTCGCACGGTTGCGGATCGGCGGCTTCACCTTGCTCGACTGCCAGTTCATGACCGATCACCTCGCCTCGCTCGGCGCGGTGGAGATCAGCCGGGCCGATTATGTCGGATTGTTGACCGGCGCGATCGAAGGTGTGGTCGGGGTCGGCGCAGGCTCGGTCGCGGCCGGTGCGGCGGGCGACTTTTCCGCGCTCGGTCGCGACGCTCCGCCCTTCGCCTCGCCACTGGGCGCGCTGATCGAATCCGGCCCGCCCTCGGGGAAAGTCATCGTGCAGCTCTTGACCCACACATCATAGATCGGATGCAGCACGACATTGAGCTGCGGCCGCTCCTTGTACAGCCAGCCCGAAAAGACTCGCTGCCAGCTCTTGTTGGACTGCTCGATATCGACCTGCACAAAGGCGCCGGTATAGGGCTGTTGTTCCCATGGCGCGGTGCGCTCACAGGCGCGCAGGCGAATCACCACGCCGCCGACTCGCGTCGCTTGCCCCGGCTTCAGCGTTATGTCGCGCGCGACGCCGTTCCGTTTGTTGAGCAATCCGAGCACCGCGACGCGCTGCGCCATCGGTGTGGCACCGTAGGAGGGATCGACGCCGGACGAGACATCGATCGTGGTCACGTCAGCCGACGGGATTTCTTCATCGAGCGCGGTGCGCGGCGTCGCCCGGCCTTCCGGCGAAACGGTTTTCGTACGGTCCTGCCACCAGCCATAACCGAACCAGCCGCCAACCCCCAGGGCCAGGGCAAGCCCGCCCCCGATCAGCCAGCGGCGATTGATCACGCCTCTGGAGTCCAGGCTTCGTAATCGCCGGTTGCGGCGGCGCGGCGTCCGCCCTTTTCAAGTGCGCCGGGCGGCCGATAGGCCAGAGTGGTACCGGTCAGATTGGGCAAGGCCGGCTTCTCCCACACGCGTGGCGCGGGCAGCGAGCGATCAGGCAGATCGTCGACCTGATGATGCAGCCAGCTGAACCATTCGGGTGCAACGCGACTCGAATCGTTCGCGCCGGCATAGATCACCCAACGGCGCGGATTGCCGTTGGTGTCCTTGCCGCCCTCATAATAGACATTGCCCAGCGCGTCGTCGCCAACGCGGGTCTTGCCGCGCAGGCCGATCATGGTGCCCCAGCTGGCGCCGTTCCACCAGGTGAATGGATTGAGATTGATGCCCATGATCCGCGCTTAGCCGTCCAGCGGGCCGCCATCAACCGCGATCAGCTACCCTGCTTCTTTCCGGTCCAGCTGACGCTATCGCCCTCGACGATACCCAGCTCCAGCGCACGGCCGCCGTTGATCTCCAGCACGGCGGCAACCGGTTCGCCCGACGGGACCGGGTTTTCCGAGAATGGAATGGTGTTCTCGGCGATACGCGCGATCGTGCCGTCGGCGCGGATGAAGATGATGTCGAGCGGGCTCGGCGTGTTCTTCATCCAGAAGCTCGCTTCGCGCGGCGCTCCGCCGCCCGGCGGATAGGGTGCGAAGAGCATGCCGCCATCCTTGGGGATGCCGGTCCGGTACATCAGCCCCTTTTGCTGTTCCGGCTCGCTATCGGCCAGGTCGACCTTGAAGACATGCGCACCGGTGCTGCTTTTGATCGTCACAACCGTGGCAGCCTCTGCCTCGCCGGAGGCCGACACCGCGTCGCCGGGCGTACACCCGCCGGTGAGCGTCACCGCGCCGAGAGCGATGGCCGCCAGCCAGGGTCGAACAGCCTTCATCAGCTTGCTTCTTCGACGGCCACCGCCAGCGGTCCCTTGCGCCCCTCGACGATCCGCGCCCGCAGCCGTTGATCGGGTTCGACTTCGATCAGCCCGGCGCGGCGCAATGTTTCCATATGCACGAAAATATCCGCCGAATCGGCATCGCGCACCAGAAAACCGTACCCCTTCAACCGGTTGAACCATTTGACCGTCACCGCTTCGAACGGGCCGGCGGAGTCGATCAGCGCGGCCGGATCGACTCGTTCGCCCGGCGCCCGGCTGCGGGGCAGCGGCTCGACGGCATGAGTCAGGTCGATCGAAACGATCTCGGTCGCCTGCAGCCCACGATCCCGCGCCACGGCATAGCATTCGATTCGCGCGCCTTCGGGCAAGCTGCGGCGGCCATGCGATTGCAGCACCGAGAAATGGATCAATATGTCGCCGACCGACGCGTCGTCGCCGACCACGAATCCAAAGCCGCGCGTCACGTCGAACCACTTCAACGTGCCGGCGTGCAGCGTCCCGTCGGACACGGGCAGGTTATCCGCCTCCGTCCGCGACGATATTTCCCCTAGCCGGTCCCAATCATCCGGCTGCGTTTCGATACGCATACGTAACTTCCCCCGAAAAACCGCCATAGCACGATCGTAGCGGCGGGAAAAAGCCCCAGCTTGGCCCGATTACGACCATTCTCGGGACAAATTGTCGACATCCTCGCCCGGCGCCATGCTGGCGATCCGCCGCGACAGAGTAAAGTCATGTCCGCCACGGATCATCGCCGCGATCTGTTTCTCGCGCAGCGGGCGATCCGCCTCCCCTTGCGCATAGGGCCCGATGCGTTTTCTGCGCGCAAAGGTCAGCGCCGCCTCCAGCGCGCGCGCCTCGATCGCCGGCACCAGTGCCGCGGCATCCTCCTCTTCGATCCCCGCCTGGCGAAACGCGCCGGTCACACGCCGCTTGCCCAGACCACGCCGCGCCATGGCGGAAGCGCGCGCCTCACCAAAAGCGCGGTCGTCGATATAGCCGAGTTCGGCCATGCGCTCGGCGATCGCAACCGGATCAGCGCTATTGCCCTCCCAGCCGCGCGCGCGAATCTTGCGGGTCAGATACTCGGCGAGCCGCGCCCTTGTGGTGGAGAAACGTTCGACATAGCGCAGCGCTAGCCGCTCCAGCGCAGCCATATCAAGCGGCGGAGCGACACGGCGCTCGCGGTTCTGGCGCTCTCGCGAAGGGTGGTCGGATACCATGCGCCATCATTGTGCCACAGTCGGACCCGATTTTGAACGCCAGCGCGGGGCAGAGGTGTACGCTTCTACAAGAGCGGCACATCAAGCGCCGCCACTAGGGCGCGAAATAGATGACGACCGATACACTGCCTCAGGACGGGCGACAGGATGAGCGGAACGCTGCGGCGGCGCTTGTCGCGACGCCGACCGACGACGGCTTGCCGCGGCGCTTCGCCGATTTCGAAACGCTGGGCGAAGCCCTTGATTATGCCGCGAGCGGATCACGCGGGCTCAACTTCCACGATGCGCGCGGTACGCTGACCCGCCCCTATCCGTTCAGCGAGATGCGCAACGACGCGCTGGCGATGGCGCGCCGCCTGATCGCTGCAGGTGTGACGCCCGAGGATCGTATCGCGCTGGTTGCCGAGACCGGCCCCGAATTCGCCGCCATCTTCTTCGGCGTGATCTATGCCGGCGGCTGGCCAGTGCCGCTGCCCTTGCCGACATCGTTTGGCGGTCGCGATTCCTACATCGAGCAGCTCCGTGTCCAGCTTTCGAGCTGCGATCCGACCATGTTGATCTACCCGCCCGAACTCGCCCAGATGGCGGGCGAAGCAGCGAAGATCGCCGGCGTCGAAGGGATCGACTGGTCCGAATTCGAACAACGCGAAGCGCCCGAAGTGTCGCTGCCCCAGGCGCACGGCGACGAAATTGCCTATCTGCAATATTCCAGTGGCTCGACCCGTTTCCCGCACGGCGTCGCGATCACGCATCACGCGCTGCTCAACAATCTCGCCGCGCACAGCCATGGCATGAACATCACCGAGAGCGACCGCTGCGTCTCCTGGCTGCCCTGGTATCATGACATGGGCCTGGTCGGCTGTTTCCTGTCAGTGGTGGCCAATCAGGTCTCGACCGATTATCTTAAGACCGAGGATTTCGCGCGCCGCCCGCTTGCCTGGCTCGATCTGATCAGCCGCAACCAGGGCACCACCCTCTCCTATTCGCCGACCTTCGGGTACGATATCTGCTCGCGCCGCATGTCGAGCCAGACCAAGGCGAGCGACCGCTTCGATCTGTCGCGCTGGCGCGTCGCCGGCAATGGCGCGGACATGATCCGTCCCGATGTGATGCAGGCGTTCGTCGACGCCTTCGCCGATGCCGGCTTCAAGGCGACCGCGTTCCTGCCGAGCTATGGCCTGGCCGAAGCGACGCTGGCGGTGACGATCATGCCCCCGGGTGAAGGCATCCGTGTCGAACTGGTCGAGGAAACCCAGCTATCGGGCGTGGCGCATGGCCAGGATCGCCCGCAGCGCTTCCGCGCGATCGTCAATTGCGGCAAGCCGGTGCGCGACATGAAAGTCGAGATCCGTGAGGAAGACGGCACGCCGCTGCCGGAACGCGCGATCGGCAAGGTCTGGTGTTCGGGCCCGTCGCTGATGGTCGGCTATTTCCGCGACGACGCCTCGACCGAGGCGTGCATGGCCGATGGCTGGCTCGACACGGGCGATATGGGCTATATCTCGGACGGCTATGTCTACATTGTCGGCCGCGCCAAGGACATGATCATCGTCAATGGCCGCAACCATTGGCCGCAGGACATCGAATGGGCGGTCGAGCAGCTGCCCGGCTTCAAGGCCGGCGACATCGCTGCCTTCGCGATCACCACGCCGGGTGGCGAGGAGACCCCCGCCGTACTGGTGCAATGCCGCAGTTCGGACGATGCCGAGCGCGTCCGCTTGCGTGAAGAAATTCGCGAGCGCGTCCGGTCGGTCACCGGCATGAATTGCGTGATCGAACTGATCCCGCCACGCACCCTGCCCCGCACCAGCTCGGGCAAACTGAGTCGCGCGAAAGCGCGCAATCTTTACCTTAACGGCGACATCAAGCCTTACGATCTGGCGGCATAACCCCCTCTCCCCGCGAGGAGAGGGACCCAGTTGCGTCAAAAGAGACTTATTTGGGTAAAATAAGTCTCCAAAACCGCCGCTGGTCTAACCTTCCGCTAACCAGCATCGCGTAATCATGGCGATGTGAGCACCCAGCCTTCCTCCCAATTCGCCCAGCCGCGTATCGATGCGCGAGCGCTCCTTGGTCTGTATGATCCGGCGGACACGACGGATTGGGCCCCGATCCGGGCCGCGCAGCTCAACGCGGGCAGTCAGCTCGCCGTGTTCCTGTTCGGCGCGAATCTGATCGGCGCGGCGCTCGTCTTCCTGCTTCTCGCCCGTATTGCGCCGATCTGGGCATTGGCGAGCTGGGGCGCGGTGACCGCCGCAGTCGGCGCCGCCATCACGTTCCGCCGTCTCGCGTCGCGCAGTCGCACCGGACATACCGCAACGCTGCGCGATGTGCGCGACACCGTGCTCGACGGCATTGCGCTCGCCGCTGTCTGGTCGGTGCCGCCGCTCGCCTTCGGGGTGAAGGCCGATGCCAATGTCGCGCTCGGGCTGTGGATCGTGCTCTCGGTCCTGATGACCGCCTCCGCCGTGGCGATGGCCGCGCTGCCGCTCGCCACGCTCGCCTTTCTCGGCATCCTCGGCGCGTCGATCGCGGTGATGCTGTTCATTCTCACTGGTCCGCTGCTCGCCGCCGCCGCCTTGCTTTTCACCGTACTGCTGATGCTTGGCTGTTTCGTGCGCGGCAAGTCGCTGGTGGTGATCCGCGCCGGCGAGATCGCGCTTGCCGAGCGCGACGAGACCGTCAGCCTGTTGCTGCGCGAATTCGAGGAGAACAGCGCCGACTGGCTGTGGGAAACCGATGCGCAGCGCCGCATCGTCCGCGCCTCGCCACGCTTCGCCCATTCGGTCGGCCTTGACCCGCTCTCGGTCAACGGCATGCCATTCCTGCAAGTGCTGGCCGGGCCGACCTGGGAAGCGGGCAATTTTGCCGCCGGGCTGCGCACATTGGCGGACAAGCTGAAGGGCCGCGAGGCGTTTCGCGATCTGTTGCTGCCGGTCATGGTCCAGGGCGTGGAACGCTGGTGGGAAATCGCCGCCTCGCCGCGCTACGACGAACGCGGCGGGTTCATCGGCTTTCGCGGTGTCGGCTCCGACGTGACCGAACAGCGCGCTTCGGCCGACAAGATCAACAAGATGGCGCGCTTCGACACCCTGACCGGCCTGCCCAACCGCTTGCTGATCAACGAAGCGCTCGCCCGCGCAATGGCGGAGGCCGACAAATGGGGCAGCCGCTGCGCCTTCATGATGATCGACCTCGACCGGTTCAAGGCAATCAATGACACGCTGGGCCATCCGATCGGCGATCGCTTGCTTGGCCGCGTGTCCGAACGCCTCAATCAACTGATCACCGACAATGAGACGATCGGGCGGCTGGGCGGTGACGAGTTCGCCGTGGTGGTGCGCGACGCGACCGATTCCTCGCGAGTCGAGAAACTTGCCCAGGCGATCATCGCCACGCTGTCCAAGCCCTATGAGCTCGACCAGCACACACTGTATATCGGCGCCAGCATCGGCGTCGCCACCGGCCCGCGCGACGGGCGTACCGCCGAAATGCTGATCCGCTCGGCCGACCTGGCGCTATACCGGTCGAAAGACGCCGGCGGCGGCACCTTCCATTGCTACGAACCGCAGCTTCATGTGCAGGCTGAGGAACGCCGCGTACTTGAAATGGCGCTGCGCAAGGCGCTGCAGAATGGCGAGATGCACCTCAATTATCAGCCGGTGGTCGCGGCGGACACTGGTGAGCTGACCGGTTTCGAGGCGCTGTTGCGCTGGACTCATCCCGAATATGGCAACATTTCCCCGGTCAAGTTCGTGCCCCTGGCCGAGGATGCCCGCCTGATCGCGCCGATCGGCGAATGGGTGCTCCGCACCGCGTGCGAAGAGGCGGTCCGCTGGCGGAGTCAGGTACGCGTCGCGGTCAATGTCTCGCCCGAACAGCTGCATAATCCCGCGTTCGTGGCCGTGGTCGCTTCCGCGCTGGCGCAAAGCGGGCTGCCCGCCGACCGGCTCGAACTGGAGGTGACCGAAAGCGTCTTCATGAAAGAAGGCACGTGCGCGATCCAGGTGCTCGAGAAAATCCTCGACATGGGCGTCCGCCTCAGCCTTGACGATTTCGGCACTGGTTATTCCTCGCTTGGTTATCTCAGCCGGACCCGCTTCTCATCGATCAAGATCGACCGCAGCTTCGTGACTCAGGCGTCCAAGGGCGTGCCCGAGGCGATCGCGATCATCCGCGCGGTCGTCGCGCTCGCGCAGAGCCTGGGCATGGCGACCACGGCGGAAGGCGTGGAAACTGAGAATGAGCATTTGATGGTGCAGGATCTGGGCTGTTCCAGGGTCCAGGGCTATTATTTCGGCCGACCATTGCCCGTCGAAGAAGCCCGCGCGATCGCAAATCGTGGACAAAGGGACGCAGCAGCTGCTTGAGGTGCTTGCCCCGGAGGCCGGGCCTCGTTAAACGCCGCTACCGCACAGGGGTGTAGCTCAGTTGGTTAGAGCGTCGGTCTCCAAAACCGAAGGCCCACGGTTCGAGTCCGTGCTCCCCTGCCATTCTTCATCACCACGGCCATGGTTTCCGTGCCGCTCCTCGAGCGAACGGAGCGATGCGCGCTCCACATCGTTGTTGAGCGTGGCGAGGATCCGGATCGTCCGGGCATCCAGGTTCATGAGCAACCCCCGTTTGACACTCTCCGCCAACATTACGGAGTTGGGTCAGGAACGTGACAACCAGTCGATCGATCCATCCGAAATGGAGGGATTATGCGTTAACCATCCATCCCGTGGCTTGCCTGCGACGGGCCGAACGCCATCGCTTGCGTTACGGCACCCGAATCGCTAGATGCAGCGGCCATCCGATATCGAGGATTGGGCGGCACCGGTTCGGTTAGAACCGGGCAGCGGTCCTTTGCCTCGTTTTTGGGCATTTTTTGAAAGCGGCACTTAACGTGGCACGAACGACACCACTCGAATTCATCCGGCAGGTTCAGGCCGAGACCAAGAAGGTCGTCTGGCCGACGCGCCGGGAGACGATCATGACCGGTGTGATGGTGATGATCATGACCACGTTGCTGGCGATCTTCTTCCTCGGCATCGATTCGGTGTTCGAGATGGTCGTCGCGTACCTGCTGTCGCTGGCCAAGGGTTGAACGCATGTCGCGCTGGTACATCATTCACGCTTATTCCGGTTTCGAGGGCAAGGTCCGCGATTCGATCATGGCCGAGGCGACCCGCATGGGTCTTGAGCAGTTGGTCGAGCAGATCGAAGTTCCGACCGAGACGGTAACCGAAGCCCGCCGCGGCAAGAAGATCGCGGTCGAGCGCAAGTTCATGCCGGGCTATGTGCTCGCCAAGCTGAACATGAACGACGACGTTTATCACCTCGTCAAGAACACGCCGAAGGTCACCGGCTTCCTTGGCTCGATGGGCAAGCCCCAGCCGATCAGCGAAGCCGAAGCCGCGCGGATGCTCAATTCGAAGGAAGAGGCAGCTGCCGCGCCCAAGGCCAAGATGAAGGTCGATTACGAGATCGGCGATTCGGTCAAGGTGCTCGACGGCCCGTTCGCGAGCTTCAACGGCATCGTCGAGGAACTCGATTTCGACCGCAGCCGCGTCAAGGTGTCGGTGTCGATCTTCGGTCGCGCCACCCCGGTCGAGCTCGAATTCGAGCAGGTCGAGCGCGCGAAGTAATCGCCGCGGCGATAAGGAAATTCAGTTTCGGGCCGTTCGTCCCGGTGTCCCGCAAGGGCCGCGAAACGAACCAGTGAATGCGTACCCGCGGGAGGCCGTCAAACGCCGCTTGAACCGCTAAACTTGATCAGGGCGGAGCGATATTTCGCGAAGCCCCCACGAAAGAGAGTGAGACATGGCTAAAAAGATTACTGGATACATCAAGCTGCAGGTGCCGGCCGGCAAGGCCAACCCCAGCCCGCCAATCGGCCCGGCTCTGGGTCAGCGCGGCGTCAACATCATGGAATTCTGCAAGGCGTTCAACGCGCAGACCGGTGATCAGGAAGCGGGCACGCCCCTTCCCACCGTCATCACCGTCTATGCCGATCGCAGCTTCTCGTTCGAAACGAAGATGCCGCCGGCGTCGTACCTGATCAAGAAGGCCGCCGGCCTGAAGTCGGGTTCGAAGGAGCCAGGCAAGGTTTCCGCCGGAAAGATCAAGCGCTCGGCGCTGAGCGAAATCGCCCAGACCAAGATGAAGGATCTGAACGCGAACGATATCGAAGCGGCAACGCGCATCATCGAGGGTTCTGCCCGCGCGATGGGCCTCGAAGTGGTGGAGGGCTGAGAACATGGCAAAGCTGACCAAGAAGGCGAAGACCCTCGCCACGACCGTCGACCGCGAAAAGCTGCACGGCATCGACGAAGCGATCTCGATCGCGCGCGCCAATGCCACCGCCAAGTTCGACGAGACGATCGAAGTCGCGCTGAACCTCGGCGTCGATCCGCGTCACGCCGACCAGATGGTTCGCGGCGTCGTCACCCTGCCCAAGGGCACCGGCAAGACGGTGCGCGTCGGCGTGTTCGCCAAGGGTGCGAAGGCTGACGAAGCACGCGAAGCCGGCGCCGATGTCGTCGGTGCGGAAGACCTGATGGAAATCGTCCAGGGTGGCACGATCGATTTCGATCGCTGCATCGCGACCCCGGACATGATGGGCATCGTCGGCCGCCTCGGCAAGATCCTCGGGCCTAAGGGCATGATGCCCAACCCGAAGCTCGGCACGGTGACGATGAACGTCGGCGAAGCGGTCAAGGCAGCCAAGGGCGGCCAGATCGAATATCGCGTCGAGAAGGCCGGCATCATTCATTCCGGCATCGGCAAGGCGTCGTTCCCGGCGGAAGATCTGCGCGCGAACTTCGATGCGCTGGTCGACGCGATCGTCAAGGCCAAGCCGTCGGGCGCCAAGGGCAAGTATGTCCGCAAGATCGCGGTCAGCTCGTCGATGGGCCCGGGCATCAAGGTCGACACCGCAGAGGTCGTCGCTGCCTGATCCAGGCCGGCAAAGTTGAATAAGCGAAGGGCTGGAGGAAACTCCGGCCCTTTTGCTATTAGAGTTTGATCCAGCCAGACGGCACAGCCATTCCAACGATGCGTTGCATCGCCGGAACCTTGGGCTGCTCCGCCCGCTCCCCCACCCCGCCACCCACAGAATATACTGAATGGGTGGCCGGGTGGGGGAGCAGGCCGGTGCCACGCTTCAGCGCAGCTGGATCAAACTCTAGAGCACCATCGACTTGGGTGGAATCGTCCCCCGTTCGGGCTGAGCCTGTCGAAGCCCATGCGCTGCGCGTGCCCTTCGACAGGCTCAGGGCAAACGGTGGGTGGGCAACCCAGCTCGAAACCGCTCTAGCCGCTCAGTCAGCCGATATCGGGTTGCGCTTTCGCATCAGCGGCCTGCTTGCACTGTAGGACGACGTCCTTGGTGCCGGATGTGTCGCCGACCGGAGCCTCAATCAGCATCGCGCCATTGCCTTTGCTCCACCAGGTCAGACTCTTGCCCTTGGTCATCCCGGTATCGCTCATATATTTCGATCCCGAAGCCGCCGAAACGTTGGGAAGCTGATATTCCTCCCCGTCGATCAGCAGCGCGGCGGCGCCATTGCCATAGGTGACGACGACACCGGCACCATTGTCGCAGGTGAATCGCTCCGACCCGCCCGCACTATCGGTACGCGAAGCGGTCGCTGCGTTGATTGTCATGCCATCCTCCGCTTCCGGTGCGACCATCTGATTGGCCGCCAGCCCCGCAACCTTCCCGCTCTGATTCCCTTCGGCCGGATCGTCCTGATCGCAGCCCGCAAGCATCAACACCGCACCGAGCGCGAGCACCAATTCCATACGCATCGTGAAAATCCTTCCGCGCAACGCCCTGTCCTCCCATCGGGGTCATGATCACGGGAGTCGCCATGACCGCATGATGAGCACGGCATGCGCCTGCGACAAGACATGTCGCCGACCAATTGACTCCGATGAGATGAATGACATCCTGTCATGGGCTGGAAAGGGATTATGTGACCGAACGGACTCCCAGCGCGACGGCCATGCCGCGTACAGGTGTTCCAACCCGCGCAAGCGCACTGGTCTTTTCGACCAAGGCCTCGCTGCTGCGTGTCCATCGCCTGATGCGCGACATCGCGCCGGGGACGGCACCACGACGGCAGCCGCGATCGGCGGCATTGCGCGAGGCACCGGTCATCGCCTCGGTCAGTTCGCCGCTCTGGACAGCCTCGGGCGGCGCGAAAAATCACGCACTCAATGCCGGCAAGATCCAGAATCTCCGCGCTGCGTTGCGCGGTATCGACGCAATAGAAGTGGCGGCAGGCGAGACGTTCAGTTTCTGGCGCCATGTCGGACGCCCCGTGCGGCGTCGCGGATTCGTGGCGGGGCGCGAGTTGCGCGAAGGCTGCATGATCGCCACCATCGGCGGCGGCCTGTGCCAATTGTCCAACGCGCTGTACGAGGCGGCACTCGACGCCCGGCTGGAGATCGTCGAACGCCATGCGCATACGCGCATCGTCCCCGGATCGCGCGCGGCCGAGGGGCGGGACGCAACAGTGTTCTGGAATTATCTCGATCTGCGGCTTCGTGCCGAACACGCATTCCGTATCGAGGCGCGGCTCACGACCGATACGCTTGAAGTCGAAATCCGCAGCCATGCCCAGTTCGCCGACGCTCCCACGGCCAGCCTGTTCACCGGGTTGTCCGCCAATGATTGCCTGAACTGCGGCCAGGTCAGCTGCCATCGCCATGATCCCGACCAACCACGGCGGATGGCGACACCGATTGCGTGGCTCGTCGATGCGCCCTCGCCGGAATTCGCGGCGCAGTATCGGGCAGAGGCGGGCCCCGATGACATATTGCTGCTTCCAACCCGTCGTTTCGGTTCGAACGCGCAGAGTTGGCCCCGCATCGGGCGTGAACACACGGCCGACCTGACCGCCTTGCAGCGTTCCATCGCGCTCCGTCTCCACGCTGGCAGGGCACCTCTGGCGGCGCTGATGCTGACGGCGGACGCACGAATGGCGGCAGCCCATGCCCGCGCGCTATCGCCCCTCAACACCCATCTCGTTATTGCGCAGACGCTGCTTCCGCATCTCTGGCGGGCCGGGATACTGCAAGGCCGGCACTTCGACGTGCTGCTCGATCGGCTGCCGATGCACGCCTTGCACCACATCCTCGACACCGCCCGCGCGCGTCATGCCGAAAGCCCCACCCTGGGCGATTTTCGCGCGCCCGCATCAGTTGTGGCAGCGGAACGCGCAGCGCTTGCGGCGGCACGACGCCTGATCACACCACACCATGCCGTGGCCGACCATTTCCCCGATCGCATCGAGCTGATCGACTGAGCGCCGGCCGCACCACTCCCTTTCCGCAAAGGGGGACATCGCTTCCTGTTCGCCGGTCCCGCCGTAGGGCGCAAGGGCGTCCATACAATGCGCGAGGCAATGGCGGGACTCGAGATCGAATTGCTGATCGAACGCAGCGCCGAAGAAGAGCCAGGCTTCTGGTCAGGCCTGAAGGTGCGTCGTGCCGGTTCTGGCGAACAGCCCATCGAGTTGGCGGGCGTCGTCCTTCCGGCGTTGCTCGAACATCGCCCCCACACGCTGTTACGGGCACTTGCCGCAGGCTTGCCGGTCATTGCGACAACTGCTTGCGGCCTGCCGCCGCAACCGGGGTTGACGTTGATAGAAGCGGGTGATGTCAATGGCCTGCGCAGCGCGATGCTTGCCGCAATTTAGCCATCTGCCCCGTAGCGCAGTGCCGTTATGCCGCAGCACAGCAATTTGCTGGCATTCGACCGGTCATTTCGGTAGCGTTCGTTGATGGCCGCTTAACCAAAGGCCGAGTGGGGAATGGCACGCTGGTGTTTTTTGGAATCGCCCTGTTGGCGGCCAGCGTCGACGACACCGTCACACCGCCTCCGATCGCCGTCACGGAATCGAAGTTTCAAACCGACGCCATTGAACAGGCGATCGCCGTGTCGCGCACTGTGGGCGGGATCATCAGCTACACACGCTGGCCGGTGAATCCTCAGCAATTGCGGCTGTGTATCAGTGGCGTCACGCAAGTCGCGCTGCGGGCCGCCGAAATCGACCATGGCGCAAGCCGTCCGGTTGCGCTGCGCAAGATCGCCGCGGGCAGCGCCACCAACGACTGCGACATTCTCTACCTTGGGACAATGGCGCCCGAGCGGCAGCGCCAGATGATTTCGAGCGTCCATGGTCGCCCCATCCTGTCGATCGCGGAATCCGATCCGCAATGCCGGGGCGGCGCCATGTTCTGCCTGCGCGTGCGGACCAGCACGCTGAGCTTCCAGCTCAACCTCGATGCCATTTCGCGCGGAACCGTACGGGTCGATCCTCGCGTCCTGCGCATCACAAGTGCGAATGAGGGTCCGGCATGACGGATCAAGCCAGACCCTTGCCCACTCTTCGCCAGGTGCTGACCCGGGTTCATTTCCGGGTGACGCTGTTCGCCGTCGGCATAGCCGGACTGACAGTGCTGCTCACCGGCTTCACCACGGTTGGCCTTTATGCCAAGCAAAATCTTAAGCTGATCGCCCAGACCGCGAGCTACAGCGTCGCGCCCGCGATCATCTTCGACGATGCGGACGCAGCGCGGCGCAGTATCGCGCCGCTCGCCTCCACCGATGGAATCGCGGAGATCACCGTGTCAGTCAATGGCGGCCGCATCCTGGCACAATGGAAATCCCCGGTCAGGCCGGCGCCCTGGCTATCGGTCAACCGCATCGTCGAGGCGCTTTACTTCACCGATCCGACGATCGCGCCAGTGGTGCATGAGGGCGTGAGGATCGGCGAAGTCAGGGTCCGTGGGCGGACGGGACTGATCTCGGGGTATATCCAGGCCGGGCTGCTCGGCACCCTCGCCTGCCTGATTGTGACCGGGATCGCGACCTTCCTGCTGGCACGCCATCTTCAGGGCGAAGTGATCGCGCCGCTGCGCGCGATCGCCGCCGTGGCGCATGCGGTCCGCGTCGACCGCGCCTTTGACCGCCGCGCGCCCAAAGCGACGATCCTCGAGGTCGATACGTTACGCGATGATTTCAACGCGCTGCTCGCCGAACTGGAACAATGGCAACACCGGCTGCGCTATGAAAACGAAACGCTCAGTCATCGCGCCACGCACGATGCGCTGACCGGGCTGCCCAACCGGGCGCTGTTCGATCAGCAACTGGCGGCGATGCTGGAGCAGGCGATCCGCGACGGCACGACCTTTGCCGTACTCTATGCCGATGGCAACGGGTTCAAACAGGTCAATGATCGTTTCGGCCACGCGGCCGGCGATGTGGTGCTGGCTGAAATCGGCGTGAGGCTCCGCGCCGGACTTCGCGCGCAAGACCTTGCCGCCCGCCTTGGCGGCGACGAATTCGGCCTGTTGCTGGCGGCGCCCAGCGACCTCGCAGCCGTATCGCGGGTGCGCGAAGGCATCGCGGCGGCCATGGCCTTGCCGATCGACCTCCCTTCGGGTGAGCAGGTTTCGGTCAGCCTCAGCATCGGTGCCGCGGTTTACCCACGGGACGGGGCCGATGTGGCGGCGCTGATCCATCATGCGGACAGCGAGATGTTCGCGGCGAAACGATCCACGCGATAGAGACAGGCAACAGGACGATTAAGATGATGTTTGGACGTATATCGATCATCCTCACGGCAATGGCGGCGCTTCTGCTGGGCGGCTGCGCGACGCCGCAACCACGCAGCATCTGGTCGGCTGAACAGCTTGCGGTGCTGAAGGAAGAGAATTTCGTCCAGACGGGGCGCGGTTGGGAGTTCACGGTCGATGACCGGCTGTTGTTCGCCACCGACGAAAGCCAGCCTAGTGCCGGCCAGACGGAAATCATCGGACGGATTGCCAAGCGATTGCTTTCGGTCGGCATTCAGCACGCCGAAGTCGAGGGCCATACCGACAAGACCGGCACCACTGAGTATAACGACCAGCTCTCAAAGCGCCGCGCGGACGCCGTGGCGGCATTGCTGACGACCAATGGATTTGTCGCCGAAAATGTTCGCGCCACCGGTCTCGGCGAGCGTTTTCCTATCGAGACCAACGCGTCCGCTACTGGTCGTCGCGAAAATCGCCGGGTGGTGATCCTGATCACCAGTCCGTGATCGACCGCCTCACGACGGACAAACGAAAAGGGCCGGGATCGCTCCCGACCCTTTTGTATTGGTGCCGATGGTTCAGAGACCGACGATCCCGCCATCATCGCGGGTGATGACGATCGTCGCTGAGCGCGGCCGCGATCCGGTTGCCGATGCTCCCGATTGATTGGCCGGCCAATTGCTGCTCGCACTTGCAGCGCTGCCATTTTCGCCGGGATGCTGGATATTGACGAACAGCGATTTGCCGTCCGGCGTCGAATGGATGCCGGTAATCTCGCATTCCTTCGGCCCGACCAGGAAGCGTTTCAGCGTCGCGCCCGGCGCCTTGCCGATCCGCGTCGCCTGAGTGCCGCTCGCCCCGCCGATCGTGTTGGTCACACTACGCGTGCCACCGTCGTTCAGTGTGCCCGGGATCGCCGCCAGCAGCATGCAGTTGGTCTGGTCGGTAAAGGCGCCGTCGTCGGTCTCGATCCACATAATCGGCGTGGTCTGGCCAGTGATGTTGCTCGGCAGTCCGAACCACAGGCCATCGGGCGAGGAGAAGTCGTTGGTCGCATCCAGACCTGAAAGGTTGATATTGGTCGGATCGAGATCGCTCCCTGCGCCAAAGGCATAGATGTCCCAGGCAAAGCTGGTCGCCTCGGACGTGTCACCGCTCTCGCGCAGCCGGATGATATGGCCATTGGCGTTGCCGTTGGTTTGCCCTCCCGTGCTCTTTGGATCGGTATAGGCACGCGGATTGGCGGCATCGGTGTTGCCGGTGTTGCGCGAACTGTTGTTGGTCAGCGTGCAGTACATCTCGCCGGTCGCCGGATTGACCGCAGTCCATTCCGGCCGATCCATCCGCGTCGCGCCCAGCACATCGCCGGCCAGGCGTGCGTTGATCAGCACATCGGCCTGGCTGGAAAAGGCATAAGCCGGATTGCCCGCGGTCAACGGTCCCGTGCCGAACACCAAAGGCAGCCATTGGCCGCTACCATCGGCGTTGAACTTGGCGACATAGAGCGTGCCCGCATCGAGATATTTGTCACCGATCGCCAGCCGATCGGTTGCGGTGGCGTCGGCCGCTGACCAGACGGCGGTCGAGACGAATTTATAGATATACTCGTTCTGCGCATCGTCCCCCATGTAGAAGGCGGGGCGAACGCCCGCGACGGTGCGGCCGATCTGACAGCCCTCATGGTTCATGCGACCCAGCGCAGTGCGCTTGCGCGGCGTCGAAGCCGCATCGAATGGGTCGATCTCGACGATCCAGCCGAACTGGAACGCTTCGTGTCGAAAATCGCCGGTGCCATCGGCGGGCAGGCCAGCGCGCGCGGTGATGTTCCAGCGCGCATAGATGGTGCTGGCAGTATCTGCCGGTACCACCGTCGCCCAGCCATAATTGCCCGCGCGACCTTCGGAAATACCATAGCGCGCAAGGCTGACATTGCCCTTGGCCCCTGCCCCGCCGCGTGCCGCGGCATCGCCCGTCTCACGCTTGAAATACCCGGCCCAATTCTCCTCGGCGGTCAGGTAGGTGTTCCAAGGCATGGTGCCGTTGGCGCAATTGTTGATCGTGCCGCGCCCGCTCGTCCCGTCGTTCGAGAACAGCGTCTTCAGCGCGGCGTCACCACGCACCGGCCCATTGAAACGCATTTGCGTCAGCGGCGTGACGCGGCGATTGAGCGCAGAACTGGCGCTATAGGACCAGGTGGTGCCCGCACGGCTCACCTCGACCACGGACACGCCATGGCATTCCATTTCCTTGAGCGCCTCGGCCTCGGGACGGATGCCACCGGGCGAGGTCGGACCGCCGGCATGGAGATAGGCCGGGGTGATATTCTCATGGTTCATCGCCAGCACGCCGCGGCTGTTGCTGGTCGGATCAGGCGCGCCCCCAGATGCGGCAAGGCCGAAATAGCTCATCCCGTCATGATGATCGCCGGCACGGCGCGAGAACATCGTGTCGCTACCGTCGTTCGCATAGGCGCCAGCGCCGGACAGGATCGGATCCCCGAGGCGGTACAGCACCGTGACGCTGTAACCGGTCGGCACGGCAACGATGTCGGCCAGGCTCTTGGGCGTGGCGACAAAGCCGAGTTGTGCGGGACTGACCGTGACGGTGGCATCGGCGGTGGTCGAGACGTTGCTCGCATTGGTGCCGGTGAAACGGAACACCAGGGGCGTCGCAGCCCCGACGCTTGGTGCGACGAAGGTAGCAGTGGTCGCGTTGACCACCGTCAGCGTGACAGGCGGGCCGCTGACCTGAGTCCAACTGCTCGACAGCGCGGTCCCGGTCACAGTGCCGGTCAGCGTGATCGTTTTGCCCGAGGTCGTGGCAATGCTGCCGCCGGCCGATACCGTCACGGGAGGCGCCATGCCCGGATCGCTCGATCCGCATGCCGAGAGCATTGCGCCGCCGAACACGGCAACAGTCGCGGCCGAGATGCCGCCGAGCAGCGCCTGGCGGCGGGAGTAGCGCGAATCGACCAGTTCGTTCAGATGCGGTGACGCGTTGCTGAAATTGGTATCGATATCGCCATCGCTATAGACGGTCATGGTGTCGGTCATGGCTTCCCCCTTGAATCGCCTGCTGGCGTCGGGGCCGCTTTGTCGGCCTAACCTGTCATCAGCGTTGCGGGACCGCGTCGTTACCAAGACACTTGGATAACAAATTTGCGACAGCCATTGCGGTTCATCATGGAATTTGACTTTTCCGCACATCTCGCTAACAGCGCCCGCTCTCCCGGCACGAGTCCGCTCGTACCGGGATACCGTCCGAGACAGTAGGTGCCGGCTTCCGGCTTAATCTCCTACCGAGACGGGGAATGGAATTTCAACCGTGCCGGGTTCGCCCCGCGCCGGTTCGCCTGCCGCTCCCGAGCGGCCGGTTCCCATGCCCCCATCGACGGACAACCCGGAGGCCCGGGTTAGTCGAGCCTCCGGTCTTAACCGGCCCGCATGTTTGCGCATGTGGGTCAGATACGTGGAGAATGGCATGGATCGCGCTCAAAAGACCGAGCTCGTCGCCGAGCTGAACCGCACCTTTTCCGAGGTTGGCGTGGTGGTTGTCACCCGCAATCTCGGCCTCACCGTCGCGCAATCGACGCAGCTGAGGAACAAGATGCGCGACGCCGGCGCGACCTATAAGGTCTCGAAGAACAAGCTTGCCAAGATCGCGCTCGATGGCACCGACTATCTCTCGCTGGGCGAATTGCTCACCGGGCCGGTAGGCCTTGCCACCTCGATCGACCCCGTCGCAGCCGCCAAGGTGGCTGTCGAATTCGCGAAGACGAACGACAAGTTCGAAATCGTTGGTGGGGCGATGGGTGCGACTGCCCTCGACGTCGACGGCGTTAAGGCGCTCGCAACGCTGCCCTCGCTGGATGAACTGCGTGCCAAGATTGTTGGTCTCCTCGTTGCCCCGGCAACGAAGCTGGCGACGATCACGCAGGCTCCCGCGGCGCAGATCGCGCGCGTTCTTTCCGCCTACGCGGAGAAGGAAGCGGCCTGATTTTCAGGCGTTTTTTCGAGACTCAATTGTTGAACTGAACCGATGGGGCAAAAGCCCCGAACTGGAGAATACACATGGCAGACCTGAACGCGCTGGTTGACCAGCTGAGCGAACTGACCGTCCTTGAAGCAGCCGAACTGTCGAAGCTGCTCGAAGAGAAGTGGGGCGTTTCGGCCGCAGCAGCGGTTGCAGCACCGGCAGCTGGTGGCGGCGGCGCAGCTGCTCCGGCAGCAGAAGAGAAGACCGAATTCGACGTCATCCTGACCGGCGACGGTGGCAAGAAGATCAACGTCATCAAGGAAGTCCGTGCGATCACCGCGCTCGGCCTGACCGAAGCCAAGACGCTGGTCGAGTCGGCTCCCAAGGCGGTCAAGGAAGGCGTGTCGAAGGACGAAGCCGAGAAGATCAAGAAGCAGCTGGAAGAAGCCGGCGCGACTGTCGAGATCAAGTAAGCCGCAGCGGGAGAGACGGTTTGGCGGCAACGCTAAACCGCACTCCCGCAAGGCCGACGGCCCTTTGGCCAACCGACGGGCATGGGCTTTGCTCATGTCGGCCAGCGACAAGAAAAGGGCGGCTCCTGCCAAGGGGCCGCCCTTTTTCTATGTCGATGATGGTGTGGAAGATATCGGAAGCGCCACGTTCGGCATGCAGCGCATGGATCCCAAAGCAGACAGTTTCACGATCGGTTTTCGCTTCGCAAAATAAAGTTGCGGTGAGATACACAAGGTTTCGTGCGGCGAATTGTCTCAGGCATGATGGACGACGAAAAGCTCAAGGCCTGGTTCTTTCGCGAGATATTTCCCCAGGAAGCTGCCTTGACCCGCTTCATCCGGCGCAACTGGCGCAACGAGTCGGATATCGCGGACATCCGGCAGGAGATTTATGCGCGGATCTATAGTGCCGCACAGACGGGGCTACCGCTTCAGCCGAAACCCTTTCTATTCACCGCCGCGCGCAACCATCTGATCAACCTGGCGAAGCGAAGCCGCATCGTATCGATCGATCTCGTCGCAGATCTCGAGGCTCTGGTTGTCGAGGTGGATGTCATGACACCGGAAAGGCACGCGACCGCTCGTGACGAACTTCGACAGGTGCAGGCCGGCCTTGATCAGCTTCCGCCGCGATGCCGAGAAATCGTGAGAATGCGCAGGATCGACGGGCTTTCCACCCGCAAGGTCGCCGAACAATTGAAGATCGCACCGAATACGGTCGACCAACAGATGGTCCATGGCATGCGCGCGCTGGTCGATTTCATGCTGGGCGGCGCGGGCAAGGTCCGTCGATCGGCGCACAAAGCCCCCGATGCCGGGGAGGCCGAGGCATGAGCAACGCTGTCCGAACAGAGGAAATAGCTGTACGATGGCTTCTTCGCCGTTCAGAGGACGGCTGGAGTCATGCCGACCAGCAAGCCCTCGACGCCTGGCTGGAGGAATCGGCCGAGCACAAGGTCGCCTATTGGCGACTGGAAATGGGATGGAGGGCAGTAGGGCGGATGGCGGCGTTGCGTTCGCCGCCATCGCCTGCCGCAGCGAATGATCGCAATGCGATACGACGCTGGTGGCCTGCAGCGGCGACAGCTTCGGCAGCACTGTTGCTCGCACCCGTGATCTGGCGCGCGACCCAGAGCACGGCAGCACGCCCGACGCTCTATGCAACCGCCGTCGGCGGTCATGAGGATGTGCCGCTCGCCGACGGCACCAGGATCGAACTCAACACCAGGACGCAATTGCGCGCCAGCATTGCCTACGACCGGCGGCAGGTCTGGCTCGACCGGGGTGAAGCGTATTTCGACGTGGCGCATGATGTGCGGCGGCCTTTTGTCATCAATGCCGGGCCGAAACGTATCACCGTCCTTGGCACCAAATTCTCCGTCCGGCGTGATGGGGATCAGGTCGAGGTCGCCGTGGTGGAGGGCAGAGTCCGTGTCGAAGATGTTGAGCAGCCGGTGCGGTCAGCCAAATCAACCTCCGTGCTGACGCGCGGCGACATGATCATAGGACAAGGGGGGTCCACCATAGCCGCGCCCCGGTCGATCGACGCGGTGGACGCCGATCTCGCCTGGCGTGACGGAAAGTTGAACTTCGACCAGATCACACTTGCCGACGCGGCCAATGAATTCAACCGCTACAATATCAAGCAACTGGAGATTGTCGGCGATACCCGCTCGATACGGATCGGCGGCAGTTTCGAGGCAAGGAATATCGAAGTGTTCGCCCAGTTGTTACATCGGACCTACGACCTGAAAGTCGACAATCGCGGCGATACGATCTCGATTTCCCAATAGGCATGTTACAGATTCAGGCCAGCGCATTGTCCCAGCCTTCAACAAGCCGATAAGGCAATTGGAGGGGGAATATGGTTCAGTCGAATTTGCTCGGCCTGGGTGTGGCCGTCAGCGTATTGGTTGCGACGTCACCGGCCTATGGCCAGACCCGGCAGTTCGATATTCCCGCCGGGGGCCTAAAGGCCGCGCTCAAGACCTATATCCGACAATCGGGAGTCCAGTTGATCTATCGGGCGGACGATGTCCGCGACAAATCGACGCGCGGCGTCAAGGGAGTCTTACCGGCGACGAACGCGCTCGATCAACTCCTTGCGGGGACAGGGCTGGCCGCGACACGCGATGCGGGGGGCGCCGTGATGCTGGGGAAAAGCGCTGCAAGCGCCGCGCCGCAGCGTGACAGCGGGGATACCGACGATCTCACGAAGGACATCATCGTGACGGCACAAAAGCGGGTGGAGCGCGTGCAGGACGTGCCGATCGCGACCTCAGTGTTCAGCGCCAAATCGCTCGATGAACAGAAGATCGAAGGCGGGGCCGAATTGCTGCGCGGCGTGCCCAACATGAACTTCTCCAAGGGCAATTTCAGCATGTACAACATCGCCATCCGGGGGATCGGGACCAAGGCCGTGTCGGCCTCGTCCGATCCGGCGGTGGCGGTGGCGTTCAACAATACGCCGCTGATCCGCAACCGGCTGTTCGAATCCGAATTCTTCGACATGGAACGAGTCGAGGTGCTGCGCGGGCCCCAAGGGACGCTTTATGGCCGCAACGCCACCGCCGGTGTGGTCAACCTCATCCCCGCACTGCCCGGCCGCGAGTTCGACGGCCTGCTCAAGGCGGAGGTCGGCAATTACAACTCGACCCGTCTGTCGGGGATGATCAACCTGCCGATCACCGGCACACTCGCCATTCGCGGCGCCGGGGCAATGACAAGACGCGACGGCTATGACTTCAACATCTTCACCCAGAAGCGAGTCAATGACCGCAAATTATGGTCGACTCGCGGATCGGTCGCGTGGGAACCGAGCAGCCAGTTCAAGGCCAGCGCGATCTGGCAGCACTTCGAGGAGAACGACAATCGGTCGCGCACGGGCAAACAGCTTTGCGCGCGCGATCCAGGGGTAACCGGCGTCGGCGGCGCCAGAGTGCCGGACGGAACGCAGGTGGATCCGTTCGGCAATGTGGAACTGGATTTGCGCGGACGCCTCAGTCAGGGCTGCTCGCCCGTCTCCCTCTATGACGACAAATCCTATGGCGCGCCCAATGGCGACAGCATGGTGTACAGCTTTCTGGCTACCCAGATAGGATTGGGTTTCCTCCCGCCGCAGCCCGGCGATATTTTCTTGAAGAACATACCGGTGGTTAAGGTGGGTGACCCTTATGCGGATGTCGTGCAATCCCGTAATTTACGCGAGATAGCGACCAGCTACGATCCGATTTTTCGCGCCAAGAACGACGTCTTCCAGTTCAATATGGAATTCGAGGCGACCGACAGGCTGAAGCTGGTGTCGCAAACCGCCTATGCTCGCGACGGGTATTATTCGTCGCAGGACTACAACCGCTTTGTCGCCGCGCCGAAGTTCAACGATTCCACCCAATCACAAGTCGATATCACCCGAAACCCGATCGACACCATCGCCGATCCGGGGCCCACGCCGGGCGGCCGCTTCTGCGATCAGCAACTGGGCTGTTCGGACCGGATGGTTTCGGCCGATCTCAGCCGCTCGCGCAATCGTCAATGGACACAGGAGTTACGCCTGCAATCGGATTTCGCCGGACCGATCAATTTCAACGTCGGCGCGAATTATCTCGATTTCAAAACACAAGACGATTACTACGTATTCAACAATTACTACACTCTACTTGCACAATATTTCTACAATAGGAAGTTTCTTACCAACAGCACGGAGCCATGCCCTCTAGGCTATGAAGGTCGCGAATGCATTTACACAGACCCAAATCCAATAGGAAAGCTTAACGATCAAGGGCATAATTATTTTCTGAGTCGAAATCGCGTGAGGACGAAATCGACGGCGTTCTTCGGTGAACTTTACTGGAAGGCCGCCAGCAACGTGAAGATCACCGCCGGCTTACGCTATACGATCGACCGCAAAATATCATCGCAGATACCCAGCCAGACGTTGCTCGGCGGCGGAACGGATGCTTCCTTTCCCGGCGGCATTACCGGCGGCCGGGTCAATAGCGGCTATCCCGCGCTGCCCGACATCCATCAGAAATGGGGTGCGCTAACGGGGCGGCTGGTGGTCGACTGGAAGCCGAATCTCTCCTTCACCGACGATACCCTGATCTATGCCTCGTCCGCACGAGGTTATAAGGGAGGAGGGACCAACCCGCCGCGCGTCGATTTCAATCCGGCCGTCGTGCAATTTCAGTCGCTGCCGCAGACGTTCGCGCCCGAATATGTCAACGCCTTCGAAATCGGCACCAAGAACAGCATCGCGGGCGGCAGGTTCACGCTCAACGCCACCGGCTTCTTCAACGATTACAAGAATTACCAGGTCTCGCAGATCGTCGACAGAATCTCGCTGAACGAGAATTTCGGAGCGACCACCTGGGGCCTTGAACTGGAGACGGCATGGCGCCCGTCGCGCGCATTCCGGATCGACGCCAATCTCGGCTATCTGCGCACGCGCCTGAAGAAAGGCGCACAATCGATCGACGTGATGAACCGGACCCAGGGGAATCCCGACTGGATGGTGGTTCGTCCCTGGCTGCAAACGCCGTCCAATTGCATCGCGCCCCGCGCGTTGGTCGAGAAGATATTGGCCAACCCGATCGGACTCGAGCTTAATGGGCTTGCCGCTTTGTGTCCGGGGGCGTCGCGGATCGGTGGCTATAATCCCGACCCCAATGTGCCACAGGGGCAACTCCCCTATTATTTGTTCTACAACTTCACCTATAATCCCTTCGCGGCATATAATCCCGCCACCGTGGGCCTTAATATCGATCAGGGCGGCAGCGGGGCACCCAATGGTGGCCGTGGTTTCTATGCGAACCTGGAGGGAAATGAACTGCCCAATTCGCCGCACCTCACCTTCAATATCGGCGCGCAATACAGCGTCTTCCTGGATGACTGGAATCTGACCTTTCGCGGCGATTATTATCGCCAGTCGAAGAGTTATGCGCGAATCTACAATACCGCATATGACCGGTTGAAGGGGTGGGATAACGTCAACCTCGCTGTGACGCTGGCCCGGTCCCAGTCGGACCTGACGTTTCAGCTTTACGTCAAGAATGTTTTCAACGGCGCACCGATTACCGATTCCTTCACCAACAGCGATGACGGCGGGTTGACCACCAATGTCTTCACGCTCGATCCACGCATTATCGGGTTCAGCGTGGCGAAGAAATTCTAGAATCTGGTCCGGCAAGACAGCACCAGCCAGCGTTGCGTCGATTGACATGATCCGCAGCCCCCCGGGCACCCTGCGGATCATGTCGAAGGCATGGCCGACCCGCTCAACATCGACCAACGCAGCGCCTCAGCGCCGCTGAATCGCCATCGCTAACCGCCGGGTCGGCTAGCGCTCGATGGCCAGGGTGTGCGGACGCTGGCTCACGCCGTCGAACATGCGCGGGCCGGTGTCGACGCGGAACGGTCCCATCTTCGCATCGGGACCACGGTCGATGCCGATGATGAAGGCCGCTGCGGTCTGGCCGCTGCCGCCATGCGCTTCGCCCGGTTCCCAATGATAGAGTGCGTTGACCGCCATCACCGGCACATAAAAGGCCTTGCCCTGCACGCTCAGGATGCTGAGCAATTCCTGCGGCAGCATCGCCATGCCGCCGAGCGACACGTCCGCGCCCGGCGCGAGATCGAAGGGCGCGACCGGCGGTTTGTCGATCGGCGAAGCGAACAATGCGGTCAGTACCGCATCCTGATCCGCACTGGCGCTGAGCAGGCGGATGTCGAGCCGGACACCGCGTGCCGACGCCTCGCCGGTGTTGCGAACCTCAAGCTCATAGTCGACGGCCGCACTGGTCAGATTCGTGCCGGCACGTACCGGGCGCAGCGTCAACTCGATCCGGGCGCGCGGGCCAACCGCCACCGGCGCCGGCGGTGGCCGCAGGAACGAGGGTGGTCGCGGCACATCCGCTGGTGGCGATAGCGGTGCGGGCTCGCGTTCGGGTGCCGGCTGCGGCGGCTCGGGAGGCCGAACGACCGGCGGCACGATCGGCTGAATCGGCTCGCTCAGCGGCTCAGGTTTCGGCTCCGGTCGCGGCTCCGGCGTGGCGGTCGGCGGGAAAGCATGGGCCAGCCCCCCGTCATCGGCCAGCACCTCGATCTCGATCTCGCGCTCCTCGGGCGAGTTACGGCGACGAACGAAGAAGACCGCAAGCCAGCCAAGACCGGCCAGCAGGATCACTGCGATCCCACCCAGGATAAACCAACGCACATTCCCTGCGGATGGCTCGACATAAGCGACAGGAGCGGGTGTCGGTGTCGCGACCGGAGTCGGTGCGACCGGGGAAGCCGCGACGGGAGGAGTCGTTACTGGCGGCGGAGCAACGGCCACGGGAGCTTGCACGACAGGCGCCGGAGCCGTGGCGGGCGCCTCGACCCGCGGCGTTGGTGCGGCTTGCGGAGTCTGCGGAATCGCCCGGGGCGTCGGTATCGTGCGCGGCGTTGGCGTCGCCCGAGGCGCTGGCGCCGCGCGCGAAATCGGCGCTGCACGCGGCGTCGGCGTTGCGACAGGGCGTGGCGGCGGCACCGTGCGCGCGATCGGCGGCGGCGCGGTGCGCGGCGAGGCTGCGGGGGTTGGCGTCGACTGCGGTGGTGGCGCACGATCGCCCGGAAGACGAAAGCCTTCGAGCCCTGGGATCAGCGTCGGTGCTGGTGCCGGTCTCTGGCTATCCTGAGCCTGGGCAGCGGTCGCTGTCAGAAACAATGGCAGAGCGAAAAGGCGTAGCCGCGTTGCGATAAATGTCGTCATGATCCCCACGGGTGCGCCTTAACCGAGTATTTCCGAATGCCATACGACCGCCGCGGCGATCGCGGCAAGGCGTGGGGCAAAGGCGGTGAATGCCGCATATGACAGAACCCGCCCCTCCCGAAGGAGAAGCGGGCCCGTCGTGACGAAACGATCAGGACTCAGGCGTGCTCGGGAACGCCGTGCAGCCGTGCTTCGATATTGTCGCTCATTTGCTGACGATGGATCGCGATCGGACGCATCTCCCCACTGCCGTCATTGGTGCCATCGTCATTCATGCCGATCGTGAATGAGGCGCTCGTATGGCCCTCGCTGCCATCGGCCAGGCGATAACGGGCATTCGCGACCACGAACGGCACGAAACTCTTCGCTTCTTCGCCAAGAACCTCCTTGGACAACGACAGGGTGGCGTCAACGCGCGTCCCCTCGCCCGGCTTGATCGTGACGGGCGAGACTTCGCCCTCCCCGGTCCGATCAAGCAACAGGCGCTCCATCTCGGCTTCGTTGCCGAACTCGGTCGCGAACATGAAGGTCGAGATACGGACGTCCTCGGCGGCGATCGCGCCGGAATTACCAACGGTCAGCTCGATTTCGACCAACGCGTCGTCGGCATTGCTGCCGGCACGAACCGGGCGCATCGAGAATTCGAGCCATGGGCGATCCGCATGCGCGCTACCCGCGGTGAGCGCGGCGACGTCCTCCGCCTCCGGTTCGGCCAGTTCGGCCTCGACCGTAACGGCATCCGCCACCTTATCA
The DNA here is from genome assembly GCF_000803065.1 of Sphingomonas sp. ERG5. GTDB lineage: Bacteria > Pseudomonadota > Alphaproteobacteria > Sphingomonadales > Sphingomonadaceae > Sphingomonas. The sequence goes on from NZ_JSXI01000001.1 coordinate 225,135, forward strand.
GCCGTGGCGGCGGCGACCGGCGTGGCAGCCAGCGGCGCCACGCGCACGAACTGCGGCTCGGGCGACATCACCGGCCCGGCGCGAGCCGGTTCGATCCGGGCGGGCGCCGCTTCAGCAACAGGCTCGACATATTCTTCTTCATAATAAACGTCTTCGGCAGCGCGACGACGACGGCGCAGCAGCAGTGCACCCAATAGGGCGAGCACGGCGAGGCCGGCGACCACCCACGGCCAGACCGGGGCGACCTCTGTGGTCGTCGTCGTGGTTGCATTGGCAGTATCGGCAACGGGTACGGCAGCCTCGGGCGCCGGTGCGGGCGCAGCGGCAACGACGGGTGCTTCGGCAACCGGCGTGACCTCGGGAGTCGTCACGGGTGGCGTGGTTGCCGGCACGGCCACGGCGGCAGGCGCGGGTGCGGCAGCGACCGGCGCAGCGCGCTGCGGTGCGGGCGTTCGGGTGACCGTGCGTGTCTGGCGAACGGCGCGTGTCGTCCGGCGCGTGACAGGAGCAGCCTCCGTTTCCGCGGCGGGCTCGACAGCGACCGGCTCAGGCGCCGTCGCCTGGGCGACGGGCGGAGTCGCCGCTACCGGCGCCGGCGGCGCTGCGGTGATCGTCGGAACGACCGGCGGCGGCGCGACCGTCTGCACCGGCGGAGCGGTCTGCACCTCCTGCGCAACGGCAGGTGCCGCGAGCAGCACCAGGGTTGGGACAAGCGCGGCGAACGCGCGGCGATGCGGTGGGGGCATGATTTTCATAACGGGGACTCAATGAAGGGAACCCGGATTCTGGCCCATGAGAACATCATAATTGCGTTGAATGGGTTATTGCAGCCGATGAAATGACTATTTCGACATCAGAACGACCAGCAAAAAGCATGATTGTTCCGTTCGTGCAATGAATATTCTTATTGCATTATTGCATTGCACCATGAACTAGTTCGCCAGCAACAGAGATCAAACACTGATACTGATGTCAGTTATTTCGATCGCGCCTTCTAGACCTTAATCCCAAATCGCCATTATTTGTGCCCCGGGTGTCCCCGACATTTGAGGGGCAATGGCCGCCGCCCCGCGTTGACAGGATCCAACACGGTTCCTATATGGCCAACTTCACCACAGACCTCGGGAAATGATGTGCCGTCGCGCAGCGCATTGATCGTATTGGGGCTTGTGGTTCTTGAGACGCTTGAAGCTGCTGTTTTCCGATAAGGATGACATGCGGCTTTTTTGCGTCTCTACGCGTGCCCCCCGGTGGATGCCGGGCGCGACATTCTTAGCTGTAAGGCAAAAAAATCCATGGCGACCAAGGCAATCGAGGGCGGCACCGCAAAGCGCCGCATCCGCAAGGTGTTCGGCAACATCCACGAAGTGGTGCAGATGCCGAACCTGATCGAGGTTCAGCGCGAATCCTACGAACAGTTCCTGCGCTCTGATGCCTCGATCGGCTATGTCTCGGGCCTCGAAAAGACCCTGCGCTCGGTCTTCCCGATCCGCGACTTCGCCGGCACCGCCGAACTCGACTTCGTCAATTATGAGCTCGAGCCGCCCAAGTTCGACACCGACGAATGCCGTCAGCGCGGCATAACCTATGCGGCGCCAATGCGCGTCACCCTCCGCCTGATCGTGTTCGAGGTCGATGCCGACACGGATTCGCGCTCGGTCCTCGATATCAAGGAGCAGGACGTCTACATGGGCGACATGCCCCTGATGACGGGCAACGGCACCTTCATCATCAACGGCACGGAACGCGTGATCGTCAGCCAGATGCACCGCTCGCCGGGCGTCCTGTTCGACCATGACCGCGGCAAGACCCACGCGTCGGGCAAGTATCTCTTCGCCGCGCGCGTCATTCCGTATCGCGGTTCGTGGCTCGACTTCGAGTTCGACGCCAAGGACATCGTCAACGTCCGTATCGACCGTAAGCGCAAGCTGCCGGTCACCGCGTTGCTGTACGCGCTGGGCCTGACCGGCGAGGAAATCCTTAATTACTTCTACAACCGCGTCACCTTTGTGCGCGGTCAGGGCGGCTGGATCATTCCGTTCCAGGCGGAGAATTGGCGCGGCCAGAAGCCGATGTTCGACATCATTGATGCGAAGACCGGCGAAGTCGTGTTCCCATCGGGCCAGAAGATCAGCCCCCGCGCCGCCAACAAGGCAGCCAAGGACGGCCTGACCGACCTGCTGATCCCGACCGAAGAAATCTTCGGTCGCTACAGCGCCTATGACCTGATCAACGAGACCACCGGCCAGATCTATATCGAAGCCGGCGACGAAGTGTCATCCGAGAATCTCGAACTGCTCGACAAGGCCGGCATCGATCGCATCGAGCTGCTCGACATCGACCATGTCGCGACCGGCCCCTGGATCCGCAACACGCTCAAGGCCGACAAGGCCGAAGAGCGCGAGCAGGCCCTGAGCGATATCTACCGCGTGATGCGCCCCGGCGAGCCGCCGACGCTCGAAACCGCAGAGTCGCTGTTCAGCGGCCTGTTCTTCGATCCCGACCGCTACGACCTGTCGGCCGTTGGCCGCGTCAAGCTCAACATGCGCCTTGACCTCGACGCCGAGGACACGGTCACCACGCTGCGCACCGAAGACATCCTCGCAGTCGTCAAGACCTTGGTCGACCTGAAGGACGGCAAGGGCGAAATCGACGATATCGACAATCTCGGCAACCGCCGCGTGCGCTCGGTCGGCGAGCTGCTCGAGAACCAGTATCGCGTCGGTCTGCTCCGCATGGAGCGCGCCGTGAAGGAGCGCATGAGCTCGGTCGATGTGTCGACCGTGATGCCGAACGACCTGATCAACGCCAAGCCGGCGGTCGCCGCGGTGCGTGAATTCTTCGGTTCGTCGCAGCTGTCGCAGTTCATGGATCAGACCAACCCGCTGTCGGAAGTCACCCACAAGCGCCGCGTGTCGGCACTTGGGCCGGGTGGTCTGACGCGTGAGCGCGCCGGCTTCGAAGTCCGCGACGTTCACCCGACGCATTATGGCCGTATCTGCCCGATCGAAACGCCGGAAGGCCCGAACATCGGTCTGATCAACTCGCTTGCCAGCTTCAGCCGCGTCAACAAATACGGCTTCATCGAGACGCCGTACCGCAAGGTCGTCGACCATAAGGTCACCGACGATGTGGTCTATCTGTCGGCGATGGAAGAAGCCAAGCACACGATCGCGCAGGCCAACGCCGAGCTCGACGCATCCAAGGGCTTTGTCGAGGAACTGGTGTCGTCGCGTCAGTCGGGTGAATTCCTGATGGCGATCCCCGACAACATCACGCTGATGGACGTCAGCCCCAAGCAGCTCGTCTCGGTCGCCGCATCGCTCATTCCGTTCCTGGAAAACGATGACGCCAACCGCGCGCTGATGGGCTCGAACATGCAGCGTCAGGCTGTGCCGCTGGTCCAGGCCGAGGCGCCGTTCGTCGGCACCGGCATGGAAGAGACGGTTGCGCGTGACTCCGGCGCGGCGATCTCCGCCAAGCGCGCCGGCGTGGTCGACCAGGTCGATGCCGCGCGTATCGTGATCCGCGCCACGGGTAGCGTCGAGGCCGGCCAGTCGGGCGTCGACATCTACACGCTGATGAAGTTCCAGCGCTCGAACCAGAACACCTGCATCAACCAGCGTCCGCTGGTGAAGGTCGGTGACGTGGTGAACACCGGCGACGTGATCGCCGATGGTCCCTCGACCGAGTTCGGTGAGCTCGCGCTGGGCCGCAACAGCCTCGTCGCGTTCATGCCGTGGAACGGCTATAATTATGAGGATTCGATCCTCATCTCCGAACGCATCGTGAAGGACGACGTCTTCACCTCGATCCATATCGAGGAATTCGAAGTCATGGCCCGCGACACCAAGCTCGGGCCGGAGGACATCACGCGCGACATCCCCAATGTCGGCGAGGAAGCGCTTCGCAACCTCGACGAAGCGGGCATCGTCTATATCGGCGCCGAAGTGGAGCCGGGCGACATCCTGGCCGGCAAGATCACCCCCAAGGGTGAATCGCCGATGACGCCGGAGGAAAAGCTGCTCCGCGCCATCTTCGGTGAAAAGGCGTCGGACGTGCGCGATACCTCGCTGCGTCTGCCGCCGGGCGTTGCCGGCACCGTCGTCGAAGTCCGGGTGTTCAACCGCCACGGCATCGACAAGGACGAGCGCGCGATGGCGATCGAGCGCGAGGAAATCGAGCGCCTGAAGAAGGACTCGGACGACGAACGCAGCATCCTCAACCGTGCGACATGGTCGCGCCTGCGGGAAATGCTGCTTGACCAGACGGCGACCGCCGCGCCGAAGGGCGTCAAGAAGGGCGTGGTCATCGACCAGGACCTGCTCGACAGCGTCGATCGTCACGAATGGTGGAAGTTCGCCGTTGCCGACGACAAGATCCAGAGCGATCTGGAAGCGGTCAAGGTGCAGTATGACGAAGCCGCCAAGCTGATCCAGGACAAGTTCCTCGATCGTCGCGAGAAGCTGGAGCGCGGCGATGAGCTGCCGCCTGGCGTGCTCAAGATGGTCAAGGTGTTCGTCGCGGTGAAGCGCAAGCTGCAGCCGGGCGACAAGATGGCCGGCCGTCACGGCAACAAGGGCGTGATCAGCCGCATCCTGCCAGCGGAGGATATGCCGTTCCTCGCCGACGGGACCGCGGTCGACATCGTGCTCAACCCGCTCGGCGTGCCGTCGCGCATGAACGTCGGTCAGATCTTCGAGACGCATCTTGGCTGGGCCGCGCGCGGCCTGGGGCAACAGATCAGCCAGGCGCTGGAGGATTGGCGCGAAGCCAATCCAGACGCCAAGGCCGGCGCGATGCCCGAAGTCGTCAAGGATCGCCTCAAGACGGTCTATGGCGAGCAGTATCATGCAGAGATCGACGCCCGCACCGGCGACGAGATCATCGAACTGGCGCAGAATCTGCGCGGCGGCGTGCCGATGGCGACGCCGGTGTTCGACGGTGCCCGCGAAGCCGATGTCTCGGCGATGCTGGCGCTGGCGGGGCTCGATACCTCGGGCCAGAGCGATCTGTTCGACGGGCGTACCGGCGACAAGTTCGACCGCAAGGTCACCGTCGGCTACATCTATATGCTGAAGCTGCACCATCTTGTGGACGACAAGATCCACGCCCGGTCGATCGGCCCCTACTCGCTCGTCACGCAGCAGCCGCTGGGTGGTAAGGCGCAGTTCGGCGGTCAGCGCTTCGGTGAGATGGAGGTCTGGGCACTCCAGGCCTATGGCGCCGCCTATACCCTGCAGGAAATGCTCACGGTGAAGTCCGACGACGTGGTCGGTCGCACCAAGGTCTATGAAGCGATCGTCAAGGGCGACGACACCTTCGAGGCCGGCATTCCGGAGAGCTTCAACGTGCTCGTCAAGGAAATGCGCTCGCTGGGTCTGAACGTCGAGCTGAAGAGCATCGAGCAGTTCGACTCCGACGGCGTCGCGATCGCGGCGGAGTGATGGAATAGAGCCCTGCCCTTCCGGGGCGGGGCTCGATCCGCCGCTCGCACAGAATTTTCCCTCCCAGCGAGGAATTGAGAATGAACGAACTGACCAACTTCGCCAACCCGGTCGCCAAGACCGAAACCTTTGACCAGATCCAGATCGGCATCGCGTCCCCGGACCGGATCCGCTCATGGAGCTTCGGCGAGATCAAGAAGCCGGAAACCATCAACTATCGCACGTTCAAGCCCGAGCGTGACGGCCTGTTCTGCGCGCGCATCTTCGGTCCGATCAAGGACTACGAATGCCTGTGCGGCAAGTACAAGCGCATGAAGTACAAGGGCATCGTCTGCGAGAAGTGCGGCGTCGAGGTGACCGTCTCGAAGGTCCGTCGCGAGCGCATGGGCCATATCGAACTGGCCGCGCCGGTTGCGCATATCTGGTTCCTGAAGTCGCTGCCGTCGCGCATCGGCCTGCTGCTCGACATGCAGCTCAAGCAGCTCGAGCGCGTGCTGTACTTCGAAGCCTATATCGTGATCGAGCCGGGCATCACGCCGCTGGAAAAATACCAGCTGATGACCGAGGACGAGCTGCTCGACGCGCAGGATGAATATGGCGAGGACGCGTTCTCGGCCGGCATCGGCGCCGAAGCGGTCCGCATCATGCTTCAGGACCTCGATCTCGAGGGCGAGCGCAAGGAACTGCTCGAAGAGCTGGCGGTCACCAAGTCGGAACTGAAGCCGAAGAAGATCATCAAGCGCCTGAAGGTCGTCGAGAGCTTCATCGATTCGGGCAACCGCCCGGAATGGATGATCCTCGAGGTCGTTCCGGTCATCCCACCCGAGCTGCGCCCGCTGGTGCCGCTGGACGGCGGCCGCTTTGCGACCTCGGATCTGAACGATCTGTATCGCCGCGTGATCAACCGCAACAACCGCCTCAAGCGCCTGATGGAGCTGCGTGCGCCGGACATCATCGTCCGCAACGAAAAGCGCATGTTGCAGGAAGCCGTCGACGCCCTGTTCGATAACGGTCGTCGCGGCCGCACGATCACCGGCGCCAACAAGCGTCCGCTGAAGTCGCTGTCCGACATGCTCAAGGGCAAGCAGGGCCGCTTCCGCCAGAACCTGCTCGGCAAGCGCGTCGATTATTCGGGTCGTTCGGTCATCGTGACCGGTCCGGAACTCAAGCTGCATCAATGCGGCCTGCCGAAGAAGATGGCGCTCGAGCTGTTCAAGCCGTTCATCTACGCCCGTCTCGACGCCAAGGGCCTCAGCATGACGCTGAAGCAGGCGAAGAAGTGGGTCGAGAAGGAGCGCAAGGAAGTCTGGGACATTCTCGACGAAGTCATTCGCGAGCACCCGGTCATGCTCAACCGTGCGCCGACGCTTCACCGTCTCGGCATCCAGGCGTTCGAGCCCGTGCTGATCGAGGGCAAGGCGATCCAGCTTCACCCGCTGGTCTGCTCGGCCTTCAACGCCGACTTCGACGGCGATCAGATGGCCGTCCATGTTCCCCTCTCGCTGGAAGCCCAGCTCGAGGCGCGCGTGCTGATGATGTCGACCAACAACATCCTGTCGCCAGCGAACGGCAAGCCGATCATCGTGCCGTCGCAGGACATGGTGCTGGGTCTCTATTATCTGTCGATGCTGAAGGAAGGCGAGCCCGGCGAGGGCATGCTAATCTCCGACATGGCGGAAGTGCATCAGGCGATCGAGGCTGGCGCGGTGACGCTCCACACCAAGATCACCACGCGCGTCCCGCAGACGGATGCCGAGGGCAAGACCTACCTCAAGCGCTACGAGACCACCCCAGGCCGCATGCTGCTCGGCGAGTGTCTGCCGAAGAGCTCGAAGGTGCCGTTCGATACCGTCAACCGCCTCCTCACCAAGAAGGATGTGGGCGACGTGATCGATGAGGTCTATCGCCACACCGGCCAGAAGGAGACCGTGCTGTTCGCCGACGCGATCATGGCGCTGGGCTTCAAGCACGCGTTCAAGGCGGGCATTTCGTTCGGCAAGGACGACATGATCATCCCGGACGCCAAGGTCGGCCTGGTCGATGAAACGCGCGCGCTGGTGAAGGATTTCGAGCAGCAGTATCAGGACGGTCTGATCACGCATCAGGAGAAGTACAACAAGGTGATCGACGCCTGGTCGGGCTGCGGTGATCGTGTTGCAACGGCCATGATGGACGAGATCAAGGCAGTGAAGAAGCTGCCGAATGGTCGCGAAGCGCCGATCAACTCGATCTACATGATGGCGCACTCCGGTGCTCGTGGTTCGCAGGCGCAGATCAAGCAGCTGGCGGGTATGCGCGGGCTGATGGCCAAGCCGTCGGGCGAGATCATCGAAACGCCGATCATCTCGAACTTCAAGGAAGGCCTGACCGTCCTTGAGTATTTCAACTCCACCCACGGCGCCCGCAAGGGTCTCGCGGATACGGCGTTGAAGACCGCCAACTCGGGTTACCTGACTCGCCGTCTGGTCGATGTGTCGCAGGATTGCGTCATCATCGAGATTGATTGCGGCACCGAACGTGCGTTGGAAATGCGCGCGATCGTTCAGGGCGGCTCGACCATCGCGTCGCTCGGCGAGCGCATCCTCGGTCGCACGACCGCGGAGGACATTGTCGACACCAAGACCGGCGAGATCGTCATCCCTTCGGGCACGTTGCTCGACGAGCCGATGATCACGAAGATCGAGGCGATCGGCACCCAGGCGGTGAAGATCCGTTCGCCGCTGGTCTGCGAAACCAAGATCGGTGTCTGCGGCAAGTGCTATGGACGCGATCTGGCGCGCGGTACCCCGGTCAACATCGGTGAAGCGGTCGGCGTCATCGCCGCCCAGTCGATCGGTGAGCCGGGCACCCAGCTGACGATGCGGACCTTCCACATCGGCGGCGCGGCGCAGCTCAACGAGCAGTCGAACCTCGAAGCGGTTGCCGACGGGACGATGGAATATCGCGACCTGCGCATCATCATGGATCAGCGCGGCCGTCGCGTCGTGCTGAGCCGCTCGGGCGAAATCGCGATCGTCGACATGGACGGCCGCGAGCGTGCGGTGCACCGCATCCCGTACGGCGCCTATGTGATGTACGATGATGGCCATATCGTCTCGAAGGGCGATCGTCTGGCCGAATGGGATCCGTTCACCATGCCGGTGATCACGGAAAACCCCGGTGTCGTGAAGTATGTCGACCTGATCGAGGGCAAGACGCTGGTCGAACAGGCCGACGAAGCCACCGGCATCTCGCAGCGCGTGATCATCGAATATCGCGCCGCGACCAAGTCGAAGGAGGATCTGCGTCCGCGCCTGACCCTGCTCGACGGGGACTCGGGTGAAGCCGGCCGCTACATGCTCGCACCGGGCGCCACGCTCTCGGTCGAGGATGGCGCGCAGGTTTCCGGCGGCGACGTGCTGGCTCGCGTTTCGCGCGAAGCAGCCAAGACCCGCGACATCACCGGCGGTCTGCCGCGGGTGGCGGAGCTGTTCGAAGCACGCAAGCCGAAGGAAAATGCGATCATCGCGAAGGTCTCGGGCCGTGTCGTGTTCGGCAAGGACTATAAGGCCAAGCGCAAGATCGGCATTCAGCCCGAGGATGGCGGCGAGGTCGTCGAGTATCTGGTGCCCAAGTCGAAGGTGATCGACGTTCAGGAAGGCGACTACGTCAAGCGTGGCGACAACCTGATCGGCGGCAGCCCCGACCCGCACGACATTCTCGAAGTGCTCGGCATCGAACCGCTGGCGGAATATCTCGTCTCGGAAATCCAGGAAGTTTACCGGCTTCAGGGCGTGAAGATCAACGACAAGCACATCGAGGTGATCGTTCGCCAGATGCTGCAAAAGGTCGAGATCACCGATGGCGGCGATACCACGCTGCTGGCGGGCGAGCAGGTCGATCGCGACGAGATGGATGCGATCAACGACAAGCTGTCGAAGAACGAAGCCCGTGCGCACGGCAAGCCCGTCCTGCTCGGCATCACCAAGGCGTCGCTGCAGACCCGCAGCTTCATCTCGGCGGCGTCGTTCCAGGAAACCACCCGCGTCCTCACCGAGGCAGCGGTCCAGGGCAAGCAGGACACGCTGATCGGTCTCAAGGAGAACGTGATCGTCGGTCGCCTCATCCCCGCCGGTACCGGCGCGGGCATGAACCGCCTGCGCGTTGCCGCCTCCAGCCGTGACGCCGCGCTGCGCGTCCAGCAGCGCCGCCTGCAGGAAGCGCTGATCGCGCCGAATTCGGCGGCGGAAGAGCGGGCAGCCGAAAAGCTGCGCGACATCGCCGACGACACGGGCAGCGATGCCCTGGCGTCGGTCGTGACCAGCGGCACCGGCACCGACGCCGATGCGGGCGATTACCTGATCAAGGAATGATCGGGTAACGCTTCAGGCGCTGACAGAAACAAGCCGCCGTCCGGACCATCCGGGCGGCGGCTTTTTCTTTGCCAGGCTTGTTTTGAATATTTCCGGCGGCGGCTCTCCTCCCCGGCACGGGGAGAATATCTACCTCGGCGGCGTCGGCTCGATCATTAACGGCGGCGGCTTGCCCAACAACAAAGCCCCGGCACCCCAATAAATTGCGCCAGAAATGCAACAGCCTCGGTCAAATCCGAGACGACCGGAACCAACTTCTCCGGCGTCACTTGCGCCGTGTTACAGAGCGGTTACGAATCGACTCGAACTCCGGGGCACATGGAGTCGGGCGCAGGACGGATGCCTTAAATCAATCGGGGGATATCCATGAAAGCCACTTTCGCCCATCGGGTGTCGATCTATCGTCTGTCGACCGCTCTTTCGCTCTTCGCCGCCGCACTCGCGCTGCCCGCCGCCGCGCATGCCGCCGACGAGTCCCCTGCCCCACAGGCGCAGGCCGCCGATGACGAAATCGAGATCGTCGTCACCGCGACGCGTCGGGCGGAATCGAGCAAGGATGTCCCGATCGCGGTTTCCGCCATTTCCGGCGAGAAGCTCGACGTGCTCAATTCGAGCGGCCTCGACGTCCGCTTCCTCTCCGGGCGCACCCCCAGCCTGCTGGTCGAATCCTCCTTCGGTCGCACCTTCCCGCGCTTCTATATCCGCGGCCTCGGCAATACCGATTTCGATCCGACCGCGGCACAACCGGTGTCGGTCGTCTATGACGACGTCGCGCTCGAAAACCCGATGCTCAAATCCTTCCCGGTGTTCGATCTCGCCAGCGTCGAAGTGCTGCGCGGCCCGCAGGGCACCTTGTTCGGCCGCAACACGCCCGCCGGCGTGGTGAAGCTCAACTCGGTCGCGCCCAGCGATGAGTTCAAGGGCTATGGCAGCTTTTCGTGGGGGACCTACAACACGATCAATGCCGAGGCGGCGATCGGCGGCCCGATCGGCGGCGGCTTCACCTTCCGCGCCTCGGGCATATTGCAGTATCGCTCCGACTGGGTCACCAACACCGCCCGCCCGACGCTCGGCGATCGCAAGCTCGAAGGCTATCGCGACCTCGCGGGCCGCTTGCTGATCGGTTATGAAAGCGGCGACTTCACCGCCTTGCTCAACGTTCATGCGCGCGACCTCGACGCCACGCCGCGGCTGTTCCGTGCCGGTGCGCTTCGCCCGGGCAGCAATGACTTCAACACTGGCTTCGACATCAAGCATATCGCGCTCGATGGCCTGACCAGCCAGAATCTGAACGCCTTCGGCACCAATCTGAAGCTCAACTACAGCTTCGACGGCGTCGGCACGCTGCACACGATCACTGCGTTCGAAAAGGTCAAGGTGCAGAGCACTGGCGATGTCGACGGCGGCAATTGCTACGCCTTCATTCCCGGCTGCACGCTCGGCACGATCAATGTCGGCGGCTTTCCGGTCAACACTGGCGGCGTCACCAAGCCGGAGGAATTCAGCCAGGAAGTGCGTTTCGAGACCGAGGATTTCAACGGCCTGCGCGGGCAGGTCGGCGCCTATTATTTCCACCAGAAGCTGATCTATAACGAGACGGCCTATGACGGCGCCGGCACGCTTACGCAGAATGTGCTGCACGACAACAAGAACGAGAATTTCGGCATCTTCGGCTCGATCGAATATGCCGCGACCGACGCCCTGACGCTGCGCGCCGGCGTGCGCTATTCGAAGGACAACAAGACCGATCTGGTCGGCGGCCTTGCCGCTTTTCCGGGTAAGCCGCTGCCGATCACGACCAAGGTCAAGGGCGACAATGTGTCGTGGGACGCAAGCGCCAACTACAAGATCGACGACCGGGTCAGCGTCTATGCGCGCTTCGCCACCGGCTATCTCGGCCCGGCAATTTCGGACCGGGTCAATTTCGGCGATTTCCCGACCACCGCGCCCAAGCAGACCACCATCTCGGGCGAAGCCGGCATCAAGACCCAGCTCAGCAACCGGATCCGTTTCGATCTGACTGGCTATTATTTCCGCACCAAGGATTTCCAGGTCACCGCGGTGGGCGGCAGCAACAACTCGGCGCAGTTGCTCACCATCGACAAGGCGGTGGGCTATGGCCTCGAGGCCGAACTCAACGCCCGCCCGGTCGACCCGCTCGTGCTGACCGCCGGTCTCAGCTACAATTTCACCGAAATGCGTGACCCGACGCAATCGGTTGCGACGTGCGGCGGCGGCTGCACCGTCACCAACGCACTCAACACTGCGGGCCGCGCGATCCTCAACGGCAACGATTTGCCCCAGGCGCCGCGCTGGATCATCAACTGGACGGCGCGCTACGGCGTTCCGCTGGCCAATGGCGGCGAGATCTTCGCCTTCACTGACTGGGCCTATCGCAGCGAGATCAATTATTTCCTCTACACGGCCAAGGAGTTCCGCGGGAAATCGTCGCTCGAGGGCGGTCTGCGCGTCGGCTACAAGACGGCGAACGACATCGAAATCGCCGTCTTCGCGCGCAACATCACCAACCAGATCCGCGCCGTCAGCGCGATCGACTTCAACAATCTGACCGCGATGGTCAACGACCCGCGGATCATCGGCGGTTCGGTGAAGTTCAGCTTCTGATCGATTGGGCATCCCTGTCCGGTGCGCCGGACAGGGGATCTGTTGCCCAGTGCTTGGATGGGCGCACTCATTTCTCTATGAGTGCTGACTCATATAGAAATTGATGAAAGAAGAGAGTGTTTTGAACGCCGTACTGTAAACAACGTCAGCCCCTGAAGACATTGTATCGTAAATAATCCTCGGCTCTGGTCCAACTCGGAGATCGACGGCTATGGCTGCGTCAACATAATCGACCATGCCTATTAGATAGCCTGCAGTAGGATCGAAGTCTCCCGGGATCACATCCTGTCGAGGTTTGCCATTAAGAATTTTCAGCTCAGATTTTCGTATATGTGCATTCTCTCGAATCGCGTGCTCTGGAGTAAAAAACTGAATAAATGGCACCTGGTCTTTAGAGGCAGGAAAGTTATTCAACCACGCCTTGCTGGTGCGCTCCAGCGGCCAATCGACGCGATCCATCAAGGTCACGATTCGTGCATCGACTTCAAATCCGTTGAGCCATAGCGGCACGGTCATGCGTTCTCCTTATGGCATCGACGGTAATTGTATTCGTTCTACCGCAGGGAGCAATGTCGGCAAGTGGATCGACTACCGCCTGGTCGAATAGTTTCCAGTCGATCGGTTTTCGGCCACGCCGCTAATCGCAACAGCGGCGCGAACGACCAGGAGTGCTGGATAGCACAGCCTGCCCACTTTTCGCGATCGGAAGCGACAGCCCGCCATCCTCCGGCGTTATTTCAGCGGCAGAAACAATTCCACGATCACTTCATGCACCGGCATTTCCGGGATGAAGGACAGCCGGCGTTGGCAATAGATCGGAAAGTCGCGCGCTTCCTCGCCGCTATCCGGAAGCCAGTCCCGATAAAGGTACAGTGCTGCAGGTTCGAGATTGTTGGTATTGCCGGGATAGCGCAGCACCGCGCAGCGTCCCCCCGGGATCAGACCGGCCTTCATCTGCGCGTCGTTCGCCGCGATCGGCTGGTCAGTCCCGATACACAGGTCCATGCTGTAATCGGCCGGGACCACGGGCTCCCGTTCGGAACGAAAGATGGTGAAGGTCGGGCTTGTCTCGGGCGACAGGCCGGCGGCCTTGCGCCACGCGATGAACCGCTGGAAAGTGTCCCCGAGCATCGCCCGGTCGCCGCGATGCTCCATGATCGCCACCGGCGTCGGGGGCACATCACGGATCGTCACGTCGTCATGTTCGAAGATGATCTGCATGAGCTTGTTCCTCGCTTTGTCGAGCGGCCCGAAGGCCATGAGCCACGGTCCCCAATCGGGAGACTTGCGGAACGACGATGGCGATTGCCCGAACCTTTGGCGAAAGGCGCGGGCAAAGGCATCGGGCGCATCATAGCCTGCATCCATCGCGATAGCCGTGACGCTGTGCGCGTCGCTACTGGTCAGCTGATGCGAAGCCCGCTTCATCCGCGCAAGCTGGACATAGCGGTGCACCGACAGTTCGAACGTCGCCCTGAACTGCCGGTGGAAATGAAACTTGGAGAAAGCCGCGACGCGGCTCACCGTTTCCAGATCCAGATCCCCGTCAAGATGCTGGTCGATATAGTCCAGCACCCGCTGCATCCGGGCGTGATAGTTTTGAAATGCCGCCTCCATCGTCCCGTCCTTCGTGGCCGAGCCAGCTAGTCGCTATTGGCCATGACGCGCTCGACCGATCTTGCGCTTTGGCATGGATCAGCCGAAAATATTCAACCGCCGCCTACCGGCACGCCCGTTCTACCGGGGAATCTGGAGAAACGCGTCGTCTCCGACATCCGGTCGATCCATCACCCTGCCCGGCGGCATGGTTGCTCCTGTCCACCTGCCCCCTCCACCTCTCCCGGGCTTGCCAAACTCACGGGCGTCGCCGGCCGATCCCGACCGAACCCAATCGCATCGTGACTTGCGGCAAATTTTATGGGAACGTTCACAATATCTATCCGGGATCGTCATTTTCTGCCCTGTATCGCCCGTCAAGCAACCCACTCTTCCCCAGGATATCGCTTCATGCAGCTTTCCCGCCGTGCGCTTCTCCAATCCGGTGCGATGGTCGCCGGCCTGTCGCTCGCCCCGCGCGTCGCACTGGCGCAATCCGACCGCATCGAGAGCCTGATCGCGCGCATGACCCTGGCCGAAAAGGCCGGCCAGCTCAGCTGTTTCAGCGATTTGCTGCGCGCACCCGGCGTCGTGTTCAATCCCGGCGCGGCGTCGGGCAATACGGCGGCACAGCTCGCCAATATCCGCGCCGGCCGTGTCGGCATGTTGTTCAACGGCACTGGCGTCGCGGGTGGGCGGGCCATGCAACGCATGGCGCTGGAGGAAACGCGGCTCGGCATTCCGCTGATCTTCGGCGCCGATGTCATCCATGGATTGCGCACGGTTTTCCCGATCCCGCTCGCCGAGGCCGGATCGTTCGACCTCGACCTCGCCGAGCGCACCGCGCGCGGCGCGGCGCTCGAATCCACGGCACTGGGCATTCACTGGACCTTCGCGCCGATGGTCGATGTCGCGCGCGACCAGCGCTGGGGCCGTGTCGCCGAAGGCTCCGGGGAGGACACATATCTCGGCCAGGCGATGGCCGCCGCGCGCGTGCGCGGCTTTCAGGGCAAGGATTTGCGCGACCCCACGCGCATGCTCGCCTGCCCCAAGCATTTCGCGGCATATGGCGCGGTCGCTGCCGGCATGGATTACAATAGCGTCGACATCTCGATGGAGGCCTTGCGCGAAATCCATTTCCCGCCATTCCAGAGCAGCTTCGCGGCCGGCGCGGTGACCGCCATGTCGGCATTCAACGATATCAACGGCGTGCCCGCGACCGCCAATCACTGGCTGCTGACTGACCTGCTACGCGGCGAATGGGCGTTCAAGGGCGTGGTCGTGTCCGACTGGACCGCCGATGAGGAACTGATCGCGCACGGCTATGCCGCCGATGGCCGCGATGCGGCAAAAAAGGCGTTTCTCGCCGGTGTCGACATGAGCATGTCGAGCAACCTCTACAACCTCCATCTGCCGGCGTTGGTCGAGGCGGGCGAGGTGCCGATCGCCGCGGTCGATGCCTCGGTCCGTCGCGTGCTGCATTTGAAGGACATGATCGGGCTGTTCGACAATCCCTATCGCTCGCTGGACGCAAAGGCCGAACGCATCCAGGTCACCAGCCCGGCGCTGCGTAGATTGTCGCGCGAGTCCGGTGCGCGCTCGATCGTGCTGCTCAAGAATGACGGCGGCCTGTTGCCGCTCAAATCCAATCCCGGCCGTATCGCCCTGATCGGCCCGTTCGGCGACGACCGCGACAATGTCGTCGGCATGTGGGCTTTCATGGCGGAGAAGAAGATCAACGTCGATCTGGCAAGCGGCATCCGCGCGAAGCTCGCCGACCCCAGTCAGCTCGATGTGGTCAAGGGCAGCGATGTCGAGGCCGCCCTGCCCGGCGGCATCGAGGCGGCGGTCGCGGCGGCACGCGCGGCGGACGTCGTGCTGCTTGCAATCGGCGAGACGCAGAACATGTCGGGCGAAGCACAATCGCGCACCGCGATTATCGTGCCCCCGGCACAACAGGCCCTGGTCGAAGCGGTGGCGGCAACCGGCAAGCCGGTGATCGTCCTGCTGCGTCACGGCCGCGCCCTGGCGCTGTCGGGCGCGGTCAGGGATGCGCCCGCGATCCTCGCCACCTGGTTCCTTGGCAGCGAGGCCGGCAACGCCATCGCCGACGTCCTGTTCGGCACGGTCAACCCATCGGCCAAGCTGCCGGTCAGCTTCCCGCACGACAGCGGCCAGGAGCCCTATTTCTACAACCACAAGAGCACCGGCCGCCCTGATTCAGGTACGCCGGACGAGCAATTCAGGGCGCGGTATCGCGAAACCGGCAATAATGCGCTCTACCCGTTCGGGCATGGGCTCAGCTACACCAACTTCGCGCTGTCGGCGCTGCAGGTCGGCGGCCCGTTGACAGCGAACGGCACGCTTGCCGTCACCGCCACCATCGCCAATAGCGGCAAGGTCGCGGGCACCGAAGTGGTGCAGCTCTATATTCGCGACCGCGTCGCCAGCCGCACCCGCCCGGTGCGCGAGTTGAAGCGGTTCGAGCGGCTCACGCTCGCGCCGGGCGAAACGAAACAGGTCAGCTTCACGCTCGCCGCGGCCGACCTGCGCTTCTGGGCCGAGGGCAAATGGACGATTGAGCCGGGCGCCTTCGACATCTGGCTCGGCACCTCATCGGTCGGCGGGCTGAAGGACAGCTTCGAGCTGGTTTAGCGCGTCGTGATGCTGCGCTGATCCAATTCCACCGTTCGCCCTGAGCTTGTCGAAGGGCCGTTCTTCTTCTGCGGCAAGAAAGAACAGGGCTTCGACAAGCTCAGTCCGAACGGGGATATTTGGTTTCCTCAATTGATTCCGCTCTAAACGCTCACTCGCCCGGTGCGTGCAAGCTTGCCCCAGCCGACACGCGGGCCGCGCAGCGCCTGGGTGATCGCCTTCAGCACGACATAATACATCACCTGACGATAACCGATGCGCTGCGGGATCAGCAGCCACAACAGCCGCCAATTCTCGCGTCGCTCCAGCGCGAACGCGATGGTGGCGGCGAGCAGGTCGATCGCGGTGAAGACCAGCCAGTAGATCAGCATCTTCTCGACATCATGCTGGGTCTGCGCCCAGCCATGCGCCTGCACCGCGACCCAGGTCGTGATGAAGCTGAGGATCAGTGCCAGATCGATGATCGGCGAGATCGCGGCGAGGATGATCTGAAAGACGATCGCTTGCGGCAAACCGACTCGTGCCAGCCCGCGCGGCTTGCCGCCTGAGATCACCCGGCGATGCTTCCACAGGCATTGCAATGTGCCATAGGCCCAGCGGAAACGCTGCTTGGCAAGACCGGCAAAGCTCTCCGGCGCTTCGGTCCAGGCGACCGCATATTGGTCATAGGTCACGCGCCAGCCGGCACGCTGGATCGCAATGGTCAGGTCCTGATCCTCGGCCAGCGTGTCGTCGGGATAGCCACCGACCTGCCTGATCGCCGCCAGCCGCCAGGCGCCGACTGCGCCCGGCACGACGGTGATCGCGTCGAGCCGCGCCAGCGCGCGCCGCTCAAGATTCTGCGCGGTGATATATTCCAGCGCCTGCCATTTGGTGATCAGATTGACTCGATTGCCGACCTTCGCATTGCCCGCGACCGCGCCAAGCGCCGGATCCTCGAACCAGCGCGCCAGCCGGGCAATGGTCGTCGTCTCGAACTGGGTATCGGCATCGAGCGCGATGATGATCTCGCCCGTCGCCAGTGCCAGTCCATGGTTGAGCGCACGCGCCTTGCCGCCATTCTCCAGCGTCAGCAGCCGCACGCGCGGCTCGTCCGCAAACGCTTCGCGCACCATTTCGCTGGTCCGGTCGTTCGACCCGTCATCGATCACGATCACTTCGATCCGCACTTCGGTCGAGGCCAGCACGCCCTGGACCGCGCGGACGATCACCGTCTCTTCGTTGAACGCCGGGATCATCACCGTCACGAAACGCTCCGAGTCGATCGCCGGGAATATCATCCGCGCCTCGCGCCGCGCCTGGATCAGCGCCAGCGCCGACAAAGTCAGCGCGCGCAGGATGCCGATCGAGATCGCGAACAGGAAGATCCACCCCAGCGCGGTGACGATCGTGCCCAATGTGCCAAAGATGAACAGGTCGACCTGCGCCGCGACACGGTCGCCTTCGGAAATCGGCGGCATCGCCACGTCGCGCGGGATGCCCGCCAGCGTCGATACCGGCACCAGTGTGTAGCCCCGCGCACGCAACTGATCGATGATCACCGGCAGCGCGGCCAGCGTTTGCGCGCGATTGCCGCCGGCATCGTGGAGCAGCACGACATTGCGACTGCAATTGGCGGCCGAATTATTGTCGCACGGCGCCTTGCCGGCATCCACCAGGCTCAGCGTCTTGTCGATGATCGCCTGTACGCCGGGGCGTTTCCAGTCGTCGGGATCGACGTGCAGGCCGACCGAGATATAGCCGCGATCCTGCGCTTGCAGCGCGGGTTCGATTTCGTCCGCCGTGGTCGGTTCGGCATCCCCGAAATAGGGCGCGCGGAACAGCCGCAGCGAGCGCCCGGTGAACGCCTGGAACAAACGCTGCGTGGTGTTGAGCTGGAACGCCGTCTCCGCCGGCGACGCGCCCGCCAGATTGGGATGCGTATAGGTATGACTGCCGATCTCATGCCCTTCCGCCACCATGCGGTTGAGCAGCGAGCGTTGCGTCAGGGCGTTCTCGCCGACGATGAAGAAAGTCGCATGGACCTGCTTTGCCTTGAGCACGTCGAGGATGCGCGGCGTCCAGGTCGGATCGGGCCCATCGTCGAAGGTCAGCGCGATCTGACCCGGCTTATAGCCGGTGCGCGCCACGACATAGGGCGACGGCAACCGCGTGAAATCGACTCCGGCGATCGTTCCGTCGCGCGCGACACTGGTCTGCCGCGTCCCCGCGACCGGCACCGCGGCGATCTTGAGGATTTCGCCATTGCCCTCGATATCGACATCGGTGCCGGCGGGGATCGCGTTGATCGCCGATGGCGGCGGCAGGATACGATGCGACCGGCCGAAAATCGACCACAGGCCGGGATCCTCCGACCCGAGCCGCCACAGCGCGACTCCGCTCAGCCCGGCGCGCTTCAGGAAATGCAGCTGGTTATAGGCCGAGGCCGCGTCAAGCAGCCACACGACATGCCGGCTCTTGCCTTCTTCATAGGCGAAGCTGCTATTGCCGCTGTTGCGGTCGAACATCGGCATCGCGCTCGATTCCTGCGCCGCCTCCCACGCTTCGTCGATCGCCAGCGGCTCACCGCCCTTGTCGTGCCAGTCATAGCCGTAATTACCGATCGCCACGACCAGCTTGCTCTTCGGCACGCCGTTCGCCGCGCGCGCGACGGATTGTTCGAACCAGTTCTGCGACGCGATCGGCCCCGGCTCGCCGCTCAGTTCATGCTCGTCATAGGCCATCAGGAATACGCGATCGACGATCGCCGCATAGGCCGGGATGTTCCAGCTTTCGTCGCCGACCGGCACCGCGATCGCGATGACCCAATTGCGCTTGGCGAAACGCGCCTTGGCCTCGCGCAGAAACGCCTGGTAATCTTTTTGCGACGCGGCCGGCAGTTCCTCGAAATCGAAAAAGGCGCCGCCCGCCTGGTTGGTAACCAGCCAGGGCTCGAGCCGGTCGAGCAGCGCCTTGCGCTGCGCCGGCGCGCGCAGCAGCGCCGTCATCCCGGCCGAATCCCAATCGCCCTGGATCGCGTTCTGGATCATCGGCAGCAGCAGCGGCCGATGCGGTGAATGGTTGATCACATTGCGCCCGGCATCGTCGCGAAACACGGAGATCTTGTGGTCCGCGCCCGTCACCGAAACCCAGCCGGGGATCAGCCAGTCGAGCTCGCCGATATGCTGGCGCAATGATGCCGCGCTGGATTCGTCCCATGGCACATGGAAACCGATCGCCAGCGGCACATCCTCGCTCATGCCGCGTTTGCGGCCGGTCAGCAGCCGGGCATAGTCGAACAGGCGGTGCTTGGTGCGCTTGAGCAGCGGCTCATGCGGCGCCGGCAGCTTGGTCAGCGCGGCATGCTCGGCCTCGACCGGCAGCAGCGGCGCGCGCGGTACCGCGCCGATCGAGATCGCCAGCGCCGCCGCCGCCGCCAGAATGAGCAGGATGAACGCCGCCACCGCCACACCGAAACGGCGACGCCTGCGGCCCGAGGAATCGTAGAAGACGGATTGCTGAGTCATTACGGGTGCGAATAGCCTCCGGGCGTTGGCATTTTCAGGTCATACGCATGACAAATACGTCATGATCGAGCAGCTGGAGCAACCCCAAAATGGGACGGAAATGGCGGGATCGCGCCCTTCCTCCTGGGGCGGATCGACGCAGCACGACGCCGATCTAGATCGCGACGATACGGCTCCCCAGTCTTTCAGCCTCTCCCGCATCGTGGGTGACGAGCAGGATCGGCAGTTTCAGCACATCGCGGAGATGCTCGATCGCCTGCATGACCTCCCCGCGCCGTGCCCGGTCGAGCGACGATAGCGGTTCATCGAGCAACAGGAAACGCGGATTGCTGAGCAGCGCCCGCCCGATCGCCACGCGCCGCGCTTCGCCGCCCGACAACGAGCGCGGCCAGCGGTCGAGCAGATGACCAATCCCGAGAAACGCGATTCCCTCTTCATCGAGTGGACCGTCATTCGCGCCATACAGCAGATTGGCGCGCACCTTCAGATGCGGGAACAGCCGCGCTTCCTGAAACACATAACCCGCGCGCCGATGGTCCGGCGCCAGATCGATCCCGGCAGCGATATCCGTCAGCGTTTCGCCGCCGACCCGGATCGTGCCGCGATCGGGCCGCAACAGGCCGGCGACCATGTTGAGGATGCTGGTCTTGCCCGCCCCGGACGGCCCGAACAGCACCGTGACGCCCTCCCCTGCATCCAGGTCAAGCGCGACCTCGGTTTCGCCGAGCCGCTTCGAGACATGGATTTCAAAGGACATGCAGCCCCCTGCCCGCGCGCCGCGCGAGCAATTCCGACACGATCAGGGCAGCGAGCGACAAGGTGACCGCGATCGCCGACAGCCTCAACACCAGCGCATCGCCGCTCGGCTGCTGCAGCGCGCTATAGATCGCCAACGGCAGCGTCCGGGTCTGGCCCGGCACGTTCGAAACGAAGGTGATCGTCGCGCCGAACTCACCGATCGACCGGGCAAAGCCAAGCACCGCGCCGGCCAGCACACCCGGTACGGACAGCGGCAAGGTGATGGTGCGGAACACCCGCCAGCGCGAAGCGCCCAGCGTCCGCGCCGCGCCCTCCAGCCGCCGGTCGACCGCCTCGATCGACAGCCGCATCGCCCGCACCATCAATGGCAACGCCATCACCCCGGCCGCGATCGCCGCGCCGGTCCAGCGGAACAGCACCGACACGCCGAACCAGCTTTCCAGCCAGCCGCCGATCGGGCCGGTGGGGGCAAAGGCGAGCAGCAACAACCAACCGGTCACCACGGGCGGTACAACCAGCGGCAAATGGATCAGGCCATCAAGGATGATCTTGCCCGGAAAGGCCGCACGGGCGAGTATCCAGGCCAGCGCAAAGGCAATCGGCAAAGTGGCGATCATCGCCACGCCGCCGACCTGCAGCGACAAGGCAATGATCGCCCATTCGTCGGGGGTCAGCATGCGCCACTCGCCGCAAAATACCGTTCGTGCTGAGCCTGTCGAAGCACAGCGTGGCTCATCCCGAACCGTCCCTGAGGCACGCGCCCTTCGACAGGCTCAGGGCGAACGGACGAAGAATATGTCATCAACGCGGCAGGAACCCAAAGCGTGCGAAGATCGCCTTGCCCTCGCGCGACACCAGGAAGCGCCGGAACCCCTCCGCCTCTGGATTGCGCGACGCCGTCAGCCGCGCGATCGGGTAAGTGATCGCGGCATGGCTGGTCGCCGGGAACACCCCCGCCACGCGCACCTTGGTCGAGGCTTGCGCATCGGTCGCATAGACGATCCCGAATGCCGCCGCGTCGCGTTCGACCAGCAGCAGCGCGGCGCGGACATTCTCCGCCCGCACCACTTTCGCTTCAAGCGCGGTCCAGGCGCCAAGCCGGGTCAGCGCCGCGCGACCATAACGCCCCGCCGGGACCGAGTCCGGATCGGCCATCGCCAAACGTCCTGCACCAAGCGCCGCGACGATCGGGCGGCCGCTGCGCAGATCGACGCGCGCGCCATTGCGCACCCCCGTCACCAGCACCAGCCGGTTGCCGAGGAACGACGCGCGGGTGCCCGGGGCGATCAGCCGCTTGGCCGCCAGTTGATCCATCCATTCCTCATCCGCCGAAATAAACAGATCCGCCGGCGCGCCCGCCAGCACCTGCCGCGCCAGTGCCGAGGAGGCCGCGAACGACACGACAGGTTTGGGATGCCCCTTGCGCGCCCAGGCATCGGCGGCAGCGGTGAGCGATTCCTGCAGACTCGCCGCCGCCAGAACCAGCGGCGCGGCCGGAGGCGGCGCTGCAACGGCAGGCACGGCGATGCCGGCGATCAGAGTCATCAACCACAACATCATTCGAAACATGGTCGGCCTCGTCCTGGCGGTTGCGGGGTTCCGACCTAATCCGATCCGGCCGGGCCGTCAGCAGTTAGTTGCGCTCGCCCTCTCTTCCGATCGGCCTGAGCTTGTCGAAGGGCCGTTCTTCTCTCCCGGAAGGACGGTGCTTCGACAAGCTCAGCACGAACGGCGGTGGGTCATCTCAAACCAACCCGGTCTTGCCGCAGGTGAGTGGCCTGAGACAGATTTTCACGCCCCACCTACCGCGCCCGCTGGCATCCGGGCCACGAACCAATTATCGCCCATCGCACCAAATGGGGGGACAAACGCCGATGATCGTCGGAATCGATCTTGGAACGACCAACAGCGCGATCGGCATCTGGCGCGACGGCGCAGCTCAGTTGATCCCCAACGCGCTGGGCGACCTGCTGACTCCCTCGGCGGTCGCGATCGACGACAGCGGCGCGGTGATCATCGGCATGGCCGCGCGCGAGCGCCAGTCGACTCATCCGACCTCGACCGTCACCGCGTTCAAACGCTGGATGGGCACGCGCCAGACCGTCACGCTTGGCGGCAAGACCTTCACTGCCGAGGATCTGTCGGCGATCATGCTGTCCGCCCTGAAAGCTGATGCGGAGGCCTTTCTCGGAGAGCCAGTGACCAGCGCGGTGATCACCGTCCCGGCCTATTTCAACGACCGCCAGCGCAAGGCGACGCGCCGCGCGGGCGAGCTGGCCGGGTTGACCGTCGAACGGCTGATCAATGAACCCACCGCCGCTGCGCTCGCTTATGGGATTCAGGATCGCTCCGAAAAGGAGCCGTTCCTGGTGTTCGACCTTGGCGGCGGCACGTTCGACGTGTCGATCGTGGAGATTTTCGACGGCGTGGTCGAAGTGCGCGCCTCGGCCGGCGACAATCGGCTGGGCGGCGAGGACTTCAACGACACGATCATCGACATCGCCCGCCCACGCATCGACCCCGAAGGTCGGCTGATCGAAATCGACCCGCTGGTGCTGCACGAATTGCTGCGCGCCGCCGCCGAACGCTGCCGCCGGGGTCTGAGCGAACAGGAGGAAGCGAGCTTCACCATCACCTCGGGCGATCGCCAGTTCGCCACCACCGTCACCGCGGGCGAGTTCGAGGCGCAGGCAGCACCTTTGCTGGCGAAGCTGCGCGATCCCGTGCTGCGCTCGCTGCGTGACAGCGACATCCGCGTCGAGACGCTGAGCGAAGTGATCCTGGTCGGCGGCGCAACGCGCATGCCGATCGTGCGCAAGACGATCACGCGCATGTTCGGTCGCTTTCCCAATGCGGCGGTTCACCCCGATCATGCCGTGGCGCTCGGCGCCGCGGTGCAGGGCGGACTCAAGTCGCGCGATGCCGATCTGGAAGAGATTCGCCTCACCGATGTGTGCCCGTTCACGCTCGGCGTCGACAACAGCGCGCCCGACGGACGCGGCGGGTTCCGCCACGGCCTGTTCTCGCCAATCATCGAGCGCAACACGCCGATCCCTGCGAGCCGGGTCAGCTATTATTCCACCTTGACCGACAATCAGCGCAACGTCGAATTCGGCATCTATCAAGGCGAAGCGCGCGAGGTGCAGGGCAATGTAAAGCTCGGCGCGATCAAGGTGCCGGTGCCGCCGGCGCCCGCCGGCCATGTTCATGTCGAATGCCGCTTCAGCTACGACACCAGCGGCCTGCTCGAAGTCGATATCAGCGTTCCGGCATCCGGTCTGGTGCGCAACCTGGTGCTGATGGACGATGACGACGCACCCAATGCCGAGGAGGTCGAGGCGCGGCGCAAGGTGCTCGCCGCACTGAAACGCCACCCGCGCGAGGACAGCCATAACATGGCGGTGCTGGCCCGCGCCGCGCGCTGCTATGAAAGCTTTATCGGCGAGCGCCGCGATATGGTCGGCAAATGGACCGCCCAGTTCGAATCCGCGCTCGACGGGCAGGACCCGCGCGCGATCGACACGGCGCGCGCGCAGTTCGAGGATGCGCTCAACCAGCTCGAGGGCGACCGCTATCTATGAGCCGCCTCTACGGCATCTGGCGGACACTCGGCATAGAGAAGACCCGCGAGGTATCGGCGATCCGCGCCGCTTATGCCCGGGCGCTGAAAGCGTTCGAGATCGATGAAGACCCGGCGCGCTATGCCGCGCTGCGCGATGCCCGTGACGCCGCGCTTGCTCACGCCCGCCAGCCGCAATCCGATGTGCCGGACGACGAGGAGAGCGACAATCTGGAGGATGAGCCGGAGGACCTCATCGCGCCCGGCATTGTGATTCCACTACCCGATTTCACGACCGGCTTCGATGCCCCGACCCTGGTCGACGCGCCGGCGCCGGCCGCGCCGATCTCGATCACGCCGATCGCGCCGGCGGTCGATTTCCGGCCCGCCCCAAGCGAGCCTGTACCGCCCGCCGGCGTGCGAACCCTGCCGCTGGTCGAGGTCACGCTGACGCCGCCGGTTCTCGACCGCACCGAAGCGCCGCCGCTCCGGCTCGTCAACGGCCTCCCCGCCGGGTTCGCCGAAGCAATGGACCAGCGCTACAATGCCGTGCTGGGCTTGCTCTTCCCGCAGGATGAGCGCCGTCATTATCTGCTCGACGGTCGCGATATGCGTCTCTTGCGCGAGCATGTCACCGTGCTGCTCGCCGATCCGCGCCTCGACGAAATTGCTTTTCGCGAGGATGCCGATCGCTGGTTCGCCAATGTCGTCGCGCAATCCATCCCGCGCTCCGACCCGATCCTCGACCGGGTGATGGAGGCATTCGGCTGGCTCGCCAGTCGCGGTCGGATCGACCAGTCCCCGGCGGTCGCCGCGATCGTCGCGCGCCATGACTCGCTCGCCTTCGCCGACGAAGTGCGGGAAAAAGGCCATGCATTGAATTCGGCCTGGCGCGAACTGACAAAACCGGCAGGCGAAAACAGCCGCAGGGGCACCGGCGTCAACGGCACGAAGGTCAGGCAGTTGCTGGCGAAGATCAGGCGCGATCATCCCGATCTGGAATCCCGCCTCGATGGGTATCGCGTATCCTTATGGGAACAACCGCAACCCAGCGCCTTTTTCGGGGATTGGCGCACGATCGCGGTCGGCATCTGGCTGCTCATCATGGTGATCAGTGCAGTTGGCAAAAGCGGGGTGAATCTTGGTCCGGGCGATACCCGGCCGCCGGCCCCTGTCTTCGACCTGCGCAGCCCCGATCAGGCGTATATGGATATCGACGATCTGCTCCAGGATCTTGGCGGGCACTGGATCGACTATGACATGGTGAAGCGCCGTAATCCCGCCTTGTACGAACAACTCACCGCCGCGTGGAAAAGCGCGAAGGACAAGGGCGGCCGACCCGCCTTCTTCACCAACGCCCGCGCCATGTTGATCGAGCGCTATTCAAATGGATTGCTCCAGGCTGATTATGACGCGCTGGTCCTGTATCGCCGTTTGTTTCTTGAAAGACTGAAGCAAGCGCGCGCAGCCGGATCGGCGGCATGCGAACAATATCTTACTGAAGGTACGAGCCCCTCGCTGCAAAATAATCTCGTGCTAAGCGAGCGCGAGCAGGAGGTGATCGCCCGGATACTCCTCGAAACCAACGCCGCGCCATCCGGTGCCAAGGATGAGATCAGGCACTACCGTGTCGATGGCGCGGTGGTCACGGCGGCGGCCAAACGCGCCGGCCTGTCGCGTGACCGGTTCAGCGAAGCGATGTTGGGAAAGGGCACGGCAAAGACCCATTGCAGCGCTACGATCGGCTTGCTTGAAACAGCCCTGAAGTTGCCGAAGGAACAGGGTCTGCCCCTGCTCCGCAATATGTAGCGCCGGGATTGCCTGTCCCGGACGAAGAACGCACCGCAATTCACACGATTTCCGTGACGTCATTTCGCTCCCGTCACTATTACTAGCGACAGACGCTCCGCACCACCTCCGGTACGATACGGGTTCAACATCCCGATATCCCTCAGGAAGGCCGCGTCATGACGATGATTATGGTTGCACCGATCGATGCGCCGGACGGCGCGCTGTTCGGCCACGGCGTCAATCAGCTGACCGGCGAGCGCATCGCCGTCAGCTGCGTGCAGAATCTCCCCGCCCCGGTGATCTCGGTGCCATCCGACAGCGGCGATCACACCACCACGCTGATCGTGCAGGACAGCGCGAGCTATTCGCAGTTGATGAGCACGGTCGCCAATCTGAGCGCGTCGGGCGTCAGCTGGTCGGCATCGGCATCGGTGTCCTATCTGCGCGAACAGGCGAACAGCGACACGACGGTCACGCTCACCTGGACCCGGATCGCGCGCACTCAGGACCGCATGGTCGACTGGACCAGCGCGACGATCGCGCCCGATGCGCTCGCCCTGCTCAGGAACCAGGGCGTCGACGCCTTCCTGGCCAAATATGGCACGCACTGCATCATCGGCATCGCCTATGGCGGTTCCTTCTCGGGCTATTCGCGGATCGAGACGCAATCGGTCAGCGACAAGGAACAGCTCAAGGCGTCGATCAGCGGATCGGTCTCCGGCTTTGGGGTGAACGGGTCGGTCTCCGCCAGCTTCGAGCAGGATTTGCAGAGCAGCAACATCCACTTCACCTCCTCGCAGGACAGCAACGTGGTCGGCGCCGCGCCGATCTCGTTCACCGGCCTCGACATTGCGGGGATGCAGAACGCGGTCAGGGCTTTCGCGCCAAGCGCCAACGGCCCCCTGCCCGGCGTCAGCGGCGCGCCGGTCGCCTTGGTCTGTGTGAGCTGGAACGAATTCGCCGACATCGCCACTGCGCTGGGCAGCAATGTCGGCGCGATCGGCCTCACCACCGAGGAGCATGCGCTGCTCGCACTCTCCTCTGAATATTCCGCGCTGACCTATGTCGCCGGCACCGCCGCCAGCTTGCAGAATTCTCCCGCGGTCATCCCGGCCTATGGACCGCTGCTGGCCCGGCTCGGCGACACGGCCGATCGCGCACGCACCACCATCGCCCAGCTGACGCTGCAGAATGTCCGCGACTTCGCCAGCAGCGGCACCGGAAGCTATGTCCTCGCCGCGACGCTCAAGCCGCAAACCGACCGGATCGGCAACGGCTATGGCGAGATCCAGGTCAGCTATTCGCTCGACTGGGCGTTCAACAACGCAAGCAGCACCTTTACCCGGCTGCTCCAGCCCGGCGGCGGCGAACAGAATCTGGGCGGGTTCAATCACTATCGCGCCGAGGGCAATGACGATGGCGATCAGGTCCTGAGCCTGCTCTATACCTTCGACCGCGACGCCAATGGCGTCCCCTTTATCGGGGCGCGGCTGCACTTTCAGGATCCTTATGCCCCTGAAGCGACTCAGCAGCAGGATTTCGGCAATGGGCGGCAATTGCTCAACCAGACGGCGATCCTCTCCTACACCGCCGCCTGGCCCGATTATCCGTGGAACCAGATCACCATCACCCTGGTCCCGCCGACGGGCTGATCCGGGAGGGTCACCGGGCAAGTCGATTTAATCATTGTCATTGGTCTACGACAGGAGCGGTTCAGGATCTGAAGCGTATTAGGGGCAGGCGAAGGAAGACCGATATGCGCGCAAGCTCCTTATCCGCCCTGCTGCTCACGATCATCGCCACGCCCGCGGTCGCCGCGCCTGGAGCGCAGACCACTGCCGCATGGGCAAACCGACTGACCTGGGGCGTGTCGGCGGCGACCATCAACGGCGCGCAGCCCGGCAGCGGCCATTGGCTCGATGCGCAGCTCAAGCGCCCGGACGACACGCTCCCCTCCGAGGTCAGCGCCCAGATCGCCGCAATGCAGATCAGCCGCAAGCCCTTGGCGGCGCTGGTCGTCGATGAGGATGCGGCGCTCCGCTACGCCAACAAGCTCGCTGACCCGGCTCAGAGAGACGCCGCGCGCAAGGCATATCAGCATGACATGAACAATCTCGCCACTGAGGCGGCGACGCGATCACTGCTGCGCGACCTTTATGCGCCCGACCAGCTGCGCGAGCAGCTGACCTGGTTCTGGTTCAACCATTTCAACGTCCAGGCGCAGAAACGCGACATCCGCGCGATGATCGGCGATTATGAGGACAGGATACGGGACCATTCGCTGGGCAAGTTCCGCGATTTGCTGGAGGCGACGCTCAAGCACCCTGCCATGTTGCGATACCTCGACAATGATCAGAACGCGGCAAACCATATCAACGAGAATTACGCGCGTGAGATCATGGAGCTTCACTCGATGGGCGTCGGGTCGGGCTATACCCAAAAGGACGTACAGGAACTGGCCCGCATCCTGACGGGCGTGGGCGTGGATCTCAACGCCACGGATCCCAGGCTCAGCCCGCAACGTCAGGCGCTCTACCGCCGCGCCGGGCTGTTCGAGTTCAATCCCAATCGCCATGATTTCGGTGACAAGCTGTTCCTCGGTCACACGATCAAGGGCAGTGGTTTCGCCGAGGTCGAAGAGGCGCTCGACCTGATCGCCAGATCACCGGCAACCGCGCATCATATCTCCGAACAGCTCGCGACCTATTTCATCGGCGACACGCCGCCGGCTGCCGTTGTCGATCGCATGACCGCGACATGGCGGCGGAGCGATGGCGACATCGCGGCCGTTCTGCGCACCATGATCCACGCGCCCGACTTCAGCCAGTCGTTCGGCACGGCGTTCAAGGACCCCATGCACTATGCGATTTCCGCCGTCCGCCTGATGTACGGCAACACGATGGTCGTGAACACTCAACCGATCATTGGCTGGCTCAACCGCATGGGTGAAGGTCTTTACACGCGCGAGACGCCCGACGGTTTTCCGATGGCCTCGGCGGCCTGGACCGGGCCGGGCCAGATGTCGGTGCGGTTCGAGATCGCCCGGCAGATCGGCGCCGGCCCGGCCGGGTTGTTCAAACCTCCCGCACCCCCTGTTGCTGCCGGCATGGGGATGACGGACGCGCCGGCGGCGATCGGCCCGATGACATCGACGATGATGGCGTCCGGCGCTGAACCGATCGCCGCTCGTCCTCCGGCACTGGCACCGCCCACGGCTTCGACGCCGCCCCTCCCCAGGCTGCGGAACGCCGCTTACTATAACGACATCGCCCCCGTGCTGGGCGGACAGACCCGGTCGGCACTGACTCAGGCAACCACGCCGCAGGAATGGAATGAATTGTTCCTGTCATCGCCCGAGTTCATGCACCGCTGACAGGGATGGGACTAAAACGACTTGGGGGCTACGCGAATGGAGAAGGCTAATGCTGCTCGATCGTCGTGAACTCATCGCTGCCGCCGCTATCGTGGCGCCGCTGGTTATCGCCGGACGCGCTTTCGCCGCGCCGCAGGCCGGGAGCCGGATGCTCGTCGTGTTCCTGCGCGGCGCCTATGACGCCGTGAACATCATCGCGCCGACGGGGAGCGATTTCTATCACATCTCGCGCCCGACCATCGCGCTGGGCAAGCCCAATCCGACTGACCCCAACGCTCCGATTGCGCTCGACGCCGACTGGAGCCTGCACCCGGCGCTCCGGGAGTCGATCTATCCGCTGTGGCAGAAGAAACAGATCGCCTTCATACCCTTTGTCGGCACCGACGACATGAGCCGCAGCCATTTCGAAACTCAGGACACGATCGAACTCGGCCAGCCGATCGGCGGCCATCGTAACTATAATTCCGGGTTCATGGCGCGGCTCGCCTCGGCGCTCGGGCGGGACAAGCCGATCTCGTTCACCGATCAGCTGCCGCTTTGCTTTCGCGGCGGGCCGGTGATCCCGAACGTCGCACTGGCCGCCGTCGGATCGAAACCGGCCGTCCCCTCAAAGGATGCCGCACTGATCGCCGCCATGTACCAGGGCCAGCATAACGGCGCGAACGACCTTGGCGGTTCAGTCGCCAAAGGGTTCCAGGTGCGTGATGCCGTGTTCAAGACCGTCGACGAAGAAATGAAACAGGCGAGCCGCGGCGCGGTGAGTCCCAAGGGCTTCGAAGCGTCGGCCCGGCACATCGGGCGGCTGATGCGCGACCAGTTCAACCTCGCCTTTGTCGATGTCGGCGGATGGGATACCCATGTCAACCAGGGCGGGGCGCAGGGGTATCTGGCGACGCATATCGGCGAGTTGGGACGTGGACTTGCCGGGTTCGCCAACGAGATCGGCGCTGATGCCTGGCGAAACACGACGGTCGTCGTCGTCTCCGAGTTCGGCCGTACCTTCCACGAAAACGGGGACAAGGGCACCGACCATGGTCATGGCAGCATTTATTGGGTGATGGGCGGCGGCGTGCATGGCGGGCGCATGGCCGGGCCGCAGGTTGCGCTATCGCAAGCGACGCTCAACCAGGGCCGCGACCTCCCCGTATTGACCGATTACCGCTCCATGATCGGCGGGCTCGCGGCGCGACAATTTGGTCTGGGTGGCGACCGGCTTGCCACGGTGTTTCCAGCAGTCAAGCCAGTCGACTTGTCACTCGCCTGACTCGCGCCAGACTCATGATCGGACGTGCCGGGCGGTCGAGTTCTTTACCATCGAACGCGGCTCGTTCAGGAAGCGGCTGAACCGAAAACTGCGTCGACGGGCGGGGATATATGCGATTCGATATAGGGCGGGCGATGGTCGGCATTGTGATGGCGCCCGCTCTGCTGATGCCGGCAGCCGCGATGACCTCGCAAAAGAAGCCGGCCACGGTCCTCGTGCGCCATGAAGCGGTGGTCGACCAGGACATCGCGCGGTTCTGGCGGGCGTTCGATGCAATAAACGCCACATCCGATCCGGCCGAGCGCCTGCGCCTGATCCAGACGATGTATATCGACCCCGGCACGCCCGGTTTGCACGCGCTCATGGCGGCGCGCCGTTACACGGCACAGCAATATGTCGAGGCAATCGTCGGATGGCCCAAATTCTGGACATCGGTCAGGCCGCTTACGGCCCGTTCGCGTCAGGCCGTCGGGACATTGACCGGCGATGTCGCCAAATTCCGCCGCCTGTATCCGGACCTCCGCCCGGCAACGATCACTTATGCCATCGGCGTCCTGCGCACCGGCGGCACGACGGTTGGCGACAAGGTGCTGATCGGCGCGGAACTGGCGCTCGGGGACGACAGCGTCGATGTATCGGAATTGCCCGAACCGCTCCGCTCGCGCCTGACCGTCTTCTTCAAGTCCGGGCCGTTCGCGAACAATGCCCAGAACAACATCCACGAATATGTGCACACCCAGCAGCAGGAGACGCAGGGCAGTTTGCAGCAACAGGCGTTGCGCGAGGGCGTGGCGGAATTGGTCGCCGAATTGATCACCAACCGCAAACCCGCACTGCCTGTATATACTTATGGTCCGGCGCATGATGCCGCGATCAAGGCGCGCTTCAGGAGCGAGAGGGACGGCGGCAATTATGACAATTGGCTGTGGAACAGTGCGAAAAACAGCTTCGGGGTGAGCGATGTCGGTTATTACGCCGGCTACCGCATTGCCCGAAGCTATTATGACAAGGCGCGGGACAAACGCGCCGCCGTAAAGACGCTGATCGAACTGCCCTATGACAACGCAGCGGCTGTCCGCGCGCTTGTCGATCGTTCGGGTTATTTCGAATGAGGACTTACGGCCAGTCGCGCCGCCGCACCGCCCAATAAATCAGACACCCGACGGCGAATACCGGCGGCGCTATCAACATGCCGACGACCTGAAGCAGTGCGATCCCCAGGGCACTCCGGCTGCTCCATTGGCGTGCGCTTCACCACCCTCCCCGTCCGCGCCTTGACGCGCTCTGACCGTCGGCGGTTTCGCCGTTGAGCGGGACAAGGATGACAGAAGAGTCCGCGATGTCATATGGTCGATTTCGGAGAGAATCACTTGTTGGGGAGCATGCGCCGTGATCGACCATCTGGGTATCAGAGCAACCGATTTTGAGGCATCCCGACGCTTCTACGATGCCGCACTGGCGGCGATGGGCATCGTCCCAGTGATGGAAGTCACGCCCGAACAATCGGGAGG
The DNA here is from genome assembly GCF_000803065.1 of Sphingomonas sp. ERG5. Classification (GTDB taxonomy): domain Bacteria; phylum Pseudomonadota; class Alphaproteobacteria; order Sphingomonadales; family Sphingomonadaceae; genus Sphingomonas. The sequence goes on from NZ_JSXI01000001.1 coordinate 257,573, forward strand.
GTATCATGGCATCGGCTATGGCAGGAATGGCAAGCCGACCTTCTGGCTGGGCAATAACGGCCCCGTTGGAGACGGCATCCATGTCGCCCTCTCCGCCGTCTCCCGCGCCGAAGTCGACGCCTTCCATCAGGCGGCATTGGCGGCGGGCGGACGGGACAATGGTCCGCCCGGGATCCGCGCGCATTATCATCCGACCTATTATGGCGCCTTTGTCCTCGATCCCGACGGCATCAATGTCGAGGCGGTCTGCCACGCCCCGGAATGACCACTGGTCGGACGCCCGCGGTTAAGCTGTCCTAGCGGCAGATGACCTTGCCGCGATCGATCGACTGACCGAGCAGCGCACCACCGCCCGCGCCGATCAGCGTGCCGAGCAGGCGCGATCCGCCCCGTGGCAGCATGTGGCCGAGTGCGCCGCCCGCGAGACCACCGAAGATCAGCCCGGTCGTGCCATCCGAGCGGCGGCAATAATATCGATTGTCGCTGCCGCGATAGAGCCGGTCGTCCCGCCCCAGGGAACGCGGCTGATAATAGCGCCCGTCGCGATAATAGCGGTTGGCATAATAGGTCCGCTGGCCCGGCTCGTAACGATCATGATCGTAATTGCGATATTGTCGCCAATCGCGCCCTTCGCGGCCATTCGGGCCGGCCTGTTGATTATAGACGCGCAGCGCGTCACGCGAATTTTGCTGGGCCTTGGCGGGAACGATAAAGAAGCAGGCCGCGAACAGCGCGGTGGACAACGAGCGGACGCGCATGAATTCCTCCTCCTGGCACAGGGGCACAACGGCAGATCAGGTGCCGGTTTACCCAATACGTCGATGAAGACCAGTCACCCTGCCGCGAAGATACGGCCAATTTGGTGTATTCAGTGAACTGATCCTGTAATTCCCCGTCTTCCTGAAAACCGTCCTTCAATGCCTGGCTTGAGGGTTGGTTCGAAAATGGAGCAAGCGATGAAGATCACGCTACGTCTCTGCGTCGGGTTGGTTGCCGGGTGTATAACCGCCGTCGCTCTTGCTCTCGCAGCGACCTTCGTGGCGCGAACGCTGTGGCCCGACTATGCGGCCGCCGAACCGGAAAAGGCTTATAGCGTTGCCATGCTCCTCTCACGGCTCGCCGCCGGAGCATTCTGCACCGCCGGCGCGGCTTGTGTCACAACGATCATCGCCGGAGACAATGGAAAAGCGACATCTTGGCTCGGCGGGGTGTTCCTCGCGGTTTCTCTCCCGATCCATCTCTGCCGTGTTTGGGCGGACTATCCCGTCTGGTATCACCTCCTCTATCTGTCCTACCTCGTGCCTGTCGCAGGGTTGACCGGTCGGGTCGCCGGCAAGCGCTCCGGCGGGGACGTTCGCCATGTCACATCGTCGCTCGAAAACTGACACCCGGTTGACATGGCGGCCGTGTAAAACGTCGTGACGTGCTAAAATTGTCGAGGAATATGCTGGCTGCACGGTCATCGTAATGCCGCGGTTCGGGACGACGACACTGGACAGCGCATACGCGACGTTCGCCGCATCGGCGTTGCGCGGAACGGACACCCGCTGCCAGGCCATTGCTGACGGGGCGACCGATCTCCTAGGTACGGACCCACACGGATTTCGCGGCCTATGCGCAAGAATGAAGGGAGTTCGAATGCCTGTTCCGAACCACAATCCCAAGGTCGACGCCTATCTCGACGCCGCGGAGGATTTTGCGAAGCCAATTCTCGTTCATGTCCGCGGTCTGCTCCACGCGAATTGCCCCGAGGTGACCGAGGAGATCAAATGGGGGAACCCGCATTTCGACTATAAGGGCGAGATGATGTGCATTTTCGCCGCCTACAAAAATCATTGTTCCTTCAGCTTCTGGAAGGACGGCCTGATGGCCGATGCGCGGCTCAAGGCGAATGCGGACCTGCCGGCCATCAAACGATTCATGGGCAAGCTGATGACCGTCACCGACCTGCCCGCGGACAGCGACCTAGTCTCCTGGATCAGGGAAGCCATGTCGCTGAACGAGCGCGGCGTGAAGCTTCCGCCGCGCCAGTCCGACGGCCCCAAAAGAGAAGTCGGGATACCCGACGCCTTTGCCGAACGGCTGGCGGCGCAGCCGGCGATCAAGGCCATTTTCGAGGGCAAGTCTTCGTCGTTCCAGAAGGAGTATAATGTCTGGATCGGCGAGGCGAAGACCGACGCAACCCGCGATAAACGCATCGACGAAGCCCTGACCTGGATCGCCGACGGCAAGGGTCGTTTCTGGAAATATGCCAAGGCCGGCTGAAGGCGGCGGCGGGTACGGCACCCTTTAAGGCGGTTTCAGCCAATGCCCGGGTGGCGCGACCAAAGGGGTTATTTGTACCCCTCACCGCAATACGCTGCGGCCTCCGCTAAGCCTCTCCGTGGCAAGCGATCTGCTCGACCTTCGCCGTGCGCGGATCGTAAAGCATATCGATCACGCCACATCCCCCGTCGAAAATAAGCGGCATTTCGGAGGGCTTCACCCAATGCCGCTCATTCGCCTCGGGTCGAGTATCGGGCGGGCACTGAACCTTTTTAAAGCTGCCGTCAGGCATGAGCAGAGAACATCTATAGCCCTTGGGGCGCTTGGTTTTCGTATCGGCGTCGAACAGGACCGCAATCTTGCCGTCAGGCCGGACTGAGTAGAACCGTGCGTATTGCTGCAAGGGCCGTGCGCCAATCGGCAGCCTGACTGTCGTATCGATTGCATCCATAAGACGGACGCGCTCGCGCGCCGAAAGGCCCATGGAGCCTTGCACCGGCACAAGCAGTGCAATGAGACCGAGCAATATCATGGCCTGTCCACTCGCGCTTCGGCCGAAAGCGGCCGCTTGGGTATTTCGGGGTATTTCGGGGACACCTTACTTAACTCCCGGCCCCACCTGCAACCGGCGGATGCGGAACGGATCGCCAGTTCCTGCATGAGACACGCTTGCATCACGGTTGTCATCCGGACGTTCGACACATAGATGAGCATTATGCTCGACCTTTCGTCCAGCCCCTCCCCGCCGCCCGTCGTGATGGATGCGCTGAGCCAGGTCCTGCAGGACTTTCGCCTGAGTGGCGTCAACTATGGCCGCTGCGAACTCAAGCACCCCTGGAGCATCGGCTTCCCACAGCAGGGATTGCTGCGCTTTCACTTCGTCAGCAAGGGGCCGTGCTTCATCCACACCGAAGCGCAGGGCTGGCAGCAATTGCATGACGGGGATCTGGTGCTGTTGCCGCAAGGCGCCGCACACCGTCTGGCCAGTTCGCCCGATGTCGTGAACGACTGCCTCAAGGATTGCCAGGTGGTCGGGTTGGGCGGCAATGTCTGCGAGGTCGTGCGCGAAGGCACCGGCGCGACCAGCACCCTTTTCTGCGGCTCGATGGTCCTGGACGCTTATGCGCTTCACCCGCTGATCAACCTCATGCCGCCACTCATCAAGGGCTGTGACGTGGCCGCCAATGATCCGATTGTCGGCCCCTTGCTGGAAGCCATGACGGCGGAGGCGTCGCAACCCCGCATGGGCAGCGCCACGATCCTGTCGCGCATGGCCGATTTGCTGACCGCGCGACTCATCCGTTGCTGGGTCGATGGTACCGGCAGTTCGACCAGCGGCTGGCTCGCCGCGATCCGCGACCCCCATCTCGGTCGCGTCCTGGCGGCGATGCACCGCGACCCCGGCAATGGCTGGACGCTCGAAAGCCTGGCCGCGCTCGCCGGCCAGTCGCGCTCGGTGTTCGCCGAGCGTTTCAGCACAGTCCTCGGCGAAGGCGCGGCGCGCTACCTTGCGGGCCTGCGCATGCAGCTTGCGCGGGAATGGCTCGGCCAGGGCAGCATGTCGGTTGCCGAGGTCGCCGGCCGGCTGGGGTATCAGTCCGAGGCGTCGTTCGCGCGCGCGTTCAAGCGCATCACCCGCGTCTCGCCGGGCGTTGTGCGGCGCACAAATTCCGGACGAATAGGCATGGAATTCGGATCATAGGATACAGATCATCCTGAAAGACGCGACTATGGAGAGCTCCAATCCAGGAGATTCTTCATGTCGGACACAATGGCCCTGCAACTCGACGGCGCGGCGATAGAGGGTGACGGCCCCGCGGCGGACGCGTGGGACGCAAAGACCTGGTTTGCGGTCCTGTCGATGGCGGCGGCCAGCTTTGCGCTGGTGTCGGCCGAATTCCTGCCCGCCGGCCTGTTGACGCCGATGGCGCACGACCTCGGCGTCAGCCAGGGCGTGGCCGGACAGGTCGTCACCGCCACGGCGTCGGTCGGCGCCGTGACTGCCTTGCTCAGCAATGTGCTGATCGGCCGGTTGAACCGCAAGACGGTGCTGGTCGGGCTCAGCGCGCTCGCGATCGGCTCCAACATCCTTGCCGCGCTGGCGACCGATTTCTGGTGGTTGCTGCTGGGCCGGGCCGGACTGGGCATTGCCCTGAGCGGCTTCTGGGCGCTGTCGGTCGCGGTCGTGGCGCGGGTGGCCGGCGTCAACTCGATCGGCCGGGGCATGGCGATCGTCACCCTCGGCGTCTCGCTTGCCACCATCGCCGCGCCGGCGATGGGCGCGTTGATCAGCGACTGGCTGGGCTGGCGCAGCGCGATGGCGATGACCGCGGGGCTGGCCGCGCTGGCCATGCTGCTTCAGGCGCTGAGCCTCCCGACCTTGCCCGCGACCACCAGCAACAGTCTCGCCGATGTCCTCCGGCTGACGCGGCGGCGCGGCATTCAGCTCGGCATGCTCGCCATTCTCCTGCTGATGACGGGACATTTCGCGGGCTCGGTCTATGTTCGCCCCTTCCTCGAACAGGTGACGCTGCTGTCGACGGTGCCGATTGCCCTGGCGCTGCTCGGATTCGGCATCGCCGCCGTGGCGGGTAATGTCGCGGGTGGCCGTCTGGCCGATGCGAACATCCGCATGGCGTTGCTGGCCACCAGCGCGCTGATGGGGTTGGCGGCTTTCGCCCTGGTGCTCGCGGGCGCGCATGTCGCGGTCGCCTTCGTCTTCGTGACTTTATGGGGCTTCGCGTTCGGCATGGCGCCGGTGGTGCTGCCGACCAATCTGTCCCGCGCCGCGCCTGACGCGCTGGAAGCGGCGGGCAGCCTGATGGTCACCTCCTTCCAGGTCGCCATCACGATCGGCGCGGTGGTCGGCGGCTATGTCGTGGACACTTATGGCGCCATCGCACCCTTGACCCTCACCGCCCTCCTTGCCGCGGCCACGGTCGTTCTGGCGCTGCTCCAGCGCCGAACGTGAACTTCCGGCGTTGCAACGCCGCAGCGCCATTCCTGCCGGCTTAGTCCCAGCGCCTGTTTGATGACGCTGGTCCACCAGGCCAGCTGCAACGCCACTCCATCATCGCGACGGCGACCTCAAGCAATTCCGGGAGACGTGTCGCCGCTATCGCATCGGTATCGAACATCCTGACATCGGCGCCTGGCATCGCGGTTGCCAGCATCGCCGGAATGAGTTTAGACCGATGGCCCTTCCCTCGCGAGCAACCTTATGAAGGTGCCGCAAGCAACTCCTGATTGAGGATGGACATGGATGGTTGATGCCAATCCACAGGATGGCGCTTCGCCGAAGCGGGCCGTGGCAACGCGGACAACCCGCATCATCATGGCTTTTTTCGCCTGTGCCGCGGCATTGATCTTCTACCACATCCTCCGGGAAACCGGTCCCGACGCACCGCTTGCCTTGCTGAACAGGGGCGATTGGACTGCCGGAGCGCTCAAGCTTGGAAGCTACGCCCTGATTGCGACGGGCATTCAGATGCTCATCTTCACGCGGAGCCCGCAGCTTGGCTTTCACGGCCTTCTCGCGGTCACGGCGGTACTTGCCGGCGTCCTGATCCTCTGGAAACTCTTCCTTCGCCTTGCCGATGGCCTGCCATTCCTCGCGCCCCCTTTGGCGTTCCTCGTCGCGGCCGGGCTGCTGGTCTGGGCATGGAAACGCCGGGCATACACAGCGCCGCTCACCCCGGTCGGAGCCGGCGTTGCGATCGTTCTGGCTCTGCCCGTGATACTGCTCGTCATCTGGATGGTGATGCTGCAGACGCTATTATGATGCGCAGGGTCGAGGGTGAAGCCGCGCGCGCTTCCAGAATTGCGCTTGGTCCATGTGCGTTAGACATCATCTCATGGTCGATGCGCGGCAGCGCCTGCGCAAAGACGGTATGAGCGATCAGCCCATCGGCCCGGATCGGCGATGGCGACAGAGATATGCAACAAGCCGCACCGTCACCCCATGGCTATAGCCGGTTCGCCCGCGCCCGCTTGCCGAGATAGGTCGCGCTGGGCTTGGGCGTGCGCCTGAAGGTCTGGCGGTCGACCGCGACCAGCCCGAAGCGCTGCTTATAGCCGAACACCCATTCGAAATTGTCGAGCAGCGACCAGTGAAGATAGCCGCGCACGTCGATCCCGTCATTGATGCACGCACGCACCTCCGCCAGCGCGCGGTCGATATAGGCAACGCGGCGCGTGTCGTCCTCGGTCGCAATGCCGTTTTCGGTGACATAGATCGGCTTGCCGGTCGCCTTGGCGGCGTAGCGGATCGTCTCGCCCAGCGCCTCGGGGTAGAACTCATAACCCGCCGCGGTCATCTCCGCGCCCTTGGGCGCGGCAACCAGGCCGGCCTTGTCGATCAGGATGCGGGTATAGGTCTGCATCCCGACGAAATCGCCCTTTGCCGCCGCGCCCATCCACGGCCCGACCAGCTGCGCGGCAACCGCCTCGGCCTTGTTGCCCTCACCGACGCCCTGCACGGCCTGCAGCGCGATGGTGATGCCGACCGGAAAATCGCCCGGCCCGGCCTTGATCGCCTGAAACGCTTTCTCGTGCGCCAGGACCTGATTGGCCTCGCTCTTGTCGAGGTCGGCGAACACCACTGAGGCAAAACGGTCCGATCCGCTCGCCTTGGCGCAGGCGGCGAACATCGCCCGCGCGAATGGCGCGATCGTCTTGAACATGGGATTGGCCTGCAGCGCGCGCGCTGTATTGGCCTCGTTGAAGGTGGCGGCGGCATGGATCAGCGGGCCAAGCTTCGCGGTCGCTTTCTCGGCAAAACGCGCGAACAGGTCGGAACTGTCGGCGTGTTCGAACCCGCCACGCATCGCGAACCAGCGCGGGACGGTCCAATGACTATAGGTGACGATCGGGGCGAGGCCATGCGCGTGGCACGCTTCGAGCACGCGCAGATAATGGTCGAGCTCGGCTTCGCTGAACTTGCCCGGCTCGGGCTCGATCCGCGCCCATTCGATCCCGAAACGATGCGCGTTGAAGCCCAGTTTCGCGGCGAGTGCGATATCCTCCTCATAACGATGATAGGCGTCGCACGCGTCAAGCGACGGCTCCGCGAACAGGGTCGGCTTGATATTCTCCGCCAGCCACAGATCGGCATTGATATTATTGCCCTCGATCTGATGCGCGGCGGTCGCCGTGCCCCAGAGAAAGCCCGTGGGAAGCGGCTTCGGCGCTTTCCCCGCGGCCTGCGCTACAGGGGCCAAGGCGGCCGCGGCCGTACCGGCAACGCCGGCCATCACGGCCCGGCGGGATAGATTGGCAGCCTCGCCCATAACCCTCTCCTGTCGCGCCACGTCGCCCGCGGCATTGCGGTTTTTCGTAGCGAGGAATCGTACGATATGATACTTATAATTACTGTATAGTCATAACTACCGTTAGTGTGGCGGACTAAAAAGGGGAGAGCATGATGAAGGTCTTGGCGCAGGTGGTTTTGGCCGGATTGGCCGCCAGTGTCGCAACCGGGTCCGCGGCGAAAACCGTGTCGCCGGGCGGGCCTGTGGTGGTCGTCGATACCGGCACCGTGCGCGGCACGGCCGATGGCGATCTCTTGTCCTTCAAGGGTCTGCCCTATGCCGCGCCGCCGATCGGTCCGTTGCGCTGGGCGCCGCCGGAGAAGGCAGCATCATGGACCGGCATACGCGCGGCCAGCAATTACGGACCCGCCTGCCTCCAGAAGATGAACGCCGATGGCAAGCCAAATGCCGGCGGCGTGACCGGCCCGACCAGCGAGGACTGCCTGTCGCTGAATGTCTGGACGCCCAAGGGAGCGAAGAAGGCGCCAGTGATGGTGTGGATCTATGGCGGCGGCAATGCCTATGGGGCCGGTTCGGTCGGGGCCTATGACGGATCGGCGTTCGCCCGTGACGGCGTGGTCCTGGTCACCTTCAATTACCGGCTCGGCACATTCGGCTTTTTCGCGCACCCTGAAGTGACCAAAGCGGCTGGGGACGGCGCACCGCTGGCAAATGATGCGCTGCTCGATCAGCGCGCAGCCTTGCAATGGGTTCAGCGCAACATTGCCGCGTTCGGTGGCGATCCGGCCAATGTGACGGTGTTCGGTGAATCCGCCGGCGGCATGGACATCCTCGCCTTGATGACCATGCCCTCGGCCAAGGGCCTGTTCGCCAAGGCGATCGTTGAATCGGGTGGCGGCTGGTGGCCAGCGGTGAGCCTGGCGACGCGCGAGGCCGAAGGCGTGAAAACCGTCACGCGCGCCGGTGCGCCCGCCGGGGCCAGTCTCGCCCAACTGCGCGCCCTGCCCGCCGCCGCCCTGCTCGCGGCAAGCGGCGAAGGCTATCTCCCGGCGACCGATGGCCGATTGCTGACCCTGTCGCCGCGTGAAGCCTTTGCCACCGGCCAGGTCGCCAAAGTGCCGCTGATCATTGGCTCCAACAGTTACGAAGCCTCGTTGCTGGCCGAATTCAAGCTGCCGGCTGCGGTGCTGGCCGCGATCGCACCAGCGCCGCTAAAGGCGGCCTATACCGATACCAAAACGGCTGACGATCTGGGTGAATCCGTGTTCGGCGACGCTGTCATGGGTGCGCCGGCACGCTGGGTCGCGTCCAAGGCGTCGGGCCATCCGGCGTGGCTCTATCATTTCTCCTATGTCATCGACGCCAAGCGGGCGACAGCCAAAGGCGCGGATCATGCCGCGGAAATCCCGTTCGTGTTCGATAGCTGGGAGCATCTCGGCGTGCTTGGTCAGGGCCTGCCGGTCAGCGACCGGGACCGCGCCGTCAGCAAGGTGATTCACTCCTGCTGGGTTGGGTTCGCCAGGACCGGCGCGCCGGTCTGTACTGGCGGCCCGGCATGGCCGGCCTATGTCGGTAGCGATGATTCCCTGATGGAATTCGCCGACAAGACGCGCGTCGCGCGGCAGTTCCGCAAAGCGCAATATGACGCTCAGGAAGCCCATCCCTTGCCGACGCTTGATCCAGGGCTGCTCGATCCCGGGAAATAGGGACGTTCCGAATTTCGGTGACGGCGCGCACATTACGCCTCCGACAGGGACCCCGATTGGCGCGCGCCCGCCCGAAGGCCGCCCCGGTCAGACGGTCCAGGTCCAGTCGATCGGATAGTTGAAAATCGCGGTGAAGGTCACGCCGACCGCCTCCATATCGCGGCGGCCGTCGACGACCATTTCCTGCAACTGGTCGAGCTGCGCCGCATGCTCATCGCTGTCCCACACACTGACCTGCACGATCGAGCCCTTTGGCGAGACGCCGGCATAAAAGTGCAGCAACCCCGGTAGCCGCCTCAGCGCCGGAATGATGTACGCCGAACTCTTCTTGCTCGCGGCGTCGACCTCGGCGAACCGGTCCGGGTCGAAACTGGCGCGCGAGACGCGGACAACGGCGGTGGCCGGCAATGACTCGGCTTGGGTGATTCTGTCCGTCATGGCGATCTGATCTCCTGGCAATCACAGGATGATCTACCATCCGCGCAGAGCGATCGAAACGCCATCGAACGCCGTGCGAACCGACCCGATCCGCCTCAATAATTCGGCCAGAGCCTTGGCGTCGCCACTTCGAGCACATGGCCATCGGGATCCTCGAAATAGAAGCTTCGGCCACCGGCCCGCCAGCGCATCTCGCCGCGCTCGACCACGCCGGCGGCACGAAGATGCGCGCACCACGCGTCATAGCTGTCCGCCGAAATCGCGAACGCCATGTGCAGCGGCCCCGACCCGTCATGGCCCGGAATGACGCCCATGTCGCTATGGCTGTCCTCGGTCGAGCCGCCGCGCCGGAACAGCAGCAGCACGGTCTGGCCGCCGGCATCGAACGCCGCCAGCGTCTCGGTCTCCAGCATGGTGGAGAGACCGATCACTTCACGGAAGAAACGGACCGACCGGTCCAGGTCTTCCACATATAAGGCTGTTTCCAGCACGCCGGTGATCTTTGGCCCAGTGATCTTTGGCTCAGTGATCTTTGGCTCAGTGATCTTTGGCTCAGTGTTCTTCGACATGTGAGTCCAGTTCCCGGGGATGCGCACCGCTCACCATATCCGACCCTGTGCCAATTGCACGCGTCACGGCGCGGGCCGCGCCCTGTCGGCCAACCGTGACGGGACAGTGCGCGCTCCACGCATCCAGTATGTCGCGACAGCAAGATGCGACGAATAACGTCTGGCGCAATCATTCGGCGGCCATTTTGAACAATCCCAACTCGATTTCCGCAACAATGTTCAGAATGGCTCAAAAACTTGTCACTCTCCGCAAGGAACAGGCCTATCAATCGATGATCGGTACCGCGTCGTCAAAGTTGTCGTGCGTCGTCGCGTGAATGTTCATGAGTTGACTTGACCTGAAAACGCATCGTGGATTTTGGTTATGGCTGATGACATCAAGAAAATCAGTGCAAAGGCGGCGCAGGCCGCGCTGACGGACGCGGTGGACTGGCGGCAATATGACGGCATGCGAATAGTGAAGAGTACCGCCTCATCCATTTACCTGGTGATGTGGGGTCAATTGCACTGGATTCCTGATCCCGGGACGTTCAACAGCGTTTTTCGGGACTGGAACGGTATCGTAACCAGCGACTATCTCACCAATTCAATTCCAATGGGCACGCCCTTGTCGGATTTGTCGTTCATCGCGATCAGCCCGGCGTCGCCGGCGCAATATCTGATCACGATGAACGCGAAGCACCTGATCCCGACCCCGGCCGTCGCGGACAAGTTCAACTTTCATTCGCCCGTAAAACTGCCCGTCCTGGCGCTGCAATATATTCCGTCCTGGACCGACGTCAGCTGATCGGGGCAAGCGCCCGGGGGATTGGTGACGCGGCCTGCATCGCGGCCCCAGCCCTCTGGCGGCGCCCCTCGACCCCGCTCAGACGGTCCAGGTCCAGTCGATCGGGTAGTTGAAAATCGGGGTGAACGTCACGCCGACCGCCTCCATATCCCGACGGCCGTCGATCACCATCTCCTTCAGCCGGTCCAACTGCGCCGCATGCTCGTCGGTGTCCCAGACGCTGACTTGCACGATCGAGCCCTTCGGCGAGAATTTTGGGGACACAATACTTATCTCACCCCGCGGCCAAGCCAGGCTCGAAAACACCCCGGGGATTGCGGAGGCACAATGAGAATAAATTACCATTGTGTCCCCGCAATCCCGCGTCCCCGTAATCCGCCCCCCTGAGCCAGCCATTACCGTCAGGCGACGCCGAGCTTCCCCCGCTCCCCGTCCCGGGGCGCCGCGAGTTCCTCGGGCGTCACGAACCCGGCCAGGTCTGCGGCCTCGAAGAATGGGCGGATCTCGACTTCGCTCTCGCCCGACATTGGATTGGGGCAGCGCTTCGCCCAGGCCACCGCCTCATCCATGTCCTTGACCTCCCAGATCGAGAAGCCGGCGACCAGTTCGCGGACTTCGGCGAACGGCCCGTCGATGACCGTGCGGCTGGGACCATTATAGACGATGCGCTTGCCCTGCGCGCTGGGCTTGAGGCCCGCGCCGGCGACGAAGACGCCGGCCTTGACCAGCTCCTCGGTGAAGTCGTCCATCGCCGCGAACGCTTCGAGCGCCTCGGGCGTCGGCGCGATGCCGTTTTCGCTGTCCTCGGTGGTTTTCACGAACACCATCACACGCATCGTCTGTCTCCTTGTTCGAGCCCGCCCCTTTGGCGCCTCACCGGAACGACGAACCAGCGTGCGGGGAATCGACATGGTTCCGCAAATTCTTTTCCGGTCTTTGACGAGCCGCGACGAAAATCATAGAAGCCCTTGGCACGCGACTGGCGATCAAGATGGCTACCATCGGGGAGCGTGCGGAAATGCCGCTCGCCTGGGCAATCGGAAAAATCCGATCAACCTCCAAATTGAGGGGGCCAGTGTGAGCGCGACGATAATCGACGGTAAAGCCTATGCCGAAAGCCTTGCGGACAGGATCGCGGCGGCAGTTCCAGCCTTCAAAGCCCGCACGGGTCGCGCACCCGGCCTGGCGGTCGTGTTGGTCGGCAGCGATCCCGCAAGCGAGATTTATGTCCGCAACAAGGGACGCAAAACCGTCGAGCTTGGCATGACAAGCTTCGAGCATATCCTTCCGGCGACGATCCGGCAGGAGGAACTGCTGAACATCGTCGCGGCACTGAACGCCAATGATCTGGTGGACGGCATTCTGGTCCAGCTCCCGCTCCCCGGGCATCTCGATGAACTGGCCATTGTCGCGGCGATCGATCCGGCAAAGGATGTCGATGGCCTTCACCCGCAAAGCGCGGGCCGGCTCGCTGCGGGAATTGCCGGGCCGGTGTCGTGCACACCGCTTGGCTGCCTGATGCTGCTCAAGAACGAACTCGGCGATCTCTCCGGCCTCGATGCCATCGTCGTTGGTCGCTCGATACTGGTGGGCAAGCCGATGGCCCAACTGCTGCTGAACGCGAATTGCACCGTGACGATAGCGCATTCCCGAACACGGAACCTCTCCGAAAAGGTTCGGCTGGCCGACATTGTCGTGGCGGCGTCCGGCCAGGCGGAAATGATCAAGGGAGACTGGATCAAGCCCGGAGCGGCGGTGATTGACGTGGGGACGACCCGGGTGATCCGTGACGGTAAGCGGAAACTTCTCGGCGATGTCGATTTTGACTCGGCCGTGACGATCGCCGGGGCGATCACACCGGTGCCCGGCGGGGTGGGCCCAATGACCATCATGACCTTGATGCACAACACGCTGGTCATCGCGCATCACCGCAGCGCCCTGCCCGTCCCGCCGCTCTGGTAACCGTGCCGCGTCGGCAGGATGAACTTTTGATTCAATCTACATTGGGAGGCGAGCGATCACTGATACCGTCAGTCTCACGCCGCTTCCCGCAGTGCCAAAATGCTGGATAACGGCCCCGGGATGACAACCTTGAAGCGTGCGCTATGATCGCCCGATGACCGCAACCAGCTATGTCCATCTGATCAGCGGCGCTCCCCCTCCCCAGCTTTCGCTCCCGCCGTTCAAGGCGATTATTGTCGCTGAGGATGCGGCCAATGACGGCTGGCGCGACGACGTGAGCGGATGGCTTGTCCGCAGCAATTGCCTCTATCTTTGTGCATGGGGCAATGCTTGCGAGGCGTGGCATGACAGCATGGATAACGCCAATATCGGGGAGTTCGAGGACGGGACGATACCCGATGACAGGTTCATCATGACGACATGGCATGAAAAGGAGCCACTGTCGGAAACGTTCTGGTTCGCAGGAATTTGCGCAGAGCATCCAACCGTCGAACTCGGGCACACACTCATCGTGCACATAGCGCCTTGCGAACGCAGCGACGCCCTTTTGGGAACAGTATCGATCTGCCAATATGGAATGAAGCGACCGACGGGAGCGAATGAGTGAGTTTCAAAACGACGGCAGCACTCACGGCATTGATCTGCATGCTGCGCCCAGCGCCAGTGGAATTCCGATGACGGCTTAGTTAATGTAAATTCTTGATTTTACAAAAAATTTATTCGAGAATCACATGAAAATAGACACTATATATGGAGAAAATAATGCAAGAGTAGTTGCACACTATAAATTGAATGGTGTGACTAATTATCTTGTCATTCCCTACGAAGGATATGGAGGGTTAAATGTGATATTGGAGCACGAATGCTCCATCGTCGACAATGATGCTGAATGGTTTGTTCCCACAACACACGGAGCCGCCGAGGAGGCATTTGTCGATATCGCCGCTTTTGATAACGATTTGCTGATTAGCATGATCGAACATGATTCAGAAGCCATGGAGAAATTCTTCGATCGACTGAAGGAAAGAGGAGGATTTCCGTAATAATTCCGGTGACGGCTTGCTTAACTTCTGAATCTCATTTGCGTTCAGTAGTGCGGAATGGATTGCCGGATTGATACACGCATCAGTCGTACGCCGGCCGCGGCGAGACGCAGAATCCGGCACAGAGCTTAAACTGTCCTTGTAATCACCGTAATTCTTGTCTCCGACATCTAATCCCGCGTAAATCGATATCGGGCATTTCTCCGCCTGGAGCCCCCGCCCGGCGACTCCGTTCCGGCAGGAAAAGGCGACCTCAATGACGCAACGTTACCGTCATTCGATCGACCGACAGGAGTGTATGAGTGAGCCTCAAAACCGCGACGGCACTCACGGCATTGATCTGCATGCTGCCCCCCGCGCCGGCAAACGCCACCGGGGCTCAACCGGGTGATGCCGCCGGGGTCGTGAAAACCATGGGCACGCTACGCCTGAATCTCGCGACCGGCAGGGTGGAAGGGCAAGTCTGCGTCTCGAACCGGCCGGCGGAATTTGCCGGCGCTTTTGCGCTGAATGCCGGGCTGAACGTCGCCAAAGTGACTGACGGCGACGGCAAGCCGCTGGCATTCCATGGCTGGTTCAATCCCGGGGTCAGCGGCGAAGCACGCATTTACACGCTGTCCGAGGCACCGCCGACTCTCTGCGTCCGCTATGTCGGCGCCTATCCCGTCTATCCGGCGCATGATGCGCCCGACGATTTCAAGGGCGTCATGGCGTTCAACGGCGACAGCGCCCGCTTCACTGAACAATCGGCCTGGGTCCCCACGCCCTATGACGACAAGGCGAAAGCGCGTGGCGGCAACAATGCCGCCTATGATCTGGATATCTACTGTGCGGGATGCCGCTATCTCTACATGAGCGGCAGCCCGGTGATCGAAGGCGATCACGGCAAGTTCAGCGCCACCGCACGACCCGACCTTTTCTTCGGCGGCACCGGACCGATCACCAGAACCGCGAACGTCACGATCCTCAACGAGGCGGTGCCGACCGCACAGGCCGACGCCCTGTCGAACATGGTCGGCAAGATCGATGCCTATTACCGCGGCTATATGGGACAGGCGGTCAGCGTGCGCCCGACTTTCCTGCGTGTCGTGATGATCAATCAGGTCGATCGCGATCGAAAGGGATCGGAATGGGGCTTCGCCGCATGGCCGACGATCGGCATGAGCGGCTCGGTCGGCAAGATCGGCCAGATATTGCTGACCGGCGGCGACGCGGTGGACAATAAGACCGGCTATATCGCCCATGAGATGGGCCATTATTATTTCGGCACGCTCGCGATCCCGGTCGAGGGTCCGTATTACGGCTTCATGTGGGAATCGACCGCCGAATTCCTCGCGCAAAAGGCCTTGCGGGCGATCAACGGCGATGCCGCGGCCGATCAGCGCGTCGCCGGCTGGGTCGCGAAGGTCGAAAAGCGCAAAGAGCCTTTTGCCGCGTTCGACAGGATCGCGGATCGATCCGCGATCGACGATATCTACCGATATGATTATGGGCCGCTTCTGCTGCTTGCGCTCGAAAAACAGGTCGGCGAAGCGAAGATGCGGGCATTCATGCGCGGCCTTCTCGCTACGCCCGGCCTGCGCAGCTGGGCTGAGCTTCAGGCTGTCGCCGGCAAGGCCGGCATCGACGACGCGGCGTGGGAGAGCTGGCGCAACCGATGCGTTGCCGACGGCAAGCGAGCCTGTTGATTGGGGCAAGCGTGCCGGCATTCGGTGGCGCGGCCCGTATGCGGCCCCGGCCCGCTGCCGACGCCTCCCGGAACCCGGTCAAACGCGCCTCCGGGCACGCCGCTTCGTTGAGCGCGATGATCGGTCGGGCGCCTTGAGCAGACCCCAACCGTCATCGCAGCTCGGCGTTTTACCCGATGACCAATTGGCTCGACACCGTCTGGAATGTTCCTGGATACAGGAAGCTCGAAGACGTTATCACCCCGGTCACATTATTGTAGGTCTCGGTTCCATACGAAAAAATGGCCCCTGCACCAATCGGGGTTGGAACGATTGGACCTCCGGTGATGACCAATTGAGTTATACTTGTTGTGGTCAGTACGGCAGTCGTGAATCCTGAGCTGACACATCCCGGCGGCCCGGAGGTTGAGCCGGACGTGAATGTGACAACACCGGGAATGGTCGCTGTTCCTACAGTTGTTACAGTTCCGGACATCGAAAGGGTACAGACCGGAGGACCGGTAAACACGGCGAATGTCCCGGTCACGTTAACTGCCTGGCCAAGCCCCGGCGATGCGATCGGATTTGCCATCGCGGCTCCGGCCGTACCAAGGCAAGCAAGCGCAACGATGCATTTAAAGATGGTTCTCATGCCTGTTTCCTCTCCATTTTTTGCTATGCCGATGACAGTTTACTGACGCGGGCCGGCCATGCCGAGACATGCAAGGACGGACGGGACCTTGCGATCTTCATTAATCATCTCCCGTCGATCACAGTCCCTGGCTATCGGCCGAAACTGTTCGAATGACCGACACGCAGCGACATGAAAGCATAGTTTTGACTATTGTTAAATAGTATCTGCAACTGAACTGGTGCAATCGCTTATTCGGGAAATTCGTGGCAGCGCACAAATTTTGGGGACACAATACTTATCTCCACCCCACGACCAAGGGCGAGCTCAAAAACAACTTTGGGGATCGCGGAGACACGATGGAAATAAATTACTATTGTGTCCCCAAAATGTTCTTAAGCGGGAATTCGGCGACACGTCGCCAATGCGCGACATGACCGACGCCCTGCTCTCGGATTGTCAGATGCATCGGACCTCGCTAGCGCCGCCAGGCATATGGCCGGAGGCTCGGTCTCGAACCTGCCCTGGCCTGTTGAGCTGAAGGTGAACGGGAACGCCATGATCAAGACGTCGCGGATGAAAATGAATTGGCTGACCATGGCTGCGGCCGCAGCGATGATCGGGACGCCGGCGCTGGCGCAGCCGAGCGGGAACAACGAACGGGAATTTCCGGGGCAACTGGACAGCAAGAGCCCGCGGGACGACGGCAGCCCCTACCAGGTCCGCACCATGTCGCTGGAGGCGGGCAAGCGTTATGCGTTCAGCGCGGCGTCCGAAGATTTCGACCCCAAGATGCGCCTTTCCTTCGCCGACGATAATGACGAGGAAATCGCAAAGGACGACGATAGCGGTGAGGGGACCAACGCCTATATCGAGTTCACGCCCGCGCGAAGCGGGACATACCGCGTGCGCGTGTCCGCCGTCGGCGAGAACAAGGGCGCTTATGTAGTGAAGGTGCGCGACCTTCTCCCCCTGCCGCCCTTGTTGCGACCAAACCCAACCGGGAGCAGCACGCTCGTCTTCAAACAATATGCCGGCGCGCTGACGCAGACCGATGCCGAGATAAACGGTCGCCATGTTGACGACTATGTGTTCCACTTCGAGGGCGGCAAGCAGGTCCTGATCTCGATGGACCATGAGGACGACGACCTCGATCCGCTGTTGCAGGTCTATCCGGCGGACAAACGCCAAGGCAGTGACCCGATTGCCGGCGACGATGACAATGGCGGCAAGATGAACGCGTTCCTTGTCTTCATCCCCGAAGAAAGCGGCGACTATATCGTGCGCGCGTCAGGTTCGACCGGCGATCGCAGCACCGGACGCTATCAATTGCGCGTCGGGCAGCAGCCCTGATCCGTAGAGCGGGCAATGGCGTCTGCGCGGTGATCTCGCGACACAGAATTTTGGGGACACAATACTTATCTCCGCCCCCCCCACAGCCAAGGGCAGGCTCAAAAACCATTTCGGGGATCGCGGAGGCACAATGGGAATAAATTAGTATCGTGTCCCCATAATCCTGCTTGAGAAGAAACAGCATATGAAAGCGCGCGGCCTCGCTTCGCCCGACGATGCCGATGCGCTGGCGCTGACCTTTGCTACGCCGGTCATGCCGCGTGAAGCCCTGATGTGGCTGGCCTGTCATCCCACCTTGCGCCAACTCACAGAGGAAGAGGAATGGGAACGCACCTATCGCGCGATGCGGCCCGGGAACGGCGACTGATCCGATGCCGGTTTCTCGGTCCTGAAATCAGATGACCTTGGATCGACTTCCCTCCGTCATCCCCGCGAAAGCGGGGATGACGGGAATGGCCCGATCACATGTTATCCGCGCCGATCTGCAATTCGCCCTTCGCCGGGGAAGCACTCGAGAAGGTTATGGCTCACGCGGAGACGCGGAGGCGCGGAGGCGCGGAGGCGCGGAGGCGCGGAGGCGCGGAGGCGCGGAGGCGCGGAGGCGCGGAGGCGCGGAGGCGCGGAGGCGCGGAGGCGCGGAGATGATGCGCTCGGTGGCACGGTCAACCTGTGAAGAACAACCGATCCGCGAGCAGGCAAGTTATCGCAGCGCGATGACCGCGCCCGATAGACTCTCCGCGCCTCCGCGTGAACCCTCTTCCTACTCCACCAACGCGAACGTCGGGACGACCTCAGTTATCATCCCCCATGCGAAGCGCGGCAATGAACGCCTCTTGCGGAATACTCACCGAGCCATATTCGCGCATCCGCTTCTTGCCCTCTTTCTGCTTGTCGAGCAGCTTCTTCTTGCGGCTGATATCGCCGCCGTAACACTTGGCGGTCACGTCCTTGCGCATCGCCGCGATCGTCTCGCGCGCGATCACCTTGCCGCCGATCGCGGCCTGGATCGGGATCTTGAACAAATGGCGCGGGATCAAATCCTTCAACCGCTCGCACATGCCGCGCCCGCGCGCTTCGGCGGTCCCGCGATGCACGATCATGCTCAGCGCATCGACCGGCTCGGCATTGACCAGGATGCTCATCTTGACCAGGTCGCCCTCGCGATAGCCGATCTGGTGATAATCGAAGCTGGCATAACCCCGGCTGATGCTCTTCAGCCGGTCGTAGAAATCGAACACCACTTCGTTGAGCGGCAATTCATAGGTCACCTGCGCGCGGCCCGCGACATAGGTCAGGTTCTTCTGGATGCCGCGCCGGTCCTGGCACAGCTTCAGGATCGGGCCGAGATATTCGTCGGGGCAGTAAATCACCGCCTCGATCCACGGCTCGGAAATCAGCGCGATCTTGTTGGGATCGGGCATGTCGGCCGGATTGTGCAGCTCAAGATGCCCGCCGCCATGCGTCAGCTCGATCTCATAGACCACCGACGGCGCAGTGGTGATCAGGTCGAGATCATATTCGCGCGTCAGCCGCTCCTGGATGATCTCCAGATGCAGCAGGCCAAGGAAACCGCAGCGGAAGCCGAAGCCAAGCGCGGCACTCGATTCCATCTCGAACGTGAAGCTGGCGTCGTTCAGCCGAAGCTTGCCGATCGACTCGCGCAATTTCTCGAAATCCGCCGCATCGACCGGGAACAGGCCGCAGAACACCACTGGCTGGACCAGCTTGAAGCCGGGCAGCGCCTCGGTCGCCGGGCGCTTGGCATCAGTGATGGTGTCGCCGACCGCGGTCTGCGCCACTTCCTTGATCTGCGCGGTGATGAAGCCGATCTCGCCCACGCCAAGCTCAGTGAGCTGTTCGATCTTGGGCCGGAAACAGCCGACCCGGTCGACCAGATGCGTCGTGCCGGTCGCCATGAACTTGATCTGCTGACCCTTTTTCAGGGTGCCGGCCATCACGCGGACCAGGATGACGACGCCGAGATACGGGTCGTACCAGCTGTCGACCAGCATCGCCTTCAGCGGCGCATCGGCGTCGCCCTTGGGCGGCGGAATGCGCGTGACGATCGCCTCCAGCACTTCCTCGATGCCGATGCCCGACTTGGCGCTGGTCAGCACCGCATTGGACGCGTCGAGCCCGATCACTTCCTCAATCTCGGCCCGCACCTTTTCCGCGTCGGCGGCGGGCAGGTCGATCTTGTTGATCACGGGCACGATCTCATGATCATGCTCGATCGACTGATAGACATTGGCGAGTGTCTGCGCTTCGACGCCCTGTGCGGCGTCGACCACCAGCAGCGCGCCCTCGCATGCAGCCAGGCTGCGCGAGACCTCGTACGCGAAGTCGACATGCCCAGGCGTGTCCATCAGGTTGAGCGTATAGGTCTCGCCGTCATGCGCCTTGTAACTCAGGCGCACCGTCTGCGCCTTGATGGTGATCCCGCGCTCTTTCTCGATATCCATGTTATCAAGAACTTGCTCGGACATCTCGCGCGCGGTCAGCCCGCCGGTGACCTGGATCAGACGGTCGGCGAGCGTCGATTTACCATGATCGATATGGGCGATGATCGAAAAATTGCGGATCTTGTCGAGCGGGGTCACTGTTTTCTCTGGATGTCGTGCAGGGCGTGGCTTGCCATAGCATCGCGCGGTGACATGGCAACCAAGAGGCAATTGCGGTTTTTCGCCAATGGTGCGACGAGATATTCAAGGGCGCGAATCATTTTTTGTAAAAGGGAATGCCACATGGCTAGAAAAATTATGCTCGCCGGGGCAGCGATGCTGCTGATTACCACAACGCCGGCACTTGCCGGCAAGGAACCGAAACAGGCCAAGGCGTCGAATGGCCAGCAATTGCAGCAGGCCGCCATGAGCGACGTCCCGCGTTGCCCACGCAAGCACGGCACCGTGTCGATCGCGGATGGCGACGATCCCTCGGGCTGGACGCAGAATAATCTTGCCCCGCCGCAAAAGCTGCTGCGCGTGCTGGTGCAACGTTCGGGCTGCTTCAACATCGTCGATCGCGGCACCGGGCTGAAGGCCGCGCAGAGCGAACGCAATATCGGCAGCGACCTCGGCCTGCAGCGCCGGTCGAATGTCGGCCAGGGCCAGATCAAGGCGGCCGACTATGTGCTCGTCGCTGAAATCCAGGGCGCCAACGGCAATGTCAGCGGCAATGGCGTGGCCGGGGCCGCAGGCGCGATTCTCGGCGGTCCGATCGGCGGCCTGCTCGGCGGCATCAAGTCGCGCAAGCTCGAAGCGAACACCGTGCTGTCGCTGACCAATGTCCGCACCACCGAAACGATCGCAGTCGAAGACGGCTATGCCGCCAAGAAGGATACCAGCTTCGCGATCGGCGGCGTGTTCGGCGGCGGCGGTGTCGGCGTGGGCGGCATCGGCGGCGGTTATGAGAGCACTGATATCGGCCGCATCGTGACGCTGTCGTTCATCCAGGCCTATACCAAGATGGTCACCAGCCTCGGCTATATCACGCCGGGCGACGAAGGCACGGCACAGGCCGCGCCGCAAAAGACCTTCACCACACAGGGTCCGGTCGTCATGCGCCGCACCGCCAATGCCAAGGGTGCGCTGGTCCGCTCCTTGCCGCCCGGCTCGATCGTCTATCCGACCGGCGCCCAGAACGGGCTGTGGTGGGAAGTCGCCGACGAGAATGACAATGTCGGCTGGGTGCTGAACTCGAAGCTGGCGCCGAGCCAGCTCCCTGACTGCAACACGCGTGACCGGTCGCGCGGCGTTTGCTGATCGCCTGACCCAATGCCTATCGCCGCCGCCCGGAAAGGTTTCGGGCGGCGGCACATACCGCACATATTCGGGTGTGCATCGACCAGAACCGTA
The DNA here is from genome assembly GCF_000803065.1 of Sphingomonas sp. ERG5. Lineage (GTDB taxonomy): Bacteria > Pseudomonadota > Alphaproteobacteria > Sphingomonadales > Sphingomonadaceae > Sphingomonas. Next base: position 279,118 of record NZ_JSXI01000001.1, read on the forward strand.
CATCGACACGGGGCGGAGACAGGCCTAGGCTGGCGCCATCCCCGCCGTCGGAGCCGCCATCATGAAACCAGTCGCCACTTTCCTTGCCCTTTCCGCCGCCGCGATGCTGACTCAACCGGCCAGTGCCGCGCTCTCGGTCGGCGCCAAAGCGCCGGTCATCACCACCAAGGCCGCGCTTGGGGGCAAGCCGTTCGATTTCGTGATGGCCAAGGCGCTGAAAAAGGGCCCGGTGGTGATCTATTTCTTCCCCGCCGCCTTCACGCAGGGCTGCACGATCGAAACGCATGAATTCGCCGAAGCCGCCGCCGAGTTCGAACAAAATGGCGCGACGCTGATCGGCCTGTCCGCCGACCCAATCGACAAGCTCGCCAAATTCTCGGTCGAGGCGTGCCGCAACAAATTTCCCGTCGGCGTCGCGACGCCTGCGACCATCACCGGCTATGACGTGCCGCTCAAGGCCGGCGCGACCATGACCAACCGCACCTCCTATGTCATCGCGCCCAATGGCACGGTGCTCTACACTCTGTCGCAGATGAACCCGGCCGGCCATGTCCAGGGCACGCTCGATGCCGTGAAGGCGTGGAAAGCAGCGAAGAAGCGCTAGGGGCGAGCGGTCGCGATGATGGGCGCGAATAACGTCTGATTGCCGAACCGCCGTCATCCCCGCGAAAGCGGGGATCCCGCTGCCTAGCCCCGCACTCAGAAGAAGAAGAAGCGGGATCAGTACCGGGTTGAGCGTGCCCCGCATGTTCAAGGATCGTCCGGGGGACGATCCGACCCGGTGCTCGTTCGCGGGGATGACGGGGACGGACCTGCTTCAACCAATCCAGTCCTCAGACCACCCGATTCAACCCGGCTCGCGGTCGTAATATTCGACGGTGTCTTCGGCCCGGAACATCTTGCGCAATGCCCGCTCTCCACGGTTACCCGCAACCACCAGCACCTTGCCCGAATCCGGATATTCGCACGCCTCGACCGGGACCAATGTCGACAGCGACAGGTACCGCATCACCGTCGTGCCGGTATTGATGATCTGATGCGCGACTTCCGCACCACCGGTCGGGCAAGCAATGACATCGTGCGCACGGAGCGGATACCGCGCCGCGCCAAAGCGGAGCTCGCCCTCGCCTTCCAGGATGAAGAACATCTCCTCCTCGCCGTGATGGCTGTGGAACGGGCACTGAATCTTGCCGGGCGGCAGGACAGTCAGATTATATCCCAGGTTCCTCGCGCCGATATGATCGCTGATCGTCGCGCGGCTCGATGTGTAGAGGCCATTCTCTTCGACGTCGTCAAACTCGACCTCATCGAGATTCATGACGGGCTTCACCATAAGTCTCTCCCGGTCGCTGTGCGCACGCTGGCAACAGGATGACTACAATATTAGCCCCGGCGGCGCGATCAATCCCGCGGCCTCGATCGCGGCGAGTGCGCAGTCGAACCGCGCCTCGCCCTCACCCCACACCAGCGCCCAGGGCACGCCGCGCCGTTCGAGTTCGGCGCGCGACAGATCGAAGAAACGCTGCCGCTGCGCTACCGATCCGAACATGCGCGTGCCGTCCTCGATCCACGGCAAGTCGATGTCGAACAGCAGATAAAGGTCGGCGGTGCCGGTCCAGGCATCGAACCACGGATCGCGCCGGCCGAACAGCATGTCCGCCCAGACCGCGCTCATCAACGGATCGGTGTCGAGGATCAGCGGATCGATACCGCTCATGGCCTGGGTGAGCCGGTCATGCGTCTGCGCGATCGTGACCAGGTCGGCCATGGTGAAATCCACGCCATGCGCTTCGGCAAAGGTGCGGCCATATTCATCGACCACCGCCCCGCCGAGATGTCGGGCAAGCCGCGGCGCGAGCGTCGACTTGCCGGTGCTTTCCGGGCCGTGCAGGCAGATCCGCCGCGTCATGCCGCCTTCCGCTCCGCGCGGCGCCAGTCGATCAGGCCCCAGGTCGAGACGCCCAGCAGCACGAGATACAGCGCACAGGCCACCCATAAATCCTTCACCGCGTACATGCCGATCGCGACCACATCGACTGCGATCCACAACAGCCAGTTCTCGATCTTCTGTCGCGACAACAGGATCTGTGCGGCGATGCTGGTCATCGCCACGCCGGCGTCGAGCCAGGGCAAGGACGCGTCCGTGAAGCGGTGCATCAGCCAGCCCCAGCCCGCCGTCGCCGCCGCGATGCCGCCGACCCAGACCCAGCGATCCGCCGGCGGCATCCGCTCGACCCGGACATCGCCCTCATGCGCGACCGATTGCGACCAATGCCGCCAGCCATAAAGATTGATGACCAGGAAAAAGCCCTGCAGCAGCGCATCGCTGTACAGCTTCGCGTGGAAGAATATCCATGCGTAGAGCAGCACCCCGGCAATCGCGAACGCATAGTTCCAGATGCTGCGGCGCGCGACCAGCGCGACATTGATGACGATGAGGAGGGAGGCAAGCGCCTCGATGAGGGACATCGGCCAAGCGATAGAGCGATGTCGCGCGATGGTCGAGATGCAACGCGACGCCGCGTTGCCCGATCAGCGCGTCACCACATCTCCCGCCACCGTCACGCGTTCCAGCGCGCGGTCGGCCGGCCAGTAATCGCCGACCGCATAATGCTGGGTCGAGCGATTGTCCCAGATGCCGATCGCATTGTCGCTCCAGCGGAAGCGGACCTGATATTCGGGCACCTTGATGCGGTCGAACAGCAATTTCAGCAGCGCGTCGCTGTCCTCTTCGGGAATGCCCAGGATCCGCGTCGTGAAGGTGTGATTGACATAGAGAATCTTCTCACCCGTCTCGGGATGGACGCGCACCACCGGATGCGTCGCGGGCGGCAGGTCGCGCGCCAGCTGCGCGCGCTTTTCGTCGGTCACGCGCGGCCCGAAGCTGCGCACGATGTCATGCTCGGCATCGAGCCCGTCGATGCGCTCCTTCACCGCGTCGGGCAATCCGCGATAGGCGGCGGCGGTGTCGGCCCAGATCGTGTCGCCGCCGACCGGCGGAATCAGGCGCGCGCGCAGCACCGAGGCGATCGACGGCTTCACCCGGAACGACATATCGGTGTGCCATTTGTTGAACGCCTTGAACCCCTCGAACGTGTCGGGGGTCAAATTCACCCCCTCGACGCCCCTGATCTGCAGCACTTCGGGATAGCCCTCGACATGCGGAAGCACCGGATGTCCTTCCAGCTCACCGAACAGCCGGCCAAGCCGGAGATGGCTGTCATAACCAATGTCCTGACCACGGAAGAAGATCACCTTGTAGCGCAGCCAGGCATCGCGGATGATCTCGCCATCAGTGTCGGAGAGGAATTGGTCGAGATCGATCCCCGACACTTCCGCGCCCAGCGTCAATGTGGCGGGCTCGATCCTGATCCCGCGCGCCGCGGCGCGATCGATCAGGTCGGATTCAAGCTTCAGGGCTGTTGCCATATTCTCTCTCCTCTGGATGGAATGTCGGGCCTGCGGGCCTTCTCGTCAATCGCGTCGATCACGGCGTCGATCGCCCGCTCAATCGTCGCCGGGAAACAGCGGCAGGCGCGGCTGTCCGGCGCGGAACAGCAAGGCGGGCGGCTGCATCACCAGGCTGCCCGGCGGCACATCGTCGGTGACCCACACATTGCCGCCGATCGTCGATCCCGCGCCGATCGTCACCCGACCGAGAATGGTCGCGCCGGCATAGACGACGACATCATCCTCGACGATCGGATGACGCGCGAAACGTTCGCGCACCGTGTCGCCGCCCTCGGCCGGCAAACGCCGCGCGCCGAGCGTGACATGCTGATAGAGCCGCACGCGCGCGCCAATGATCGCGGTCTCGCCGATCACTACACCGGTGCCATGGTCGATGAAGAAGCTCGGGCCGATCGTCGCGCCGGGATGGATGTCGATACCGGTCCGCGTATTGGCGATCTCCGAAATCACGCGTGCGACCAAAGGCGCACCAAGCGCATAAAGCTGATGCGCCAGGCGGTGATACATCACGGCGAGCGCGCAGGGGTAGCAGATGAGGATTTCATCGACGCTGCGCGCGGCGGGATCGCCCTGGAACGCGGCGGCGATGTCGCTGTCGATCAGGCGGCGGACTTCGGGCAGTGCCGCGCCGAACAGCCGCACGATGGTTTCGCCATGCTCGGCATCGAAGCGGTCGGCGCTCTCCGCTTCCCAATAGCGCAGCTCGCGATCGACTTCGCTGCGCAGGATCGCCAGCGCCTGTTCGAGCCGCAGCGCGACGAACAGATCCTCGGTCGTCCCTTCATAATGCCCCAGCCGCAATGGGAACAGCGCGGCCTCGAGATGTTCGAGCATGAATCCGACCGCGGTGCGCCCGGGAAAGCGCCCCGTCCCCGCCGCGGCATAGCGCTGATGGGCGGTGCGCCAATCATCGCGCGCGGCGCGCAGTCCGGCAACGATCGGCTGGATCGCGTCGACGCCCCGGGCTTGTTCGCGGATCAGTTCGGGTACTGGCATACACACTCCCACGACGCTCCCGATCGAGCGTCGATGCCAAATCTCTACTTATTTGATATGATTTCAACCGGGCTAAACTTTCGTTGCGGCAAGCTGATCTTTCCGAGCGCATTGATACCTTCCCCCGGCTGCACTTCCGCCTTAGCATCGGGCAAAAGCGAGGAGCGGCGTCACGTGCATCATATCGCGATCATCGGTTCGGGTCCGGCCGGCTATTACACCGCAGAGGGCTGCCAGAAGACTTTCGGCGCGGATGTGCGCGTCGACATCATCGACCGTCTGCCCGTTCCCTATGGCCTGATCCGCACCGGCGTCGCGCCCGATCATCAATCGATCAAGGGCGTGTCGCGCCGCTACGAAGCGGTCGCCCTGTCCGATACGGTGCGCTTCGTCGGCAATGTCAGCGTCGGCAGCGATGTCAGCATTGAGGAGTTACGCGGCCTGTACGACGCGGTCGTGCTGGCGACCGGCGCGCCGTCCGACCGGCGGCTCGGCGTGCCGGGCGACGACCTGCCCGGCGTGATCGGATCCGCCGCCTTTGTCGGCTGGTATAACGGTCATCCCGATTTCGCGCGCCTCGCCCCGCCGCTGCATGGCCCGGGCGCCGTGGTGGTCGGCAATGGCAATGTCGCGCTCGACGTCGCGCGCATCCTTGCCAAGACCGGCGACGAATTCATCGGCTCCGACATCGTCGAACATGCGCTGGGCGAACTGGGCGGGGCGCGGCTCGACACCGTGACCTTGCTTGGCCGGCGTGGACCGCATCAGATCGCCATGACGCCCAAGGAACTGGGTGAACTCGGTCATCTGTCGCGCGCCGCGCCGCATGTCGATCCGGCCGATTTCCCGCCCGTCGAGGATGATGCCGCGCTTGACCCGGGCCAGCGCAAATCGGTCACGCATCTGCGCGACTTCGCCGCCCATCCGCAAAGCAAGCCGATCAACATCGTGTTCGACTTCTTCGCCATGCCGGTGCGTATCGAGGGCGATGGCAAGGCCGAGCGAGTCATCGTCGAACGTACCGCGCTCGACGCGGAAGGCCGCGCCTCGGGCACGGGTGAGACCTATGCCATTCCCGCCAGTCTGGTGGTCAGCTGCATCGGCTACCGCACCCCGCCGATCGAGGGCGTGCCCTATGACGAAAAGCTCGGTCGCTTCGCCAATGACGAAGGCCGCATCGCGCCCGGCCTGTATGCGGTCGGCTGGGCGCGGCGCGGACCGACCGGCACGATCGGCACCAACCGCCCCGACGGCTTCCTCGCCGCCGAGAACATCGCCGCCGACCTGCCCGGTACCAGCGGCAAGACCGGCCGCGCTGGCCTCGATGCGCTGCTGGCCGAGCGCGGGGTGGAGGTGGTGACGTTCCGCGACTGGCAGAAAATCGAAGCGGCGGAAGTCGCCGCGGCCCGCGACGGCGCCCCGCGCGAGAAATTCGTTCGTGTCGATGCGATGATGGCCGCGCGAAACGGCGTGTCCTGAACTCCCGCCCCGGCGCGTGGCGAAAATCGTGCGGCAACAGGCCGTCCGACCATTTTTGCCTTGATAGCGCTGTGCGCGCCCGCTAGGCGCAGCACCCTGCAATGTGTCGGGGCGTGGCGCAGTCTGGTAGCGCACTGGTCTCGGGGTCCAGGGGTCGTAGGTTCGAATCCTATCGCCCCGACCATTGCAGCGATGTCGAGCGACAGACCGGAGCGCATCCTGCGCCTGGCCCGCCGACTACCGACCTTATCCCGACGCGCCCTGCCCTGAACCTAATGCGCGATCCGGAGGAACCCGCTCGCCAGGAAACGCTCGGCCAGTGCCACACGAACCGCGTCGCCGATGCCATCGCCCGGAATATCGCCGACGCGGAAGGACGCCGTCTCCGCCATGAAGCGCAGCCCCTCCTCCACGCCGCGGTGAATATGGATGTGTCCGCCCGGCTGGGCCCAGTCGATCCAGCCCGGCGTGGCCAGCATGGCGTTGATCGCATAGGGCGCATGCTCGACGATCGTCGCCGGCGTGACCGCCCCGGTCGCCATTTTCTCCAGCGCGGGCAGCGCGCCGACCATCCGCGCCGCGCGCTTCTGCAATGCCGTGGCGATGAACGTGTCCGAACGGCACCGATCGAGCAGCAACGCCACCGCATCGACGATCCGCGCATCGAATGCGGCAACCTCATCGCCCGGCGTTGACCCGCGGTTCGTCGCCAGCGCCGTCTGGCGCAGCGGCAATGTCGTGTTGGCAAGATGATCGAGCGCGGCGATGACCGCCTCGCGCACCGTCAGGGGCGTGAACAGGATCGACAGATGCAGCGAATCGGACAGCGATTCCACCGTATGCGGCGTCCCGCGCGGAATATAGAGAAGGTCGCCCGGCCCCACCTCCACCACGCGGTGCGCGCCCAACTGGGTCTCGCCCCGCCCGGGCTTCTTCCATCCAATGTCAAGCTCGGCGGGTTCGGTGGAGATCCACCAGCGCTTGCGGCCCGATAGCTGCACCACGATGATGTCATTCTCATCATAATGCACCACCGCACGCGCGCGATCGACGCTCCAGAACAGCGACGCCGTCACTGGCTGGTGCAACAACGCTTCCAGTGCGCGCGCGAAGGATTGCAGGGGCGGCGACAGCGGCACGACATCCGGCACGCGCACCGTATAGCCATTGTCGTGAAAGCGCCCGATGAGCGCCCGGAAGTCGCCGGGATCGACACACTGCACGGCAACGGGCTTGGGTCCGGTCGGCGCGGGACTGTGAGAATCCAGCGTCGCGCTGTGCGTGGCATGGGCAGCGAGCACGACCTGGCCCGGATCCCGGCCAAAGAGCAGCGCACGCGGATGATCCGCCCCACCCGGCACGTCCATCGCCCGGCTGGCTTCCACCGCGGCCATGAAATCCGTCAATGGCAAGGGATCGATGACGGCCTGAACCAGTGCCCGGGCTTGCGCGAGAATCATGCCCAACCCTAACGCAAAGCCCGACCGCGCGGCAATCCTGCAACAGGCGTCGGAATCTGGTGCACGTCGTCAGAGCCGCGATCCGCGCTGCAGCTTATCGCACGCCATCCCGCCCGCCGTCAGCCGCTACAGTCTCGGGCATCCTGCGGAGTCAACATCACGGGCCTTTGGCGCAGATTGGCCCGAAGTGAATGATTCTGTTGGCAAAGAAGCGATTCACCACAGGTGATTGTCACTCTTGTGCAACATACCGGCAAATAAACCATCCAGGATGCCAGATGCAACGAAAGTGGTGCGATCAAGTCCTTGAGCTTGCTCATTTTGCTCGATAGCCTCGCTGTTGAAACGGGGGCACCGTTTCCAGTCAAGGGGATTTATCCAGATGATTCAGCCGAATATCGGCGTGCGTTCGGCACGCGTTCGTTCGTGGCTGCTCGCTTCGGCGGGCACTTTGTCGCTCGTGCTGAGCGCTGCCGCTCATGCTCAGGACGTCAGACCCAGCGGCATGATCAACGAGGCACAGGGGGCTCAGCCGGTTGGTGCAATTCACGAGCCCAGCATTGTCGTTTCCCCACCGAATACGCCGACCAGCGCGCGTGACACCGGCGTTAATGGCGTCGGTCAGATGATCATCGATCTGCAGAACGGCCAAATCGGCCTGTGCACCGGTACCTTGATCAATCCACGCACAGTGCTCTTCGCAGCGCACTGCGTGAATGAAAATCCCAATGGCGGCACGATGAACCCCTGGGGCTATGGTACCGGCGAAGGTCAGCTGCCAATTGGCTTCGGGTTCCAGGCCAACAATAATGTCGCGGGTAATTCGGCGTTCGGCAAATGGCTATACGGCGTTGCCGGTGGCCCGTCATATCAAACCCGCGTCGCCGACTATATGTATAACGTCAACCAGATCCTGTATAATCCGGACTCCGTGTTGCTCGGCGAGGGCAATAATTTCCTCCAGGGCGACGTCGCACTCGCATCGCTCGACACGCCGGCGGCGAATGTGCCGACCTGGGCAATCCTGTTGTCCGCCCTGCCCGCCCCTGGTGCGATCGACGATGTCACCGGTACCGGCTACCACACCACGGTCACCGGCTACGGCAATTTTGGCGTCGGCCCGACCGGCTCCGCCACACAAGGCGATTTCCGCCGTCGCGTAGCGGAGAATTATGTCGGCCTTCTGGGCTCGCTCGACGATGTCGATCTGTTCCTGTTCGGCTCGGCCAACGGCCTGCCGCAGAATCTCTATCAGATCGATTTCGACAGCCCCGGCCGGACCGGCACTTTCGATTTCAACGCTTTCAAGGATGACGCCCTTCCCAATGAAGGCACGACCGGGCCGGGCGACTCGGGCGGGCCGCTGATCGTCGATCGCGCTTTCGCCAAGCAAGTGGTGATCGCCGTCCTGTCCGGCGGCAGCCGCTATTTCAACGCGCAGCCCGGCGGGAGCTACGGCACCACCTCCTTCTATCAACCGCTCTATCTGTTCTGGGACTATATCGCGGCCAGCAACCCGTACCGCTATGTCGGCGCCAAGGCTGGAGACGGCGCCTGGACCGATCCGACGCACTGGGTCACCAATATCGATCCGGCATACAATGTCCTGGTCAATGGTCAGCTGGTGAACGGTATTCCGACCACCCCGGGCGAGGGCATCAACGGCACCGGGGGTAAGTTCGGCCAAATCTGCTTCCTCGCCGACTGCGTCGACGTCGCAAACGCACCCAGCACCTCGACAACGCCATTGCCGGCCGCAACTCTGGCCAACGGCCTCCCCGGTGCGAGCAATTTCGTGCCCAACAATATCGACCCCAACGCCGCAACGCACACCAATGCGCGCTATTTCGACGTGACCCTGTCGGCGGCCGGCACGACCACGCTGGATAGCGCGGTAACCATCGACCGCTTCACCATGACCAGCGCCGCCGCCAAGCTGAACGTCGGCACGGGCGGGTCACTGAAGAGCCTGATCAACATCAACCAGCTCGACGGTCTCGTCACCAATAATGGCCTGATCACCTCGGTCGGCGATTATTTCCTGCTCAGCGGCGGGGTCACCGGCACAGGCCGCTTCAACGCGCCCTATTTCACCAGCGCGACCGGCATTTTCGCGCCGGGGACAACCGGTACGACCGGTACGTTGACCTTCGGCGGCAACCTCATCCTTGCGTCGGGCACGCATTATTTCGTCGATCTCGGGTCGAACGGGGTGTCGGACAAGATCGCGGTCGTCGCGACGACCTTCAACGGCACCACGCCGACCAACGGCATCGCCGACCTTGGCGGCCAGGTCGGCTTCGCGATCGCGCCTAATTCGGTCATCCGGTCGACCGATGTGTACACGATCCTGACGGCGGAGGGCGGCCTTACCGCGAACCGGTTCGCCGCCACCTCGAACACGCCGATCAGCGCGATCATTGGCGCACCGCGCATCTCTTACACCCCCACGTCAGTGCTCGTGTCGGTCGATGTCGGTAAATATGCCGATCTGGCCGCGTCGCCGATCCAGCGCGCCTACGCTCAGTTGCTGGATCAGAACCGCGCCGGTTCGGGCCAGACTTTCGTCGATCTCTACAGCCCGCTTGATATGCAGAATGCCGGCACGATCCGCGGTGCGCTGGAAGGGCTCGCGCCACGGGTCGAAGCGCTGAACTATTCGATCGGCAGCGTTGCGGTCGATAATATGGGGCGCTTCTATCGCGATCGCCTGAATTCGCTGCAGCCCGGGGAGCTCGGTGGTACATTGGCGCTGGTCGGCCAGCCGCTGAAACTGGCCTCGCTCAGCATGAACGGCATGCTCGGCCAGCCGGAAGTGCGCAGCGATGCGGGCGACACGGTACTGCAAGAAGGCAAGCTGCCGGAGACTGTCAGCGGCTTCATCGCCGGTGGCTATCTGAATGGCGACAGCAGCCCGATGCCGACCGCCGTGCCGCTGGGCGGACGTAACCAGTTCGATGGCTATTATGTCGCCGCCGGCCTGGAAACCGAAGTCAGCGAACATGCCGTCGCCGGCTTCGCTTTCTCCTATACGAAGATCGACGGCGACACCGCGATCGCCTCGCAAAAGGCGCGGGGTGCGCTCTATCAGGGCACGATCTACGGCAAACTCGAAAGCGCCAACGGCATCGTGCTCGATGCAGTGGCAAGCGCCGGCCTGTTCGCGACGCGGACCGACCGGACCGCGTCGATCCTCGCCACGACCTATCAGCTTCAGGCGAAGGATCAGTCGCTGGCATTGTCGGCCGAAATCGGTCTCGGCAAGAATTTCGATCTCGGCCAGATCAAGGTTGGCCCGCGCGTCTCGCTCCGCGCCAGCCGGATCGCGTTCGACCGGGTCGCGGAAACCGGCGGCGGTCCCGCTCTCGTCTATGATCGGGAAAATCTCGACAGCCTGCAGGCACGCGCCGGCCTGACCGCCAGCGGCACGGGCAAGATCCGCCCTTATCTGTCGGCCTATTATGTCCATGATTTCGCCAATCAGCCTGCGGCGTTCGGCGCGAACTTCGTCGGCGGCCTCGGCCCCAACGCGTTGTTCGCAATAACCGGCGAGGACAATGACTGGGCCGAGATCGGCGGCGGCATCGCGATCGGCACCGACAAGGTGGAGTTCTCGGTCGGCGCCGACACGACGCTCGCCCGCAGCGACGTCGCCAACCAGAGCTACCGCGCATCGATCAAATTGCGCTTCTGATCGCTGCAAGATTGCGAGATCGGGCCGCCTTCCTTCGGGAGGGCGGCCCTTTTACTTGCCTGGAGAATTCGCCGCGACTCGTGGTGACTCCTGGGTTTTCGATAGACGAGAGTCGCCGATCCCGGTAAACGCCGCTTAACCATATTGGTCAGCGGACATATGCTCATCGAACCCTGGCTCATCATCGCGATCATTTGCAGCCTGGCGGGTTATGGCGTCTATCTGACGGGGATCAGGCGTCAGCTGGTGCAGCCGAACCGCGCCTCCTGGCTGATCTGGAGCGCGGCGACCGCTGTCGAGGCCGGCACCTATGCCGCGGTCAATTCGGGCGCGCCGCAGACCTGGATTTTCGGCATTTCCGCCATTGCCTGTGTGGCAATCACGCTTGGCGTATGGCGCCGATCGAGCTGGGAGGCGCCGTCGCAAAGCGAGATCTTCTGCATGGCCTCGTGCCTCGCCTCGCTGATCCTGTGGTTCGCGTTCCAGAACGCCTTCTGGGCGCATATGCTGGTGGTGATCGCGGTGCCGATCAGCTTCTGGCCGACCTGGCAAAGCGCGTGGCAGGACCGCAACCGCGAACGCTCGCCGGCCTGGGGGCTATGGACGCTGGGCGACCTCGCCACCTTGCTCGTCGCAACCCGGGTTGAAGGCCAGGTGGTCGGCGAATATGCCTATATCTTCGTCGAATTGCTGTGCCATGCCAGCATCTGGTTCATGGTCGGACTGGCGACGATCAACCCGCTGCGCTCGCTCGGCTTTCGCAATGGCCGCTTCTACGTGCTCGACGCCTATCGTCCCGCCGCCAATCTGTTCGCGGTCGGCGAGACGCATCTCGGCAAGGCGGTCTATGCCGCCGAGGGCTTTGCCGAGGGCGACACGATCATCCGCTTCACCGGCCGCCGCATACGCGCCGACAAGGTGCCAAGCCTGATGCGCGGATCGAACGACCGCTTCGTCCAGGTCACGCCGCAACATTATATGGGCCCATCGGGGCGAATCGACGATCTGATCAATCACAGCTGCAGCCCGAATGCGGGCCTGCGCTTCGCCAGCGACGGCGTGTTCCTGGTCGCGATCCGTCCGATCGCGCCGGGCGAGGAGATCGCCTGGGATTATTCGACCACGTTGAAGGAATCGAACTGGCACATGATCTGCCAGTGCCGCAGCGACGACTGCCGCCGCGTGATCGGCAATTTCGAGACGCTGAGCGAGGAGCGGCAGGAATGGTTCCGCGCCCGCAACCTGGTCGCGCCCTACCTCCGGCGCAAGGACGAGGTCACGCCCCGGCGCGAGCGCGCGGCCTAGAGTCATTTTCAGCTGAGCTGAATCGGTACCAGCCCGCTCCCTGAACTGAGCCCGCCGCGCGCGCCGTGCTTGCCGAAGGGCTGTTCTTTCACTGAACAACCCGGAAACGGGAAGAACGATGCGTCGACCCACTCGGCCCGGAGGGCTCTGATCTTACGCTCGATGCCCGGCGCAGCCGACGGTTACGGCGCCGAAACACCGATCCGGATCTCGGCCCTGTCCGACAAGGTCACGGGGGCTTTCAGGCTGTCGTGCACGGTGACGGCAAAGCCCTCGGGATCGTCGACGCGGAACACGCCATAAAAGCGCTCGCCGGCCAGCACCGGATCGGCGATGACCAGCTTGCGGTCGTTATAGCGGTTGAACTCGGCAACGGCATAGGAGAGCGGCTCGCCGGCAAGGTCGATCTTGCCCGACCGCCAGGCCAGACCGCGTTCGACTTCGGTCATGCCGACAGCGATCGGCGTGCGGATATCATCCGCCAGGAACGCGCGTTTCCCTGCCGATAGCCGGACCGGGCGGCGCTCGGCATCGGCAAGCCAGACTTCGACCACTCCCTCATTCACCAATATTTCCGAGCCATTGCCAAAGCGCCGCACCGAGAAGGCCGTACCGACCGCACGGACGCGCGCCGGACCGGCTTCGACCGTGAACGGCCGCGCCTTGTCGTGTGCGACCTGAAACCAGGCCTCGCCTTGTTCCAGGCGGATGGTTCGCGCTTGGTTGCCGATCGTCACATCGACCGCGCTCTGCGTGTTGACCACCGCGATCGAACCATCGGCAAGCGGCACGCGCCGTACTTCGCCCAATGCCGTGCGATAGGTCTCGCCCGGCCGATACAGCAGGACTCCGCCTGCGACCGATGCTGCAAGCGCGGCGGCCGCGGCCCCGATCAGGCGGCGGCGCGTCAGAATCGACGCGGCAGGCGGTGGTGCCTCCACCCCATCGTCATGCTCATGTCTCAGCGCCTCGCCGACCAATGCCAGCGCGGCTTCCGCCTGAAGCAGCGCCCCCTTGCGGCGATCGTCACCCGCCAGCCATTCGGCAAGCTCGGCCTCCATCGCAGGAGTGCACGCCGCATCGAGCCGCATCGCCCAGCGTGCGGCCTCCGCCTCCCGTTCGCTCGCGGTCTCGCGCGTCATCGCCGGTTCGCCTTGCCGGCGCGGATCTGCGCATAATGTTCCGCGATCCCGCCGCCCTGCGCGCGCATCGCCTCAAGCACCAGCCGGAGTCCGCGCGCGCCCTCATTTTCGACGATCGTTTCGGCAATGCCCAGGCGGTCGGCGATCTCCCGCTGCGACACGCCTTCGATCTTGCGCAGTTCGAAGATCCGCCGGCACCGTTCGGGCAACCGGTCGATCGAGTCACGTACGCGGGCATATTCGCGTCGATCGCCCGCGATCCGCTCAGGCGAAGGCAGATCGTCGGCACCCGCCAGCGTCTCGATCTCGGCCGCGCTTTCGATCCTCACCACGCGCGCACGCCGCAGCTGGGTGAGGAACAGGTTGCGCACCACGCTGAAGAAAAAGGCGGCAGGCCGATCGATGTGCTCGAACCGCTCCAACTCGGCGATGCGGCAATAGGCGTCCTGAATAAGATCATCACTATCCTCGCGAGAGACCATCGACCGGGCGAGCCAGGCGCGCACCAGCGGTTCGTGCGGCATGATCTCTCGTGCCACCCACCGTACCAGTTGCTGCCGCGCTTCGGTTCGCCGCATATCTCTCCCGTCCCCCACGCTCCGGCAGGGCTTGACATGCTAGACGATCGGCGGCGGATTTTCCGTGCGCAAATCGTTCGCGCCATTGTCACGGTGCCTTTTTCCGCCCCCTCCACGCCCCGGCCGTACGGAAAATATCCGGCCGAACGTCTAGTCCCGGTCAAACATGACGGTCGGCAAGGCAACAATGCCCCGGCAGAACGACAATTGGGGGGAGAGGATGATGAGCGGCATCTTTGGCGGCGTCGGCCGGCACCTGATGAAATCGACGGCGCTGATCTGTTGCATGACGGCGGCGCCGGCCCTGGCGCAAACCGCGACATTCGATGTGCCGACTTTACCCGCCGGTACCGGCATCGCCACCTTTGGGCGCCAGGCCGACATCCAGTTGCTGATTTCCGAGCGCGACGCGCGCGGCAAGCGCACCAATGCGATCAAGGGCGCAATGACGGTCGAACAGGGCCTGACGCGCCTGCTGGCCGGCACCGGCCTCTCCTATCGCCGGAACGGCCCGCAAACCTATGTCGTCACCACCACGTCGGTCAGCGGTGCGAGCGAACCAGCGCGCGATGATCCCGGTCCCGACATCATCGTGACCGCGCAGAAGAAGGAAGAAAAGATCCAGGATGTGCCGATCGCGATCTCGGCCTTTTCGAGCAAGTCGCTCGACGACCAGAAAATCGAAGGCGGGTCCGAACTTCTGCGCGCCGTGCCCAATGTCACATTCAGCAAAAACAATTTCTCCGGCTTCAATTTTTCGATCCGCGGCATCGGTACCAAGGCGGTCTCCGTGACCACTGATCCAGCGGTGCAGGTCAGCTATAATTTCGTGCCGCTGACCCGAAACCGTTTGTTCGAACAGGAATATTTCGACGTCGAACGGGTCGAGGTACTACGCGGGCCGCAAGGCACGCTCTATGGCCGCAACGCCACCGCCGGTGTGGTCAACATGATCACCAACAAGGCCAGCTCAAAAGGCTTTGATGGAGAGTTGCGCGGCGAGATCGGCAATTACGATACCCGCCGGTTGCGCGGTTTCATCAATATACCGCTGACCGACACGCTGGCGGTCCGCGCGGCGGGTGCGGCGACGCACCGCGACGGGTTCGACTTCAATACGATCAACCAGACGCGAGTGAATGGCCGCGACCTATGGCAGACGCGCGGCAGCCTGCGCTGGAAACCGAGCAGCGATTTTACCGCAGATCTGATCTGGGAGCATTTCCAGGAGAACGACAACCGATCACGCACCGGCAAGCAATTGTGCCAGCGCGATCCTGGGCCGACCTCTGTTGGAGGCGTGGATATCAGTGGCGACGCCGCATTGCGTGGAGTCCTCAGCCAGGGCTGCAAGCCTGGATCGCTGTTCGACGCCAGCGCCTATGGAACACCTAACGGGCTCAGCCTGCCATTGGTCCTCGCTGGTCAATTCTACGCTGTACTCGGCGTCGATCCCAGAACTCACGAACCGCAGTATATTCTCACAGCGGGGGCCGACCCCTATGCGGGATTGACGCAATCGCGCGACTTGCGTGAAATCGCTTCGACACTCGATCCGCGCTTTCGCGCCAAGAATGACGTCTTCCAACTCAACCTACAATATAACCTCGACCCCGATCTGCAGTTATTCTCGCAAACCTCCTACACCACAGATAGCTATTATTCGACGCAGGACTATAATCGCTTCAATACGCAGCCGATTTTCAATGATTCTCGGGGCCTGCTTAGTCAGATTACATCTGACCCATTACCGAACGGCGGTATGTCCCCAGGGGGTTTATACGCCGATCCTCAGTTAGGCTCGTCGAGCCGCTTTTTCGCCGTCGATCTCAATCGAGCAAAGAGCCGCCAGTTCTTCCAGGAATTTCGGCTGCAATCGAACAGCGATCACCCGATCAATTTTAGCATCGGTGCCAACTATCTCCATTACAAGACGGTCGAGGATTATTTCGTATTCTTTAATGTCGCGTCGGCGCTTTCGCAAACGCTTTACGTCTGTGAACCCACCGGCGCCAATGTGCCTGGAAGGGACTACGGGACATGCCCCTATATCGATCCTAATCCGCTAGCTTCGATCGCCGGAGACGGGCACAATTATTTTCGCAGCAAGAACCCCACGATCAACAAATCCGCTGCGGCGTTCGGCGAGCTTTACTGGCAGATCAATCCGGCACTGAAGCTAACCGCAGGCTTGCGTTATACCGACGATCGCAAAGTCGCAACGCCGATACCCAGCCAACTGCTTCTGGGCACCGGCGGTCCAGCGTTGGGCGGCTTCGTATCGCGCGGATATCCCGAACAAGACCCTATAAAGCAGCATTTCGGCGAATTCACCGGACGCATCGGTCTCGATTGGAAGCCCGAACTGGCCTTTACCGACCAGACGTTGCTCTATGGCTTCTATTCACGCGGCTATAAAGGCGGCGGCGCTAATCCGCCGGGCATCGGCGCCGATCCATCCGCACTGCGTTTCGCGACCCAACCGGCGACGTTCAAACCGGAGTTCGTGAACGCCTTTGAAATCGGCCTGAAAAATACGCTGCTCAACGGCGCACTGACGTTGAACAGCACCGCTTTCTACTACGACTACAAAGATTACCAGGTTTCCCAAATCGTCGACCGGACCGCACATAACGAGAATGTCGGCGCGAAGCTTTGGGGCCTCGAACTGGAATCGGTGTGGCGACTGTCGCGTAGGTTCAGCATGAACCTGAACGTGGGTTACCTCCATACCGGGATCGACAAGGGCGCGCGCTCGATTGACGTGATGGATCGGACGCAAGGCAATCCCGATTACATGGTCGTCAAGCCGTGGATTCAGCTTGCATCGAATTGCGTCGTTCCGACCAGTATCGTGAAGCAGGTCGTCAACGCTCCCTTTGGCAACCTCAACCAGGCCGCGTTGCAGGCGCTGTGTGGTGGATCTTTTGTCGGTGACTTTATTCCCGACAATCCCGCCGGTGGCGTTGTCAGGTTCGACCAAATGTACGGCTTCACATATGACCCCGCAAAAGACGGCCCCAACGGCGGCCAGGGCATCTATGCCGATCTCAGCGGCAACGAATTGCCTAATTCGCCGCATCTGACGGTCAATGTCGGTGCCCAATACACCCTGCCGCTGGGCGATTGGAGCGCGACGCTACGCGGCGATTATTATCACCAGAGCCAGAGCTTTTCCCGCTTTTACAACACGGAATATGACCGGTTGAAGGGATGGGGTAACGCAAACCTGTCACTGACGGTGGCACGAACAGACAATGATCTGGCCATCCAATTCTATATCAAGAACCTCTTCAACGACACCCCGATCACCGATGCCTTCACCAACAGCGACGACAGCGGGTTGACGACCAACGTCTTCACGCTCGACCCGCGCATCTTCGGCCTGAGCGTTACTAAGGGATTCTAGCCGCCCGAAACGCCCGCCCCGCGCCCGGGTGATGGTTTCGGCGCGTCAGCAGGAGAATATCATGAACAGATTCATCGGAATATGTGCGACGGCATTGATCGCCGCGGCCAGCCCGGCGGCGGCGCAACAGACCTGGAGCCCCGCTGGACAAAGCGGTACGCTGAGCGGCCCACTCTCGATGACGTATATGGGCACTTATGCCTGCAATCCGACTTTCACGCTGACGATCTCCGCTGACGGAAAGACTGCAACGGCAACGCCTCCGCCGGGCTGCCTCTACAGTGTCTTCACAAACGGACCTTATCCCGTTGCCGCCAACTCCCCGACGTCCGTGACGATAAAGAACATCACGTGGGTGAGCCCAATGGTGGGGTGCTCGGGGGACCTGACCGGTACCTTCGACAGCGCGACCAGCACGATCAGCTTCAACATGGCGGCGGTCCCTGCCTATATGAGTCCCGGAGCGCCCCCCTGCAAAATATCGGGAAGGCTGAAAGCCACGCCGGGAATATCGTTCACCATTCCGTGAGCAGGAGGTGGGCGGCCCAAGGGTCGTCCGCCGCCCTTTGCCCCGCTCGCCAAACGCGTCCTATTTGCGACAGGTCGCCGCCGTCCGCACCGCCGTCTGGTCGAGCACGATCCGCGAGGCGCCTTTCGGCGTCTGCCCGGCCATGATCAGGCGCGCGGTAAACCCTGCGGCAGTATAGCTGCCCGATCGAATGGCGCGGAATGTCCCGCCTTCCTTTTGCGGACACACCATCGTCTGTGCGATCCTGCCATCGGCCACGACCGAACTTTCGAGCCGGCATTTGGCTTTCGGATCGGGCATGAGCAGCACGGCAATCCCTGCCTGAGCCTGATTCGGCGCGACGCATTTATGCTCGGTCTTCGACTTGCCCTTCATCATGCGCAGCAGGAAGCCGGAGGTCCCGGGGACGACCAGATCGACGGCCGTGGACTTCACGTCCCAATTGCCGGGCTGGATGGCCTGGGCATTGGCCAGGCCGGGGAAGAACAGGAGGAACGGCGCGAGGTAGCGGATCATGCCTGCCCCATGCCCGGCTCGTGGCGTCGGCACAATCATGGCCGGAAATTTTTTGCGGCGATGGCGATCAAGGGCGGATGATCGCGACGCCCCGCCCGGTGGCGCGCCGCGACGCGAAGGCATGAACGCCCCGGATTCTGGCGAAAGCGCGGCGAGCCTCGCGATCGTTCAGCCGCGTTCCGCCGCGCCGCATGGCGCCTGATCATCGCCGATCGGGGCAATGCCCGTCCCTTGTGACCCTATAGCTTATCCTCATGGCCGGTCGCGCGTTTGTAATACGACGCGCCGGGACTGAGCTGTTAGCCTGCGCGCTCATAAAGGACATCGCCGATGCTCAATCGCCGCTCTTTCCTGCTCGGCTCGACCGCGGTCGTGGCGTTTTCGTCGGTCGCCGCGACACCACCGGTGCCATCCCGGTCGCGGCAAATGGCCGCCGCCGGTCTGTCGGCATCGATCGAGATCGTCGATGATCCGTACGGCGTTCCTCATATCCGTGCCCAGTCGATTCCCGACGCCTTTTTCGGCCAGGGCTATGTCGTCGCGCGCGACCGGCTGTTCCAGGTCGACCTGTCGCACCGGCGCGAAATGGGGCAGCTGGCCGAAGCGTTCGGCCCCGCCTTCGCCCCGCATGACGAACAGGCGCGGCTGTTCCACTATCGTGGCGATCTCGGGCAGGAACTGGCGCATGTGCCCGCCAATGTCCTGGCCTGCGCGCGCGCTTATGTCGCGGGGATCAACGCGCGCATCGACGAAGTCCTGGCCGATCCCGCGCAACTGCCGCTCGAATATCGCATCCTGAAGGTCAATCCGCTGAAATGGGATGTGCGCGACCTCGTCCTCGCGCGCGGCGTGGCGGAGGGCAATGCCGATGACGAAGTGCGCCGCGCGATGCTCGCCGCGATGGGATTGCTCGATCTCGACGCGGTGATCGCGCCGCTGCGGCCGGCCTGGCCCCTGACGGTGCCCGACGGCCTCGACACGGCGGCGGTGACGGAGGCCGATCTCGGCAAGCTGCGCCTCGGCAGTCCGCCCTTTTCCGTGCTGGTGCCCGGCGACGACCGAACCAGCCGTTCCGCGGCGCTGAACGAGCGCGCCAATGCCGGCAGCAACGCCTGGACCGTTGGCCCCACGCGCACCGCGACCGGCCGCCCGATCCTCGCCAATGATCCGCATCTCGGCATTGGCGGCTTCGGCCCGCGTCATGTCGCACATCTCAGCGCGCCCGGCCTCGATGTGATCGGCGGCGGCTCCCCTGGCCTGCCCGGGATCATGCAGGGGCATACCGACCATTTCGCGTTCGGCCGCACCAATTTCCACATCGACCAGGAGGATCTGTTCGTCCTGGAACTGCACCCCGACGATCCGGAACGCTATCGCCATGGCGGCGAATGGAAACGCTTCGATCGCGTCGAGGCGGCCATTCCCGTGAAGGGCGCAGCGGCAAAGGCCGTGACGCTGCGTTACGCCGTACAGGGGCCGGTGGTCTCGCATAATCCGGCGAAGCGCCGCGCCACCGCCCTCGCATCGATCGATCTGCAGCCGGGCGCCAGCGGTGCGTTCGCGATGATCGCGATCAACCTGGCGCGCGACTGGGCGAGCTTGCGGGATGCCTTCGCCCTCCATCCATCGCCGACCAACTTCCATTATGCCGACAGGGACGGAAACCATGGCTGGCAAGTGATCGGCTTCGTACCGATCCGCCGCAAGGGCGACGGGCTGCTGCCGGTGCCCGGCGATGGCCGGTATGACTGGACCGGCCGGCGCGATTTCCGCGCACTGCCAAGCGCGTATAATCCCGCCAAAGGCTGGTTCGCCTCGGCCAACCAGAATAATCTGCCGCCCGACTGGCCACGCGACCGCATCCCAGCTTTCTCGTTCCGTGACCCCTATCGCTACGAGCGGATCGCCGAAGTGCTCGCGGCGCAGCCCAAGCACCAGCTCGCGGACAGCGTCGCGCTGATGCACGACACCGCATCTACCCCGGCACGGCAGCTGATCGCGCTGCTTCCTTCCCATGGCTCGGCCGGGGCAGCGCCGGCGATTGCCCTGCTGCGCGGCTGGGATGCGCGGCTCGACGGCGACAGCGCGCCCGCCGCACTGTTCGAGATCCTGTGGCGCGAGCTGGGCGACCGCATGCTCGCGGCGATCGTGCCCGAACGCGCGCGCGACCTGGTCACCGAGATCGCGCCGTCGGTCCTGCTCGACTTGCTGGCGCATCCCGACAAGCGCCTGGGCAAGGATCCCGCCGCGGCGCGTGACGCATTGTTCGACGCCGCCCTGACCGCTGCCTGGACCCGCGCGCACGCGAAGCTCGGCCCCGATCCCGCCACCTGGCGGTGGGCGACGCTGCACCAGCTGCGCATCGTGCATCCGCTGGCCAGCATCCCCGCCATCGCCAAGGCCTTCCCCGCGATCGACGGCGGCGGATCAGGCGGCGATTCCTACACCGTCATGGCGCGCTGGCTGCGCGGCGCACCCAATTGGCAGGTCAGTGGCGGGGCAAGCTATCTGCAAGTGATCGATGTCGGCGCATGGGACAATTCGCTGATGCTCGTCCTGCCCGGCCAGTCGAACGATCCCCGCTCGCCACATTACCGCGATCTGTACGATCCGTGGCTGCGGGGCGAGATGCAGCCGCTGCTGTTCAGCCGCACCGCGGTCGACGCGCACGCCGCCGCACGCACCGTCCTTCGCCCCTCCTGAACCTCACCCGCCCGCCGGCCTGGCCACCGCTTCGCACAGCCGATCGGTCGCCAGCGCAATGCGCGATTCCGCCGTGGCGCGGTTGGCGGGGCTGTTCTGCACTTCGCGTGTCTCGGTGTTGAAGGCGAGCAGGCTGCCGATATGCTGGTCGGGACATAGGCTCAGATAGGCGCGAAAGCCGTTCTGATCGCCATTGTGCCCGACGAAACGCACCGTCGCGCCGCGGTCGATGAAGAAGGACAGCCCGCTCCATGTCGTCGGCGCCATCCGGCCCTGGCTGAAATCCTCGCCCGCCGAAATTTGCGGCTGCCACATTTCCTCCAGCGACGCTCGTTTCAGGACGAGATCGTAATCCGACTGACGCTTCGCATCGCCGAGCAGGAACGCCACATATTTCGCCATGTCGGGCATTGGCGCGTTCAGCCCGCCGTTCGACACGGTGACGCCGGTATCGACATCGAACGGCGCGGCCACGCGCTTCCCCTCGCGGATATAATAGCTGTGCGACCGGTGCGGCAGCAGATAGGGCGGCGTCTTGTCGAAATAGCTGCCATACATGCCGAGCGGCTTCAGGATATTCTTGTCGACATAGACTTCGAAATTCTCGCCCGACAGGCGTTCGATCACCTGGCCGAGATAGACGATGCCCGGATTGGAATAGCTGAAGCGCGAGCCGGGCCGGAACTTCACATCGGTATAGGCCAGCATCGCCGCCAGCTGCGCCCAGGTCGCGGGCTCGAACGGCTGCCAGTCGCGATCGCGCCATCGCCAAGTCGCCCCGCCGAACCCCGCACTGTGGCTCATCAACTGGCGCAGCGTGATGGCGCTCATGTCGCCGAACGGATTATGCACCGCGGCCAGTTCCGGCACGTACCGCACGATCGGATCGTCCAGCGTCAGCAACCCGCGATCGCGCAACTGCATGATCGCGATTCCCGTCATCGTCTTGGTGATCGACGCCCAGTGATAGATCGTCCGCGCATCCACCGCGACATGCGCCTCCGCGTCCTGCTCGCCCAGATGATCGGCGACGACGGTCTCGCCGTCCCGCACAACATAGAAGCTGCTTCCGGCAATGCCCGCCCGCTGGACTGCGGCGCGGTGAAGCGCCTCAAAGTCGCGCACCGCATCCCGGAAACGCCGGTCATCGGCCATGGCGGGGCCGGCCGTCTGCGACACGGAGAGCAATAACACGGCGAACCAAAGCCACGAAGCGAGCCGACGGGACATGGCGATCTTCCTCATTCTGCCGTGACGGAAACGCCCTTGTTGCGGGAGGTGCGCCGCGGAGCAACCGGAATACGCCGGTTGACTCACCGCTAATCACGCATCATATGAAGTTACGTGAGCGGTCACGCCGGAACACGAGGCGCTGGCTACATCCCCGCCGGGCACCGAGGCAATTCCACACTGGAGAACAGATATGAAGCATGATGCGATCGTCGTCGGCGGCGGCGGCTTTGCCGGGCTCGCGGCGGCGACTTATCTCGCGCGGGCCCGCCGCAGCGTCTGCGTCATCGACACGCGCCAGCCGCGCAACCGCTTTGCCGACGCCTCGCACGGATTCCTGGGACATGACGGCGTCAATCCGCGCGAGATATTGGCAGCCGCGCGCTGGCAGCTCTCGGCCTATCCCACCGTGCACGCGATCGAGGATGAAGCGATCGACGCGCGCACCGATGGCGACGGCTTCGCGGTCACCCTGGCGAGCGGCCAGGCGCTGACGGCACACAAGCTGGTTCTCGCGTTCGGGCTTCGCGACACGCTGCCCGCGATTCCGGGTCTTGAGGAACGCTGGGGCAAGACCGTCCTGCATTGCCCCTATTGCCATGGCATCGAGTTCAGCGATCGCCCCCTCGGCGTGCTCTATCGCAACGCCATGTCGATCCATCAGGCATGCCTGATCGCGGAATGGGGACCGACCACCCTGTATCTGAATGGCGCCGAACTCGACGCGGAGGGTGCCGAGACGCTCGCGCGTCGCGGCGTGGCGATCGAAGCGGCCAATGTGAAGCGACTGGAGGGAGCGCCGGCAGCGCTGTCGGCAATCGAACTGGGCGACGGTCGGCACAGCATGGTGGAGGCGCTCTACATCTTCCCGGAATCCTGCCTGTCGAGTCCGCTCGCCGCGCAACTGGGCGCCGATATCGAGCAAGGCCCGATGGGACCGTTGATCCGTACCGATGCCGACAAGATGACCAATATCCCCGGCCTTTATGCCGCGGGCGACATCGCGCGCGCGCCGCACAGCATCAGTTGGGCGGTGGCGGACGGCGTCACCGCGGGAACCTCGGCGCACCGCGCGCTGGTGTTCGGCTGAGCCATGAACCTGATGCAGCCCTTTACCGATCCGGCGGCGGTCGCACGCTATGCGACGGAAACGCCACGCAAGGTGCCCGGCTTTGCCGACCTGCAGCGCATGGCGATGGTGCTGCTGGCCGAGCATGCGCCACCGGCAGCGGACATTCTGGTCCTCGGCGCGGGCGGCGGCCTGGAACTGCACGCATTCGCCGCGGCGCAACCGGCATGGCGCTTCCTCGGCATCGACCCCTCGGCCGAAATGCTCGATCTGGCGCGGCGCATGCTGGCGCCGGTCGGACCGCGCATCGAGTTGCTGCAAGGCTATATCGACGATGCTCCGCTGCGCCAGTTCGATGGCGCGACGTGCCTGCTGACCCTTCACTTCATGTCGAGCGACGAACGGCTGCGTACGCTGCGGGAACTTCGCCGGCGGCTCAAACCGGGTGCATCGCTGGTCGTGGCACACCACAGCCGCCCGCCAGGCGGTGCGCTTCATCGCTGGCTGTCGCGCTCATTGGCCTTTGCCGGCGTCGCTGCCGATCCCGAACGCGCCGCCGCGTCCGCAACCGCGATGGCGGCGCATTTGCCCATCCTGTCGTCCGACAAAGACGAAGCGCTGCTCCGCGACGCCGGATTTTCCGATATCGAATTATTCTACGCCGGCTTCACCTTTCGCGGCTGGGTCGCCACGGCATGATCGCCGGCTTGCGCGAACCGCCGCGACGCCGCCCCGGAATCTGCGCCGGCATCAATCGCGCACCGGGCATTCCGGGTTACCGGCGTTCGACCATTCATCGGCCTGAGTCACATCGCTGTGCGACCAGCGCTCGAATGCCTCGACATCCGCCGGGACCAGCGCCCATTGGCTGCGGCTGCATTGGCGCGTGAGCCGTCCGTCCTGCCCGAACGGGCAGTGCACCGCGACCGACGCGAAGAAGCCGACATCGCTGGTGGTGCCGCGAAAGATATAGTCGACCGCCCCGCCCGCCTCGATGCGGGAAGGCTTGCGATAATAGCAATGCTCGAAATGCCGCACGCCTTCCTCGACATGCTCGCGCGTGCTCCCGACCGGCGCCGAGAGGATATAGGCATCGAGCCCGTCCAGCGAGACATCGCCGATATAATTGGGCGCGACGAACATCAGCAGCAGCATGAGCGGGAATGCGAGATAGCGGTCGAACAAGCCTGGCTGCTCTTCGTTGCCGGTCTCCATGGCGCGCAGGATAGCAGGACAGGTTTAACAACTGCTTCAGGCCCGCGGCACGGACATGCGAATTCCGATGACGATATGCGCCCGCCCCTCTCGGGTCATGCGGGGCGGGGAACGAAGCCGGGCACGCCGGTTTCGACCACGGCGTTGAACCGGACCTCCGTCGCAATCTTGTCCCGCATCTCCTGCAACGCCCCTTCCGGGAGCGAGGCGATCTCGAAATTTTCCCGGATATGGGCGGGGGTGGTCGATGTCGTGAGAAATGCAGTGCCTCGCTCCACCGCCCAGGCCAGCGCGATCTGAGCCGGCGTCTTGCCGGCCCGCCGCGCGATCGCCGCAATCACCGCGTCGTCGGTCACGCGCGGCGCCATTCCATGGCCCAGCGGTGCGAACGCCAGCATCACGATGCCATGCTGGCGGCAGAAATCGAGCAGCGCCCATTCGGGGAGATAGGGGTGTGACTCGACCTGCACCACGGCCGGCTTGATCCGCGCCACCGCGACGATTTCCTTCAGCGTCTCCAGGCGGATGTCCGACAAGCCGATGAACCGGCATTTGCCCGTATCGACCAGCCGCTCCATCGCCCGCCATGTCTCCACCAGGGTCACGTCGGGATCATAGACCGGCTGGCCCAGCTCGTCCCGGGGATGCTGCTCGTCGCCGGGCGGAAAAGCGAACGGGGTGTGGATCAGATAGCAATCGAGATAGTCGAGCCGCAGCCGGCGCAAACTCCCCTCGATCGCGGGCCCAACGCGTTCCGGACGATGATTGTTGTTCCACAGCTTGGTCGTGACGAACAGGTCTTCGCGGCGCACCGTCCCGGCCGCCAATGCCGCCTCGATCGCGTCGCCGACAACGTCCTCATTGCCATAGAGCTCCGCGCAATCGAGATGCCGGAAACCCATGTCCAGCGCAGCCCCAATGGCAAACCGCGCCGCAACGGGATCGGGGATCAGCGTGCCGAAACCGACCGCCGGGATCGTCGCCGGTCCGTGCGCCAGCGTCATCCTCGTATCGCGAAGCGAATTGGAAATAGACATGCTCTTGCTCCTGGTTTCGGGACGATCGAGACAACGGCAGCCCGCGCCGACACCAACAGGCTCAGGCGGCAGCCATGTCCATTGAATTTTGTACAGTAATGGATAAATATGGTGGGCCGACATGGCCGTCAAGGATTTTGTACAAAGTGGAACAAAAAGAAAATGACGTCGCGACGAAGCGCCGGGGGCGGCCACGCGCCTATGATCGCGAGACGGCACTTCGCCGCGCCACGGATGCTTTCTGGAGAACCGGCTATTCCGGGACCTCTTTCGATGAGATCGCCGTTGCGGCGGGGATGAACCGCCCGAGCCTTCGTGCGGCGTTCGGCGACAAGCACGCGCTCTATCTCATCGCGCTCAATGCCTATTGGGCCGATAAATTCGCCACGATGCACGACGCGCTCAGGGAGGGGACTCTCGATGCGGCCTTGATGCGCGCCTATGACGCGGCGCTCGCGCTCTATTTTGCCGGAGAGGGCTCGACGCGAAGCTGCTTCGTGGTCGGGACCGCACTGACCGAAGCCGTGGAAGATCCCGAAATCCGCCGCATCGTGACGGCGGGATTGGCGACGCTTGATGCCGCTTTCGAAGCCAGGTTCCGGCTGGCGCGCGAAACGGGCGAACTACGAGAAGACGCCGATCCCGTGGCGCTTGCGATCCTGGCCTCCGCCACGATGCACAGCATCGCCGTCCGCGCCCGTGCCGGCGCCTCGCGCGACGCGCTCCGCACGCTGGCGCGCCAGGCCGTACACGTGATCTGCGGATGACCAGCCTGGACGGGAACAGGCCTCCCCTGCCCGGCCCGCCATTCCTCGATCCGCCACTCCCCGACATTCTGGCCGACCATCTCGCGATTCTGTTCTGCGGCATCAACCCCGGCATGATGGCGGCGGCGACCGGCCACCATTTTGCCGGGCGGGGCAACCGCTTCTGGCGCGTGCTCCATCTCGCCGGCTTCACGCCCGATCAGATCGCACCCGAACAGGATCGCACGATCCTCCGCTACGGCTATGGGCTGACCTCGGTGGTCGAGCGCCCCACGGCGCGAGCCGACCAGCTCTCCACGCGGGAATTCGCCACCGCAGCCGCGGGGTTCGAGCGCAAGATCGTGCGTTCCATGCCGCACTTTGTCGCCTTTCTCGGCAAGGCCGCCTATTCGGCGCTGGCCGACCGCCGCGACATTGCCTGGGGGCCGCAACCGGCCCTGATCGCCGCCGCCAGGGTCTGGGTCCTCCCCAATCCCAGCGGCAGGAATCGCGCATTCACGCTCGACCAGCTCGTCCACGCTTACCGCGCGCTGCATCAGGCGGCGTTTGAGCCTCGCCCCACGGTTACGCAATGAACACCGACAGGAAATTGGCGCTGGATGGCCTAACCGTGCGCGCGCGGACGTCATGGCAACTGTGCATCCAGTACCGCGCTTTCGGGCAAGCGTAGCCTGCCCGAAAGCTGACATGGCCCGAAGGCCGCCGACTACATGTCGGCGGCGGTGGGACGCACGATCACTTCATTGACGTCGACACCTTCGGGTTGCTCGAGCGCGTAGCGAATGGCGCGGGCGATTGCGTCGGGATGAAGCGACTTCTTCCTCCAGACCCCAAGATTGGCCGCCACCTGCGGGTCGGAGATATCATTGCCCAGCTCCGTAGCGACGACGCCGGGGGAAATGATCGTGGCCCGGATGTCGTCATGCTCCTGCCGCAGCCCCTCGGTGATCGCCCAGACAGCATATTTGGTCCCGCAATATACCGCCGCCGACGGGACGACGATGTGCGCGCCGACTGACGCGACATTGACGATGTGCCCCGCCTGTTGCGCCACGAACCGCGGGAGCACGGCGGCAATGCCATTCAGGACGCCGTGGATGTTGACGTCGATCATCTTGGTCCATTCGTCGCGCTTCACCGCCGCGAGCGGCGACAGCGGCATGACGCCTGCATTGTTGATCAACGCATCGATACGCCCGAACCGCGCCTCGGCGGCATCGGCAAAGGCGTCGAAGCTGGCCGCATCGGTCACATCGAGTTCGCGCCACGCGATCTGTGGCCCGAATTCCTTTGCCAGCGCCTCCAGCCCGTCGGTCCGGCGCGCGCCGATGAACAGGTTCGCGCCCGCCTTGGCCAGTTCGCGGACGGTCGCTTCGCCGATGCCGCTCGAAGCGCCGGTGATGAGGATGGTCTTGTCGATAACGCCGGTCATGATCGTTCCTTCTTTCTGGGTGTGGCCCGAAATGGCGTAAGCGAGGCCCCGATCGTTAGAGCTATCGCCCGAAGGATTTGCACGATCCTCCGAACCTGGCGCCGGCGGCTTGCCGCGTTCGATGCCGCGTGGGACACAGGTCGCGTGGAAAGAATCGCAGAACTGGCCGCGCTCATCACGCGGCATGCCCCGGAATCGGGCATGATCGGCACGGCGGTGCAGCGGCTGTCGCTTATTCGGGCGAATCGACCGACCGAGCCTGTCCCATCGGTTTACGAAGCATCGCTTTGTCTGATTGCCCAGGGATCGAAGCGCGTTTCGATTGGAGATCACAGCCTGGTCTATGACGCTTCGCGCTATCTGCTGGTCTCGGTCGACTTGCCACTGGTCGGGCACGTCATCGACGCGAGTTCGGCCGAACCCTATCTCTGCTGCAAGATCGACCTCGATCAGGCGGCGCTGGCTGACCTTATCATCGCCACGAGTGGCCACCTGTCACGGCCGGCGGACTTGCCGGCGCTGGCGGTATATCCCGGCGATCCGGATCTCGTGGATGCCGCCTGCCGGCTGGTGAAGCTGCTGGACCAACCCGAGAATATTCCGACGCTCGCACCGTTGATCGAGCGCGAGATTCTGTATCGGCTACTGACCGGACCGCACGGCCCGATGCTGCGACACATGGCGGTCGCGAACAGCCATCTCAACCAGGTCAGCCGCGCCATCGCAAAGATCCGCGGCGGTTTTCACGAACGGCTCCGCATTGACGACATCGCCGCGGCGGCCGGGATGAGTCCCTCATCGCTGCACGAGCATTTCAAAACCGTCACCCGCATGACGCCGCTGGAATATCAGAAGCAGCTTCGCCTGCAGGAGGCACGACGGCTGATGCTGGCGGAGGGCGCCAGCGCCGGAACAGCCGGCTTTGCGGTCGGCTATGACAGCCCTTCGCAATTCAGCCGGGAGTATCGCCGCCTGTTCGGCGCGCCGCCACGCCGGGACATCGAGCGCCTGCAAATGGCCACGGACTATATGGCGGTGATTTAGACCTCATACCCGATTGGGGTGAGCCCTGCGCGACGCGTGCCGGGATACCCAGCCCATGCCCGCCCCGATTCAATCCCGGCTCAGGCCATGCCACCCACACCCGCGAACGCGACCCTGACCGGTCTCGATTCTGCTCTTTCTCATCTGTGAAAAAAATCGAACCAGCCGGCGCCCGTTCCCGGCTGAACAGGGCCTGTTTCGCCACCTGTTATCACCTGTTTTCGCACCTGTTATTGCATAACAGGTGGAATGGGGTCATCTAATTGAAAAGACAACATAAATTCTACGCCGATTGCCAACTTTACAGCCCAAAAAAATCATGCCGCAAAAACAGGTGAAACAGGCGCGATCTACCGGGGAATCCCACCCGTCCAGGGGCTGGAATGTTGGAAATCCGCGGCTGCTGTTTCGCGCCATGACGACGCTGTTCCGCATGCTGTTTCGTGCTGTTTTCATGCTGTTTTCATGCTGTTTTCATGCTGTTATTCAATAACAGCATGAAGGGGCATCAAGCCATTGAGCGACAAGCGGAAATTTGGGCGAAATTTCCAACTTAACAGCATGGAAAAAATTCACGCCGAAATAACAGCATAAACAGCACGACATGTTGGATCTCGCGAACGCCCCGTCATCACCTTCCGCGACCGGTTGACCACAAGCCGGAATAGCCGCCCATCTCGTCAATCGCCCCCCGGCCGCCACGTCATCGCCATCCGGGCGAGCCAGGCGTCGTGATTGCACGGAATATGAGCATGAGAATGGCCTGCCCCCTGCTCCCAGGAAGCATTTTCACAACAATACCGGAACTCCCTTCGAGTCGAATGCCCAGTACAGCCAAATTGGTGTGAATTCTATATTACACCGACGATCAATATTGGCTCCAATTTGGTGTAGATTGCTCAAATCAGGCACCAAAAACGATCGAATCTCCGTTTTCAACGGCATTTGATTCTGCCATTTATTTGTCCGCTACTATAGCGCAACTGGAGGATTTCTATCATGAAGACTTTATCTGTCGTCGCCGGGATTGTTGGCTTGCTGTCGAGTGCGCCTGCGTTCGCCTCGTCCGTGTCGATGACGTTTCAGAATGTCGGGACGGCCACGATGGTGCCGGCCGGGGTCAATGCCTGCGGGGTCTTCGCACCGACGCCGGCGAATATTCTGGCCGGCGCGACGTCGCCCACGTCCAGCACCAATTGCGGCACGACCTCGGCGTCGCATGTGACCTACAAGATCGGCACGAAGCAGTGCGTGTTCCACATCTCGACCATCTATACGCCGGCCAATCCGCTGACCGGCGCATCGGCTTATTGGACCCCGAACGCCTCAACCACCGCAAGCGGCAGCGCGACCTGCAAGGTCGTCAGCCAGGATATCTCGCAGATATTCATCAACGGCAATTTCGCGGCGGTCTTCTCGATGAAGTAAGCAGAATGGGGCGTGCCGCGGTACGCCCCATTCACCTCTCCTTTATCAGATCGGCTTAGGAAGCTGTTCCCGTAACTGCCTGCAGGACAAGTGAAACTGGGGGATTTATGAGTATTTCAACGACTGGCGTCGGATCCCATCGCCCGGGCGTCATGCCAGGCATGACGACCGCCAGATCAACCGCGCAGGTGGCGACGCCGTCCAGAACCGCCGGCTCGACGCCTGCGTCTGTACGAGATGGCGGGGATGTGGTGCAAATCTCCGATGCCGCCAGAGCGGCTGCGGCGGCATTGCAAAAACCCAGCCCGGCGGACAACGCAATCACGGCCCGAAGCAAGCTGGACGCACTGTATGCGGACGCCGGGTCGGACGGCACATTCATCACCTTCGACACCGCCAAGGGCGGTCGCCAGCTCGACATGAGCGCGCTCAGCGACGATGAACTGGCCGCGATCGCCGTCGATCATGGCGGCGCCTTCTCGCAGGACGAATCGAACGACGCGGGCGGCTGGCTCAACCTGCGCCTGGCCAAAACCCTGCAACCGTTCCAGAACGCCACGATGAGTGGCGATCGCCGGGCGCACGCGATGACGCTGAACGCGCTCTACGATAATGCCAGCCAGGATGTGCGCGACGCGCTTGGCTGGACGCCCGCCATGCGTAGCGAGGGTGACACTCTGCTGAGTGGCGACGTCAGGCACCTGGGCACGCTGGATTGGTCGCCGATCTTCACCAATCTTCGCGAAGCCTCGAACAATGGCGGCATGACCTATCGGGGCTGAGCGGTCCTGTCAGGCCCGATACGCCTGCGGGGCTTTCAACAGCGACGTAATGGTCAAGCAAACCCTGTAGGGTGACGGGCTCGACCTGCCGTCACCGATGATACCCGAATGAAAGCAATTGGCGGGATGGCGACTGGCATCGATCCGCTCGAAGCCGGAGCGCCGGCAACTCGTCGAGTGTAAACCGCGTGAACCCAAATTCGGCGTCGGTTCAACCTCGGCCCAAGCCATGCCGCCCGCGCTCGCGAACGCGCCCCTGACCGGCCCGATCCCGCTCTTTCTCATTTGTGAAAACCGAACCAGCCGGCAGCCTGTTCCCGCCCGAACAGGGCCTGTTTCGCCACCTGTTATCACCTGTTTTCCCACCTGTTATTAATTAGCAGGTGAAATAAACCCATCTCATTGAAAGATAATCATAAATTCTGCACTGACTACAAGCTTGACGGCCTCGAAAAAATCATGCGGCGAAAAACAGGTAAAACAGCGCGAAACGCTGGATATCGACAGGCGGCCATCGTCATCTGTCACGCGGCTTGAACGGCACGTCCGGCCGTCCCTAGGCCGCAATCCCGACCGCGCTCGCTTCCGCGGGCGCCGCCTGTAGCGTCAGGATCGCGTTTGCGCCCCGGCCCGCGCCTTCGCTCTCCAGCCGCAGCGCGCCTTCCATCGCATTCATCGAATTGGCGCACCAATGCAGGCCAAGCCCGCCCGATTTGTGCCCGCGCGTCGAATATCCGCGCTGGAACAAGGTCGCACCGACCTGCGGCTCGAACCCCTCGCCATCATCGCGGATCGCGACACGCGTCTGGCCGCTGTCCAATTCGTCGATCGTCACGGTGACGGCGCCGCTTTGCGTGCCCTTGGCGGCGATCGCTTCGGCGGCATTGGCGAAGAGATTGCCGATCACCTGGCTCAGGATCAGCCGGTTGGCCATCACATGGTGCGGCTGGGCCGGAAAGCCGAACATGATCGACACATCGCCCGAATAACGCGCGATGGTCGCGTTCTGCGCCACGATCTCAGTGACGTTGCACGGCTCCAGCGCGGGACGCTCATGCGCGGCATGCTGTTGCGCGCCGATGATTTCGAGCACCTGGCTCATCGCCTCGCGGCCATCCTGCAATTGCGCGCGGCGCTCGTCGCGGTCGCGCGTCTCGGCCTCAACCGCCGCGGCCACGAACGCGACCAGCTTCTCGCGGCGCGTCTGCGGCAAATCCTCGCGCGCCAGTTCCGCTACCGCGCGGTCGAGCGTGGCGCGGTCGATCGGCGGCGGCTGCGCGATGCCCTTGGAAATGATCGTGCTGATCGGGTTCAGCGCGTTGCGGACATTGTGCATCACCGCGACCGCGCTTTCGTTGCGGCCCAGCGCGAAGCTCTGCACTTCAAGCTGTTCGCGCAGATCCTTCAGCTGACGCAGCATCGAATTGAAACTGGTGCCGAGCGATCCGATTTCGTCGTGCCGCCCCTCCTCTTCGAGCAAGCCAAGCGAGCCCGACTGGCGGACCACCTGCATATGGCTTTCGACGCGGTGCAGCGGTCGCAGCACCAGCCGCGTGAACATCCGCCGCAGCACCACCAGCAGCACGACCAGCAACAGGGTCGAGCCGCCGATCGCCAGGATCAGCATGCGCTGGCCGAGATTGGAAAGGTCGCGCGGCACGCTGAACACAGCGCTCGCCACCGCATGGCCGGTCACGCCGCGCACCGGCACGGTGATGGTCATCAGGCCCGGCGCTGTGGTGATCGTCTCCGCGTCCGATGCATTGGCCAGGTCGAGCCGCGCGCCAAGCTGCAGCAATCCGGCGATCTGCGCGGAGCTGATTTGCCGTGCCATCAGGACATAGCCGCGCGATACACCGGTGCCGTCGCTGCGCCGCACTTGCGCGACGCCGACCGCGGCGAGCTGCGATCCCAGGCGGGTATAGAAGCTCGCCGAATTGCCTTTACCGACCGCTTGCGCGAACGGAATATTCCGGATCGCCGCGATCAGCCGCGCGCGCATCGCCGGATCGTCGATGCCGTTCTTCTGCCAGCGCGCAATGACGATGCGCCCGTCAGTGCCGATATAGGCCATGCCGTTGACGTCGAGATTGGTCATCGCCAGCGGCGAGAAGGATTCCCGTTCGAACTTCGCCGAGGGCGCGGCCATATAGTCATAGCTCGACGTCCAGTCGCCATAATCGCGCACCGCGCTTTCGACCTTGGAAGCATATTCGGCCAGCGCGGCACGCGTGCGGTCGACATGCTGACTGATCGATCGGGTCTCGAGTTGATTGAAGCTCGGCGTGATGACGCTGGCCAGCAACAGGGTCAGCGCGATCGAGCCGGCCAGGCCGACGCCGGTCAGGATCAGCACCAGCTTGGCGCCCAGCGACGCCGGGCTGCGCAGCGCGCTGATCCGTCCGGTCACGGCACGAAGGGACGCCATTATCCGTGCGTCCCGTTACCCGATTTCGGCACGCCGTCATCTTCGATCCCGGCCGTCTCATCGACCAGATAGCGGCGCTCGGCAATGTCGTTGGCGATCTCCAGCGTGACCGGGCGCGAGAAATAATAGCCCTGCAAATGCGAACAGCCGGCAACGCGCAGCGCCTGTACCTGGGCTTCGGTCTCGACCCCCTCGGCGATCACGCCCAGGCCGAGCGAGCGGCCGAGATGGACGATCGACTGGACGATCGCGGCGCTTTCGCGTTCACGGCCCATGCCGTCGATGAAGCTGCGGTCGATCTTCAGACAATCGAGCGCGAACTTGCGGATATTGTACAGGCTCGAATAGCCGGTGCCGAAATCGTCGAGCGCGATGCGAAAGCCCATCTGGCGCAATTTGTACAGCGTCTCGGCGGCGCGATCGGCGTCGTCGAAGATCGCGGTTTCGGTGATTTCGATCTGCACGCGCTGCGGGTCGATCCCGGCGCGCTGCACATTCTCCATGATCCGGCCGACGAAATTGTGCCGGCGGAACTGCCGCGGCGAGAAATTGACCGAGATATACTGGCCGGGCCAGCCCTGCAGCACGGCGAGCGATTGATCGAGCACCCAGTCGCCCAGTTCATGGATCAGGTTGCTCTCTTCCGCGATCGGGATGAACACTGCGGGCGAAATCGGGCCGTGATCCTCGGTGTTCCAGCGCAGCAGCGCTTCGAAGCCGACCACTTCCAGCCCTTCGCGCGCGACGATCGGCTGATAGGCGAGGCTGAGTTCGCCCTTTTCGATCGCCAGCGACAGACCGCCCTCGATCGCGCGACGCAGGCGGATATTCTCATCCATGCCTTCATCGAACAGCCGCGCAACACCCCGCCCGTCGCGCTTGGCGTCGTTGAGCGCGAGGTCCGCGCGGCGCATCAGGTCGGTCGGGTCGCGCGTTTCGAGCGGGCTCGAGACAACCACGCCGATCGACGCGCCGCCCTGCACCGAATTGCCCAGCACCTTGAACGTGCCGGAGCAGCCACGCAGGATGCGTTCGCATTCCATCAACGCCGCTTCGGCCCCGGGACTGTCGAACAGCAAGCCGAACTCGTCGCCACCGAGCCGCGCAACCATGCCGCCCACCGGTACCGAGTCCTGCAGGATGGTGCAGATCGCGCGGATCAGCTCATCGCCCGCCAGATGGCCGAGCGTATCATTGACCAGCTTGAAGCGGTCGAGATCGAGCATCGCCACGGCAAAGGTCGCATTGCTGCGCGCCCGGTCGGTCAGCGCGCGGCGAAAGGCCAGTCGATTGGGCGCTTCGGTCAGCGAATCATGATTGGCGATATGGATCGCGCGGCTCTCGTTCGCGGCCAGCTCGTGGCTTTGCTCTTCAAGCTGCACGACCTGTTTGGCCAGCGCGTCGCGTGCGTCGCTCAGCTCGCGGTCGACTTGCCAGCGATGCGCGAGCGCCGTCGCGGTCTGCGTCACCTCGGCGACCTCGAACGGTTTGGCGATGTAGAAAATCTTGTCCGCCGGCCCCGCCGCGCGACTGATCTCCAGGGGCGAGAAATCGGAATATCCGGTCACGATGACCAGGTTGATATCGGGATCGAGCGCACGAATGCGTTTCGCGGTTTCCTTACCATCGATGCCCGGCGGCATGCGCACGTCGATGAACGCGACCGCATAGCGCTCGCCGCTGGCGATCGACGCCTCGATCGCGGCAACGCCGTCAAGGCCCTGCATGGCATGAGTGAGCGCAAAGGCCATGTCGGCTTCGGCGACGGGCGCGACATCGTCATCGCCGAACAGCTCGGCCGCCATCGCGTCAAGCACGCCGACGGCCCCGGACACCGGCGCGAAGCTGCGCCGATAGCTGTCATGCATCGCGGGTTCGTCGTCGACGATCAGAATGCGCACGGGGCACCGCCATTGGTTACCGGGGACAGTGCCGCCGGAATGGAAAACAGAAGGTTCAGCGTGATGGTGACCGGCATCTTGTCGATCTTGTGAGGGCCGACCCAAGGAGGTCGACGGCGCGAAACGCACGGCGCGGGCGCGCCGCCAAGCGAGTCGGCGAGCATGATCGCATCACATCGTGCCTGGTATCTCATCCGCCATCCCCCTTTCGCCGAAATCACGGTTGATCCGACGTAAGCAAGCAGGGTTAAGGCGCCGTAAACGCTATTCCAGCGCGGCACTCGCCAAGGCACGGACGCCGAGCTCGATCGCGCCCAATGGCCCGGCATCGTTGCCAAGCGCAGGCGGCACGACGAAGCTGTCGAGATCGGACAGCTCGGGCAACGCGGCATAGCCGCCGAGACTCTCCGCCAGCCGCGACCGGATCATCGGGAAGAGGTGCGGCACCCCAGTCATCACGCCGCCGCCCATCACGATGCGGCGCGGGATGCCGGTCAGCACCAAGGTATGGAGCAATTGCGCGAGCGTATGCGCGGTCGCGTCCCAGGCAGGATGACCCTTGGGCAAGTCGGACGCGGGCGCGCCGGCCCGCGCTGCGATCGCCGGCCCCGATGCCAGCCCTTCGACGCAATCGCCGTGAAAGGTGCAGATGCCCGGCCAGTCGTCCCCCGCCATGCGCACGGTGCGGACATGGCCCAGTTCCCCCGCGATCGGCACATTGCCGGCAACCAGCCCGACCCCGACGCCAGTGCCGACCGTGATATAGGCGAAGTCGGCGAGCCCCTGCGCTGCGCCCCAGCGCCCCTCGCCCAGCGCCGCGCCGACCACGTCGCTCTGGAACGCCATCGGTACCCCGGCATGCCGCGCCAGCCGCATCGCGACATCGGTGTTCGACCAGCCCGGCTTGGTCGTCGCGGTGATAAAGCCATAGTCGGGCGCCGCGCGGTCAAGCGCGACGGGCCCGAAGCTGGCAATGCCCAGCGCATCGAACCCTGCCCAGCGCGTCAGTACCGCCTCGATCGCGCCAAGCGTCTCGGCCGGCGTGGTGGTCGGAATGCGCACGGTGTCGCGGATATCATCCGGCCCACTTGCGAGAATGCAGTTGCACTTGGTGCCACCCATCTCGACGCCGGCGATCAAGGGGGCGGCAGCGGCGGTCATGCCAGCTCCTTCAGCGGCGTGGCCGTGTCGGCGATCCGCGCGGCATCGAGGGTCGCGCCGGCCAGCACCAGCGCACGGCCCTGCACATAGTCGCGAGTCAGGTTGACGCAGTCGAGCGCAATCACCTTGCCGCCCTTGAGATAGACCAGCGAGAAACTGCGCGCCGCCGGATCGCCGCGCATCACCACGGCGTCATATCCCGTCGACAGGCCAACCGTCTGCAGTTTGAGATCATATTGGTTCGACCAGAACCACGGCACCGCATGATAGGGCTGATCGTCGCCCATCAGCCCCTTGGCGACCAACGTCGCCATATCATTGGCGTTCTGTACCGATTCGACCCGCATCGTCACGCCGCCGGCGAAGTCGTTGGCGTGCAGCGCGCAATCGCCGACCGCGAAGATGTCAGGCAGGCTGGTGCGGCAGCGATCGTCGACCGCGACTCCGTTACCGCCTTCCGCGCCGGCCGCGATCAGCGGCGCGACCTCCGGGATGATGCCGATGCCGACGATCACCATGTCGGCGGGCACGATCTCGCCATCGGCCAGTTGCACGCCAGTCACGCGATCCTCGCCCAGGATGCAATCGACCATCTCGTTCAACCGCACCTCGACGCCATGCGCGCGGTGTTCCGCCTCATAGAAGCGCGACAGCGGCTCGCCCGCGACACGCGCCAGCACGCGGTCGAGCGCTTCGAGCACGGTGACCTGCTTGCCGAGCTTGGTCAGCACCGCCGCCGCTTCCAGCCCGATATAACCGCCGCCGATCACCACCACATGCGTCGTGCTGTCGAGCTCGGTCATCAGCCGGTCGACATCGGCGCGGGTGCGCACCGCATGCACGCCGACCAGGTCATGCCCGCCACAGCTCAGCCGCCGCGGCGTGCCGCCCGCCGCCCAGATCAGCTTGCCATAGCCGATCACGCCGCTGCCGGTCGTGACGCTGTGCGCCGTCGCATCGATCGCCGTGACGCGCTGCCCGAGCAGCATGGTGACGTTGCGCTCTTCCCAAAAGGCCGGCGGGCGGATCAGCAGCCGTTCGAAGCTCTTCTCACCGGCAAGATAGTCCTTCGACAGTGGCGGGCGCTCATAGGGAAGTTCGGGCTCGTCCCCGACGATCGCGATCGTGCCCTCGAACTTCGCCTGGCGCAGCGCGATCGCGGCCTGCGCCCCGGCATGCCCCGCGCCGACGATCAGAACGTCATATAGACCCATCACCCCCAACCCTTCCATCAACCCAGTCTCTCGGCATGCCAGCGGACATGGTCCGCCATGAAGGTCGAGATGAAATAATAGCTGTGATCGTAACCGGGCTGCAGCCGCAGCGTCAGCGCGATCCCGGCTGCGTCGCACGCCTCGCGCAGCAGCTCGGGCTTGAGCTGCTCGGTCAGAAACTGATCGGCATCGCCCTGATCGACCAGCAGGTCGGGCACTCGCGCGCCGTCCGCGATTAGCGCGCAGGCGTCATAGCTGCGCCACGCACCGCGATCAGCGCCGAGATAGCCGCCAAGCGCCTTCTCCCCCCAGGGGCAATTGAGCGGCGACACGATCGGCGCGAAGGCCGAGATGCTCCTGAAGCGTCCGGCACCCCGCAAGCCGATGGTCAGCGCGCCATGCCCGCCCATCGAATGGCCAGTGATCCCCTGCCGAGACATATCGGCCGGAAACTCGGCCGCGATCAGCGCGGGCAGTTCATCCTCGATATAGGAGCGCATGCGGAAATGCGGCGCCCATGGCTCCTCGGTCGCATCGACATAAAAGCCCGCGCCCTGCCCGAAATCATAGGCCGCGTCGTCCGCCACACCCTCGCCGCGCGGTGAGGTGTCGGGCGCAACGAAGATGATCCCGGCCTCGGCGCAGGCGCGGCGATACTCGCCCTTGTCGGTGACATTGGCATGAGTGCAGGTCAGGCCGGAGAGATACCAGAGCACCGGCAAGGTCGTGCCCGGCGCATGGTCGGGCACGAACACCGAGAAGGTCATCGTCGTGCCAGTCGCCCCGGACTGATGGCGATAGACGCCCTGGACGCCACCAAAGGCCTTGTTGGTGGTGATCGACTCAAGTTTTGACATGCTTCCCACATCCCCGCCGCGTTCGATTTTTCGAAATCCGAGCTGCCGGAGCCCTGACACTTTCGGCGGGCGGAGTGCAATCCCAACTCTGCCGGCGCCGGGTGGAAAAATCGTGGCGTCGCGTTCGATTTTCCCGCAGCTGCGGGAGTTGCTGCGGGAAAATGCCTTTTTGAGGGTTCTGCGGGAGTCTGCGGGAAAAGCTGCGGGAGTTTTGATGGATCCGCACGGGAGTTTTTCCAACGTGCTGCGGGAATATCGGGAAATGGTCGGGGCTGATATCATGGTCTGCTCAATTCGGCGGGCGGCTTGATCTCAAGTTTTGCGCCCTTCCGCTGATCCGTTGCATGGGCCTTCGCCTAATGCCGTGAAAAAGTGCGCGATGAGAGCAGGCGTGACAGCCTTCGGGAGCGAAGTGAATCGGCCCGTTTTGGCAGCAATGTCGGAGGGTTTAAGTAGAGGGCAGGGGGAGATATGTTACACCTAATTGTACCATATCCGCAGCGCGGGCGAGCGCGGCAATTTCATAAAATAATGATTATCAACCAATTCCATACAAGGCATATTTAACAAATATCGGCCGCGAACGTCGCGTACCCTTGTCCGCTGCCGTCAACAGCCGACTTGCACCCCGCGATTCACCCCAAGGGCACTTCCCCCCGGATCAAGTCCTACGCCGCCCCGATCCGCTGTAGCTTGGCCAGCAGGGTGTGCTGATCGAACGGCTTGGTGACATATTCGTCAGCGCCAGCGCCGATGCCCTGATAGATGTTGCTGGTCTCGGCCCTGGAAGTGCAGAAGACCACTTTCGGGATCACCCCGCCATCGATCCCGCGCAGCGCGGCGACGAATTCGACCCCGCTCATCACCGGCATTTCCCAGTCGAGCAGGATCAGGTCGGGCATCGCCGCCTTGCAGCGCGCGAGCGCCTCCTCGCCATTCTCGGCCTCGGTCACCTGGTAGCCGAGGTCGGAGATGATGCGATGGGCGACCTTGCGGATCACTCGCGAATCGTCGACCAGCAGGCAGCGTCGCGGGCGCGACGGCACGGCGGCTACCGGTAAGGGCACGGGCAAAGGCACGGCCGCGGGTGCCGCCACTGGCGCCGCTGCGACCGGCTGCGGGGGATCTGCGGGAAAGCTCCGCAGGCGTTTGATCAGGCCCTTAATGATTGCGGCTCCCTCTGGCTGAGCACCTGGCTCGTCGCGGCGACCACGGCCTGGTCCGCATCCGTCATGCGGACATGGATATAGGGCACCCAGATGTCGCCGAACTCGGCCTTCTGGTACCAGACGTCGATGATGTCGTACGACGCCCAGAAGCCGTCCGGCTGACGCAGCCGCAACCCCTCGCCGATCCGCGGCACCGCGGCGAAGCGCAGCCCGACCTGAGTCTGGTGCGTCTCGTTCTGGACTTCGATCTCGATCAAGGACAGCACCCTCCAGCCTGCCCGGACACCTTAGCCGCGTAATTCTTGCTGAAATGCGAATGGCGGGGTGGGTGATGCGTTGTGGGAGAAAAAGCGGTTTCCTGCATACACCGTCTGGCATGATCGCCGATGCGGCGGCTGGGATTTCAGGGCCCACTGTCAAGCTCTACAGAGATGGCTTGCCTTGCTCGTCGCTGGATCTTGATGACTGCCTTTGGCCGCTGCACGAACCCGCTGCGCGGGATTGGCGTGCGCGGTGAGGTCGAGACGTAGATACGAGGTTTGCGCCTGAGTTGAGCGCCGCCTGAGGCGGGCAGACCATCGAGGCTCCTTCAACTGAGGAGTCATA
>NZ_JSXI01000010.1 GCF_000803065.1 Sphingomonas sp. ERG5
TAACATCAAACGCGCAATCGCCCTGATGGGAGCAACCGGTCTGATCGCCGCGATGCAGCAGTAAGAATGCCCGTGCCGCAGCTCAATGCGCCGCCGCTCAAATGGCGTTTTCACACAGCCTCGGTGGGAAGCGGTCATTCTGGAGGTCGGTCTCGAATTTCCAAATCGGCAACGACCGTCAGCGTTCCGCCAGCCCTTTTGTAGTCAGAGGGCGTTGCTGATCGCCCGGTTGCTGCATCTAAGCCACATCGAGGGCACGCAAAAACCAACCGAGGCGGTGAATAGGTTTGTCGAAAATCTTGGAATGACGATCCTGCAGCCAGCGTGGCGCCTTCTACACGCCGCAGACGCACAAATCTGAGATCGTTGCGGGCAAGCAAGCTGTTGATGCGGCCTTGGAATGCTTTTCCCCCTTCATCGTCAAGCTCTTGGGAGGCCATCTCGGCAACAACGATCTCATCAAGAATTATGCTCGACAGAGATGCAAGTCCTGCTGTCACCATGTCGGTGTCACCGCTAAACGTGAGGTAGGGCGTGAGATGGCCTTCACCCTCGCACCGCAAAATGGAGATTGTGCCTTCGATCCATGGCCTCATGGTCACGACCCTAACGCCAAAGCCGACGTCTGCAACTGGGCGGACGCCGCCGTTCGGAAACGGCGGCGGCATTCACACCGCGAAAAAGATCAGGCCGCGTCCTCCGCGTCGAGCCCATAGGCCGTGTGCAGCACGCGCACCGCGAGTTCGGTATAATCCTCCTCGATCAGCACGCTGACCTTGATCTCCGAGGTGGTGATGGCGAGGATATTGATGCCGCGCTCGCCGAGTGTCTTGAACATGGTCGAGGCGACGCCGGCATGGCTGCGCATGCCGACGCCGACGACCGAGATCTTGGCGACGCGCGTGTCATGGACCAGCTGCACATAGCCGATATCGCCCTGCGCCTTGCCCAGCACGTCGAGCGATTTGGCGAGATCCGCCGAGGGCACGGTGAAGGTCACGTCGGTCGAGCCGGTCGAATGCGCGACGTTCTGCACGATCATGTCGACATTGATATTGGCATCGGCAAGCGGCGAGAAGATCGACGCGACCGAGCCGGGCCGGTCGGGCACCGCGGTCAGCGTGATCTTCGCTTCGTTCTTGTCGTGCGCGATTCCCGTGATGAGCTGCCGTTCCATGGTTCCCAATTCCTCTTCGCCGACGATCAGCGTGCCAGGTTCCGCGCTGCCGAGCGGCGCGTCGTCATCGACGAACGACGACAATACCTGAACGCGGACATTTTCCTTCATTGCGAGACCGACCGAGCGCGTCTGGAGCACTTTCGCCCCCACGCTCGCCAGTTCCAGCATTTCCTCATAGGTCACGCGCTTCAATTTGCGCGCGCGCGGGACGATCCGGGGGTCGGTGGTGTAGACCCCGTCGACATCGGTATAGATATCGCAGCGGTCCGCGCCCATCGCCGCCGCCATCGCCACCGCCGAGGTATCCGATCCGCCGCGGCCAAGCGTGGTCACGCGCTCGCCCGCCGCGACGCCCTGGAAACCTGGGATCACCGCGACTTCGCCGCGCGCGAGCGATTCGTTGAGCCGGCTCGTCTCGATCTCGCCGATGCGCGCCGAGGCATGGCCATCCGAGGTGCGGATCGGCAATTGCCAGCCAAGCCAGCTGCGCGCCGGCACGCCGATCGCCTGCAGCGCGATCGCCAGCAGCCCACTGGTCACCTGTTCGCCCGACGACACGACCACGTCATATTCGTGCGGATCGTAGAGCGACGAGGCCTCGCGGCAGAAATTGACCAGCCGGTCGGTCTCCCCCGCCATCGCCGAGACGACCACGGCAACCTGGTTGCCGGCCTCGACCTCGCGCTTGATGCGTGCGGCGACGGTGCGGATGCGTTCGATACCGGCCATCGAGGTGCCGCCGAATTTCATCACGATACGAGGTGAGTGATCGGACATGGAAGGTCGGGAAGTCCTTGGGCTGCGGAGGGGGTGCTGATAGGAACCAGCCATGGCAAACGCAAGCGCACCCGTAACGACGCCCGTAAAGACCCGGGCGGTGACGATCGACCCGGCCGAAGCCGCGCATTTCGGCGCGATGGCGGCGGACTGGTGGGACCCCAGCGGCTCGTCGGCGATGCTGCACAAGCTCAACCCGGTGCGGCTCGGCTATGTGCGCGAGCAGGTGAACCGGCATTGGCACATCGACGAGACGCTT
This sequence comes from Sphingomonas sp. ERG5, assembly GCF_000803065.1. Classification (GTDB taxonomy): domain Bacteria; phylum Pseudomonadota; class Alphaproteobacteria; order Sphingomonadales; family Sphingomonadaceae; genus Sphingomonas. Next base: position 2,217 of record NZ_JSXI01000010.1, read on the forward strand.
TTCACGCCGCTTGCCGGCAAGAGCGCGCTCGACGTCGGCTGCGGCGCGGGATTGCTGTGCGAGCCGCTCGCACGGCTCGGCGCGGCGGTCACCGGGCTTGATGCCGCGCCTGAGAATATCGCCGCCGCCACGGCCCATGCGGCACTGTCGGGCCTGGCGATCGCGTATCGCGCCGGCAGCGTCGAGACGTTGGGGGCCGAGCGATTCGATCTCGTCACCTCGCTGGAAGTGATCGAACATGTCAGCGACCCGGCGGGCTTTGTCGCCGGCCTGGGCAGCGCACTCGCGCCGGGCGGGTTGCTGATCCTGTCGACCCCCAATCGCACCGCACTGTCGCGTCTCGCCATGATCACGGTGGCGGAAGGCACCGGGCAAATTCCGCGCGGCACGCATGACTGGAACAAGTTCCTGACCCCGGACGACCTGACCGCTTTGATCGAGGCGGCCGGGCTGGCCGTGGTCGATACGCGCGGCCTGAGTTTTTCGGTCACCAAGGGCTTTGTGCTGAGCGACGACCGCAAGCTCGATTATTTCGTGACGGCGGTGCGCGCCTGATCCGCAGGGATTTTCCGGTTCAGACGGTGTCGGGTTTAGACGCTGTTCGGTTTAGACGGGGCCGGCCCGACTTAGACCGGCCAAGACGCTAGGCTCCATATTCGAGCTCGCAGTTCGATGCTTCGCCAACGCCGTCATTGAACGCTTCGATAAAGTCCTTCGCATCATCGGCCAGGTCAGCGGGTTTGCTTTTCATCGTTGCGGTGAAAGTGCGGCCGGCGCCGATCATCGAGTTGATCTCACCGACATAGCGCTGGCAGTCGGAGGAGAGCGATCCGGCACCGGTCTTCGGCGTCCTGGCGATGAAGTCCGCCATCGACGCGTTGACCTGCCCCAGCGTGGACAGGCTCGCCGTGAAGGCGGCGGGGTCATCGCCCGGTGCGTTGATCTTGTCGAACGCGCGCATCGCCGCGCGCGCAGCGAGGGTCACGGTCAGCTTATGGAATTCCACTGAATCCGGCCTGGCCCGGGCCAGTGCCGCCCGGTCTCGCTGCAATTCATAGGCCGCGGTCGTGTCGGCGAATTGCAGTTGCGCATCGCGCGCCGCCGCCAGTGCGGCCTGATATCGCGGCGCGATCTCCCGCCCCTTCTTGCCGCCATCGACCAGGAATTCCTTGGCCGAGCTATAGGCGTTCAGTTCGGTGTTGACCGCGTCGAGCTGCGTCAGTGCCGGAATCAGCGCCTGGGCCTTTTCGTCCACGCCGGGGATGACCGCGCTCATCTTGCGCGCTTCGTCCAGCCTGGTGATGATAGGGTCGACGGCGATATTCATCAGATGCAGTTCGGTGAGCGGCGCGCTGCCTTTCAATTGCGGGTTCTGCCGCTCGAAATAGGCCAGTCGTTCGTCGAACTTGCCGGAATCGACCAGCAGGTTCATCGCCTTCACATAGGTGTTGAACTTCTTCTGGGCTTCCTGATCGCCAAGCTGTCGTTCGCCCGCCTCACCGGCCTGCTGCGCCTGATTGCCGCCGCTCTTTCCGCTGCATGCCGCGGTGGCGAGAAGCGCCATGCCGGCCAGACTCAAAAGGCCCTTGTGAAGCAGACCCCTGTGAAACAAACCCCGTTTCCGATTCAGCACACCCAACTCCCGTCACCGTTACAAGGCGGCCGCATCCTGCCCCAATCGGACCGTGCCGAAAAGCGCAGGATGATGCCTCTCCTCAAACGCGCGCCGCGCAAAACGGGTGCCGCCGGCGGTTAGGCCATCACGTTCCGGCCGCGCGCCACCGTCGTGCTGTACCCGACCACGCCGCCGGCCGATTTGGTCTTCACGCTGTCGACCATCACCCAGTCATTGCTCACCCGTTCGGGCGTCAGCGTCATCGCCATATAGCCGCGCCGCGAGGTGTCGCACCATTTCAGCTCGCGATTGGCCTTGACCAGGCCCGCCGCGACGCGCTTCGGATCGGCCGTCAATGCGGATTCATAACCGCCCGACGTGACCGAATGCCCGGCGAATTCGACCCCCGCGGCCTTGCCGTCCTGCGCCAGGTCGAATGCCCAGGCATTATGGCTGTCGCCCGAAATGACCACCAGATTGGCCCCGGCGCCTTGCGCGCCCTTCAGGAAACGCGCCCGTGCCGCCGGATAGCCGCCCCAATTGTCGAAATTGGACGGCAGGCCCGCCTTTGCCGCCGCCAGTCCTTCGCTGATATAGCCGCGCACATAGGCGGGCGCGCCGGGCGCGAGCCAGTCGAGCGCATCGGGCGGCGTCATCGATTCGCCCATGATCGTGCCGAAGCCGACCACTTGCCATTTCTGCCCCGCTTTGACCGACTGGCGCAGTTCATGGTCGAGCCAATTTTCCTGCTGCGTGCCCATCATCGTCGCGCCCGGATCCATCCAGGCGCCATTGCGGAAATCGAGCAGCGCCCTGGCCGGGTCGGCAGCCTTTAACAGCGGCGCAATATCGGGCTGCTTGGTGCGGCCGAGCAGCCGCGTCTCGGTGCGGAACAAGGTCGCCAGCGTGCCGATATCATAGGCCTTCCACGGCTCGTCCGAGACCGGCATCCATTCGCGATACGCCTGGATCGAGGCGGCGCGGCGATCGTTCCAGTCGCCCTCGTCCGGCTGATGATTCTGCGCCCCACCTTCCCAGCTGTCATTGGCGGATTCATGATCGTCCCATTGCACGACCATCGGATGCCGGGCGTGAAGCGCCTGCAGGTCGGGATCGGCGCGGTAGCTGCCATAGCGCAGCCGATAGTCGGCGAGATGGAGCAGCTCGCTTGCCGGTTCGGGCAGGCGACCACCGACCGTGTCCTTGAGCGACGGATAACCGCCCGGCTTATATTCGTAGAAATAGTCGCCGAGATGGACGACGAGATCGAGATCGTCGCGCGCCACGGCATGGGCATAGGCATTGAAATAACCGAATGCGAGGTTGGAGCAGGAGAAGATCGCAGTGCGGAAGCGGTCCACTTTGCCTTCGGGCAGGGTCTTGGTGCGGCCGACCGGCGACATGCTGCCATCGGGCGCGACGAAGCGGTAATGATAGGCCGTACCGGGCTTCAACCCCGCCACGGTGATCTTCGCAGTATGGTCACGCCACGGCCCGGTGATCTGCACCCCGCCGCTGACGATCTTCGCGAAATCCGCCGTGGTCGACACCTCGGCCTTCAGTTCGACCGCGCCGCCATCGGCCGGGACATAGCGCGTCCACAGCAGCATCGAATCGCTCGCCGGCTCGCCGCTCGCGACCGAATGGGTGAAGCCGCGTGCGGTGGCGAGCGCCGCGCTCTGCGCGAAGCCGGGGATGGCATAAGCGCCCAGCCCCAATGCACCGGTCAGAACCAGTGAACGGCGATCGATCGTGAATTCCATGGTGACCCTCTTCTCTTTGCCGGCGTCTGATGCGCTGCTGATATGGCGCGTTCGTGACAGTGCCGTTCGTGACAGGCCCGCCCCCGCTGGCTAAAGCTGCGCCGATCCGTCACGAAACGAAAGAGCCATGCGTCCAGACCTGACTTCCGCGAGGCTCTGGCTGGCGACGGCAATGCTGCTCCTGGTGGCGCTCGCGCTGGCGCGGCCGCTCGATCATGACGAAAGCCAATATGTCGCCGCCGCGGTGCTGACGGCGCAGGGCAATCTGCCCTATCGCGATTTCGCCTATCTGCAGGTGCCGCTGCAGCCGATCCTGTTCGCTCCTTTTGCCTGGGCGTTCGGTGATTGGGCCTGGCCGGGCCTGCGCATCGTCAATGCGTTGCTCGGCACGGCGGCGATCGCCTTTGTCTATCGCGCGGCGCGCGAAGGCGGCGCGGCGGTGCGCCCGGCATTGCTTGGCGCCGGCCTGTTCGCGTGCACCGACATCCTGTTGTTCAGCGTCGGCACCGCGCGCAACGACGCGCTGCCAGTGGCCCTGCTGGCCGCCGCGCTGCCCCTGGTGATCCGGGCGGCGAATGATCGCGCCACGCGCTGGACCGCCTTGCTCGCCGGCCTGTTGCTGGCCGCGGCGGCGGCGGCGAAGATTTCCTTTGCGCTGCCGGCGGCGGCGTACGGCATCTATGCGCTGCTCGATCGCCGTCACCGGCCGCTATGGCTCGCCGCCGGCACGCTGCCGATCATCCTGTTCGTGGCGGCCAGCGCCTCCTGGAATCCGCATGGCTTCATGTTTGGCGTGTTCGAATTCCCCGCGGTCGCGCCGGGCCAATATTATCACGACCGGCCCTGGAAGATGTCCTGGCTGGCCAAGGCGCTCGACACGCTCAAATTTCTCGCGCTTGGCCCCGCGCTGATCGGATTGCTGCTGACCAGCCGGGTGCGATGGCGAGGAAAATGGGGGCAGGCGCAATCGGGGCGGGCGATCGACTGGATGCTGTGGGCGGGGATCATCGCCGCGCTCCTCCCCTTCCCGACCTGGCGCCAATATCTGCTGCCGATCCTGCCGCCCCTGTTCGTGCGCCTCGCGATCGGCTGGCATGCCGCCCCGCCAGGGCGACGGGCGCGGATCGCGCTGGTGGTGTTCGCCTGTGCCGGCCTCGCCCCGTCGGTCGAGGCACTCGTCCGCGCGGTTCCCGACGTGCCGATGATCGAGGCGATACGGCAAGGCAGGGCGATCGGGGCGGCGATGGATGCGGGTGGGGTGACGGGGCCGGTCGCGACACTCTCGCCCCAATTCCTGCCGGCGGCGGGGCGGATGCCCGATCCGCGCTTCGCCACAGGTCCCTTCTATTTTCGCAGCCATCATCTGCTCGACCTGAAGATCGAAGCGGTGGACCGGCTCATTTCAGGCGACACATTGGAGGCGCATTTTTCCCGGCCACCCGCCGCGATCCTGATTGGTGGCGAAGGGAAATGGACCAGCGGCGATCCGGCACTGGATCAGGCGCTGGAGGCGTGGGCAAAACGCAATGGCTGGCGGCAGACGTCAGTCGAGGGCGGACGTTTCCGCCTTTATATCAAGCCGCTCTGAGCGACCGTCCCGCGCGCTTGGCCGCGACCAACCCGGTATAATAGGCCATCAGTTCCTCGGTATGTTCGCGGTCGCTGCGCACCTTGCCGGCGGCAACGACCGCCGCACGGCGCACCAGCTGGCGGTCACGCGCGTGGAAACGCTTGATCGCCGCGGCACAGGCAACCGCGTCGCGCGCGGTATAGAGTTCCGACGTCAGGGGATCGGCGATTTCAGCGCAGCCGCCGGTATCGGGCGCGATCAGCGGCAGGCCCGCTGCCATCGCCTCCGACGCGACCAGCCCGAACGGTTCGGCTTCCGACCCATGGATCAGCGCATCGCAGCTTGCCATGATCCGGGCGAGGCGTTCGCGGTCATAGACCGGGCGGAACATGCGGATGTGCGGCGAGCCGGCAATGGTCTTTTCGATCCTGCGGCTGGCGACGCCGGTGCCGAGCAGGATCATGCCGACCGGAATGCTCGAGCCCGCGCGGGCGACCGCATCGACAACCAGCTGCCAGCGTTTCTCCGGATGATGTCGCCCGAGCCCGAGCAGCAACAGCCCCTCGGGCGGCAGGTCGCATTGCGCGAGCAGCGCCCGGCGCAATTTCTCGTCGCGGAAGTCGGGCGAGAAATGCGCGCGCTCGATGCCGAGCGGCATTGCCGCGTCGATCCGCACGCCGCGCGCCTTCAGGCGCTTTTCCAGCGCCGGTCCGTTGGTGACGACCGCATCGTAATTGTCGAGGAAGCGGCTCATGTAACGGCTGTACCAGGCAAAGGCCCGCTCGATCCGGTCATGCGGCGCAAGGCTCTCGAACCAGCGCAGCGCATAGGCCGCGACATTGTCGTTGTGCATGAAGAACACCTTGGCGGCGTCATGCGCGGGGTCGGGCTGCCATTGCCCGACGATCCAGGCCGGGCGCCAGGGTGACGATGCCTCGACCAGGTCCGGCTTCAGTTCGTCGAGCAGCCGGATGATCGGATCGGCATCCCAGAACAGCCCGTAATTGCTGTCGAACGGCAGGCGCGACGCCTTGACGTAAATGATCTTGCCGCCGCCCGGGCGCTCCTCGACCAGATTCTCGCGGCCCGCGGCGATGACGATCAGTTCATGGCCCAGGTCGGACATGATGCCCATCTTGCGGTCGATATAGGTGCGCACCCCGCCGCCGGTCGGTGAGTAGAACTCATTGACGTCGACGATGCGCATCGGTTCAATCGCCCTTTATCGGCGCAAAACCACCCAGGCCACGCAGATATTGCGCGCGAATCTCGATCGTCACCACGCCATTGGGCACGTTGATCACGGCCTGCTGCAATTTCGGGCGCGCCCGGCCGAGCTTCTGGTTACTCGGGAAGCCGGCGCCGTCGGACCAGAAATCGAACTTGTTCTTGCCGTCGCGATTATGCGTGAAGAGCAAGGCATAACGGCCGGCGCGCGGCGCCTTGATACAGACCGAGACCGCCCCCGATTGCGGCGTCGGCACGCGGATGCGGCGGAAGAATTTGCCTTGCTTGGCCAGGTCGCGATCGTCCTTGAGGAAATCCTCCTCGGTCGCGGGATAGAGTTCGAGCTTGAGCTCGCCGATACGATCCTTCAGCCCGACGATGTTGGCGTGTATCGCCGGACCACCGCCGGCGATACACGCCGTGGCATCGCTACCGATCACGGTCGCCTGCGCGTCCGCGTCGATCGCCGGGAAGGCCGTCGCCACCACGCCGGACACGGCCAGGGCGACAGCCAATTGCAACTTCATACCTTCTTCCTCACCAGGCCGAACAGGCCGAACGATCCAATCAGAACCACATGGATCAGCAAGGTCAGCGCCGCGCTGAACGCCACCAGTTCCGACAGGGCCTGATCCTGCCCGATGAACAGGATCGCGAAATTGGCGAAAAGAAGGTCTTTGTTCGGCACGAGCGGCAAACGCGATACGAGCAGGCGCGCAGCGGCGAGAAACAGCCACATCCACACCGACACGGTCGGCAACGCGAAATGCCAGGCCAGTGCGATCAGCACCGACCCTGCGGTCAGCCGCAGGCAATGCACCATGAAGACCCACCACAGGGTCTTGCGCGGCAGCGAGAAAACTTTCTTGGAGAAGACCAGGAAGGGCAGCGAAATCGCGAAGACGACCGCGGCCGATCCGGCCAGCGTGTGCAGCTGCGCTTCACTCATCAGGTTCGTGCCGAGCGGCAGGGCCAGCGCGATCATCAGCAAGGTGATGCCATTGCCGGCGATCGCCGACAGGATGGTCACGTCCTTCACCGCGCCGAACGGCGCGGCGATCATTTGCGCGCGCTGCCGCGCCCAGGTGTAGAAATAGGCGTCGCCCGAATAGCCGATCACGACTTCGTTCGCGATTCGCTTCTTGAGCAACGCGGCATAACCGTCCGCGACCGGGATGCCCCATAATCTGCGGAAGATGATCAGATCGCCGGTCGGCGGCGACATGTACAGCATGCCAAAGAACAAATAGAATAACGGGCTCGCCGGCACCATCCGGCTCAACCCGGCCAGTCCGGATCCGAACAATTCACGGCCCAGCCCGACGACCATCGCGACGGTCAGGACCGCGCCGATGATCATCGGCCAGCGGCTCTTGATCGTTTGAAGTGGCTCCAGCCCCGCAAGATCAGGGGCGAGCGGCAAGGAAGCCTCGGCTATGCTCGTGCTCATCGAAGCTCCGCTTGTGGGAATATTCACTGGGTGAAAACGTCCGCTGTTGTCGCACAGTTCCAAGACGGAGCGTTGCGCCCATAGCCGTATTGTTGCCGCACCGCAACATGAGAAGCGATGGGCCGAAATCAAGTCGGGATCAAATCGGGGAATTCCTTTGACGCCCGGCCATCTCTCGGGAAAGCCCCGATACATGTCCGCCGCCGCCTCCACGACCGCCCGCCATATCCTGACCTATGCCCAGTCGTGGCGCGGCGGTGGGGTGGAGCGCGCGCAGTTGCGGCTGATGCGCGACTGGGTTGCGGCGGGCCGGCGCGTGACGCTGGTGATCGGCGATCCGAGCGGACCGCTCGCCGCCGAATTGCCGGACGGAGTGGCGGTGATCGCGACCGGATCGGCCGAGTATCCCCCCATGCTCACCGCCGTGCCGCGCCAGGCCGCGCGGCTAAGGCCCGATCTGATCTTCTGCCCGGGCAATCATTATTCCAGCATCGCCGCCACGATACGGCTGCGGCTTGGGGCCACCTGCCCGCCGATCGTCGCCAAAGTGTCGAATGCGCTGATTCGTCCCGATCAGCCTTTTCCCGTCGCATGGGGCTATCGCCAGTGGCTGCGGCTGCACCCACGCTTCATTGCCCATGTCGTCGCGATGACCCCGGCCATGGCCAATGAAGCCGCCACCGCGATGGGCATGCCCGCAAGCCGGATCAGCGTCATCGCCAACCCTCCGGCTCGTGCCATCCCGGGCGCGGTCATGCCGGCATTGCCCGAGGGGCGTTTCCTGCTCGGCGTCGGGCGGCTCGAGCCACAGAAGCGCTGGGAGCGGCTGATCGAGGCGATGGCGCGCATCGCCGATCCGGCGATCGCCCTGGTCATTCTCGGCGAAGGTGAGCGGCGACAGGCCCTGGAGGCGCACATCGCCGCGCTCGGCCTGGGCGACCGGATCAGTTTGCCGGGCAATGCCGCCGATCCCCTGCCGGCGATCGCCCGCGCAGCGCTGGTGGCGCTGGTGTCGGATTTCGAAGGCGTGCCGGGCGTGCTGTGCGAAGCCCTGGCGCTGGGCACGCCAGTGGTCACCACCGAATCGACCGTCGCGATCCGCGAAATCGTGACAGCGCCCCGGCTCGGTTCGATCGTGCCGCCGGGCGATGCGGCTGCGCTGGTCGCAGCGCTCGATCACTGGATCACCCCGGGCCGCGAACGGCCGGGCCCCGTGCCGCAGCCCGGCGATACCGCTTCGACTGACTATCTCGCGCTGTTCGATCGCCTGGCCGGCGCGGGGATCAACCCTGCGCCTTGACCCGATCGGGATGCGCCGCCGCGATCTCGGGCACCCCGGCCGCCGCGGCATCCGCCGCGACCAGCTTCGGATAGGCCGACAGATCAAGCCCGAAGCGCCGCGCATTGTAGATTTGCGGCACGAGGCAGAGATCGGCGAGATTGGGTGAAGCGCCGCCCAGGAACGGGCCGTCCCCGGCCATGTGTTCGAGTGCGGCGAAGCCTTCATGGATCCAATGCCGATACCAGTCGTCACGGGCCGCCTGGTCCGCGCCAAACTGGTTTTCGAGCCGCTTCAGCACACGCAGATTGTCGACCGGATGGATGTCCGCCACGATCGTCAGCGCCTGCGCCAGCACCTGGGCCCGCGCCAGCGCGTCGCGCGGGACCAGCGGCGGGTCTGGATAGGTCGCATCGAGATAATCGATGATCGCCAGACTCTGTGTCAGCATCACGCCATCGATCTCAAGCGTCGGCACGAGCCCCTGGCGATTGCGCGCCAGATAGTCGGGCGCACGGTTCGCCCCGTCAAGCAAGCTGATCTCATGCCGCTCATACGGCACATGCTTCAGCGCGAGCGCGATACGCACCCGATAGGATGCCGAGGACCGCCAATAATCGTGCAGCCGGATCATGCTCCCGGTCATGCCCCCGGTCATGCCGGCGCCCCGGCCCCGTCTTCCGCGCCATCGCCCTCCTGAGAATCCTCTTCTTCGGAGCGCTCGGAGCTGCGTTCCATCGCGACCTTGATCATCGCGGTCATCGGGTCGGCCAGCGCCAGCCCCATCACGCCGAACAGCGCGCTGGCGAGGATCTGCGCGCCAAGTGTTAGCGCCGGCGGCAAATCGACGGTACGCTTGGCGACCATCGGAATGACGACATAGCCGTCGAAGGTCTGCACCGCGAAATAGCTGAAGATCGCCCACAGCCCGGTGTCCACGCCAGCGCTGAACCCGACCGAAACCATCAGCACACCGCTGACGAACGCGCCGATATTGGGGATGAAGGCTAGAATGCCGGTGATGATGCCAAGCAGCAGCGCCATCGGCACGCCGCCGATCGCCAGCACGATCCAGATCAGCACGCCTTCGAACGCCATGCCGGCAAGTCGCCCGGCGAGCAGGCGGCGCATGGTCTGGCCCATGCGCTGAAGCGTGATGGCGAATTCGCGGCGATTGTCCATCGGGACCATCCATTGCACGCCGCGCTCATAGACCCGGGGATCCATCGCCAGGAACAGTCCGATGATCAGCACCATGAACAGGCTGGTCAACGCACCCGCCGCCGTGCCGACAAAGGAGGTGAGACGGCCGACCGAGCCCATCGCCTGTTGCAGGATGCTGTTGAGATCGGAACGGCCGGGCATGACGCCCATTTGCGACAGCCAGTGCGTGACGCGGTTGAACTGTTCGATCAGGGTCGATTGCAGCTGCGTGACCTGCTGCACGACCTGCACCCCGGTCAGATAGAAGGTGCCGCCCAGGAAGGCGACGGTCAGCACGACGACGATCAGCAACCGCCAGCTGCGCCCGATCTTGAGCACCCGACCGAGCAGGCGCACCCCGCCATCGAGCATCGAGGCGAACACCAGCCCGGCAAAGATGATCAGCAGCGGCTGGATCAGCAGGACGACCAGCGCCATCCCCGCCGCCAGGCTCAGCCAGACGGTCGCGCGCTTCAATTCCGCGCGAATGATCGGATCGCGCACCTCATGCGGGCTGGCGCCTGTAACAAGCTCGATGCCGTCAGGCGGGCGCCGATCGGTCATTTCTTTTCTTCCCGCGGATGCAGCGAACTACCGGCCCGGCCCGGCCGCAGCGACCCCCACCAGGTCAGCGGATTCCAGGTCGCCGCGCCATCGAGCGAGAAAGTGATGAATTCGGCGCGACCGCCGACATATTCCCACGGCACCGGACCGCCAAGACCGAGATCGGGTTCGCCGAGCCGGAAGCGGCTGTCCGAACTGCGGTCGCGATTGTCGCCCATCAGGAAGACATGTTTGTCGGGGATGGTGATCGGGCCATAATTGTCGCCCTGGCTGTCGGGCTGCAGGTCGACCGTCTCGTAGCTGCGGCCATTGGGCAACGTCTCGGTGAACAGCGGCAGACGGCAGAAGCTCTTGCCGTCCTTGTCGGTTTCGAGCGCGCCGGGATATTGGCTCGCGTCGCACGTCGCATTGGGATCGACCGGGATGCGCGCCTCATGCATCGGCCCGCGCTTCACCGCGACGCCGTTCAGGAACACCACGCCGCCACGCACCTGCAGCCGGTCGCCGGGCAAGCCGATGATGCGCTTGATATAGTCGGTCTTGGTGCCGGGCGGCGTGACGATCACGACATCGCCGCGTTCCGGCATGCGGCCGAACAATCGCCCATGGAAGAAGGGCAGCAAATGAAAGGTCGGCGACACGAACGACCAGCCATAGGGATATTTGGTCACGACCAGCCGGTCGCCGACCAGCAGGCCCGGCAGCATCGATTCGGACGGGATATAGAAGGGCTTGGCGATGAAGCTGTGGAAACCGAGCACCGCCAATATCAGCCAGACGATGCCCTTGGCCTCGTCCCACCAATTGGTGCGCGGCTTGCCGGCCTGTACCGGGGGTTCAGTCCCGGTCTCTTCGGCCGCGGGCTGATTTGCGTCCAACGCCAATTCCTCGGCCGCCATTACTCTTCCTTGCCATTATCGTTTTTGATCGCGATGGCCTCGATGATCACAAAGGCCTGCGCCCAGGGATGATCGTCGGTCATCGTCAAATGTACGTTCGCGACGTGGCCCGCAGGGGTTAACGCGTCAAGTCTCGCCTTGGCCCCACCGGTCAGCGCAAGCGTCGGCGCACCCGATCGCGCGTTGACCACGCCAATGTCCTTCATGAACACACCGGCCTTGAAACCGGTGCCGACCGCCTTGGAAAAAGCCTCTTTCGCGGCGAAGCGCTTGGCCAGCGTGCCGGCCTTGGTGAAGGGACGCCGCGCCGCCTTGGCGCGCTCGACCTCAGTGAACACGCGCAGTTCGAATCGCTCGCCGAAGCGGTCGAGCGACGCCTGAATCCGCTCGATGCTGCACAGGTCGGAACCGAGTCCGATGATCATATCAATCCTCCCCCTCCCCGTGCCGGGGAGGATTGAGCAAAGCGCTCACCGCGCCACGTCCATCGCCGCGCGCATGGTGCGAACCGCTTCATCCAGCCCGACGAACATCGCTTCGCCGACCAGGAAATGGCCGATGTTCAGCTCACGCACTTGCCGGATCGCGGCGATCGGCGCGACATTGTCATAGGTCAGGCCGTGGCCGGCATGGACTTCGATGCCATTCTTCGCCGCCAGCGCCGCCGCGTCCGCGAGACGGCGCAGTTCCTCCGCCTGCGCTTCGCCCGTCAATTCGGCATAGCGCCCGGTGTGCAGTTCCACGACCGGTGCGCCGAGGCGAAGCGCCGCCTCTATCTGTCGTGCGTCGGGTTCGATGAACAGCGACACGCGGATGTTCGCGTTGCTCAGGCTCGCGACCAAGGGCGCGAGATGATTGTGTTGGCCGGCCGCATCGAGCCCGCCCTCGGTGGTGCGCTCCTCGCGCTTCTCCGGCACGATGCAGGCGGCATGCGGCCGGTGGCGCAGCGCGATCGCCAGCATCTCATCAGTCGCGGCCATTTCCAGGTTGAGCGGGATGGTCAGCGCATCGGACAGCCGCGCGATATCGTCGTCAGTGATGTGCCGCCGATCCTCGCGCAGATGCGCGGTGATGCCGTCGGCCCCGGCCTCGGCCGCAAGCAGCGCCGCACGCACCGGATCGGGATAGCCCGCGCCGCGCGCGTTCCGCACCGTCGCGACATGGTCGATATTGACCCCAAGGCGAAGCCGACCTTCATCGGCGCGGCGAAGATGGTCGTCGGTCATGCAGCGCGACTGCCGGGCTTGATCGCCGGAATCGCCGCCAGTTCCGGCGGCAGTGCGTCAACCGCATAGGTCGGTACATCGAGCCGGATCAGCGGGAAGAACGGCACGCCGAGATCCGCGCTGCCGTTCGATCGATCGACCAATGCCGCCGCAGCGACGGTCACGCCGCCCGCCCGACCGATCGCGGCGATCGCTTCGCGCGAGCTCAGCCCGGTGGTGACCACATCCTCCATCATCAGTACGCGCGTGCCGGGCGCGAGGCGGAAGCCGCGGCGCAGTTCGAACACGCCGTCGGGCCGTTCGAGGAACATCGCCTCGACCCCCAGGGCGCGCGCCATTTCATGTCCGGCAATCACCCCGCCCATCGCCGGCGAGACCACTGCCTGCACCGATTCGCGAATATCGTCAGGGAGTTGCGCGGCGATCGCTTCGGCCAGCCGCGCGCCGCGCGCAGGATCCATCAGCACGCGGGCGCATTGCAGATAGCGCGGCGAGCGCAATCCGGACGACAGGATGAAATGTCCCTCGAGCAACGCCTCGGCGGCACGGAATTCTGCGAGAACCTGTTCTTCGGTCATGGCGAGGGCCCTTTCGTCGAGGCCCAAATAGGGGGGCAGACACCCCAAGCGCAACGCCGCCCGAAGAAAGCCGCCCAAAAAAGCCGCTCCCAAGCTTGAGACACGCGAGGGTCGCGCGTATAGGCCCGTCACAAACGGGCGTATTCCCGCCCAGCGTCACCTTATCAACAGGGGTGGCGTGTTCGCCAGGGATGACGACATTGATGCGTATGACGGGGTTGAAATCGATCATGCTAGCGGCAGGCTTGCTGCTGGCGGGAGCAGGTCCAGGGATTGGCCATGCTGCGGCGCCAGTCGCGCCGGCAGTCACTGCGCCAGCCGCTACGGCACCAGCCGCACCAGCGGCAACCGCGCCGCAGGCCACGACCACCGCGGCCGCGGCCAAGCCGACCGACCCGGCCCTCGCGCAGGACGGCGCGCCGATCATGGCCCCGACCGCGGGCGTCGGCCAGCCGGTCGACGGCCATTGGGGCATCCAGCCGCAGGTCACCAAGAATGGCGAGCGGGCGCACTGGTTCCATGACGCGATCCTTGTGCCCGTCATCACCGTGATTTCGCTGTTCGTGCTCGGCCTGCTGTTCTGGGTGATGTACCGCTATCGCGCCGCGGCCAACCCGGTGGCGTCGAAGACATCGCACAACACGCTGATCGAAATCGTCTGGACGCTGGCCCCGGTGATCATCCTGGTGCTGCTCGCGGTGCCGTCGATCGGGCTGCTCCAGGCGCAGTACAAGCCGGCCCCGACCAACGCCATCACGCTGAAGGCGATCGGCAACCAATGGTATTGGTCGTATCAATATCCCGATAATGGCGGGTTCGAAGTGACCGCCAACATGCTCAAGGAAAAGGGCGATGTCCCCGCCGGCGAGCGGTTCCGCACCGATGCCGACGGCCCCCGCCTGCTTGCCGCCGACAATCGCGTCGTCCTGCCGGTCGGCGTACCGATCCGCCTGATCACCACTGCCAACGACGTGATCCATAGCTGGGCAGTGCCCGCTTTCTGGATCAAGCTCGACGCAGTGCCCGGGCGCCTGAACGAGACCAGCTTCACCATCGAGAAGCCCGGCGTCTATTTCGGCCAGTGCTCCGAACTGTGCGGCGCGCGCCATGGCTATATGCCGATCGCGGTCGAAGCCGTGACGCCGGAACAGTTCGCCGCCTGGGTCAAGGCCAAGGGCGGCACGCCCAAGGGCGCGAAGCCGGCAGCACCCGCGGCGGCCGCACCCGCCGCGCCGGCGCCCGCCGCAGCGGCAGTCGCCAACACCACGGGTCCGGTCGAGAATGCGACCAGCGCCGCAACCACCACTCAGGGCGCAGCGGCTAAACCCGCCGCCGCCGGCACCGGACACTAAGACATGACCGATACCGCCATTCATTCGTCCGCGTTCGACGCGCACGGCCACGCCCATGATCACGCGCATGACGGGGACCATAAGCCCGGTTTCTTCGCGCGCTGGTTCATGTCGACCAACCATAAGGACATCGGCACGCTCTACCTGATCTTCGCGATCACCGCGGGGATCATCGGTGGGTCGATCTCGGGCATGATGCGCGCCGAGCTGATGCATCCGGGCATCCAGTATCTCGGCACCTGGGTGCATTACCTGCCCGGCGGCGAAGCGGGTCTCGATCATTCGCTCCACCTGTGGAACGTGCTGGTCACCGCGCACGGCCTGATCATGGTGTTCTTCATGGTCATGCCGGCGATGATCGGTGGCTTCGGCAACTGGTTCGTCCCGATCATGATCGGCGCGCCGGACATGGCCTTCCCGCGCATGAACAACATTTCGTTCTGGCTGCTGGTGCCCGCGTTCTCGCTGCTGCTCGCCTCGCCCTTCTTCGGCGGCGCCGGCAATGGCTGGACGCTTTATGCGCCGCTCTCCACTTATGGCGAGCCCGGGCCGTCGACCGACATGGCGATCCTGTCGCTTCACCTTGCCGGCGCCAGCTCGATCCTCGGCGCGATCAACTTCATCACCACCATCTTCAACATGCGCGCGCCGGGCATGACCCTGCACAAGATGCCGCTGTTCGTATGGTCGGTGCTGGTCACCGCCTTCCTGCTGCTGCTCGCACTGCCGGTGCTCGCGGCCGCCATCACCATGCTGCTGACCGATCGCAATTTCGGCACCACCTTCTTCGATCCGGCCGGCGGCGGCGATCCGATCCTGTACCAGCATCTGTTCTGGTTCTTCGGTCACCCCGAAGTGTACATCATGATCCTGCCGGGCTTCGGCATCGTCAGCCAGATCATCGCAACCTTCTCGAAAAAGCCGGTCTTCGGCTATCTCGGCATGGCTTACGCGATGGTCGCGATCGGCGTGGTCGGTTTCGTCGTGTGGGCGCACCACATGTTCACCACCGGCCTCAGCGTGAACACCAAGATGTACTTCACCGCCGCGACGATGGTCATCGCGGTCCCGACCGGCATCAAGATCTTCTCCTGGATCGCGACGATGTGGGGCGGATCGATGAGCTTCAAGACGCCGATGCTATGGGCGATCGGCTTCATCTTCATGTTCACCGTCGGCGGCGTGACCGGCGTCGTGCTCGCCAATGGCGGCGTCGACGATTACATGCAGGACACCTATTACGTGGTGGCGCATTTCCACTATGTTCTCAGCCTTGGCGCGGTGTTCAGCCTGTTCGCTGGCTTCTATTACTGGTTCGCGAAAATGTCGGGCCGGAACTATAACGAGTTCCTCGGCAAGCTGCACTTCTGGGTGTTCTTCGTCGGCGTGAACGTGATGTTCTTCCCGATGCATTTCCTCGGCCTGCAGGGCATGCCGCGCCGCATGCCCGATTACACCGACGGCCTCGCATACTGGAACCTGGTCGCGACGATCGGCTATATGATCATGGCCGGGTCGATGGTGATCTTCTTCGTCAACCTGTTCTGGTCGCTGGCCAAGGGCAGCAAGGCGGCGGACAATCCCTGGGGCGAAGGCGCGACGACGCTGGAATGGACGCTGTCCAGCCCGCCGCCTTATCACCAGTTCGAAACGCTCCCGGTGATCGACGACGGTGGTCATCACTGAGATCGGAAGACCCCGAACAACGAAACGCCCCGGTGATGAGCCGGGGCGTTTTGCTTATGGGACGTTGCGGCACCACCCCCACGCGCTAGGGTGAGGCGATGAGCCTGTCCGCATGACCGTACCGATGCTGTTCATTCGCGAGGTGCGGCGGCCGACCGGCGGCAACATCAAGGTGCGGGACTATTTCGGCCATGCCGCGGCGCACCCCGGAATCGATGCGCGGATCTGGTTTCCGTCCGGCTCGGATCATGCGTCGAACGATATCTGGGCCGGCCTGATGCCGGAGCGCATCGCCGCACCGCCCGATGCGCCGCCAGACCTCAACGCCTTCCGCTTCGTTTGCGTCAACGGCAAGGACTGGTCGCTGCTGCCCGACCTTCCCGCAGCGACGGAGATGATCCACTTCGTCCAGCATCCGGGGTATCTCGCCGACCCGCTGCTGCGCGCCTATCTCGAACGGCCCGCCCGGCGCATCTGCACCACCCAGGCGCTTGCAGACCAGATCGCGCCGGTGGCGAACGGACCGATCCATGTCGTGCCGATCGGCATGGATCCCGCCTTTCTCGCCCTGCGCCGTCCGCGCAAACGTCACCGCATCACAATCCTTGGCGCGAAACAGCACGACTTCGCAGCCCTGCTCGCCGAACGGCTCCGGACGCTCGGCCATGCGCCACTCCTGCTCGATGGCGCGTGGCGCCCGCATGCCGATCAGGCCGCGATCATATTGGCGACCGATATATTGGTCGCATTGCCGATCCGTGCCGAGGGCTTTTACCTGCCCGCGATCGAGGGCATGGCCGCCGGCTGCGTCGTCATCTGCAGCGATGTGACCGGCAATCGTGGGCATTGCATCGCCGGGCGGACGTGCCTGCAACCGGAGTTCGGCGACCTGGACGCGCATGTCGAGGCGGTGCGCCGGGCGCTCACCGACCAGCCGCTCCGGTCACGCCTGTTGCAGGGTGGGCGCGCCATGGCGGCGCGCCACAGCAAGGCAGCGGAGCGACGGGCGTTCCACGCCGTGCTCGACACCGCGCTCGGCTCATCACGCGACCAGCGCGATGACGTCTCCGAAAAAGCCGTGCTTGGTGCGGGTGCTGAGGGCAAGACGCGCGCCGAGCGGGCCGGATCCTAACCGGCGCGCCAGCTCTTCCAACTCCCCGGCCACCTCGTCCGCATCATGGTGCAACGTGCCGACCGAGCCGATGAATTCCAGCTCGATCTGGTCGAGCGTGCGGCCATCGCCGGCGAAACAATGATCGACACTGATGAGATAGGCCCGCCCGCTCGGCAGTGAAAAGGGTATCTTGGTCTGCGTCTTTTCGAATGTGGCGAGGTGGATCCAGCCGCGTTCACGCAGGAAATCGCCAAGCGATACCGCCACGCCGTCGCGATCGGTGGCGTGCATCGCCGATGTGTCGCGCAACAACACCGCGCCCAGCGACCGCGCGTTGCGCTTGCGCTTTGCCGATAATCGCCCGCTCGGCGTTTCCACCACGGTGCATGCATCGCTGGTCAGGGGGTCACGGCACAGATGATAGCGGCGCATCCGTTCGATCCGATGCGGCGGCGGCAGCAACAAGCGGATCTCGCCAAGCGACCGCTCCACGGCATCGATTGCCGCCGCGTCGACCACGCCATCGACGTCGAACTTCAGTTCGACCTCCGGAAAGGATTCGGGTGCGGGCAAGACCCGATCGCGCAGCATGTCCTGGAACAGCAATTCGAGCGCGCGGTTGGGACGGCGCCGGGCCAGCGCATCCGCATCAACCACTTCGCGCGACCGTTCGATCCAGCGCTGCGTCGGCCCTTTGAATTCGAGTCGCGGTCCCAGCTGGCCGAGCGGCCTGACCAGCCCGTCGTCCGTCAATCGGAACAGGTGGCGATCGAGATCGACGGTCACGCGCTCTGCCTCGGATGACGCCGTATCCGCCGCGAGGCTGTAATGGACCCGTTCGGAGACGCGCACCGATCCCGGACGATAGTTCATACCGGCCAGTTGCACCGTCGCGCCACGATCCGGCCAGCACAGCGTCGCGTCCCCCAGCGATCGCATCGTCCCGGACGATTCCTTGCGCTGAAGCTTGCCGGCGAGCCCCTTGCGCAACAGATTGGCGACCGCATCCGCCGACAGGGTCGGAAGATCGCAATAGCTGCGCAGGCGGATGACCGTCTCGAGGTCGATTTCCCCTTCATGCGCCGGGTGTAGAAACAGCGTGATCGTATGCGACCACGGCCGGGCGATAACTGGAAAACGCCACAGTCCGGCGCGCGCGGCGGACAAGTCGGTCGCGAACAGATCGCCACGCCATTCGATCCGCGCGTCGCTCATGCCGCACGCATCGCCGGTCGCGTCGCACCACGACGGTAAAAGGCGGCGAGATAGGCCTTGGCGCGCACCGTCCCGTCCGTCTCCGCGACCAGCTTCAGATGGCCGAGCGCGCGGGCCGCATGACCGCGATGCCGGGGCCCGAGCAGCACGTCGAGACTGTGCAGCGGCTCGGGCCAGCGCGGACCGCCCCGGTCGGCCTCGTCGGGCCAGGCCAGGATCGCTTCGGCTTCGTCGCGGCAGCACAAATCGTATCCGACAAACCGGTCGAGCACCGCCGCGACCGCTTGCTCGGGCGGCGGCATGTACAGCTCGATGCCGATGCGCGACGACAACACCGCGCCCAATTCGAGCGCAAGAATGAACGACACGGGCAGCCCTTCGACGAGCGACACGAGCCGGTCGAGCGCCGCCAGCGGACCGGAACCGCATCCTGCGTTCACGGCATAGCGGCGGAGCGCGGCGGCCGACGATGCGCCGATATTGACCCGGATCGGCCGACCGGCCCGGCCGAACATCGCGCCGACATGCGTGATCCAGCTTTCGTCCGCCACTTGCGCCGCCGCGGCGCGCGCCAGCATGTCGTGCATCGGGGCCGGCATCTGTTCAAGCAGGCCCGTCGCCAATGCGGCCAGCGCCGTGCCGGTCAGCGGCGGGCTGGATCGCACCGTGTGGAACAAGGCCGGCGATCCGGCATCGCCATCAAGGTCATATTCCAGGCACAATGTGTCCGGATCGACCGACAAGGCCATCGGGCGCAGCGCGTCAGGCCAATGCGCGACTTGGCCGATGCTCAGATCGACTCGCGACGCGCCAGATCCCAGATGGCGTTCGAACAGCAGAAAGCGGGCCGACGGCAAGTGCAACGACAGGGTGCGCAGCCGCTCGACCGCCACCGTATCGAACAAAGGCGGCACCAGCGTCGGCGCCAGGCGGTCGAGCATCGCACCGACCGTCGGCGTCAGGGTGGCGGTCAATTCCATGTCAGGACAGTCGGCAACCGCCCCGGCGCGGCGAGACGCAGCAAGGTATAGCCGACCCCGGCCAGTCCGCTGAACAGCCCCGGCTTCAGATGATCGGGTCCGTCATTGACGTCGAGCGCGAACGAACCCGTTTCACGCTGATGCTCCAAGCGAACCTGCGCCATCGCAATTGCCTGGGCATGGAGTAGAGGGCGGTCGAGGACCTGCCCCGCCTCGCTCAGGAAATCGAGCCGCCCGAAATTACCGCAGCACAAATGGTCGATCGGGCCGATGCCATTGCCCAGAGTCGCCGCGATCGCGGTTTCGACCTCCTCCAGCACCTGCTGATCGACATGAAGGTCAAGCATGGCGAGGCGCGATACGCCAATGCCCGGCGCGCCATGGCACCACATCATCGAGCAAGGCGGCCGGCCCGTCTCCGGCTCGGGCGGGAAGCGCAGGTCGGGCCAGTTGCCCGCCGCGACGTCGAACAGGCTGCGCTCGAACGCGATTGCCTCGCCGGCCGTGCGTCCGAACGCCGCATCGCCGGTGGCGTGGGAGAGTCGCGCCAGTGCCAGGGCAAACCCGGCGGCGCCGTGCGACATGCCCGGCGCGCGCGCGACTTCAGTCCATTGCTGCGTCAGGCGCCGGCCAGCGGCGGCCGCCCGATCGATCAGGTCCGACGCGCCGGTACGCTGATGCAGCGCCAGCAGTGAGACGATCGCGCCGGCGGTGCCGTACAATATATCGGCATGCGTATCAGCGGCGATCGCCGCATCGTCGATATCACCGGCAATCCGCGTTGCATCGCTCAGCAGCGCATCGTCGCCAAGCAGATCGGCGCAGCGGGTCAGTGCATAGACCAGCGCCCCGAGGCCAGCCCCGGCGCCGATCCCGGTGATCCGCCCCGTCCCGGCATCCGACGCCCGCAGATCGAATGTGCGGATCGGGGCCAGCGCCGCATGGGCCGCGTTGCGCAGATCATCGCGCCCGCCCAGCGCCGCGCCGGCGGCGAGGAACAGCGCAATACCGGCATTGCCCTCATAGAGCCCATGGCCCAGCCGCTGCGGCGCATAGCAATCCGCCGCCTTGTAATAATGTAGTCCGATCCACTGCGCGCGCCCCTGATCGAGGCCATGAGCGCTGGCGACGATCCGGTCGGCGATGTCCAGCGCCGCCCGCATCAGCTCGTCCGACCGATCGCCAGGCCCCGGAATCGGCACCGGCGCGCGATCGCCATCGACTGTCCCGCGTCGGGTTCTCGCCGCCGCGACGCTCGCACCAATCAAGGTGATCTGCCGCGCGAGATCGGGCGCGCCGAGCCGGTCGAACCGTTCCAGCATATCGGGATAGGCACAGCGCAACCCGGGGGCATCGACCGTTGTGCCGTCGCATGCCGTCACCGTCACGCCCGACGTATCGACCGTGAAATAGGGGATGTCGCGCCGCTCCAGCGCTGCAATCTCGGCATCGCGCAGCCGCATCCAGTGCGGATCGGCGGCGTCGACCAGCACAGGCAGCTGTTCGAAATGCGCGCGGTACGCAGCGAAGCTTTCCAGGCAATGCGGCACCAGGCTCTTCTGCAGCATGGTGCCGTACTGCATCGTCCCGCGCAGCACGAACCGCGCCCGCGCCGTGCCCAGCGCGCGGAGTTCGGCCGATTGCCTCAAGGCATCGCGCCGTTCGACCAGGCGCCGATACATCGCGGCAAAGCCCTCGCTCAATGCATCGAGGTCGATCTCCGGACTGTCGGAAATCTCGGCATCAGGCGTCACCGGCTCGCTCGCCAGAGTCATCGCATCGGTGTTGAGCGCGCGCCACCGCTGGCGTGCGAAATTGCCGCGCACCGCACCGCGCCAGCCGAGCGCGCTGACATCGCAGGCCCCGTCGCCTTCGGGCGCATGGATCCAATAGGGCAGCAAGCCCGGTCGCATGACGCTGTCCCAATCCCATGGATCGCCAAGATGGGCGCGATCGACCGGCGTGCCGGACAGTGCCGGATGCAGCGCGGTTTCCGCGTCGATCATGACCAACTCGCCGCCGCGCACGATGAAATTCTCGAAATGGCAATCGGTCGCGCCGAGCAGATACAGCACCGCCAGCAACCGTCCCGAAGCGATGTCGAGCTGTTGCTGTTCCGCGGGCGTGGCGGGCGCAACCGGCGCGACCGCCTCCATCCAGCCATAGTCGCCGCACAGCAGAAAAGCGGGCCGGGTCGCCGATGGTTCGCAGCGCTGCCAAAAGGCATGGAAAGC
Organism: Sphingomonas sp. ERG5; assembly: GCF_000803065.1. Classification (GTDB taxonomy): domain Bacteria; phylum Pseudomonadota; class Alphaproteobacteria; order Sphingomonadales; family Sphingomonadaceae; genus Sphingomonas. The sequence continues at coordinate 24,172 of NZ_JSXI01000010.1, forward strand.
GGCATCAAGCTCCAGATCGCGCGGCTTGTAGACAATCGACAGACCGGATTCGAACGCGAAGATCATCACCGCGCGTCCGTTGCGATGCGGATCGGACAGGGTCAGATGGAGCGACCGGATCGCGCCGGGATCACCTTCGCCACCCAGCATAAGGACGATCGCCGGAAGGTCGGAGAGGAGGCGCCCCGCCGCTTCGACCAAATGATCGTGGAAATGGCGTGTCTCGGTATCGAGGACATGAGCGAATACCGGATGACTGAGCCGCAGACGTTCGAACCCGCCCGCCAGCATGTCAGCGACAAAGCCGTCATAGCGGATACGCGACGCGCCTTCCTCGGGATTGGCGGCCCGGACCTCGCCATCAAGGAAGCGTGACAACAGGGTGAATCCCGGCGGGCGACAGTCATTGAACGCGCCCAGCAGCATCGGCACGCTGCACGACACCAGACGGTGGAGCAGCGTGCGTTCGATCATCCCGGTCACCGCGGGCGACAGCCGCTCGGCAAAGGCCGGGTGCACCTGCCCGAGCGTCGCCAGCAATGCGTCGACCGTCCGGCCGACCAGCGGCGCCAGGACGTGCTCGAACGGCAATGGCATGGCGGGATCGACGCCCGGCAAGACGCTTGCCGGGCGGGCGGAAACGGACAGGGTCGGTGCCTGCGTCATCATGTCAGGCATGACCGATCAACAATGATGGGACAACACCGTCCCGCCCCGACCGAGAGGCCGGACCAGCGCGGTCGGCCGTCAGCGGCAACTCGAATTATAGGGATTCGCCGTGCACAAATTCTGGCAGGTGTTCCCCAAAGTGCAGCCATTGGTCTGCGAACTGGGCGGGGGCTCAGTGCCGACATTGGCGGCGACGACGTCGTCGCGGCGTTTGACAAAGGCCTTGCACTGCTCCGGCGTGATCTCGACATTATGATCGGCACCGATGCCGACGAGGCGCTTGAAGAAATCCTCCACATCCTCGGCGCCGTGCAGGATGCTCTGCAGCCCCGGGCTCGCCGCAATCTTCCGTTTCAGGCCAAGCAGCAGGTCGTTCATGTCATCGCTCAGGCCATGATCGCCGGATACTGCTTGCCCCGCCTGTTGCGACGCGGCGCTCGCCGCGGCGGCATGCGGATCGGTCGAAGGCTTCTGTTCGTCACCACTCATCGCGTGCACCCCCTGCTGCCAGATACTGACCCGGATCGTCCGTCTGGGTACCGTTCGTTACGCATAGACAATGTTTCGGCATCGAGCGAGTCGCAGATAGAGCCACTCGCGATGCAATTTACAACGCTGGCGGATGCTGGGGGCGGATGCGGGGTCTCGGGCCCGACCAGCCACCGACATCAGCAACCCGAATTATAGGGATTCATCGTACAGAGCGACTGGCAGGTATTGCCCTGGGTGCAGTTATGGGTCTGCGAACTGGGCGGCGCTTCGGTGCCGACATTGGCGGCAACGACATCGTTGCGCCGCTGCACGAACGCCTTGCCCTGGTCCGGCGTGAAATCAATGCCGTGATCAGCGCCGATCCCGACCAGCCGTTTGAAGAAATCCTCGCCATCTTCGGCTGCCTGCAGCGCATTCTGTAGCGCCGGGCTGGCCGCGATCTTGCGCTTGAGGCCAAGCAGGACTTCATTCAGCTCGTCGCTCAGACCGTCCTGGGCAGGGAGTGCCTGCCCTGCCTGCTGCGCTGCGGCGCTCGCAGCATCTGCGTGCGGATCGGTGGAGGGAGTCTGTTCGTCGCTCATTGCGTGCATCCCTCAATTGTCTCGATACCGGCCTGGCCGGATCGCCCCATGTCGGGGAGTGGTTACGCATAGGCACTATTCCGGCGCTGGACGAGCCGGAGATCGAACCATTTGCGATGCACTTTGCCGATAGATGGCCGAGCCGTCGGCCCGGCCAATGCCCCCATCAGCAGGATGAATTATAGGGATTGTTGGTGCACAGCGTCTGGCAGGTATTACCCTGGGTGCAGTTGTTGGTCTGCGAACTGGGCGGCGCCTCGGCGCCGAGATTGGCGGCCACCACGTCATTGCGGCGCTGCACGAACGCCTTGCCTTGTTCCGGGGTGAAGTCGACGCCGTGATCGGCACCGATCCCGACCAGACGCTTGAAGAAATCCTCAACATCCTGGGCGGCGTGGAGCGTGCTCTGCAATGCCGGACTGGCCGCGATCTTGCGCTTGAGGCCAAGCAGTACCTCGTTCAACTCGTCGCCCAAACCGGCATCGGCGGGCACGGCCTGCCCGGCCTGTTGCGACGCGAGGCTCGCTGCGGTGGCGTGCGGATCGGTCGATGGCTTCGGATCGTCGCTGTTCATGGCCTGCATCCCCCTGTTGCCGCCATCAGCACTTGTTTGTACTCGTTCCAGCGGTTCGTTACGCATAGACAATGTTCCGGCAGCAATCGAGTCATAGATGAACCTGCCCGCGACGCACCGCGCCGTGCCGCCACGCCTGCCGGTCGATCCGCCAAAGCGCGACCTGGCCGAGATCGACGCCCCGGATGGCACTGCCGATCAACTGGTGCGAGTCGCCACGGCGCAGGTCGTCCTGCTCGATCACGCCTTGCTCACCCATGACCTGCCGGCTCTCTCGGACCAGGCGCTCGGTGTCGCCGCTCTGGATCCGATCGCGGCGCGCGAAGCCTGGATGCTGGAACAGGCCGGTCTGGTGTCGCTGACTCAGGCCGCCCAGACCGAGGTCAACACCCCGATCGCCGCCATTGGCGCTCCGCGCCCGGCCTGGCGGCCGCCACGCTATGGCCGCGCCGCGGTACTGCGTGCCGAAGGACCTGGGGACGAGCATCTGCTGCTCGACCTGAAGGGCGTCGGGCGCGGCGCGGGGCATGTCCCGGCACGCGCGCACCATTCGTCAGGACTCTGTTCGCTCCGCGAAGCGCTGCGCGAGGTGCTGATGGAAGCAATCATCGCCGCGATCCTGGCGCGCGCTGCGCCGGATCTGTGGACGGTGCCGGCCTATGCCGTGCTCGATCTCGGCTTCGATGCCCTGACTCATCGTGGCGAGCAACTGCCGGCCGCCATGCTGGTGCGCCGCGCGCATGCCCGCGACCAGGACGAACCTGTCCTGCCCTGGCGCGGCTCGACCGGCGAGCGCATCCGGCTTGAGATCGAGCTGTTGCTGCGCGCTTACGGCCTGACCAGCAGCAATGCCGGATCGCGCCACCATCTTCAGGCGAATGCGGATGGGCCGCGCATCGCCTATGTCGATGGCCCCTTCGAACCAGTCGATCGGCGCATCCGGGCCGAGGTCGAGGCTGCGCTCGACGGATCGGACGCCGCGACGTGCGACGGCATCAACATTCAGCTCGCGCGCCTCGACCGGCAAGCAGGGGTTCGCGCCCGGCTGGTCGATTTCGGCCATTACGAAGTCCGCCGGCGGTTCGACCGCGCGCTGGTCAGCATGGCGTGCGACGCGCCGCATCGCTGGGGCGCCTGCCTGGTCTGGCGCGACTTGCCTCAGCCGAATCCGATTCTTGCCGCGCCGCTTGCACATTGGGCGCGGGAGGAAGCAGCGGCGCTCGGCAGCCTCTCACGCGCCAGTTCCGATCCAACGACACTCTGGGCGGACGCGGCGGCCCGTGCATTTCGCGCCGGAGAAATGTCGGGCAAGGATATTGCCGATGCGATCGCACAAGCGGCGGGTGAGATAGCTTAGAGCTTAGGGGCGCCCCATGGCGGCGTGTCGCGTCCAGTGACGGCTCAGGCTACGCCCCTGTTGTGAAACAGGGGTGGAACAGGGGCGATGTTTCGCGCCTTTGAGAAAGAACGGGGCAAGAATAGCTGGCGGCGTCTCATCCGACCATCACCCTGCGGCATCTCATCGTGCGGTTGAATCGCCGCTGGCCGAGGTGCCGATGCCATCCACAATCCCGGCGGAGGAAAAGAGCATCCCAACCTCCCAGCCCATCATGGCGTAAAGCGCGCGTCCCTCTTCGGTGGCCACGAGCAGCTGGCGCGATTGCGGCGATCGTCGCGCCGCGCCCAACGCGGCCATGACGACGCGGCCAAGGCCTTTGCGGCGGTGCCCGGCGTCCGTCACGATGCGGTCGTAGATGAACAGCCCATCCCATTCCGCGGCAAAACCACTCGCCGCAAGATCGCCGTGATCGTCGAGGATGCGGATTTCAGTGGTCGGGCCGTCGACATGGGTTTCCATCCGATGGCCCGGCGCCAGCACCGCGGTGGCCGGCGTCGCATCGCAGGTCATCACATAGCCGACCGGGGACAGGCACCAATGCGCGGGAAGCAATGATGCGAGCTGCTCCGGAGGGCCGCACAGCTTCAGAAAGACAAGCGGGGTTGTGATCGATCGGCCCAGTTCAACCAGGCCGGGCCCGGGCCGCGCGAAAACATATCGCCGCAACTCGGCCGGCAAATTGCTGTCGAGTCTCAGGCCGCCGCTGTCACGAATCGGCTGAGGCAGGTTCCGCGCCACGGATCGGGCCCGCAACCATGATTCGATCAGTTCCGGGTCCATCGCTACGCTTGGTTCAAAGGGCATGCCAATCGTTAGAATCGCGCATCATGCGATGCAATGGCAGGACAAAGATCCGCTGGCGGATCGGCCGGCAAATGCAGCACTTTCCCCAACCGTCCCAGCGGCCTATAGGCGCTGACAATCATGACCTCCGCGACTCTCACTTTGCCCGCCGACTGGCGCGACTTTCTTGCCCTGACCAAACCCCGGGTGATGAGCCTTGTCGTATTCACCGGGCTGTGCGGCATGCTGGCAGCGCCGGTGAAGATCGACCCAGTGCTCGGTTTCACCGCCATATTGTGCATCGCGCTGGGCGCGGGCGCCGCGGGCGCGCTCAACCAATGGTATGAATCCGATATCGACCAAGTGATGAAGCGCACCGCCGGCCGGCCGCTTCCCGCCGGACGCATGGACCGCCAGTCCGCGCTGCATTTCGGCGTCGGGCTCGCGGCCTTTTCGGTGATCCTGATGGGCCTGGCGCTCAATCTCGTCGCCGCCGCGATCCTGACCGCGTCGATCCTGTTCTACGTCTTCATCTACACCATCTGGCTGAAGCGCCGCACGCCGCAGAACATCGTCATCGGCGGCGCCGCCGGTGCTTTCCCGCCGCTGATCGGCTGGGCCGCCGCGACCGGCGATGTCGCGACATTGCCGATCCTGCTTTTCGCGCTGATCTTCCTGTGGACGCCGCCGCATTTCTGGGCGCTGGCGCTGTTCATGAAGACCGATTACGCCGCCGCCGGCGTGCCAATGCTGCCGGTCGTCGCGGGCGAGCGCACCACCCGGGTGCAGATCGGGCTTTATACACTGCCGATGGCCGCCGCCGCGATCGCGCCCTGGCCGCTCGGTCTGGCGGGCAATCTCTACGGCATCGTCGCGATCGCCACGACGGCGGTGTTCGCCGTGATGGCGCTGCAGGTGGCGCTGCGCACCACCGGCACCGGCGACATGATGCGCCCGGAAAAGCGCCTCTTCGCTTATTCGATCCTCTATCTGTTCATTCTCTTCGGCGCGCTGGTCGTCGATCACTGGATTTGAGCCATGGCTGACCTGATTCCCCCGACCGACAAGCTGATCCGCGCACGCCAGCGCTCACGCGCGACCGTGATGGGCCTGATCCTCGGCGCGCTCGTCATCCTGGTGTTCGCGATCACCATCGTGAAGATCAAGGCAGGAATGCCCCATTGACCCCGCCGGTCCGGACCGCATTGCTCGCCGGGCTTGGCGTGTGTTTCATGACCGGGCTCGGTTTTGCCAGCGTGCCGCTCTACAGCATGTTCTGCGCGGCGACCGGGCTCAACGGCACGACGCAGCGCGGCCTGGTCGCGCCGGGGGCCGTCGCCGGTGCAGGCCGCGTCCAGATCGACTTCGACACCAATGTCAGTGCGAAGCTGCCCTGGAAGTTCGCCGCCGAGCATCCGTCCGAGACGGTCGATGTCGGCGCGCGCGACATGGCCTTCTTCACCGCGACCAACACGTCGAACAAGCCAGTGACCGGGACCGCGACCTTCAACGTCACCCCGGCCCAGGCGGGGAAATATTTCACCAAGATCCAGTGTTTCTGCTTCACGCAGCAGACGCTGAAGCCGGGGGAGACCGCACGCATGCCGGTGATCTTCTTCGTCGATCCGAAAATGCTCGATGATCCCGACGCGAAGGACATCAAGACGATCACGCTCAGCTATACGTTTTACCCGGTGGATTCCGGCGACGTCGCAAGCTAGAGCAACTTTCAAACTGAGATAACAACCGCCTTACAGGGGACCGACGCATGGCCGGCGCCAAGAACCACGATTACCACATTCTCGCTCCGGATATCTGGCCGATCGTCGGCGCCTTCTCGGCGTTGGCGATGGCGGCAGGCGGCATCATGTGGATGCATGGCGGCCATGTCGGCAAGCCCAATGGCGGCGGCATCGTTTTCTTCCTCGGCGTGGCCGGCGTGCTGACCACCATGTTCAGCTGGTGGGCCAACGTCATCAAGGAAGCGCATCAGGGCGATCACACGCCCGTTGTGCAACTTCACCTGCGCTACGGCATGATCCTGTTCATCGCTTCGGAAGTGATGTTCTTCGTCGGCTGGTTCTGGGCGTTTTTCGACTTCTCGCTCTTTCCGGCCGCGATCCAATATGCGGACGGCGCAACGAGCGTGATCGCCGACGCCGCCGCCGGCGCGGCGCACTGGCCGCCCAAGGGCATCGAAGTGATCAACGCCTTCGAATTCCCGCTGCTCAACACGATCATTCTGCTGACCTCGGGCACCACGGTGACCTGGGCGCATCATGCCCTGATCCATGGTCAGCGCGGTGGCGAGAAGACCGGCCTATGGGGCCTGCTCGGCGTCGGCGATCGCGACGGCGTGCTCAAGGGGCTGTGGCTGACGATCATCCTGGGCCTGCTGTTCAGCTCGATCCAAGCTTATGAGTACATCCACGCGCCGTTCCCGTTCAAGGGCATCAACTATGGCGCGTCGTTCTTCATGGCGACGGGCTTCCACGGCTTCCACGTGCTGATCGGCACGATCTTCCTGACCGTCTGTCTGGTGCGCGCCTATAAGGGCGACTTCACGCCGCGCCAGCATTTCGGCTTCGAAGCCGCGGCCTGGTACTGGCACTTCGTCGACGTGGTGTGGCTGTTCCTGTTCGTCACCATCTATGTCTGGGGCGGCTGGGGCGCGCCGGTCCACGGCGGGTGAGCGAGAGCTGGCACCTCGCGCAGGTCAATGTCGGGCGGTTCGCTGCGCCGCCCGGCGACCCGCGCGTCGAGCCGTTCATGGCTGCGCTCGACCGGGTCAACGCCATTGCCGACGCCTCGCCGGGTTTCATCTGGCGGCTGCAGGACGATAGCGGCAACGCGACCGCGATCCGCCCGACATCCGACCCGCTGTTCGCGGTCAACATGTCGGTATGGCGTGATGCCGATGCGCTGTTCGACTATGTCTATCGCAGCGCGCACACGCCGATCATGGCGCGGCGGCGCGAATTCTTCGATCGCTTCGATGGCGCCTATCAGGCGCTGTGGTGGATTCCCGCCGGCCATATCCCGACGATAGACGAAGCCCTGGGGCGGCTGTGGCGGCTCGATCGCTATGGCCCGACCGAACAGGCCTTCACCTTCAAGGCGCGTTTCCCGGCGCCCGACGAGTCCGGCGTTCCGGTCGATCATCAACCCGATCCCTGGTGTGTCGGCCGCGCCTGATCTCGCCACGGCGCCAACGCCAGCCCAGGTTGCGATCAGGGGACTCTGCCCGCGCTGCGGCGCGAAGACCCTGTTCGCCGGCCTCGCCGCCTTTGCGCCGAATTGCCCCAATTGCGGCCTCGACTTCGACAGCTTCAATGTCGGTGACGGCCCGGCCGCCTTCCTGACCCTGATCCTCGGCGCGATCGTCGTCGCGATGGCGATCACCACCGAGCTGACGCTGCACCCGCCGCTCTGGCTGCACATGCTGATCTGGATCCCGGTGACGGCCGCCGGCGTGGTCGGATCGCTGCGCGCCGCGAAGGGCATGCTGATCGCGCTCGAATATCGCAACGCCGCGCGTGAAGGCCGATTGAAGGGCGAAGACGCGTGAAGCGGATTCCGATCGTCGCCACCATCGTCGTCGGCCTCGCCATTGCGATCATGATCGCGCTTGGCATCTGGCAGCTGCAGCGCAAGGGCGAGAAGGAAGCGCTGATCGCGCAATATGCCGCGAACCGCACGCTGCCGCCGATCGCCTTTCCCGCCATCCCGGTCGATGATTCGCTGCTGTTCCGCAAGGCCGGTGCCTTTTGCCTGCAGCCGGTCGGCTGGAGCAACCGCGCCGGGCGCAACGCAAAGGGTGCAACCGGCTGGCGGCAGATCGCACAGTGCCGAACCGGCGCCGAAGGCCCCGGCCTGACCGTGCAGATCGGCCTGGCGCGCGCGCCCGACGCCAAGCCGACCTGGACCGGCGGCGAAGTGCATGGTTACATCACTCATGCGCCCGACGATCAGCCGCTGATCGCCTCGCTGATCGGGCGGGCGCATCCCAAGACGCTGATGCTGGTCACCGATACGCCGCTTGCCGGGCTCGACGCCAATCCCGAGCCCGATCTGTCGGCGGTGCCCAACAACCATCTTGCCTATGCCGTGCAATGGTTCCTGTTCGCGGGCGTCGCCGGGATCATCTATGCGCTAGCGCTCAGGCGACGGATGAAGGCCTAGCCTTTGTCTGGCCCGTTACCGCACATTCTTCCAGCCGCTGAGTATGGGCCGCGCGGGCAAATTCCGATGACGAGGCAATGACGCACAACTTGTGACTCTGCGCCCACGCCGCTAGTCGCCAAGACCATGCGTTACATCAGCACCCGCGGCGCCGCGCCGATCCTCGATTTCCAGCAGGTCACCCTGGCCGGCCTCGCCAGCGATGGCGGGCTCTATCTGCCCGAGCGTTGGCCGACCCTCTCCCCCGAGACGATCGCGGCGATGCGCGGCATGTCCTATGTCGACACCGCGGTCACGGTGATGAGCCCGTTCGTTGCCGGCGTGCTCAGCGACGATGACCTGCGCGCGCTGTGCACCGAGGCCTATGGCCGCTTCAGCCATGCCGCTGTCACGCCGCTGGTCCAACTCGACCAGCGACACTGGCTGCTGGAGCTGTTCCACGGGCCGACGCTCGCCTTCAAGGATGTCGCCCTGCAACTGCTTGGCCTGTTGTTCGAACGCTTTCTCAGCGGCTCGGGCAAACATGTCACCATCGTCGGCGCGACCTCGGGCGATACCGGCTCCGCCGCGATCGACGCGCTGGCCGGGCGTGAGGGCGTCGATGTCTTCATGCTCCACCCCAAGGGCCGCGTGTCCGACGTGCAGCGGCGCCAAATGACCACGGTGCTCGCCCCCAATATCCACAATATCGCGATCGACGGCAGCTTCGACGATGCCCAGGCGATGGTGAAGGCGATGTTCAATTCGCCCGACTTCTCCGGCCGCTTCGCGCTGTCGGCGGTCAATTCGATCAACTGGGCGCGGCTGATGGCGCAAGTGGTCTATTATTTCTACGCCGCCGTCCGACTCGGCGCGCCCGAGCGGCCAGTCGCCTTCTCAGTGCCGACGGGCAATTTCGGCGATGTCTTCGCCGGCTATGTCGCGGCGAAGATGGGCCTGCCGGTCGCCAGGCTGATCGTCGCGACCAACGTCAACGACATTCTCCACCGCGCGCTTGCCGATGGCGATTATTCGCAAGGCACCGTGGTGCCGACGCCAAGCCCGTCGATGGACATTCAGGTTTCGAGCAATTTCGAACGCCTGCTGTTCGATCTCGGCGGCCGCGACGGTATTGCCCTTGCCGCACAGATGGCGGGCTTTGAATCGAGCAAGGCGATGCGGTTGACCAATGCGCAACGCGAGGGCGCGGCGGGGCTGTTCAGCAGCGACCGGATCGATCTTGACGACATGGCGCTGGCGATGCGCTGGGCGTGCGAGAAGTCGGGCGAAGTGATCGACCCGCACACCGCGATCGGCCTGGCTGCCGCGCGGCGTGCCGATTTGGGTGACGTTCCCGTCGTGACGCTGGCGACCGCGCATCCGGCCAAGTTCGACGACGCGGTCGAGCGCGCGACCGGCGTGCGCCCGACACTTCCGGCGCGGATCGGCGACCTGTTCGAGCGGCAGGAGCGTTATGACAGCCTGCCCGGCACGTTCGACGCGGTGACCGCCTATATCGCCGAGCGGGCGGTGGCGGTTCGGTGATGTCGTTCCCATCACCGTTCGTTTCGAGCGGAAGGTAGAGGCATGGAGCTCCAGACCCTGATCGGCGAGCCCTGGGCGGATTATGGCCTGATCGATTCGGGCCATGGCCGCAAGCTGGAGCGCTATGGCCGCTTTCGCTTCATCCGCCCCGAGGGACAGGCACTATGGGCGCCGGCCAGCCCCGACTGGCGCGCGCAGGGCGAGTTCGTGCCCGGATCCGACGAGGATGGCGGCGGGCGCTGGGACTATAGCGAGCCGGTACCGCGCGAAGGGTGGCCGCTCAAATGGGACGGCGTCACCTTCACCGCGCAGAACACCCCGTTCCGCCATCTCGGCTTCTTCCCCGACATGGCGCCGGTGTGGGGCTGGATGCGCGAGCGGGTGGCCGGCGTCGAGGCGCCCGAATGCCTCAATCTGTTCGGCTATACCGGCGTCGGCACGCTGGCGATGGCCGACAAGGGCGTGAAGATGGTCCATGTCGACGCGTCGAAGAAATCGGTCGAGGCGGCGCGCGCCAATGCCGCGCTGTCGGGGATGAGCGACAAGCCGGTGCGCTGGATGATCGACGATTGCACCAAGTTCGTCGCGCGCGAGGTCCGGCGCGGACGGCGTTACGACGGCATCCTGCTCGACCCGCCGAAATATGGCCGCGGGCCGGAGGGCGAGGTGTGGAAGCTGGAGGAAGGCCTGCCCGGGCTGATCGCCGATTGCCGCAAGCTGCTCGATGCCGAGTCGCGGTTCCTGTTCCTGACGGTCTATGCGGTGCGCATGTCGGCGCTGGCGATCGCCGAGTTGCTGCGCCAGGCCTTTGCCGATCTGGGCGGAACGGTCGAGGCAGGCGAGTTGGTCGTGCGCGAGGAAGCGCGCGGGCTGCTGTTGCCGACGGCGATCTTTGCACGGTGGAGCCGGTAAGGGCGGCCTGAACTTCCGTTCGTTTCGAGCGGTTGTCAGTCCATTCCGGCGCGGATCGCCGCCCCTGCCACGAACGGCGCGCCGGCCAGCAGCACAAGACTGACCGCCGCCAACAATTTGACCGCCCCTTCACCGCCTTCGATCGACCCCGCGCCGAAGATCAGCAGCGGGACGGCGAGCGGCAGCATCACCAGACCGGCCACCGCGCTTGCCCCGCGGACGCCCGTCACCAATGCCGAAGTCGCGACCGCCAGCGCGGCAAGACCCGGCGTGCCGATCAACAGGCCAAGCTCGACCGCGAGCAGCGTGTCGAGCGGCAAGCCAAGCAAGCCCGCCGCGACGACCGCAGCGAGCATCAGCGGTGGCCCGAAGCTCAGCCAGTGCGCGGCGATCTTCGCCGCGGCGACCGTCGCCATGCTCACACCGCGCACGGCAAGCTGATCGAGCATCCCGGCATCGGCATCGGGACCGACCAGCCGCTCGACCGGCAGGAGCGCGGCGAGCAAGGCGGCGGCCCAGATCACCCCGCCGCCGACCCGCGCAAGCAGCACCGCATCGGGACCGATCGCGAAGGGGAAGAGGGTCGCGACGAGCAGGAAGAAGCCGACGACCAGCGTCACGCCGCCGCCGGCCCAGGCGCGGCGCAAGTCGCGCATGATCAGCGCGCCGATCATGCTCCGCCCTCCAGCGCGATCGTCTGCGCATCGGGCACGGCGATCGGCAGATGAGTCGCGACCAGCACGATGCCGCCGCTCGCCCGGTGCGCGGCGATCGCGGCCTCGAGCAAGGCGACCGCCCCGGCATCGAGGCCATTGGCGGGCTCGTCGAGCAGCCAGATCCCCGCCCCGCTCGCCGCGATTCGCGCCAGCGCGGCGCGGCGACGCTGCCCGGTGGACAGCAGCCGGACGGGGACGTCGCGCAACGTCGCGAGATCGAAGGCGATGAGAGCATCGCGCACCGCACCGAGGCGACCATCGATCGCGGCCCAGAAACCGAGCGCCCGGCCCAGAGTCAGGTCCTGGTCGAGCGTGCTCGCTTCGGTCAACAAGGCCCGGTCGCCGTTCGCCTCGACCCGGCCGGCCGCCGGCGGCAACAGACCGGCGGCGACACGCACCAGGCTCGACTTGCCCACGCCATTCGGCCCGGTGACCAGCAGCGCGCCGCCGGACCGAAGCGCGAACGACCGCTCCCCGAACAAGGTCCGCCCACCCCGCGTGCAGGTCACGCCATGGAACGCGAGCGCGCCATCGTCGGGAAAGGCGCTCAACCCGCCGCTTCCTCCAGCGCGTGCATGTCCGCATCGGACAGGCCGAAATGATGGCCGATCTCATGGATCATGACATGGCTGACCAGAGCGTCGAGTCCGACCCCGGTTTCGACCCATTCCTCCAGGATCGCGCGGCGGTAGAGATGGATGCGGTCAGGCGGCGAGCCCGATTCCATCGATGATTTCTCGCTCAGCGGACGGCCATGATACAGGCCGGTGAGATCGAGCGGATGGTCGATGCCGAGCGCATCGAGCGTTTCCTCGTCCGCCAGATCCTCGACGATCAGCACCACGTCGCCGAGATGCGCGCGGAATTCGGCCGGCAGGCTTTCCAGCGTGCGCAGCGCGATCTCCTCGATCGCCGCAATGGTTGGAGCCCGTATTGCCCTGGGGCGGGATTGATCGGATGTCGCCATCGGCTATGCCATAAGGCCAAGGCGCAAGCGGCGCCAGCAGGAGGAAGACGTGACGGGGACGATCGAACCGCTGAGCGAAGAGGAGCGCGCCGAAGCGCTCGATGCGCTGGACGAGTGGGATTATGATGAAGCGCGCGACGCGATCACCCGCACCATCACTTTTGCCGATTTCAGCGAGGCGTTCGCGTTCATGACGCGCGTCGCCCTGCTCGCTGAAAAGGCCGACCATCACCCCGAATGGTCGAACGTGTGGAACCGGGTCGAAATCTTGCTCACCACACACGACGCCGGCGGGCTGTCGCACCGCGACGTGGACATGGCTGAGGCGATCGACGGGTTGGTTTCTTAATCCTCCCCGTTCCGGGGAGGAGACCTTACTCCGCCGCGCCGACGCCGCGTTGCATCATCTTGCGCAGCCTGCCGGGCATCCAGCGCGCGGCGAAGGCCATGCGGTGGGCGGTCTTGCCGACATAGGTGTGGACCTTGTCGCCATGCACCGCGTCCCAGGCGGCCTGCGCCACCACATCGGCCGAAGTCAGTTCGAGCCCCGCGCCGGTCACCGTTTCGCGAATCGACCGATTCGAGCCGCCGGCGGGCGAGTTGAGCAGCGGCGTTTCGATAAAGGCCGGAACGATGTCGCGCACCTTGATCCCGTCGGCCGACCATTCGCCATCGAGCGCTTCGGTCAGCGCGCGCACGCCGAATTTGGTCGCCGAATAGGGCGCGAGTCCCGCCGAGCCATAGATCGCCGAGGCCGAGGCGGTGTTGAGCAGGCACGAGCCGGGCGTCCGGACGAGATAGGCATGGCCGATCCGCGCGCCATTCAGCACCCCCATCAGATTGATCGAGACGGTGCGGTCCATATCCTCGAAGCTCATCTGCGCGATCGGTCCGCCAGTGCCGATCCCGGCATTGTTGAACAGCACGTCAAGCCGGCCGCCGCTGGTCGCGGTGAATGCGTCGAGGCTCGCAACCCAGGCGTCGCGGTCGCGCACGTCCATCGTATAAGTCGAGACCATGCCCGCCGGCAGCAGCGCCGCAGTGTCGGCCAGGCCAGTCACATTGACATCGGCCAGCCCGACCCGCCAGCCGCGCGCCGCGAACAGGATCGCCGTCGCCCGCCCGATTCCCGATCCGCCGCCGGTGATGAAGATCGCCTTCTGCACGCCGTCCGCCATCCCTGTTTCCCTCTTCGCTCTCGCGCCGGGCCAGTTCCGGCATCGATCGTGTCAATTTCGCTGCGATCTATGCGGAACGGGGCGGGTTGGACAAGCCGCCGATTGCACGACCGATCCCGATCGACATCCTAGTGTCCCCAAGGCGGCGCGCGACGCCTGTTATCACCTGTTAATCGGGCCGGAAAATCTTCTCCTGTTAAGTTGGATTTTCAGCGAGAAATTACCGCTTGTTTTCAAACCCTTGAACCCCTTCCACCTGTTCTTCGAATAACAGGTGATAACAGGTGGAAAATGGACGCGATAACAGGTCGAAACAGGTCCTGTTATCGCACGCAGCGATGGCGCCACGCGTCAGTCACTATCGTCATGAGAAAGAGCCGGCACCGAATCGCATCGGCGCGCCGGAGCGCTGTCGCATTCAGCGCCGGTACTGAATCGAGCCCCGCGCACTTCGTTGACGCGCCGCGCGTCCTCCCGCACTATCGTCGCCGATGCCAGACAGCTCCAAGCCCGGTCCTTCGGTCGCATTCGACGGCGTCACCAAATCATATCCGGCCAAATCCGTCATTGGCGGTACGGTCGCAGTCGATTCGGTATCGGTCGAGATCGCCTCGGGCAGCTTCGTCGCGCTGGTCGGCGCATCGGGATCGGGCAAGTCGACCTTGCTCAAGATGATCAACCGGCTGATCGAACCAAGCGCCGGTCGCGTCACCATTGCCGGCGAGGCGGTGCAGTCGGTCGAGCCGCACGCGCTGCGCCGCCGGATCGGCTATGTCTTCCAGAATATCGGCCTGTTCCCGCATCTCAGCGTGGCGGACAATATCGCGATCGGCCTGAAGCTGTCGAACGACGGCGACACAATCACCCGGGCGCGGCGCGTCGCCGAATTGCTCGAGCTGGTCGATCTGCCCGCCGGCTTTGCCGCGCGTATGCCCGACGAACTCTCGGGCGGACAGCGCCAGCGCGTCGGCGTGGCGCGCGCATTGGCCACCGCGCCGGGACTGATGCTGATGGACGAGCCGTTCGGCGCGCTTGATCCAGTGACGCGCGATCAACTCGGCACGGCGATTCGCGCGCTGCACGACCGGCTTGGCCTGACCACCATCATGGTCACGCACGACATGGCCGAGGCGCTGCTGCTCGCCGACCGGGTGCTGGTGATGGAGGCGGGCAGGATCGTCGCCGACGCGACACCGCGCGGCTTGCTGGCGGGCGATGGCGGCACGGCGGCGGATGCGCTGGTCGCGGTACCGCGCGAACAGAGCCGCCGCCTGATCGCGCTGGAGCGCGACACATGAACAGCCCGTTCTTTGCCGCCTTCGCGCGAGTGCCCGACCTGCTCGCCGCACATCTGCTGCTCGCGGCATCGGCGCTTGCGCTTGGCCTAGTGATCAGCCTGCCGCTGGCGATCTGGTCAGCGCGCCGACCACTGGTCGCACGCGTCGCGCTGGGGTTCGCCAGCCTGGTCCAGACGATCCCCTCGCTGGCGCTGCTCGCGCTCTTCTATCCCCTGCTGCTGTCGCTCTCGACCCTGATCGGCGGCGGCATTCCTGCCTTGGGCTTCCTGCCCTCGCTGCTCGCACTGACGCTCTATGCGCTGCTGCCGATCCTGCGGAACGGCGTCACCGGGCTGATCGGCCTCGATCCCGCCGTGATCGAGGCGGCGGACGGGGTGGGCATGACCGCGTGGCAGAAATTGCGGCTGGTCGAGGCGCCTCTGGTCGCGCCCGTGCTGATGGCGGGAATCCGTACCGCCGCGGTATGGACGATCGGCGCCGCCACCCTGTCGACCACGGTCGGTCAGCCAAGCCTTGGCGATATGATCTTTGCCGGATTGCAGACGCAGAACTGGGCGCTGGTGCTGGCCGGCTGCCTGAGCGCGGCGGCGCTGGCGCTGGCGGTCGATGCGCTGCTCGGGGTGATCGAGCATGGCATCGCGGTGCGCAAGCGCCGGCGCGCATGGATCGCCGGCGGCGTGCTGGCGCTTGGCGTGATCGCCGCGCTGGCGCCAATGTGGCCCCGCGCCGGCGCCGAAACGGTGGTGGTCGGTGCGAAGGGCTTTTCGGAGCAGTATATCCTGGCCCGGCTGATCGGACATCAGCTGGAAAAGGCCGGATACCGGGTCGATTATCGCGAGGGCCTGGGGTCGGTCGTGGCGTTCAATGCGACCGCGGGCGGCGATGTCGATGCCTATGTCGATTATTCGGGCACGATCTGGACCAACGAGATGAAGCGCAACGATGTGCCGCCCCGCGCAGCGATCGTCGCGGGAGTCGGCGCCTGGGCGAAGCAGCAGCACGGCATCCATTTGCTCGGCAGTCTCGGGTTCGAGAACAGCTATGCCTTTGCGATGCGTAGTGCCGATGCCGAGCGCCGCGGGGTGACCAGCATCGCCGACCTGACCGCGATCGCGCCCCGGCTGAAGCTGGCGACCGATATCGAATTTCTCGAACGGCCCGAATGGGCGGCGGTGCGCAAGGCGTACGATCTGCGCTTCGCATCGGCGCAGCCCTATCAGCCGACCTTCATGTATCGCGCGCTGGCCAGCGGCACGGCGGATGTGATTCCGGCCTTTTCCTCGGATGGGCGGATCGCGGCGGACAAATTGACCGTGCTGGCCGACCCGAAGGGTGCGATCCCCGGTTATGACGCGATCCTGCTGCTTGCCCCACGCCGCGCCGCGGATGCGCGCTTTGCCGCCGCGTTGCGGCCGCTGATCGGCAAAGTGCCGGTCGAGGCGATGCGGGAGGCGAATTACATGGTCGACCGCGATACCAACAAGGCCTCGCCCGAAGAGGCGGCACGGTGGCTGGAGCGCAAGCTCGGGCTGTAGCTGGATTTCGCGCGGAGGCGATATGGGCCAACGATTTCGCTTGCGAAACGGAAACCGCCAATGCCACCAGTGACCCCGACGGGGGGCGTAAATGGCATTTTTTCGCAAGGCGGATCCTGACGCGGCAGCGCTCGAGGATTGGGAACGCGACCTGACGGCGAAGGACGGACACCCGCTGATCGCCATCATCCTGGTCGCGATCATCATACTGATCGGCACCTTCGGCGGCACGCATGATGGGCGTTATGCGGGTGAATCGCTTGCCTTTCTGGTCGGCGGCGCAATCGGACTGACCATTCTTGTCTATGGTCTGGCCTGGGTCATCACGATCCGCCATGCCAGCGTCAGCTGGCAAGTGGGGAGTCTCGCCGGAATCGCCCTGCTCTGCGTGTTCGCGACGACGACGCGGATCGAGTTGGACAATGCTGTGATCCGCCGCGATCTTTTGATGTTGGCCGAGATCGAGATCACCGATGATGGCCAGATCAAGCTGCCGCCAAATGCCGATCGCGGTCCTGTATCACGGATATTCCTCCGCTATTTCAAGACGCTCAACGATATCGGGCAAGAACAGACAAGCAAGTTGGATGCGATCGGCATAAACCGGATCGCAGCCCCGGGAATCGAAGACGATCCGTCTCTACTCAAGGACTGCGCCCGGTTCGGGCGCGAAAAGCCAGCGGTCGATGCAAGGGTCGCCAGAATACGCGCCGCTGCACGACAGGTGGGCAAGGACATCGGGACGGCCGACATACCCGTCGCGGCCCGACGTGAAATCAGCAAGGGAATGGCCGACGCGATAGATCCAGCGATCGCCCGGATCAACAATTCGGCGACGATCGTCAAAGCGCAGCTCGATGAGGGGCAGGCCATTTGCCAGACGCTGGCCAGACGCAATTGGCGCGCACAGGGGACTCGGCTGATGTTTACCAACCAGAGCGATCTGGCATCATTCAACCATCATATCGAGCGGTGGAACCAGCTGGTGCGGGACAATCAGGCCGCGCTGGCCGAGGGGAAGCGGATGGTGACGGAGGGTCAACGCATCATGAAGCGGTGGAACAGGTAGGCGGCGGCTCCCCGGCTCGCACCGGGGAGCGTGCCCTTTAATTGGCGAACAGCAGGACCGGCGTTTCGAGGTACTTCTTAAGGCCCTGAACGAAGCTCGCCGCGTCCCAGCCATCGACGACGCGGTGGTCGCAGCTGATCGACAGGTTCATCAGCTTGGCGCGGCGAATTTCATCGCCCCCATGAGAATTTTTGGCAAAGACGGGACGTTCGACGATCTTGTTCGGACCGATGATCGCAACCTCGGGCCGGTTGATCACCGGGGTGGTAGCGATGCCGCCGAGCGGCCCGAGCGACGTGATGGTCAGGGTCGAACCCGACAATTCCTCAACCTTGGCCTTGCCGGTGCGTGCCGCCTCGGCGAGGCGGCCGATCTCGGTCGCGAGCTGCCAGACATTGCGGTCCTGCGCATCGCGAATCACCGGGACCATCAGACCCGCCGGAGTCTGCGTCGCCATGCCGAGATGGATCTGGCCGTGGCGCGTGACCACGCCCGCCTCATCGTCATAGCGCGCGTTGATCATCGGGAAGTCGGGAATGGTCTTGCAGATCGCGACGATCAGCAGCGGCAACATGGTCAGCTTGGGCCGGCCGCCGCGATTGTCGTTGAGGTCGGCGCGCATTTCCTCGAGCGCGGTGACGTCGATTTCGTCGACATAGGTGAAATGCGGGATGGCGCGCTTCGACGCGGCCATGTTCTCGGCAATCTTGCGACGCATGCCGATGACCTTGATCGGCTCATCGGCGCGGGCATTGTTGGCGTGCGGCGCCTGATAGCCCTGACCCGAGCCATAGCGCAGGAAGGCATCGAGGTCCGCATGGCGCACGCGGTCGCCCTCGGTCTTGACCTGTGTGAGGTCGATGCCGAGATCGGTGGCACGGGCGCGCACAGCCGGCGAGGCAAGAGCGTGAGCGGCGGCGTGAGTGGCGGCCTGAGCCGGTACGGCGGCAGGCGCACCCGGCTGCGGCGCCGGGACAGGTTTCTCGACTTCGCTCGAAACGAAGGGCGCGGGAGAGTGCCGCTCCGCAGGAGCCGGCGTTTCGGCCACGCCCTCGGCACCGGGATTTTCCGCGCCCATCTGCTCGGCGACATCCTGCGCCAGTTCGGCGCGGGCGGCGGCATCGCTTGCCGGCGCTTCGCCTTCGGCCGCGTCGGTCTCGATCACCACCAGCGGTGAACCGATCGACACCTGGTCGCCGACTTCGCCGGCGAGCTCGATCACCGTGCCGGACACTGGTGATTCCATTTCGACCGTCGCCTTGTCGGTCATCATGTCGGCCAGGCCCTGATCCTCCTCGACCCGGTCACCGACCTTGACGTGCCACGCGACGATCTCGGCCTCGGAAATGCCTTCGCCGATATCGGGCAGTTTGAATTCGAAGCGTGCCATCCCAGTATTCCGTTCGTTTCGAAAGAAGTCGAAAAATCCGTCTCCAGCCCCGCTTCTCGACTTCGCTCGAAGCGAACGGGGTGAATGTATCGGCTTTAGTCTCGCATCACTTTCTTGAGCGCTTCGCCGATCCGCACCGGGCCGGGGAAATAGGCCCATTCGAGACTGTGCGGATACGGCGTGTCGAAGCCGGTCACGCGCTCGATCGGCGCTTCGAGATGATAGAAGCAGCGTTCCTGCACCAGCGCCGACAATTCCGCGCCGAACCCGCTGGTACGCGTCGCCTCATGCACGATCATGCAGCGGCCGGTCTTCTTCACCGACGCTTCGATCGTCTCGATGTCGAGCGGCACCAGCGTGCGCAGGTCGATGATCTCGGCATCGACACCGGCATCGGTCACCACCGCCATGCACACATGCACCATCGTGCCATAGGCAAGGATGGTCAGCGCATCGCCGGCGCGGACGATCTTCGCCTTGCCCAGTTCGATCTTGTAGTAACCGGTCGGCACTTCACCCGCCGGATGCTTCGACCAATTCTGCGCCGGGCGATCCCAATGGCCGTCGAACGGGCCGTTATAGATGCGCTTCGGTTCGAAGAAGAGCGTCGGGTCATTATCCTCGATCGCCGCGATCAGCAGGCCCTTGGCGTCGTACGGGGTCGATGGAATGACCGTCTTGATGCCCGAGACATGCGTGAAGATGCCCTCGGGGCTCTGCGAATGCGTCTGCCCGCCGAAGATGCCGCCGCCAAAGGGCGAGCGCACGGTGATCGGCGAGGTGAATTCCCCATCCGAGCGATAGCGCAGCCGCGCTGCTTCCGAGACGAGCTGGTCGAGCGCGGGATAGATGTAATCGGCGAACTGAATCTCGGGCACCGGGCGCAGGCCATAAGCGCCCATGCCGACCGCCACGCCGATGATGCCGCATTCGGTGATCGGCGTATCGAACACGCGGGTCTTGCCGAATTTTTCCTGCAGGCCAGCGGTGGCGCGGAACACACCGCCGAAATAGCCGACATCCTCGCCCATCACGATCACGTCGGGATCGCGCGCCATGACCACTTCCATGGCGGAATTGATCGCCTGGATCATGTTCATGCGCGCCGTGCCGCCTTCGGCGTCATCCTGCGGCGTTGCGGTTTCGATCATCTCACTCATGACTTGCGTGCCCATGGGCGGCCCGAGGCCGTCTCTTCCGCGATCATCTGCGCCTGTTGCTCGCGCAAGTGCCAGGGCATTTCCTCGAACACGCCGTCGAACAGCGTATCGAGCGGCTGGTGCAGGCCGTGACCGAGAATGCCGTTCTTTTCGGCTTCCTTCTGTGCCGCCTTGACCTGCTCGGCGAGCTCCTTGTCCTGCGCCACGTGGCGCTCCTCATCCCATTCGCCGATCGCGATGAGATGGTCCTTGAGCCGCTTGACCGGGTCGCCGAGCGGCCAGGCGGTCGGTTCACCTTCGGAGCGGTACTGGCCGGGATCGTCGGAGGTCGAGTGCCCCTCGGCGCGATAGGTGAAATGCTCGATCAGGGTCGGGCCCTGATTGGTCCGCGCACGCTCGGCCGCCCAAGCGGTCGCGGCATAGACGGCGAGCGCATCGTTACCGTCGACGCGCAGGCCGGCAATGCCATAGCCGACCGCACGCGCCGCGAACGTGGTCGATTCGGCGCCGGCGAAACCGGAAAAGCTCGAAATCGCCCATTGATTGTTGACCACGTTGAAGATCACCGGCGCACGATAGACGCTGGCAAAGGTGCAGGCGGAATGGAAATCGCCCTCGGCGGTCGAACCCTCACCGCACCAGGTCGCGGCGATGCGCGTATCGCCCTTGGCGGCGCTGGCCATCGCCCAGCCCACGGCCTGGGGATATTGCGTGGCGAGATTGCCCGAGATCGAGAAGAAACCGGCTTCCTTGACCGAATACATGATCGGCAGCTGCTTGCCCTGCAGCCGGTCGCCCTTGTTCGAATAGATCTGGTTCATCATGTCGACGAGGCTCCAGCCCCGTGCGATCAGCAACCCCTGCTGGCGATAGGAGGGGAAGCACATATCCTCATAATCGAGCGCGAAGGCAGCGGAGACGGCGACCGCCTCCTCCCCGGTGCACTTCATGTAGAAGCTGGTCTTGCCCTGGCGCTGCGCCCGGAACATGCGTTCGTCGAACGCACGGACCAACGCCATGCTGCGAAGCATGCCGCGCAGCGTGTCCGGGGAAAGGCGCGGATTCCACGGGCCGACCGCCTGATTTTCATGGTCGAGCACGCGGACCAGTTCATAAGCGAGATCAATGAAGCTGTCGGCGGGATCGGCAGTGTCGGGGCGGCGCACCGATCCGGCGGCGGGGATCGCCACTTCGGTAAAATCGACCGCGTCACCGGGGCGGAATTTGGGCTCCGGCACGTATAGCGACAATGGTTTCAGATTGGCGCGCGGAATGTCGCTTGCCATGGCCTCTCCAGTCTTTTCGGCGTTGCCTCTGGTTTAAGCAAACGCGCGGAATCGATGATCATCCCTTGTTATAAAATTTCAAAGCGCTTGGCGAGGGGCCTGCCGTGCCGCCACTGTGCCAATCGTGCCGTTCGGTTCGCCCATTGGGTCGGACGGGACGAAGGTCGGACGGGGAGAAGCGAGTCCTCCCCGTCCGCGGAGACTCAACCGACGGTCTGTTCGATCACCCCGAAGATCGGGTGGTGCTTGTCGTCCTCGGCCCAGATGCGCACCGTGTCGCCTTTGGTCAGGAACGGCGTCACTGGCTTGCCGCCCCTGATCGTTTCGATCGTGCGCAATTCGGCGAGGCAGGAATAGCCCACACCGCCCTCGGCGATCGGCTTGCCCGGGCCGCCGTCGCTATCGCGATTCGACACCGTGCCAGAGCCGATGATCGTGCCCGCGCCGAGCGCGCGCGATTTGGCGGCGTGCGCGATCAGCGTACCGAAATCGAAGGTCATGTCCTCACCCGCCTCGGCGCGGCCGAATGGCTTGCCGTTGAGGTCGACCATCAGCTTGCGGTGCAGCTTGCCGTCCTTCCACCAGTCGCCAAGCGCGTCGGGGGTGACGAACACCGGCGAGAAAGCGCTGGCCGGCTTGGACTGGAAGAAACCGAAACCCTTGGCGAGTTCGCCCGGAATCAGATTGCGCAACGACACGTCGTTGGTCAGCCCGACCAGCCGGACCGCCGCCAGCGCCTGTTCGCGACTCGCGCCGAGCGGCACGTCGCCGGTCACCACCACCACTTCGCCCTCCAGGTCGCAGCCCCAGGCTTCGTCGGCGAGCGGGATCGGGTCGCGCGGCCCGAGAAAACCGTCCGAGCCGCCCTGATACATCAGCGGATCGTGCCAGAAGCTCTCCGGCATCTCGGCATTGCGCGCCTGACGCACCAGCGCGACATGGTTCACATAGGCCGAGCCATCGGCCCATTGATAGGCGCGCGGCAGCGGCGACGCGGCGTCGTTTTCGTGGAAACGCCGCATCGGGATCATCTCATGCTCGAGATCGGTCGCGAGATTCTGCAGGTCGGGCAGCAGCCGGTCCCAGTCGTCGAGCGCCGCCTGGAGAGTCGGCGCGATGTGACCGGCATCGGCGTACCAGGCGAGATCGTTCGAGACGATGACGAGTTTTCCGTCACGCCCCTGTTTGGGGTGGGCATGCTTGAGGCTGGCCAGTTTCATGCGGACTCCTAGAGTTTTGCCTCAGCATACCCCCCTGATACGCGCTGTCGAGCGCTACCCGCTTGACCCAAACGTCAACGCCGCTCAAACCACGCAAAAGGTTTCAAGAGAGGACTTATCCATGCTCGACGCCGTTCCCGGTCGCTTCGCCTATAATGAAGATCATGAGGCATTCCGCCAGACGGTGCGCAGCTTCCTGCAGAAGGAGGGCGTACCCAATGTCGGCGAATGGGAGGAAAAGCGCCTCGTCCCCAAGGAATTCTGGCGCAAGGCCGGCGAGATCGGGATGCTGTGTCCGACCGTACCCGAGGAATATGGCGGGCTTGGCCTCGATTTCGGTTACAACGCGATCGTCGATGAGGAAATGAGCTATCAGGGCGTGCCCGCCGGCTTCTCGCTCCAGTCCGACATCGTGTGCGACTATATCGTCCAGTACGGGTCGGAAGAGCAGAAGAAGCAGTGGCTGCCGCGGCTCGTCTCGGGCGAGACGATCACCGCGATCGCGATGACCGAGCCCGGCACCGGATCCGACCTGCAGGCGATCCGCACCTCGGCGAAGAAGGACGGCAATCATTATGTCGTCAACGGATCCAAGACCTATATCACCAACGGCCAGAATGCCGACCTGATCCTGGTCGTCGCCAAGACCGATCCCGATGCCAAGCCCGCCTATAAGGGCATGTCGATCCTGCTGATCGAAAGCGACCGCGACGGGTTCAAGCGCGGGCGCAAGCTCGACAAGATCGGCCAGGACGCCGCCGACACCTCCGAATTATTCTTCGAGGATGTCCGCGTGCCGATGACCAATTGCCTGGGCGAGGAAGGCAAGGGCTTCATCTATCTGATGAGCCAGCTACCGCAGGAGCGGCTGTCGATCGCGGTCGGCACGCAGGCGTCGGCGCAGAAGGCGTTCGACGAGACGGTCGAGTTCACCAAGAGCCGCAAGGCCTTTGCCGGCATGGTGTTCGATTTCCAGAACACCCGCTTCGTGCTCGCCGACCTCAAGTCCAAGCTGCAGGTCGGCTGGGCGCATCTCGACTGGGCGATCAAGCGCCACCTTGCCGGCGAACTGACCCCGGTCGAGGGCGCAGCGGCCAAATTATGGCACACCGAACTGCAATGGGAGGTGATGGACAAGTGCCTGCAGCTGCATGGCGGCGCCGGTTATATGAACGAATATCCGATCGCACGGATGTGGCGCGCCGCCCGTGTCAGCCGGATCTATGGCGGAACCAACGAGATCATGAAGGAGCTGATCGGACGCAGCCTGTAGTGCCGGGTCGCAAGAAGCCGTTACGGCGGTGGCGTATCCGCTACGTCACCGTTCATCGCGTCATCTCTTGCAAAAATAGCGTCATGTCGGCATGACGGCGATCCGATGACACCCCCAACGCCTGACGGCACCCGAGACAGGCGGATAGAAGATCCAACCAATCTCTGGCTGATCCATCCCACCGCTCGGCGGCTTCTTCCGATAGCGCTTGCGTGGCGCGTGTCGGCCAATATGGTCTCGTTCATCGGCCTCGCCCTCGGCATCGGGGCGGCCATTGCCTATTGGAACTGGGACGCGCCGATCGCCGCGGTCGTCGGCCTGATCCTGTCGATCGCCTGGCTGATCGCCGATGGCCTGGACGGCATGGTCGCGCGCGCGACTCAGACCGCGAGCGCCTTTGGCCGGCTGCTCGACGGCATTTGCGACCATGGCGTGTTCATCCTCATCTATGTCGTGATCGCGACCTCGATCGGCACTGGCGAAGGCTGGGCGCTGGCGGTCGTCGCGGGCGCCGCGCACGTCATCCAGTCGAGCCTGTACGAAGGCGAACGCGCCCGTTTCCATCGCCGCGTGCGGGGCGATTCGGGTGACTCCCCGCCGGCGCGGACCGGTGGCCTGCTCGAACGCGGCTATGACGCGATCTCGCACGGGATCGACCGCGTCGCGGACCGGTTCGACCAGGCGCTGCGGTCGAGCCGCGACCCGGCGCGCTTCGGCCTGGATTATGGATTGCGCGCCGCGCCGGTCATGAAATTAATGGCGCTGGAAAGCGCCAATATGCGCGTTCTGGCGATCTTCATTGCCTGTCTGGTGGGGAATCCCCGGCTTTTCTGGTGGTTCGAAATCGTGCCGTTAACCCTCTTGATCATTGCTACGCTCGTCTGGCATCGGCGCGTCGAAGCCGATCTGGTGCATCCACGCGCCGTCGCACCTGTAAATACCTGACCATCGGCACCTATATGGTCGCCATCCGCCATACCCTCATTTGAATATCGAAGGACTGCTCCAACCATGAAAACCATCAATGTCGCGGTAATCGGCATCGGCAACTGCGCCAGTTCGCTGGTCCAGGGTCTCGCTTTCTATCACAAGGGATCGAACGACCATGTCGGTCTGATGCATTGGGACCTGGGCGGCTACAAGCCGAGCGATATCAAGGTCGTCGCGGCATGGGACGTCGATACGCGCAAGGTTGGCGTCGATGTGTCCGAGGCGATCTTCGCCAAGCCGAACTGCACCGCGATATTCTGCGCCGACGTCCCGCCAAGCGGCGTCAAGGTCAAGATGGGCAATGTGCTGGACGGCGTCGCTGACCATATGGCCGATTATGCCGATGACCGGACCTTCATCGTTGCCGACCTGCCGCAACCGACCAAGGCCGAAGTCGTCGCCGCGCTGCGCGAGAGCAAGGCCGATGTGCTGATGAACTATCTGCCGGTCGGCAGCCAGAAGGCGACCGAATTCTATGCCGAATGCGCGCTCGAAGCGGGCGTCGCGTTCGTCAACAACATCCCCGTCTTCATCGCCAGCGACGCCGTATGGGCAAAGCGCTTCGAAGACGCCGGCGTGCCGATCGTCGGCGACGATATCAAGGCGCAGCTCGGCGCAACGATCGTCCACCGCGTGCTGACCGACCTGTTCGCCAAGCGCGGCGTGAAGCTCGACCGCACTTATCAGCTCAACACCGGCGGCAACACCGACTTCCTCAACATGTCGAACCATCGCCGGCTGGAATCGAAGAAGATCTCCAAGACCGAAGCAGTGCAGTCGGTCGCGGCCGAGCGCCTGACCGACGACAATGTGCATATCGGCCCGAGCGACTATGTCGCGTGGCAGAACGACAACAAGGTCTGCTTCCTGCGCATGGAAGGCCAGATGTTCGGCGGCGTGCCGATGAACCTGGAACTGCGCCTGTCGGTCGAGGACAGCCCCAATTCCGCTGGCGTCGCGATCGACATGATCCGTTGCGCGAAGCTCGCCAGCGACCGGGGCATGGGCGGCCCGATCCATCCGGCATCGGCCTATTTCTGCAAGCACCCTCCGATCCAGATGACCGACGATCTGGCCCAGCTTGCGGTTGAAGACTTCATCGCCGCCGCTGCGTGAATCGACTGACCACGGCGGTACTGCTCGCGGCGGGTGCCGGCACCCGCCTGCGATCGGCCGCCGATTCCAAACCCTTGTGCGTCGTTGGCGGCAAACCGCTGATCGACCATGCGATCGAACGCATGGCATCAGCGGGGATCCGCCGCGTCATCGTCACGACCGGCTATCGTGCCGACGCGATCGAGGCGCATCTTGCCGCGCGCGACTGGCCGGTCATGGTCGAGACCGCGCTGACCGCCGACTGGCGCCAGCCCAATGGCGTGTCCGCCCTTGCCGCCGCGCCGTTGCTGGCGGGCGAAGCGACGCTGCTGGCGATGTGCGACCATCTCGTCGATCCCAGCCTCTATGCGCGCATGGCCGACACCGGCGCGGGTGACGGGCTCAATCTCGGGATCGATCGCCGGCTCGGCCACCCTTGGGTCGACCCCGGTGACGTGACCTTCGTCGCGACCGAGGGCGACCGGATCGTCGCGATCGGCAAGGGCATGGCGCCGCATGATTGCTACGACACCGGCGTGTTCGCGGTCGGGGCGCCGTTCTTCGCCGCGCTGGAAACGCTGGCCGAACCGTCGATCACCGATGCGGTCCGCCTGCTCGCCGCGCGCCGCGCCGCGGGCGTGGTCGATTGCAGCGATATCGACTGGATCGATGTCGACGATCCCAAGGCGCTCGCCGCCGCCGAGCAATGGCTGGCGGGCGGGTGAATTTCGTGCGGATGCGGTCGACACGACGGTTGACATGGGCCCCGCGCTAACGGATTTCAGGCGCTTCCCGGGACAACACCGGATCCAATAACAGGGGGCGTCATGGCGAACGGGTTTCGGGCAGCACGGGAGTTGCGTGCCGCGAAGAGGGGGCCACGCACCGCGATGCTGGCCTGTGCGATGGCCGCCCTGCTTTCGGCCTGCGCCACCGACGCCAATGCCGACAAGCCGAAGAGCGCGAGCGATTCCGCCCCGGGCAAGCGCTACAGCCACGATCCCTATCCCTCGACCTACAAAGCCTATCCCGGCACCCCGACGCTGATCACCAATGTCACGATCTTCGACGGCGAAGGCGGGACTTTCGCCAAGGGACAGGTGCTGTTCGCCGACGGCAGGATCGTCGCGGTCGGTGAGACCGTCACCGCGCCCGAGGGCGCAACGGTGATCGACGGCACCGGCAAGGTCGTCACCCCCGGCATCATCGATATCCATAGCCATCTCGGCGATTATCCCTCGCCCGGGGTCGAAGCCAATTCGGACGGCAATGAAGCGACCGGCCCGATCACCGCCGATGTCTGGGCCGAGCATAGCGTCTGGCCGCAGGACCCGGGGTTCAGCCGCGCGCTGACCAATGGCGGCGTCACCACGCTGCAGATCCTGCCCGGATCGGCCAACCTGATGGGCGGCCGGTCGGTCGTGCTCAAGAATGTCTATGCGCGCACCATGCAGGGCATGAAATTCCCCGGCGCGCCCTATGGCCTGAAGATGGCGTGCGGCGAGAATCCCAAGCGCGTCTATGGCAGCAAGGGCCGCCAGCCATCGACCCGGATGGGCAATATCGCGGTCGATCGCCAGACCTGGGCGAAGGCGGTCGAGTATAAGCGCAAATGGGACAAATATGAGAAGGAGGGCGGCGACGCCCCCACGCGCGACATCGCGATGGACACGCTGCGTGGCGTGCTCGACGGCGAAATCCTGGTGCAGAACCATTGCTACCGCGCCGACGAAATGGCCATCGTCATGGATATGGCCAAGGAATTCGGCTATCATGTCAGTGCCTTCCACCACGCGGTCGAGGCCTACAAGATCGGCGACCTGTTGAAGGCCAACGGCACCTGCGCCGCGGTCTGGGCCGACTGGTGGGGCTTCAAGATGGAAAGCTATGACGCGATCAGCGAGAATCTCGCGCTGCTGCAAAAGGCCGGCACGTGCGCGATGATCCATAGCGACGACGAGAACGGCATCCAGCGGTTGAACCAGGAAGTCGCCAAGGCGCTCGCCGCCGGACGGCGCGCCGGGATCGACATTTCCGACGCGGTGGCGTGGGAATGGCTGACGATCAATCCGGCCAAGGCACTTGGCATCGCCGACCGGACCGGCAGCCTGAAAGCGGGCAAGATGGCCGATGTCGTGCTGTGGAACGGCAATCCGTTCAGTGTCTATTCGCGGCCCGACAAGGTGTGGATCGACGGCGCGCTGCTCTACGATGCGAACAATCCGAAACTGAGGCCGGTGTCCGACTTCGAGCTTGGCCAGCCCGGCGCGGGAGATGTGAAGTGAAGCGCCTCCTGCTCTGCACCGCCGCGTCATTGCTCGCCGCTGCCGCACTGCCCGCCACCGCCCAGTCGGTCGCGATCGTTAACGCAAAGCTGGTGATCGGCGACGGCAGCGCGCCGATCGAACGCGGCACCGTCGTGGTGCGCGACGGCAGGATCGTCGCGGCCGGCGCGAATGTCGCGGCCCCGGCCGGGATGGAAACGATCGATGCCGGTGGCCGCTGGGTCACGCCGGGCATCGTCGCCGGGTTCACCCGGATGGGCATCATCGAAGTCGATGGCGTATCGCAGACCAATGATTCGGGCGCATCGAGCAGCCCGTTCCATGCCGCGCTCGACATTTCGCTCGCGGTCAATCCGCGCACCAGTTCGATCCCGCTCAACCGCGCCGAGGGCGTGACGCGCGCGATCGTCGCGCCCGACAATAACGGATCCGTCTTCGCCGGCCTGGGCGCAGTGATCGATCTGGGCGCCGACCGCGATGCGGTGACGCGCCCGCGCGCCTTCCAGTTCATGGAATATGGCGAATCCGGTGCACGCGCCGCGGGCGGCAGCCGCCCGGCGGCGATCGCGCAGTTCCGCAACGCGCTGGCCCAGGCGCGCGATTATGCGCGCAACCCGGCGGGTTATGCCGATCTCGGCAAGAATGCCTTGCTTACCCGTGCCGATGCCGAGGCGCTGGGCGCCGTGGTCACGGGGCGCATGCCGCTGCTGATCCATGTCGAGCGCGCCTCCGACATATTGGTGCTGCTTGACCTCAAAAAGGAAATGCCCGCGTTGAAGCTGGTGTTCGTCGGGGCGGCGGAAGGCTGGATGGTGGCGCCGCAGATCGCCGCCGCGCATGTGCCAGTGATCGCCAGCGCGCTGACCGACCTGCCCGCATCGTTCGAACAGCTCGGATCGACCCAGTCGAACATCGGCCGGATGAAGGCGGCGGGCGTCCAGGTCGGCATCGGCATGATCAACGACAATGAGGCACGCCAGGCACGGCTCGAAAAACAATATGCCGGCAATTTGGTCGCGCTGACCAGATTGCCCGGCGCGACCGGGCTCGACTGGAACAGCGCGTTCGCCGCGATCAGCTCGATCCCGGCCGAGGCGATCGGGCTGGGCGGCGAAATCGGCTCGCTGCGTCCGGGACGGCGCGGCGATGTGGTGATCTGGAGCGGCGACCCGCTCGAGCTCGACACGGCGGCGCTCAGCGTGTGGATCGACGGCGTCAAGCAACCGCTCGAAACGCGCCAGGGCATGCTGCGCGACCGCTATCTGCAACCACAGGAAGGCGCGCTGCCCAAGGCGTATCAACGCTGAACCTGCCGGCGACCGGCGGAGCACTGCCTTGCCGGTCGCAGCGACCTGAATTTCCCGTCGCTGCGGGAAATCCTGCGGGAAAATGTTTTTTTGAGCGTTCTGCGGGAATTTCTGCGGGAATTTTGTTGGAGCGTTACGGGAATTTTTCCGGCGGCTTGCGGGAAAATCGGGAAATGGCGGCGGGTGGAGGTCATGCTTTGCTCAAATCCGGGCGTGCGTGATGACGGGCCTGCGCGATTCAACCGGTTTGGCGGAGGGCCTTCGCCTGCGATGTGAAGCGCGCGCTATGGGGGTGAGCATGGCAGTGGCTGGGGGTTGGGTGAATCGATCCACTTTGGGCGGGCACGTCGATAGGTAAGTATTGGCGGCCGGGCGAGATATGGGACACCCTATTGTTGCATATCTCCAGTGCCAGGCGAGCGTCTGGGATTTGGAATATATCTATGTTCTTTCAATGACATGACGCGCACTTGACGAGCCAACGTGCGACACATCGCGCTTTTTTGAAGCTCGCTACAGCGTATTAGTTACGGCTAGCGAGGCTTGGCAATCAATGCACCTCCCTTCGGCCCAAACGACACCGATAATCCTCCGGTGTCGGTGCCAGGGTTTCCATTACCACGCTGATTTACGTGACGCGCAATGCTGGGAAGACGATGTGAGCGAGACGGGCCGTGGTGCGAAGCTATCGCTTAACCCACCAGAGTAAAAGGGGGGTGGCGCACGTGTCACTGTAACACCAAATGCAGTCTCACAACCCGCCCAAATATCGCTCATTCCGCAGTGTCTGCTTTCCGGTAATGAGGGCCGAAAGCTGCCGACCCCGTGCAGCCTCCTTTACTCGACACCGCCTCGCCCAATCTCCCCCGAGGTGAGGCAGGCAGACTATTGTAGAAGCTATGTTAGCATGGGGGGGGGG
>NZ_JSXI01000011.1 GCF_000803065.1 Sphingomonas sp. ERG5
CTGCCAAATCGGTCGGCAACTGAACCGGTTCGACAGGGTGTTCGCGTCGCTCACTTGTCATAGCAAAAAACCAATTTCCGAAGACTCAGCACCTGTATTCGATACGGCGATTCGGCGCTAAGACCCATTTGCCGTCATTCGCAGTTCAGTTTGAGCTTCCCGTCTCTGGACATTGGTTCATGTCGGATGAACGGCTGGATTCGGGCATGTGGCGATGACCGCCAAACAACCTGAGGTGCGCGGAAAGCGGATAGCCGCCTTGCAGCCTTCTCGCTTGCCGTAGCTGCACTTGCCGAGACGCCGCATGGAACATCATGCTTTTCCTTGAGGACGCTCCCCCGCTGCATCAATCCGCCAGCCGAGCTACCGTAAGATGCACCGGAGCACCCCGCCGATGCGTTGGCCTCGCGTCAGTCGATCCGCCTGAAATACGTTGTTTCCAGTTTCGGAAGATCTTTGCCCGGCCAGACGATCGTTTCCGTCATCGATTTTCGATCCGCGGCGACGGTATAGACACGGGTCGATAGCGGAGCGCCATCCTTTCCCAAGGTCATAACCAGCGCGTTCGGCGCCGGTTGGCGCAGCGCAACCGTATCGACGAAACCCATATTGCCGGCGATAGCTACAGGGACACCGTCCAGAGCGGCGGTCGATTCCGCGCGCTGGATGGAACCATCAGGCGCAACGATTTCGACGAGCGTTGTCCACTTCTGGTCCTTTGAAACGCGAAAGGTGATCGTCACTGCCCGTGGCCGCTCCACCTGGGGGATGCGGGAGACGTCGAGTGACCAGGTTCCGACCAGGGGCAGCTGCTTGTTTGTGCTGATTTTTATGGCCTGCGGTGTTGACCCTTGCTCGACCGAAGGTGCTAGCGTGAACATCATTGCGGCGGCGGCCGCAGACATCGCGATAAGCATGGCAATTAGTCCTTTCGACGTTTTGGCGCCCCGGGTTGCGGGCTGCAAGGCGCTGTCGCTCGCCGCCCCTTCCGCCGAAAGATCGATTTTTTTGTCCCAAATTTTTTGGGCGTCCAGGATGCGTGCCAGTTCTCTGCTGCTCCCCACGCCCGTTTTGCGTCGCGCATCACGAAGACGTTCGTTGATCGATGTTTCCGAGCGGCCAAGCCGATGCGCAATGGTCTTGACGGTATGACCGGCCGCCAGCAGCCGAAGAACTTCCAGTTCTCGATTGGTGAGGCCTGCAAACGGGCCAGGCAACCCTTCCATGGCGGACATCCCGGTTGCTCACCATAGACATTGCCGAAGGTCCATCACAATTTATTTGGACACCGTCGCAAAGCCGGTTCGAGAGGCTCGGAAGCCACATTTCTCCGTGCCGCAGAACGCTGGGTCTGGTGTCCGCGCAGCCGCGTGGACTTGGGGCAGCCTAGACGTCTAGACCCATACCCGGCCATTCGCATCGCCACTTCCGTTACCCGAGACCGGACGCTCGTTCACGCGTGGCCGCGCGGCTGGATCTGGGCGGTTAGCGGAATGGCAGCTTTCAGGCGAACAATGCGTAGTAGCGGACCTTCGTTCAGCTGGCTGCAGGACCTTCTCGTGTCGGTTGCCATTGCCGATCGGGTCCACTGAACGGCGCGGGCCAAGCCGTGCGCGGTGCGGTGTCCCACCGCGGACGAACATGCGCAATCAAATCGGCCTTTCCCTGGGCCTGCGCTCCTTCAAACTGGATCGGGCTTGCAATGTAGGAGTTATATTGTTCCCTGTTTGTTCGTTGGACATATCTCCAGCGCTCAATCAAGGTAACGACAAAATGATTTCAGTGCTTAATTATGGAGCCGTGGGCAACGGGATTGCGGATGATACGACCGCGATCAGGAATGCCATCGCCGCGGTCGGCGCTACGGGAGGAATGGTCTCCTTCCCGGCGGGAACCTATAAAATCTCGGGAACGCTGACAATCTCGTCGGCGAATGTGACGCTGGTCGGCGAAGGCATCGGGGCCACCCGAATTGTCTCAACAAGCACAACTGGAGACCTGATCAAATTTTTTGCCACACCCTCCTTCACAGGCGGTGGCGTGAAAGACATGACTCTTGATTTCAGTGGCACGGCAACAGCGGGCGCGGCGATCCGCATCGACGGGCAACGTTTGATTTCGCTCGAAAATCTTTGGATCCTCAGACCTTTCCAGGGGGTCGTCCTTGAGGGCGACAATCGCACCTGCCGACTGCGTAATGTCGATATCAGCGATCATCTCGGCAACGCTTTTACCGTCAACGGTGGGGGCAATCAGTACTTCGACAACTGTACCACGTACAACAATGTCGCCGGCGGCGGCACGGCCGCCTTCCTTGTCACGCAAGCCGAGGGAGTGTGGCTGGACAAGTGCGTTTCGCAAAGGGCGTCCTATGGTCTTCGGGTGACTCCTGCTGCAAGCCAGTATGTCCTCGATCTGTGGATCGACGCTTGTGACTTCGACAGTTCGATATCCGACGGGGTGGTCTTTGACAGCGGGGCAAGCGGGCGCATCACAACCGTCAACTGGAACGGCAGCCGCATCGGCTTCGGTAACGCGCGGGGCCTGGTCATCGACGGCAGCCACACGCAAAACCTGCAATTCTCCAATCTGCGCTCCGAGAAGAATCTCGGTCATGGAATGGTGATCGGCAATGTACTGGGCGCCCAGTTCGCCAATGCCAGCTTTTTAGGCAATGCGGCGCTTGGAGCGGCCAACACTTTCGGCGCCAACATCATCGGCGGAACGGGCGTCGTGTTCACCGGGGGCAGAAGCGGCGCCTATAGCGACGATGGCAACAATCAGAAGTACGGCATCGTCTTTGGGGCCACATTCACCGGTGACGCGCTCGTCTGCGGTACCGATCTTCGGGGAAACCAGACCGCAGGTGCCTTTAATGGCAGCGGTCCTGGCGTCCTGTTTCGCGATTGCCTGGGCTTCTAGCCAACGCCAGACGGGTTCCGTCTGCATGCGGCAATATCGCCGACTCTGAATGAATGGCCGCTCTCGCAGAATTCCTGCGAAAGCGGCCATTTCGAGATTGGCAGCTTCAAGCCATGCCATTTGCTTCACGCAAAAATACAGTCCGAGTCCGAAGGGCGCCCGCGTCAACCTTGCCTTGACAGAGCTATCACGTTCGCGGCCTCGCGACGAGGCTTCAAAAAGGTAAATCGTGCGTAATTTCCACCAGTTAAAGTACGTTTGTCGCGCGCAACGCTGGAATGGCCATTTTCGGGATGGGCGCTCACCAGTAGAGCAGATGAGTTTGGCGCGCTGCATCGTCCGGTTCTGTCAGCCCGAACGACAGCTTTTCCCAAGGCCGGACGTTCATCGCCGCCCGCTTGTATGACTGGCTCTGGTCGAATCCTGCCGAACGAGATGACCCACTTGCTGCCTTAACCCCAGAACTATAATATCGATCGACGGGAGGAGCAGCCGATGCTGATAGGAGCTTTTCTGATGCTCGTTCAGACGGCGGCCGCTCTACCGCCTGTCATCTGCGATGGACCTAGTGCCGAAGACGGACCGCGGTACGCGTGTCTCGCGGATGCTCACGCCAACAATGCTTGCATTCATCAGGCCGATGACGACGCGCGCCCATTCACCCTTTGTCTAGCCGAAGAATATGACGATGACATCGAACGCGAACTGGGTGTGCGGCTGGATGCCGCGTTCCGCCGGGGGTCGATATCCAGTGCGACCGGTACGCCACATCTTCGCATCGAACAGAAGCGATGGCAGCGCCAGCGCGAACGCGCCTGTCGGGCCGAGGCCGAGGCAGCACCGGTTCCCGAACAGGCACGTGCCGGGCTGACCTGCCGAGCCCGTCTTGCCGAGCCTCGTATTGCCTATCTAACTGAGCTTGCGAGCGGCGACCGACCGTAGATTTCTCCGATTTCTGCTTTCCACCCAATAGCCGCCGCTATGAAGTGGCCGACCAGCGGCTTTCGGGATAGCCAGTCAATTGCTCGAACGACCGCTATTAAGGCGCTCAGCCGCCCTCCGAGCCGCGTTGCCCGCCGTCCGGGATTCGGCAGAATTCCTTCCAGTCCTTAGCGTCCAGCGCTGCCTGCCTGCGTCCAGAACGCCTGCATGTTCCGGCCGACCGAGACCTGTGGCTCGGACGGGGTCAGGTGACCCTCAGCTTCCCAGCCTGCTACCGTGCGCCGCGCGGCCTCGAACGCGTCATGCAGCGAGACGCCTTGTGCCAGAGGTCCCTGCAGAAAGGCCTTGCCGAAATATGTCAGGGAACGCCTATCGTCGCACCCGAAGGAGCTACGGTCCTTCCGTGCCGCCGCGATTACGATCGTATCGTCATTCGCCAACGCGGGGATCCAGCTGCCCGAAAAACAGGCCGACACGATAATGATGCGCCGCCTGATCCCCGCGCGCGCCAGCGCATCGGCGACCGAGGTGGAAGAGATCGGCGTCAGTTCGTCATAGGTCGGAAGGGTGGTCGTGAGTTCGGCGTCGCCCGATCCGTGCGAGACCAGATAGACGAATGCTATGTCGCGGACGGGGTCGAGCCGGCGTCCAAGGCCGCGGGCTGCCGCCGCCATATTGTCCTGTGTTGCGAACGGCGCATGGAGGACATCAGCCACGCCATTGGAGAGCAGCACACCCCCGCGATACTCCCCGCCATAGCGCGTCGCGGCGACCCGCAGCGCAAGATGAGCCTCCCGTGAGAAGAGCTGTTGCTGCCCATCCCCGGCGACGGCGATGGCGTAGACATTGGATCGGCCGGGAATGCGCGGCGACAGGCCTTCAACCGCCTTCTCCACCAGCCCGGGCTGCGCCCCCCACAGGCGATCGACGGGAATGTCCCGCATCGCGTCGATGCTCTTCTCCGTCGCCTTTTCCTCGTCCGAAGGACCGAAGCCGAGCAGCGATCGTGCCTGCTCCGAGACGCGGTAGAAGGTCGGGTCCGCCTGGGAAAACCAGGCGGCGATGGCAATCGTGGCGATCAGGAAGCCGGTCGCAGCCCAGGTCCGTTTTGCGTTACTGTGCGAGAAGCGCAGCCAGACCGACAGGATCGCAACCACGATCATCGCGCTGGCCAGGACAGTGAAGAACTCATCCTCCAGGCCCTGCGGCACGACGAATTTGGCGAGCAGCCATTCTCCCTGGAAGACGATCGCGATCGCGAGGAAGACCGCGGCAAGCCCCAGCGTCGCGGAGCGTAGTCGCAGGACCCAGCCGGCTAGCAACGCGGCAAGGACGGGCGTGCCGGACAGGAAGAGAATCCTGCTGACCATGCCGCCGCGCTGGGGGAAGAGGATGGTGTCGACGATCGTGAGGAAGGCAAGGATCATCCACAACAAGGCTACCCGGCCAGGATTGGACCAGGCCGCGATCCCCCATCGGCGGAGCCGCGCTTTCTCTGCGCCAGCCTGGCCCGGATCGATCCGATCGGCGGCCACTTTGGCTCCCCTTATCGGCAGGCCACTCCGGACAAGCGTCTCTTCGAGGTCAGTCCATTGCGCGTCGGTAAAGCAGCGGCGCGGCAAGACGTGACAATTATAGTCACTGAGATAGATCAGATACCCTGATGGTTCCTGCCGCCAACTGTGGAAGTCGCGCCACGCCATGACGACCGAAACGGCCGCGCTGCGGAGGTCCAATCCCTCATCGGTCCAGCTCGTGCGACATTCCTCACGCAGGGTGCTCTGCTGCCGGAAGAGCCGCCGCGCTTGATATCCGGCAAAGGCGTATCCCAGAAGCACCAGCAGCAATAGGGGCACGACGATCGCCGCGCAGACGATCGAGGTTGATCGCGCCGCATCTGCCCATGTCGCGCCGTTCAACAGGTTGAGTGCGAACCAGCCTAGCCAAAAGATCGCGAAGACGAGCGCCTTATAGCCCAGGGCCCGGCGGGAGCCGGCGCGGTGTCCATATAGCACGCGATGAGCGACGACGACGTCCTGCTCGTTCAACGTATAGGAAATCGATCCCGACATTCAGCCTCCTGCCCGATCCGGCTACCGGGCAGAGGTTGACGAATCATCCCTCTGCTGAAGCTGGACCCGCTTCACTTTCTCGCCCGCCTTTCAAGCGCCCCCGTGCGACACCTTGCCGACTGACCGATTGGGCTGAGCGTTATCCGTTGCCGCTATCGAACTTTGGATCAACCGCCCGCTCTGCCGCCCGGCGTGCCTCACCGCGCCGCTTGGCGCGCCGGCCATAGAGGAAGGACCAAAGGCTGAGAGCGCCCATCGTGCCATAGCCAAGGACCGGATTGACGATCAGATATTCCCGGATGCTGAGGGTGAACACCAGCACGACCGATATTGCGACATCGGTGAGGAGGCCCAGCCCCCATACCAACGTCATAATCGTCATTGTCCGGCGAAATCCGGCATGGACCTGCAGCGCCTCAAACTGCTGCGCCTCGGCTTCGGACTTGCGCCGCATGCTCGCGCGCGCCAGTTGGTAGATCAGCGGCCTGCCGATCAGCGCCGAGCCGAGGAATGCCAGTCCGATCGCACCGGTGACAAGCTTTTCGCGCAGCTGGAGCCACTGGACACCGCCGCCGCCGAGCATCGCCAGCAATGACAGCGCGATACCGCTCACCACGAGCAGGGACAGAGCGTCGACCCGCCGGTGGCGCGCGAACTCGACCAGGCTCCACAAGATCGGCGGCACCGATGAGGCGAGCAACGCGCGCACCGCGCCCAGCGGCGCCTCGAGGTAATGGTAGATCGCAAACGGCAGAATGAAATTGACCAGGGCCTCGAAGAGAAGCCGAACGCCGTTCTTTCGCAGGTAGGCGGTGATTTGGACACTCACCCCTGGCTTCGCGTCCACCCATCACCTCCTGCCGGTTCGCACGGCATGATAGGGCGATGCGTGGAAGTCACAAGTTTGCGCGTCAGTCAGGTCAATCTGCTCCGCATTCGACTGAGTTAGCCGCGGCAAAGAAATCACAATGCATTTCTTCGATCATATACATACGTCCATCATCGATTGAAACAACTATGACCAAGCCCATCGTTACATGACCGTAAGAATTCCAGTCGAAAAACTCCTTAAAGGCCAAAATCGGAAAACCATCTGATCCAATCAGTGATTTAGACCAGGTTGTGTTGCCGTTATCGTGCCTCTCTCCAATCAGAACAGGGAGGTCGTAAATTCCATCTCTAGGGCATATCACTATTTCCTGAATATGATTATGCCGGTAATTTTCTATATCCAGATCTATTTTCAAATTATAAAGAACAATCGCACGCAATAGCTCCAACTCTATTCTATCTCTGGATAATTGAACATCCACTGACATTGGATCATCCGTGGTGCGCAAATAAGCATTCCAAACATGCGCAGCCGCATCTCGAAAGCAAAGCATCGTCTCTGTGATATTTTTCATTGCCGACTGTTTTCCTTCGAGCCCCGACGGGGTCGATCAGGGTAACACATGCATGTGCCGGCCATGCGTTCCGGCGACAATCGGGACAACACGTTGGAATCGATCGACCAATTAACGCGCTCTTGCCACCCGTCGGCGGAATGAGACTAGCCGAATCGTGACTTCCGACAGTACCAAGGTGGTTCTGTCGCACCTCACCAAGGATGCAGATGATGTATCGGATTGCCGAAGGATCTCTTACGCTGGCTTCCGAGTGGCGGGATCAGAGCATCAATGTGCTGCTGCCCAAGGATGCGGGCACACAGGGCACCAACCTCGTGATCGCCCGGGACAGCTTGCCGCTCGGCATGACGTTCCAGGATTATGTGATCCAGCAACGGCAGAATTTCAGCGCCCAGCTTGCCGGGTGCGAGATGATCGCCGACACCGCCGGTCGGATCGACGAGCGTGAGGCGCATTTCCTGGAACTGCGCTGGCGGAGCGACGGCAAGCCGATCCATCAGGTGATGGCGATGGTGCTGCACGAGGCGAGCGCCGTGCTGAACTTCACCGGATCGATCCCGGGTGAAGCCGATGACGAGACCCGCAACCTGCTGATCGCCGCGATCAAGTCCTTTACCTTTGCACCGTGACGGATACCCCGCTCACCGCTGACGACAAGCTGCGCGACCTGAGCGAGCGGACCGCGGCGTCGAGCAATGCCGGCACCGTCTCGGCGATCGCGACGACCGGGCATGTCGCCTCGGCCGGCATCTTCGCCGCCGGCGCCTATTCGGCCGCGGCGTCGGGCGGCATGACCGCGCTGAAATGCTTTGCGGGCCGGGTCGCGGCGCCGATCGCCGGCGCCATGGCCGGAGCGTGGCTCGCGGAAAAGGTCCATGCCGACGAAGGCGCGTTCTGGGTCGCGCAGCAGTTCGGCGCCAAGCGGCTGGCCGGGCCGGGCAAGGCGGCGGCGCATCTCACCCACCAGATCGCCCATAGCAACGCCTTTATCGGCCTGCTCGCCGGGATCGCCGCGGGCATTGTCGTCGGCGCGCTCGTCGCGGTCAGCGCGGCGGCGATCATCGGCACGGCGGGCATGGCGGCCCCGTTGGTGGGCGCGGCGGTCGCGTTCGGCGCCGGCGCGGTCGGCGGCTTTGTCGCCACCGCAGTCGCCGGCGCGGGCGCCAAGACGGCCACCCTGTCCGGCCCCATCGCCAGCGGCTCGCCCAATGTGTTCTTCCAGGGCAAGGCGGCCGCGCGCGTCACCGACATCGCCGCCTGCACCAAGCACCCCAGCTCGCCGCCGCCGCAGATCATCGAGGGCAGCGAGCAGGTCTTCATCAACGGCCTGCCGATGGCGCGCGTCGGCCATAAGCTGTCGTGCGACGCCGTGATCCAGGAAGGCTGTACGACCATCTTCGGCGACACCAGCACCGGCGCCTATGGCACGCCGGACGCGGAGCTGTCGGTGGCCGAGCAACTGTTGCTGTCCGCGGCCGAGGTCATCGGCATGCGTTCGGCGGTCCGCCAGGGCGGGCTGCTCGACGGACCGCTGCGCCGCCTGTTCGGCGAACCGGTCGATGTCGTCACCGGGGATTATGCCGACCAGCGGATCGACTTCGACTATCCGGGCCTGCTGCCATTGCGCCTGGAGCGCACCTATTCCGGCAAGATGCAGGTGGCGGGGGCGTTGGGATCGCGCTGGATTTGCAACTGGTCACAGCGGCTGCTGCTCGACGCCGAGGCCGGCACCGCCCTGCTTGAGGATGCGGGCGGACAGCGCCTGTTGTTCGCGATCGGGGACGCACGCCTGGTCGATGCACGGCATCTCAAGGCGCCCTATTACCATCTGACCGGCACGCGCGGCCAGTTGCGCCTGTATGACAGCCGGTCGCAGCAATTCCTGCTGTTCGCACCGGCACCGGATCCGGCGATACTCGAGCTGGCCGGGATCGAGGACCGTAACGGCAACCGCATCCTGTTCCATCGCAACGCGTCGGGTCACCTCACCACGATCCGCCACGCGGACGGCACGGTGTTCCGCGTCGAAACCACGCCGCATGGATGGCTGCGCACGCTGTGGATGGAGGGCGAGCACGAGCCAGTCCTGCGCTACGACTATGATGCGGACGGCCATCTGCTGCAGGTGATCGGCGCGTTCAGCGGCGAGTTCCACTATCGTTACACGCCCGAAGGCTGGCTGAGCGGGTGGCGCGACAGCGGACCGACGCACGTCGACATCGCCTATGATTCGGCCGGTCGCGTCGTCGGCACGCGGACTAGCGACGGCATGTTCAATGACCGTTTCCTCTACTTCCCGGAAGAGCGGCGCTCGCGTTATGTCGATGCGACCGGCGCGGTCACCAGCTTCAGCTACGACGCCAATGGCCTGGTCACCGAAGAGCTCGATCCGGTCGGTGCGCGTACGGTCAGCGAGTGGGACTCGCTCGAGCGACTCCAGCGCCGCATCGATCCCGCCGGCCGCGAGACCAAGTTCGCCTATGACGGCGACGGGCGGTTGATTGCGCTGACCGACTGGGCCGGACGGACCGCCAGCTGGCGCTATGATCGCTGGGGCGCGCTCGCCCGGTTCGAGGGGCCGGACGGCGCCAGCAGCTGGACGCGGGACGACCGGGGCAACATCACGGCATGGAAAGCCGCGGACGGCAGTTCGGGGACCGCCGACTATGACGCGCGGGGCGCACTGGTCCGCGACCAGTCGGTCGGATTGGGCGCGGTGGAGTGGGAGAATGACGCCGCCGGCCGCCCGGTCGCGCGCCATGATCCCGGCGACCGGGTCACGCGCACCGAATGGGACCGGATGGGACGCCTGCTCGCACTCACCGATCCGGCGGGGCGCGCCAGCATCTGGGCCTATCAGCGTTCCCCTGAGAATCCGCGCGGGGCGGTGAGCCGCGCCCGCGCGCCCGATGGCGGCGAAACCAGCTTCAGCTATGACCGCGAGGGGCAGCTCGCCGCCCGCGTCCGGGGCGACGGCCAGGCCTCACGCTTTGTCTATGGCGCCTTCAATACGCTGCGTCAGGTCATCGACCCGCTCGGCGCCACGACGCAGTTCAGCTATGACGGCGCCGGCCGCCTCGCCACCATCGCCGATCCGGCCGGCAAGCAATGGCAGTTCCGTTATGACCCCGCCGGCCGGCTGATTGCCCAGATCGACTGGGCGGGGCGCGAGACGCTCTATCAGCGCGACGTGCTTGGCCGCGTTCTCACCAAGCGGATGCCCGACGGGACCGAACAGCGCTTCGAATGGGATGCGCGCGACCGCATCGCGCGGGTGATCGCGGGCGATGACGCGATCTCCTACGACTATGACGAACAGGATCGGCTGGTCAGCGCCGGCACCTGGGTCCTGGTCGATGGCGTGCCGCAGCGCATTGCCGATGTCCTGCTCCGCTACGACGACAAGGGCCGCCTGATCGGCGAAGAGCAGAACGGCATCGCCGTCACCTATCGCTATGATGAGGCGGGGCGGTGTGTCGGCCGCGCCAGCCCGAGCGGCGAGACGGCGCTGGCGTTCGACGGTGCCGGGCTGCTCAAACGTTATGAGAGCAACGGCCATGCGTTGCGCTTCTCGCATGATGCGAGCGGGCTGGAGACGTTGCGTGAACTGGCCGCGATCGGCCTGCCGACGGCATTCCAGCTGCAGCAGCTTTATGATCCGGCGGGGCGGCTTGCCGAGCAGCGCGCGGGCGGCGTCAAGGCATTCGCGGCCGAGCGCCAGACGCCCGCTGCACTGCAACGCCGCTACGAATGGGATCGGGCGGGTCGCCTGGCGAGCGTCGTCGATACAGGCGGCGCCACCGCCGCCACGGGCGAGATCCGCTATCAGTATGACCTGCGCGACCAGGCCGTGGCGGTGGAGCGCCCGGGCGGCCGCGAGGCCTATCGCTACGATACGCTGATGAACCTCGCCGAAGGGCTGGCGGGCGAGCATCGCTATTGGCACGATTGCGTGATCGAGGCCGGCCCCAACCGCTTCCGCTATGACGCGCGCGGGCGGATGGTGGAGCGGGTGCAGACGCAGGACGGCTTCCGTCCGCAGCGCTGGCAGTATCTGTGGGACGGGTTCGACCGGCTGGTCGAGCTGAAGACGCCGGACGGCGCGCGCTGGCGCTACAGCTATGACGCGTTCGGCCGGCGCGTGGGCAAAATGTTGTTGAATGCGCCCGATCGCCGGCGTGTCGATTATGTCTGGCAGGGTGCGGCGCTGGCCGAGGCGTGGCACCGGCGTGACGGTGATGGCGACAGCGATGGCGATGGGGCCGGCGGCGCGAGCGAGCTGCGCATCGAGCGGTGGCATTTCGAACCGGACGGCGGACGCCCCCTCGCCAAGGAGCTGGTGCCCGCCGGCAAGAATGGCGCGCCGGACCCGATCGAAGCGGAATGGCTGCCGATCGTGGCTGACCAGATCGGCTCCCCGCACGCCCTGTTCGGCGCCGATGGCGAATGCCGCTGGCGCGCCGAGCCGCAATTATGGGGCCGCACCCGCGCGGCGCGCGACGTGCTGCGCGCGCGCGCCGGCCAGGACGAGGGTGACACCGACAGCGCCTCCTGCGCGTTGCGCTTTCCGGGCCAGTGGGAGGACGCCGAGAGCGGGCTGCACTATAACCTCAATCGTTATTACGACCCGGACACCGGCCAGTATCTGTCCCCCGATCCGATCGGGGTCGATGGCGGCCTGCGCACCCATGCCTATGTGCATGATCCGGTGGGCTGGATGGATCCGGAAGGGCTGACGGATGCGCCGGGCACCGTCACCTATCCCTTGCACCCGACGATTACGCCGCAGCAAGGCAGCTACTCCTCCGGTATCGCGCGCGCTTGGGCGCAGGAGCAGGCGCTGGTGCGCGAAACCGGGCGCGGAACGGTTAACTGGTCGCCCGCGCAGCAGGCGGAATTGCTGAAGACCGGCAAGGTCGGCGGCTATACCGGGCACCATATCAACAACGCCGCGACCGCCCCGGCCTGGGAGGGCGATCCGCGCAATATCCGCTTCCTTCCCAATGGCCGGCGAGGACTGCCAAACGACCATCTTTACAGTAAGCAGGGCCATCGTGGGAATTGGAAGAACAGCACCAGCGGGCGCCTGATCGATCGGATGGAGATGATCAAGCGCTTCAAGGCGGGATGTTTGTAGGAGGTAAGAGTGCAGTACGACGAAGCAATTCAACGTCTGGTGCGCGCGGGCGTCGAAGCGGAGACGCCGATCGCCGTGCAGACGCCCGATGCCGGCGAGTCATTTTACCGGACGGTCTTTGGCGACCCCTTGTCCGACGCGATAAAGGCGTCGGGTTATCCGGGCGGCGTCGAGCTGCCCTGGTCCGCCGAAGAACTGTATCTCTATGGCCTGGAGGAGCTGAACAAGCGTCAGGAGGGATACCGGCACGACGCGAACACGGGTGATGCCTCCAGCGGGTGGGACGAGGACCGTTACGTCATTGCCGACTGGGCGGCCAACCCGGTCAGCATCACCGGCGATGGGAGCATCAGCTATGCCCGCCATGGCGAAGGAAGCTGGTCCCATATCCGTATCGCCGCCGACCTGCCCGGCTTCTTCGCCATGCTGGCCGCCTGGCTCCACTATTTCGTCGTCGAGCATAACGGCAATCTGTTCGACGAGAATTTCGAGATCGCGGCGGCGACGCGCGACGATCTGCGCCGTCTCGTCGTGGCCGACACCGCCCCTGAGGATCGCGAGGCGGCGATCAATTTCCTGCTGGGAGAAATCTGAATTCCGAACCGCCGGGGCCCCCTCCCCGCTCTTCCGGAGCCGACCGGAACAACGAGGCATGGGCTGCGATATTCCCGCAGCGACGGGAAGTTCTGCGGGAAGCTGCTTTTTTGAGCGTTCTGCGGGACTCTGCGGGAAAAGCTGCGGGAATTTTGATGGAGCCGCACGGGAATTTTACGGCGCGCTTGCGGGAAAATCGGGAAATGGCGGCGGCGGGTTGGCGCGGGGGTGGATGAGCGGTCTTCAATGGTGGCCGGCGTCCGATCGGCCACCTGTTTTCACCTGATAATCGGCGGGGATTTTTTCTCACCCGATATGTTGGATTTTGGGCGGGATTTTCCGGTTATCTCTCAATGACTTGAACGGCATTCACCTGTTATCGAATAGCAGGTGAAAAACAGGCTGGGAACAGGTGGATAACAGGTCCTGTTTTCGCCGGACCAGGTGGGTGGAATGGCCGGTGTCCGCATGCTGTTTTTGCTGTTTTCGAGGCGGTAATTTTTTCGATGCTGTTAAGTTGGATTTTTGGCCGGAATTATAGGAGGGTTTTCAGCGACTTGCGAGCGAAAATGCTGTTATTGAATAACAGCATCATAACAGCATCATAACAGCACGGAACAGCAGCGGATTGGACGCTGTTCCACGCCGGGCGGCAGACGAGAATCTGCCTTGGATTTTTCGGTCATGTCAAAGAGCAGGGATCGGCTTTGGGTGGGCCG
Source organism: Sphingomonas sp. ERG5 (assembly GCF_000803065.1). GTDB lineage: Bacteria > Pseudomonadota > Alphaproteobacteria > Sphingomonadales > Sphingomonadaceae > Sphingomonas. Next base: position 13,796 of record NZ_JSXI01000011.1, read on the forward strand.
GTCCTGGCG
>NZ_JSXI01000012.1 GCF_000803065.1 Sphingomonas sp. ERG5
GGGTGGAGGAGCGGGCGCCACGGTCGCAAACCGCCGGTCGCGTTCCGGACGGACCGGAGCGCTGCGATACTCCGTCTTCGCCTGGGCCTGTGGCCGTGACAGATAGCCCTGCATTGATTGCTGTTCGACAGGCGGCGGTGGCGGAAGAGCCTCCTCCGCTTTGGCATCCGCCGCGGTTACCGGTTTGGCCGGACAGTCGCCGCTTCCACATGGCGCATCGCCAGATTTGGCGGGCGCAACCATTGGTGAGGGAACGGAAGGCGCGTCGATTATTGGCGCTGGCGGCACCACTGCCGCCACCGGCGGTAGCGGCGGGACGTGTCGCTCGGGCACTGGGCCGGGCACTGGGCCGGGCGCTGGTCGGTCGCCGGCGCTGGTCGGCGTGCCGCGATTGATCGGGAGTCGGGGGTCGCCCGATTTCCAGATCGGCACGGCAATCACCGCGATCAGCGCAATGGTGACCAGGCCACCGATTTGCGGACGATTGACCCGTGCCCACCACGCCGTCGGCCTTGCCGCGCCGGGCCGCTCAGTTGGGCGGGGCGCTTCGCCCGATGCATCGAAACGCCGCATCGCTGCGTCGATCGCTGCATCGCGCCGCGCCGGCCGGGGCGGGGGAGGTTCAGGCAGCGATGCCGCAATGTCGTTATCGCTGCTCATTCATGGCCCCTATCGCGTATCATGCGTTCCGTCGGGGCGGAAAACATGCGGCAAGGCGACAATGGCCTGGCGCGGCAGGGGAGCGGGAAAGGCATTTGCCAGTCTTATAGCTTCAATTGCCGGCGGGTCGAATGCACGATCGCTGATGGCCGATCGTGCACTCGATTCCCGGTGCTTTACCGTTCGAGCCGGGCCATTGGCCCCGCGGCCTTGGCCGCGCGAACCATCTGAACCAGTTCCGAACGATAGCCGAAGTCATCCTCGCCGCGCGCCGCGGTCACGATCTTCAGCACATCGTCATAACTCATCGAGCCGTTATAGCGGCCGCCGCGCAGCAGTTCGGCAAAGGCCGCGACGCCGCTCGCGAAGCGAGCATCCTGTGGTGCGTCCTCGAACCGGCCGACTTCCGACTTGCGGTCGATCGGGGTCGAGATCAGCTGGCTCGTCTCCGATTTGGGCAGCTTGTAGCGGATCTTGACGAAGCCATATTCGCTGCCGCTCGCGGCAAGCAGCTGATTGGCGAGCGGTGTTGGCTTGGCATAGCGCAAATCGCCGATCGCGCGCGGGCCGCCGACCGGCACGACCTCGTACAGCGCGGTCACCGTCTGGCCCGATCCGACATCGCCCGCATCGACCTTGTCATTGTCGAAATCGTCGCGATTGAGCATGCGCGTCTCATATCCGATCAGGCGATATTCGGCGACGGTCGCCGGGTTGAACTCGACCTGGATCTTCACGTCCTTGGCGATCGGGAAGAGCGTCGAGGTCGCTTCGTCGACCAGTGTCTTTCGCGCTTCGCTGACCGTGTCGATATAGGCGGCCGCGCCATTGCCGTTCTGCGCCAGCGCCTGCATCAGCGCGTCATTGTAATTGCCCATGCCGAAACCGAGCACCGACAGGAACACGCCCTTGCCGCGCTGACGCTCGATATAGCCCTTGAGCTCGTCCTGGTTGGTGATGCCGACATTGAAATCGCCATCGGTCGCCAGGATGACGCGGTTGACGCCATTGGGGTCGATATTCTGTTCGGCCAGCGCGTAAGCCTGGCGAATGCCCTCCGCACCGGCAGTGCTGCCACCGGCGCCGAGCCCATCGATCACCGCGCGGATCCTGGCCTTCTGGCTGGCGGGCGTCGGCTCGAGTGCGGTGCCCGCGACGCCGGCATAGGTGACGATCGCGACGCGGTCGTCGCCGTCGAGCTGGTCGAGCAACATGCCGAGCGACTGTTTGACCAATGGCAGCTTGTTGGGCGCGTCCATCGATCCCGACGTATCGACCAGGAAAACCAGATTGGCGCGGGGCCGCGTCGTGCGCTGGATCGCATAGCCCTTGATCCCGATCCGCACGAGCTTGCGTCCGGCCGTCCATGGGCTGGGAAACACCGCGACATTGGTGCTGAACGGCTGCTGTGCGGAGCGCGGCGGCGCATAGTCATAGGGGAAATAATTGACCATCTCCTCCGTCCGCACCGCCGCGGGTTGGGGCAGGATGTTCTGGTTGAGCGAGCTGCGCACGAAGGAATAGGAAGCAGTGTCGACATCGATCGAGAAGGTCGAGACCGGCTCTTCGCGGACCAGCTTGAACGGGTTCTGCGATGTCGCGGTGAATTTGTCGCGGCCGACATCCTGGTAGGACGGCGGCATATAGGGGCGGGGTTCGATCGTCGCGATTTGGCCCAGCGTCACGCGCGCCATCGGTGAAGCCAGAGCGGGGGACGCCATCAGAACAGGCGGCGGAGGCGCGGCAGGCGGCGGCGGTGGAACCGGATAGGCCCTGGCGTCCGCCTGTTCATTTCGTCTGGTGCGGTAATCGCCCGTCACTTTCTGGGCGGTCACCACGATATTGTCACTACCGTCCGTCTCGGGCGCCTGTGCGGAGGCCGTGGCGGGTCCCTCGACGCCGGATTTGCTGCAGGATACGACAAGCATGACGGCCAGTCCGGCGGCGATCGCTTGGTGTAGGCGGGGCATAGGATTCTCCCTGGTGGCAGCGGCGCACTATCGTCCGCATGTCACTGGGACGCGCCTTCGCGGGAAATCCTTGGGTCCGATGCGAATTATTTTTCCGCGTGCCGTCAGCTACCCTGTTCCGCCGCCAGCAACCGCCGGACTTCGTGCATCCGCCACGAGACGGTTGCCTCGGCGACACCCAATATCTCGGCCGCCTCGGCATGAGTCAGTTGCTGCCCGGCGACCAGCACCGCCGCGTCGCGATAAGCGGGTTTGAGCCGGGCGATCGCGCTCTTGATCCACACCGCGTCATACAGGTCGCGGCCATCCGGCGCGCGTGCAAGGCCGGCCAGCACCGCCAGCCGTTCGGCAAAGCCGCTGAACGACCGGCGGCGGCGGCGAAAGTCGCGACAGGCGTTGAACACGATGCTGCACAGCCAGGTGGTGAATTTGGCCTCGCCCCGGAAACCGCCGATCTTCTCGACCAGGGTGCAGCAGACATCCTGCGCTATGTCATCGGCATCGGCGCGCGATCCGGTCAGCTGCCATGCCAGGCCATGGATGCGGTCATAATGCCGCCGCAGCAGTTCGCCGAACGCGTCGCGGTCGCCCGCCACCGCAGCGGCGAGCAGTTTGCTGTCCGGATCGCCGCCGATCCCCGTCCCGATCTGCGTCCCGATTTCCGACATGCCTCAGCGCCGGCCGCGCCGCGCGCCGCGAACATGCCGTTCCATCGGCCAGCCTGTCGCCGCATCCATCACGAGCCACGATGTGCATCATTCACGCGGCCGATGCCATCGCGGCCTTTTCATCGGCGTCGAAATCACCAGTCCAGGGTGAAGGCGATCTTCCCGAAATGGCCGCCGCGCTCCATCAGCCGATACCCTTCGGCCAGCGCGTCCAGGGCAAAGCGCCGTTCGATCTGCGGCGTGATGCGGTGCGCGTCGATCGTGGCGGTCGCGGCGGCCAGGTCGGCGACCGATCCGGTGTTGCTGCCCTGGATCCGCACGGCCTTGCCGATCACCGACAACAGGTCGATCCGCGTGTCGACGCCGCCGAGAAAGCCGATGGTGAACACCGTGCCGCCCTGGCGCACCGCGGCGACCGAACGTGCGATGCTGTCACCGCCGACCGTTTCGATCACCAGATCGGCGCCAACGCCATTGGTGCGATCGATCACGAACCGCTCCCAGTCCGGGTCGGCGCGGTAGTTGAAGGTCTCGTCCGCCCCCAATGCGCGGGCGGCGTCGAGCTTCGCGTCGGAGGACGAGGTGATGATCACCCGCGCGCCACGCGCCTTGGCCAGCTGCAGCGCGAAGATCGAGACGCCGCCAGTGCCAAGCAGCACCACCGTCGATCCCGGACCGACCGTGCCGGCGACCAACCCGTTCCACGCGGTGGTCGCCGCGATCGGCAGCGTCGCGGCCTCTTCCCAGCCAAGATGGCCGGGCAGCTTGACGACGCTCGCGGCATCAAGCTCGGCGACCTCGACCAGCGATCCGCGCAAGGTCACGCCACGCATCGCGCCGGCGGTTGCGGCGGTCGATCGCCCGGCGATCCAGTGCGCCTTGGGATGAATCGCGACCCGGTCGCCGGCCGTGACCTGCCACACCTCCGGCCCCACCGCGATCACTTCGCCCGCGCCGTCGGCGATCGGCACATTGGGATAGCGTGCGCCCGGATAGGCGCCCGTGGCGACGGCGAGGTCGAGAAAGTTGAGGCTGGCCGCCTTCATCCGCACCAGGATCCGTCCCGGACCCGGGTCGCTCGGATCGGGGTGCTGGATGCGGGTCAGCGCATCGAGTGAGGGCCGGGTGAGTTCGATCGCCTGCATGATACATCTCCTTGCCCGGCAGATATGGGACATCAACTACCGACTGGAACCCAGCAATCATACCGTTCATAGCTGCGTATCATGCAGCAATTACCACCGCCCGATTTCGCCGCGATCCAGGCCTTTGTCGCGCTGGCCGATACCGGCTCGTTTGCCGCCGCCGGCAAGATGCTGGGCAAGGACCCCACTGTCCTGTCGCGGCGGATAGCGGCATTGGAGGAGCGGCTCGGTATCCGGCTGGCCGAGCGATCGACCCGCCATGTCGCGCTGACCGAGGCGGGGCGGGCCTATCTCGCCCGGGTTCGCCCGCTGCTGCACGAACTGGAGACGGCGGACCGCGATGCGGCGGCCTTCGCCGATGGCGAACCGCGCGGGCATTTGCGGCTGTCGCTCCCCACCACGTTCAGCCGCATGTGGCTCGATCCGCTGATCATCGCCTTTGCGCGCGCGCATCCGCTGGTGTCGATCGAGGCGGAGTATAGCAATAATTTCGCCGGGCTGGTCGGCGAAGCGTTCGACGCTGCGGTGCGGCTCGGCGAATTGGCGGATTCGCGGCTGATCGCGCGCAAGATCGGCATGCGCCGGCGGTTGCTCTGCGCCGCTCCGGCCTATCTTGCCCGTCATGATCCGATCGAACGGCCGGAGGATCTGCTCCGTCACGCCTGCCTGACCTTCACCGGTCTGCGCGATCCGTTTCGCTGGGCCTTCAAGGGTCCGGACGGCGACCCGCTCGCGATCACGGTGACGGGGCCGCTGGCTTCGGACGATGCCGATCTGCTGCTGGCCGGGGCGCTGGCCGGGCTCGGCATCCTCTACACCACCGACTGGCATGTCGCGCCGTTGCTGCGGCGGGGAACGCTGGTCGAGATATTGCCCGACTGGCCGACCGTCGATCGCGGTGCGATCTACATCGTCACGCCCGCCGCGGGCGGCACGCCAAGCAAGACGCGCGCATTCTCCGACTGGATCGCCGACGGTCTCAACCCGGCGCCGTGGCTGGCGGGCCGGCACGGCGGCACCTGAGCAACCTTTTCCTGTCGGATCGCGCCCGAGCAGGCAATCAGGTCGGTTGTCGCATTATCCGCTCTTGAGAGGCATTATCATTTTCCCTATGGCGACGCCGCACAAGGGGACAGATGGTGGACAGATTCGGGCTTGCCGCGACGACGGCCGTGATGATCGGCAGTGGCGGGGCGGGTGTGCCGACCCCGATGCCGGGAAGCGCGGATGGATGGGGCACGCCCGGCCAGCCGCGCCATGTCCGCCTGACGATCGCGCGGCGCTTCTGACATGGCCTTGCCCAGGGCAGGTGTGAAAAACGAGCGGGGCTGGCCGCTGGCCGGGCGGCTTGCCGCGATTCCGGGTGGTTATGTTCTCGCATCGCTCGCGGTCGCCTGTCTTGCTCGACTGCTGCCGATCGCGCGGGTCGAGGCGGTGACGATCGCCATGCTCGCTTTCTTCGCCCTTTATGCCGTGCTGCTGATATGGGCCTTTGCCGCGCGTAGCGTCCTGCGGCTGTGGTTGTGGATGGGCGGTGCGTCGCTCGTCCTCGGCGTGACGCTGGCCGTGTCGATCCTGCTTGGGGGCCGCGCATGAAGACCGGGTTCCGGCAATCGATGGCGGGACTGCACACCTGGTCGGGGCTGCTGCTCGGCTGGTTGTTGTTCGTCATGTTCGCATGCGGCAGCGCGGCCTATTTCCAGGAAGAGATCACGCGCTGGATGCAGCCCGAAGTGATCGCCGCGCCCGATCAGGCGTCGGCGGTGAATGCGGCGCAGCGCTGGCTGGCGCGGCGCGCGCCGAATGCGCCGAGCTGGTTCATCACGGTGCCCGGCAAGCGCAGCGCCGTCACGCAGCTATACTGGGAAGCGCCCGAAGGTGCCGCGCCCGATACGCCGACCGAAGCGCAGCTTGACGGCACGGGCCGCGAAGTGACCGCGCGCGCCACGGCGGGCGGCTATTTCCTCTACCGCTTCCATTATGACCTTCATTATCTGCCGGTGATCTGGGCGCGCTATCTGGTCGGCGTCGCGGCAATGTTCATGCTGGTCGCGATCCTGTCGGGAATCGTCACGCACAAGAAGATCTTCATCGATTTCTTCCTGCTGCGTTTCGGCAAGGGGCAGCGCAGCTGGCTCGACGCGCACAATGTCACCGCGGTGCTCGCGCTGCCCTTCCATCTGATGATCACCTATACCGGGCTGGTGTCGCTCGCGTCGCTCTATGTGCCCGCGCCGATCGCCGCCGCCTATCCCGACGAGGCAGCTTATTATGCCGAGGCTTTCCCGCAACCGGTTGCGGGCGCGAAGAGCGGCCCCGCGCCGCTGGCGCCGCTCGCGCCGATGATGGCGGCGGCGCGGCGGCAATGGCATGGCGCGGAGATCGGCTATATCAGCGTCACCCATCCCGGCGACCGGACGGCGCGCGTCGCGATCACCAGTTCCCCCTCGGGCAGCATGGACACGCGCGGGGAGACAGTCAGTTTCGACGGCCTCACCGGGCGACCATTGGCGGCGGCGGCCCCACGCGGTGCGGCGCGGCTGACCGAGGGTGTGATGATCGGCCTTCATGCGGGTCGCTATGCCGATATGCCGCTGCGCTGGCTCTATTTCGTCTCGGGCCTGTTCGGCACGGCGATGATCGCGACCGGGTTGGTGCTGTGGACGGTCAAGCGCCGCACGCGGTTGCCCGATCCGGCGCGGCCATATCTCGGCTTCCTGATCGTGGAGCGGCTCAATATCGGCGTCGTTACGGGCTTTCCGCTCGCCATCGCCGGCTATTTCCTCGCCAATCGCCTGTTGCCGGTCGATCTGGCGGCGCGCCCCGATCGCGAGATACTCGCATTGTTCGTCATATGGGGTGCAGCGCTTGGCTGGGCGGTGCTGCGCCCGGCGGCGCGCGGCTGGATCGAGCTGTCGGCCGCTTGCGCGCTGGCCTTTGCGGCAGTGCCATTGGTCAGCGCCACGGTCACCGGGCGCGGCCTGCCCGCCAGCCTGATGGCGGGAGACGCGATGTTCGTCGCCTTCGACAGCGTGATGCTGCTGTTTGCCGGCGGGTTCGGCGCGCTGGCCTGGATCCTCGCCAAGCGGAGGAGGCGCGCCGCATGACGATCGCCGGTTATCTTGCGGGGCTGGTCCTGGCCGTTGCCGGCTTCCTGCTGCTGTGCCTGTCCAACCCGCGTCACCAGCGCGTGATGGCCGGCCGCCAGCTCGCGCCGCGCACCGCGACGCGGCTGCGCCAGGGCGGCTTTTGCCTGATCGGCGCCGCCTTTGTCGCGGGCTGGGCGTGTCTCGGCATGGCGCGCGGCACGGTGGTGCTGGCGGGTGAACTGACGCTGGCGGCGACGATCATCGTGGCGTTGCTCGCGCGCAAGGCGGCACGCTAGCTCGCGCCGGTCATTTGGTATCGTCGGTCGGCATCCGTTCATGCAGCACGGCCTCGACCAGTCCGCGATAATAGCCCGCGACCAGCGGCTCATTGCCGATCAGCTCGATCGCGCGGGTGATCGCGACCCAGCCATTCGCGCCATTGACGAAAATGACCGCGCCATCCTGCGTATCCGGTGAGACATAGACCAGGTCGGTCTGCCCTTCGTCATTGCCGGTATGCTGCAGCACGACATGCCGGCCATAGCGATGCACTTGCCAGCCAAGCGCATAGCCATAGGTATCGGGGCAGCGCGCAACCACCGCGCGCGGACAGCCATAAACCGCATCGCCGTCGAGATTGGTCAGGATCGTCTCGCGCGCGCGTCGCCCCGCCGAATCCCGCCCGCCGTGCGCGATCAGCCTGGTCAGGAAGGATGCATAGGCCGGCACGGTGGTGATCAGGTCATAGGCGGCACCGACGCCGCTGCCCGTCTTCAATCCCGGATAGAGCGTGTCGATCGCGCCGAACGCCCCGGCCTTGTCCACCGGCAGTGCGAGATGGCCGGCGGTCCAGGCCGGCAATTCGGCGACCGCCATCTCATCGATCCGCATCGGCGCGAACAAAGTCTCGGCCGCGAGCGCGCGCAATGTCTTGCCGGTCTTCGCCTGGGCATAGCGCGCGGCAAGTTCGACCCCAGCGCCGGAATAGCGATAGCGCGTGCCCGGATCCCAATCGAATGCCAGCCGGCCATTGTCATAATCGTCGGGCCAGTTGCGCAAGCCGGAGCGGTGCGACAGCAACAGCCGCGCCGTCAGCACGCGGTAGCGCGGATCGGCTGCGAGATCGGCATTGGCGACATAGCCGGCGATCGGCTCATCGAGATCGATCCGCCGCGCCGCCGCCAGCGCGATCAACGTCTCGGCCGTGACCGTCTTGGCGATCGATGCGGTATTGAACGCGGTGCGCGGCGAGACCGGCACGCCCGGGCTTTGCTCGCCATAATAGCCGGTCCACACCACGCGTCCGCGGCGGATCACCGCGATCCCCATCCCGCCAAGCTTCTGCTCGCGCAGCAGCGCCGGCATGACCCGGTCCATCCGCTGTTGCAGGGTGAGCGGACCGGCTTCGCGGGTGCTGGCGCAACCGCTGGTGACGATCAGGATCGAGAGAAACAGCAGCACGCGCATGACCGGGCCATGAGCCGGGGAAATGGTCGGGGACCGGTCGGTCGGCTTGGCGGGCGTCATTCGCGGCCAGCGTATCGGGGCATATGCCGCGAAGCAATCCACACGCCCTCGTTCAGCCAGACGGCACCGAATCGCGCGTCGCGCCCGACATGTCACCCGGTTTGCCTGCTGTTTTTGCTGTTAAGTCGACGGAAATTTTTTCCATGCTGTTAAGTTGGATTTGAGGTCCGGATTTTCGTCCTGTTTTCAAAAGCCTGGTCGCCAATATGCTGTTATTGAATAACAGCATGGAACAGCACGCATAACAGCATGGAACAGCATGCTGTTTTCGCGCAACGGCGCGCTCGAACGTTCGGTATCTTGCCAGTCATGTGAAAGAGCGGGGCCAGGACACCGGCTGGCATCCTGTCCGCCGCCACGCTGTCACGATCCACTGCGGCGTTGAATCAACGCCGAACGAACCGCCCATCGCCCCGGTCAGGCCATGCGCGCGCTCACCCCAGCGCGGCGATCTCATACATCAGATCGACATAGGCCATGCTCTGCGCGGTCAGATTGGCGACCTTCGGATTGGTCGGCTCGATCACGAAATATTCGTCCGGCGCATGCGCGCCATTGCCGGTGCCGATGCCGAACTGCGCCGCCGGCAAGCGCAACGGATCGCCAGTGAACACCACTCCCGGCCACGACCCCGCCGAGCGCACCGACAGTGCATAGGGCACGCCCGCGCGCGTCAGCACGGCCTTGTGCGCCTTGATCAGCGACGAATCCTCGGGTGTCTGCGTTGGGCCATAGCCGCCGGTCACATTCACCTCGATATCGGGAAAGCCCTTCCTGACCAGATGCGCCTTCAGTTTGGCGACGCTGTCGTCCCGCGTCATGTCGGGCACCAGCCGCATCTCGACCTTGGCGACCGCACGGTGCGGCAGCACGGTCTTGCCGCCCTGGCCGGTATAGCCGGCGACCAGCCCCTGGATGTTGATCGTCGGCTGCGACGCCAGCCGCTCGAGCGACTGTTCCCAGGTCTCGTCGTTGATCCAGCGCTGCACGCCCATCGCCTTCTTTGCCTCGGCCTCGCTGTTGCTGCGCGCGGCCTCCGCGATCAGCGCCTTTTGCCGCGCGGTCAGTGGCGTGACGCGGTCGAGATACCCCTCGACCGCCGGCGTATGTCCGTCCGGCCCCATCAGCGTGTTGAGCGCCTGGACCAGCCGCCACGCCGGGCTGTCGACCCGCGCGAACTGGCTCGAATGCAGGTCGTTCGCCGGCCCGCGGCCCCAGGTCTTGCTGTCCGACACGATCTCCATCTCGACCGCGCCCTTCGCGCCGAGCGAGATTGTCGCATTGCCGCTCGGCCCCTGGCCGGCGGAAGGGATGATCACCCCGGCGCATTTCTTCATCGCCGCCAGCACTTGCGGGTCGCGGATCGCGGTCAGGAAATTGGGCGAGGCGATTTCCTCCTCACCCTCCGCGATCAGCACCAGATTGACCGGCAGTTTGCGGCCCGACGCCTTGAACGCATGCAGCGCGGCAAGGAAGGCGCCCTCCGGCCCCTTCTGGTTGACCGCGCCGCGCCCCATGATGACCTTGCCCACGCCCGGCCGGTCGACCAACCGGCCCTCGAGCGGCGGCACCGACCATTCCTTGGGGTCGAACTGCTTGACGTCGTACATGAAATAGATGCCGAGCCATTTCGGCGCTCCGACATCCATCACCCCGAACACCGCGGGCACGCCCCCGGTCGGCACCGCGCGCACCCCGGTAAAGCCCGCTTCCTGCGCCAGCCGCGACATATAGGCGACGCCTTCATCGACCTGGAAACGCTCGGCGGCGATGGTCGGATGCTTGATCCAGTCCTGGATCCGCGCGACGGCGGCGTCATGGCCTTTCTCCACGGCGGCGCGGATCACGGCCATGTCGTCGCCGCGCGCGGCGAAGGCGATGCCGGGGGCGAGCGTCGCCGCGCCGGCGGCGGCAGAGCGGAGAAGGGCGCGGCGCGTCGGGGTGAAGATCTCGCCGTCGTGATCCCCGTTACGATTTCCGTTGCGATCCCCATTGCGATCCATGGCCTGCTCCCCTGTCATTTGGTTTTGCGGCATAGAAGTCGGCGCGGCGGCGCAGGTCAAGGCCAGGTCGACGATGCGTGGATATTGAGCATTGCATATCGCCCGGCAGGCACAGTTCGAGCCGGCGAACGGGAGCGGTGCCGGGGTGCCCCCGCCGACCTGATCGCGGCGGTCGCGGCCCTGCTGTGAGACGGTCTGAATTTCCATGATCATCCCTTGGAAAGGGCGGGCGAGCGTCTGGCGATCCGGTAAACCGATGCCGGCGGGAGATTGCGAAAGGTCCGGCCGATATAGAATGCTTCCAGGTCCAGACGATCCAGCACCGCGCGCGGAACCGGGCAGCGCAGGTGATAGGTGATCTGGAAAAACGCCCCTTCCGGTCGGAGGAATCGGAACGCGCCGTCAAGAATGGCGGCGACTTTTTCCTGCGGCATTGTCGAGAGGCCGAGGCCGCTGACGACCGCGCCGGCGGACCTTTCCTTCAAATCCGCGAAGCTGCACAGATGCGCTGCGTCCATCTCCAGAATCCGCGCCTGCGGGAAGCGTTGGCGCAACAGGCTGGCGAACTTCGCGCCAAATTCGACCAGGATCAGGTCCCTTTCACGGACGCCGCGTTCAAGAAGGGCATAGGTGAATGGCCCGGTGCCGGGCCCCAGTTCGATCACGGGGCCCGCAATCGGGCTGATTTCCCCGGTCATGAGCGCGGCGGCGGTGGCGCTCGATGGTGCAATCGCGGCAACACGCGCCGGATTGCGCAGCCATGAGATCAGAAAGGGGACGATATCAGGAAGGGACATGTCGGCACTCCATCAGCCATGGGGAGAAGAGCCGGCGCAACAGTCGGATGTGCCGTTTCCTCACGCCGACGCGGGAAGAGCGCCGGCGGAGTGCGTGTTTCACGCCGGGATTGAGGGAGCCTGTCATGCCCTGGTTGTTCCGGAGGATCGGCGGCATCGGCACGGCGTCCCGGCAAATGACAGCTTCCCTCAATGAAGCTGTGTTACGAATGCCCTGCGTCGGGACAGTGCGCGGGGTGAAGTGTTGGCATGCGGGTGTTGCTGGTCGAGGATGAAAGGGAGCTGGCGGAGGCGCTGAAAACCGTATTGGCGCGTCACCGGATGATCGTGGATCATGCCCCGGATCTGGCCGAAGCCATATTCGTCCTGAACGATGCGGTCTATGATGTGGTCATCCTCGACCGGCGGCTTCCGGACGGTGACGGGCTCTCGCTCATCCCGGTGATCCGATCATCGGGCAACAATGTGCCCGTTCTCGTCCTGACGGCGCTGGACGATCTTGCGGACCGCGTCACGGGGCTGGATGGCGGCGCCGACGATTATATCGGCAAGCCTTTCGCGCTTGAGGAATTGCTCGCCCGCATTCGCGCGCTTTCCCGCAGGCCGGCCGCGGTGCAGTTCGACGTGGTGACCGTCGGTCGCTTGTCATTCGACCTGGCCCATCGCGAAGCCAGCATTGCGGGAACGCCGCTGAATATGCCACGCCGCGAGTTGCTCGTGCTCGAGGCGTTGATGCGGCGCATGGGACGGATGGTGCTGCGCACGGTCCTGATGGAATCCGTGTTCAGCCTCGATGACGAAATCCAGTCCAATGCGCTCGATACGCATATCTCGCGCCTTCGCCGCAAATTGCTCGATGCCGATGCGGGCGTGACCATCAACGGCATTCGCGGCGTTGGATATCTGTTGCGGGAAACGCAATGAGCGCGGGTGCGCCGCCATCCTTCAAATGGCGTCTGGTCCGCTGGCTGGTGATCTTCGAGGTCGGGACGATCATGCTGGCCATCGCCGTCATGGTCGGCCTTTTATGGGCGACGGGCTATCTCATCGACGGTTATGAGAATGGCAATGTGGATGTCCTGAAGGACGCCATTGCCCGCAACCGTCGTGGTGCGCTCATCCTCCGGGAAACGCCCGAACTCGCGCGGCTCCGGAAAGAAACCGGCGCCATCTGGTTCGTCGCGCGGGACGGCGCGGGTCATCATCTTTCCGAAGGCATCGTGCCGCCCGAATTCGCGTTTGCGACGGTTGGCCTTGGTCGCATGAACGATGCGCGCTTCAGGCTCGCGCCCGACCGGAATGCGCGACCGGAGGCCGTGGTCAAATGGGTCGAAACGCCGGCTGGCAATGTCCAGATCTTCACTGGAACCGAAGGGCATCTGACTCTCGACCGGCTCCTGCTCGGGACATCGGGCGCCTTCCTGTCCATTTTTGTGCCGATGCTGCTGGTGGTCGCGCTGGCGACCGTCATCGTCACCCCCATTGTCGTGAGGCGGATGCTGGCCGGCCTCTCCCACGCGGCATCCCATGCGGCGCGGATCGAGTTCGATCAGCGCGGCATTCAGATGCCGGTCGAGAATATCCCGCGGGAATTCCTGCCGCTCGTCAAGGCCGTCAATGACGCTCTTGCACGCCTGGATGAGGGCTATACGCGCCACAAGCGTTTCCTCGCCCAGGCCGCCCATGAACTGCGTACGCCGATCGCGATCCTCAATACCCGGGTCGCATCCCTTCCTTCCAGCGCGGAGAAGATGCGCCTGACCGAGGATGCGGCCCGCCTTGCCGTGCTCGCCGGGCAACTTCTCGACCTGCAACGGCTCGATCAGCGGACCAGCTCATTCTCGTCCGTCGACCTGAATGCATTGGCGCGGCGGGTCATTGTCGATCTGGCGCCGCTCGCCTTCGCCGCGGGATATGAGGTGTCGTTCGAATCCGGGGACGAGATCGTGGCGGTCCTTGGCGACCATTCCTCGCTCGAACGCGCGCTGATGAATCTTGTGCAGAACGCCATCGAGCATGGCGGGCGGCAGGGGAAGATCACGGTTCGCGTGACGGACCCGGCCTGTATCGAGGTGTGCGATGAGGGGAACGGCATTCCGCCTGGGCAGCGTGAACAGATTTTCGAACCGTTCAGTCGCCTGCATCCGGCGGGCAGGGGCGCCGGGCTCGGCCTGAGTCTGGTCAGGGAGATCGTCCAGCTCCATGGCGGCCAGGTCGCGGCCATCGACAGGTCGCCAAAAGGCGCGTGCCTGCGCATCAGCCTGCCACCGGCGGCGCGCGAAGCATGACCGGCCGGGTCGTCGCGGCGGGAAGGCCGGTAAAGCGACCCGCTTCAGGGAGCGCCCGGCAGGCTGTAGATGAGCGTGTCGCCGCTCGCTGCCTTGCGGCGCTGAAAGTCGCGCGGGGTAAGGCCGGTCAGCAGCCGGAACTCGTTGTGAAAATGCGCGTCGTCGAAAAATTCCAGGCGCACGTCATGTTCCTCGCCTTCACCCCAGGCAAGCGGATGGAGCGCGCGCATCGACCGATTGAGCCGCGCAACCCGCAGCATCCGTTTGGGCGAGACGCCAAGTTCGGCGCGGAAATGATTGCGCAGGGTGCGCTCATTGACCTCGAAATGACGCGCGATCGCGGCGATCGAGCCCGGTATCCGGCCTGAGGTCATGCAGTCCGCGACCTCATGCACATAGCCTGTCGGCCGCACGTCGCCCGGACGAACAAGGCCGCGAAAATAGCTTTGCAGGATCGCGCATCGCTCCGCGAACAGACGCGCCGTTTTCAACCGGTGCAGCAGCCGCGCGCCATTGTCGCCGAGGCGGTCGAGCAGGTCGAGGCGCGTTCCGGTGGCGCTGAGCGCGATGCGCGGCGCCAGCAATTCGGCGCCGCGATAGGTCAGCACCGCAACCAGCGCGTGAAGACATCCCTCCGGCCGGGTCACCCGCGTCCGCGCGTCGAAACCCCAGAGCGAGAGATGCGGCATGCATTCGAAGCCGCCATCCTGGGCAAAGCCATAGTCCGCACCCAATGTGACATGGAGCAGGGGGCGCCCGACGGGCAGTTCGAGCGACAGCCCGGCCGGTACCCGGTCGCACCGTTCCACCATGCCGGTCAGGAACGGGCGCAGGTCCGCATCGGCGGGCTGCCAGCAAACATGCATGGGGGGTATCGGCTTTCCGATTTTTCCAATCCTCCTGCGCATCAGTCTAGCAGAAGGCATGGGGAGAGAGGAGAATGGTCATGACCTTCGACGAGATGCGCGCCGATTTCATCATCCGCCGCAAGGGATCGCTCGCATTGCCGATCACTGGCGTGCTCGTTTATTCGGCGATCGCGTTGCTCAGCCTGGCGGTCGATCCCCGGTTGCATAATCTCGTGCTGGCGCTGGGCTTCTGGACGATCATGCCGGTGGGGTTCCTGATCGGCCGGCTGCGCGGCGAGGATATGAGCACGCCGCCCGAGAACCCGCTGCTGCGCCTGTCCGCCAGCGCACGGGTCATGGCGCTGGCGACGTGGGCGATCCATATCCCGATCTGGATCCATGCACCGGCCCTGTTCCCGATCAGCGTCGGCATCGGATTTGCGCTGCACTGGGTGATCTTTTCATGGACCGTCGGTCATCCGCTCGGGTTCGTCCATCTCGGCATGCGGATCATATTCGTCCTGACAGCCTGGCATTTGTGCACGGCGAACAGGATGGGCGCGGTCTGTGCCGGTATCGCGCTGGCCTATGCGATCTCCGTGGTGCAGCTGAGCCGGGTCGACTGGCAAGGCCGGCTGGGGCTGAGCTTCGATCCGCGTCGCGCCTGATCCGAAGCGGGACGAGTCACGGCCGGCCACCCGGCGAGTCCGCGCGCTGCGCCCGCGTGACGCCTGGCATCCCGCCTCAGTACGGCCCCAGTGACCCGGTATCGGCGAGGCTCGGTTTGGAGCAATGAACATGGGATTGTCGGCACCGCTTCTCGATGCCCCGATCGGCCTGATGCCGTTCGATGATCGTCATATCGAACCGCTGCGCGCTGCCTGCGCACAGGACAGCGAAATCTGGGACATCTATCCGCTCTCCCTGCTGGGCGATCGTTTCGACGGGTCGATCGCCTTGCTGGCGATGATGCCGAACTGGGTGCGGTTCGCGGTGCTGGACGGGGAGACGGTCGTCGGCATGACCAATTTCATCCTGTCCGAGCTGCAGCCGGGACTCGTCGAGATCGGCGGGACCTATATTGCCCCGTCCGTGCGCGGAACCTCGTTCAATCGAAGGATGAAGATGCTGCTCATCGAGCATGCGTTTTCCAACGGGTTTCATACGATCGAATTCAGGGTCGACACGCGCAACGGCCGATCGATGCGCGCGGTCGAAAAACTCGGCGCAAGACGCACCGCGACGCTCGAACGGAATATGACGACCTGGACCGGTTATGTCCGCGATACCGCGGTTTTTCAGCTGACGCGGGAGGACTGGGCCTCTTTCCGGCGGCGCGAATGAGGCGCTGGCATCCCGATTCCACGCGACCGAAACCGCCAGACCAAACACACCTTGCTCCCTTCGCACCACGCAGGCACTGTTCCCAAAAGGGGAGAAGTCCATGGATCGCCGCACCGCACTGAAATTGATCGCCGCAACACCTTTGGTCTTCGCGCCATCAATGGTGCGCGCGGCCGAATATTCCGATGCGGCATGGCGCAAGGCGATCGTCATCGATGGACTCGGCGCGCCTTCCGATCCCGATTATGTCGAGGGGCGGACGCGCTATACCGCCAGGGGGCGGGCGGAATTGGCGAGCAGCGGCATCACTGCGATCAATTGCACGGTCGCGGAGCCCGGCAACATTCCGAACGCGTTCGAACTGGCCGTGGGCGGCATTGCGGAGCTCGACCGGACGGTCGCGGACAATGGCGACCTGTTCGTCAAGGCGACGCGCGCGGCGGACATCCTGGCCGCCAAGCGCGACGGCAAGGTCGCGCTGGTGTGCGGGTTCCAGGACACCACGCCGATCGGCCCGCAACTCGATCGTATCACGCTGTTCAAGAGCCTTGGCGTGCGCATCATCCAGCTGACCTATAACCGGCGCAACCTGTGCGGCGATGGTGCGCTTGAAGCGGCCAATGCCGGCCTGTCGACGCTTGGCCATGAGACGATTGCCGCGCTCGAAAAGGCGGCGGTGCTGCTCGACCTGTCGCATGGCGGCCAGCGCACCATCGCCGAGGCGATCGCCGCGTCGAAACGCCCAATGACGATCAGCCATACCGGGTGCCGCGATCTGCACGACAATCCCCGCAACGTCCGCGACGCGGAACTGAAGGCGATGGCCGACAAGGGCGGCGTGGCCGGCATCTTCTTCATGCCGTTCCTGGCCCCGTCGGGCAAACCGACCCGCGAAGACCTGATCCGCCACCTCGACCATGCCGTGAATGTCTGCGGCGAGGACCATGTCTCGATCGGCACCGATGGCGGCACCAGCGCGATCGTGATCGACGACAAGATGCGCGCCGAGCAGAAGAAATTCTACGAACAGCGCGCGGCACAAGGCATCGCCGCGCCCGGCGAAGGTCCCGACGTGTTCAACTATGTCGGGGATTATAACAGCCCGTTGCGCTTCCGCATGCTGGCGGACGATTTGACCGCGCGCGGCTGGAAGGCGGCGCGGGTCGAGAAGGTTCTGGGCGCGAATCTGATGCGGCTTTGGGGAGACAGTTGGGGTGGGTGAGGGTGGCGCAGCGCTTTTTTTGAGCGAGAATCTTACCGGCATTCCTGAATCATAATAGCACGTCTGTTTTCCAGACCACGAATTTGCTCATATAAGTAAATGCCCTCACTATCGAACTCACGAGTACGGCGACGTTTGCTTCGCGCAAACTCTATCGCTTGTGATTGAACAACAGCTTGGCGATCATCCAACAGCCTAAGGGCAAGGCGGCAATCTTTAGCGTCTCGCGCCCGAATGAGAGCCCGGACAAATGCTCCCTCGGATTGCAGCTGTTCCATGGTTTGTGCCTGTAGGCCGTCCGCGCTGAGCGCCAGGAGAATAGTGCAGGCTACAGAAACCGTTTGCCTCACCCCACACTCCCCAAAGGCCAAACCGGCACGCCGTCGCAGCCATCACGCTTGCAGTCAGCAAAAGTGGCAGCCTTTCTGAAGGTCTGCGACGGGGCGATAGCGGCCATTCTCATTTATGGGTTCACGGCCTAATACCAGAGTGCCCTACTTAAGCGTGACCTCAGCCGGTCCTCCAGTCTGCCGCCGCCTGGCGTAACCGCGTTACACGCAGCCAGATTGCGCCGATTCTGCCAGCGTCATCGAGCGGCCCGTCCAACCCGGCCCGCTCGCCAGCTGTCCCAACTCAGTTATGCGGTGTGTACGCACCCTTGCGATGCTTGCCGCCGTAACGGTTGCCGATATGGCTGCCGATTCGCGCCATCTCGTCCGCCGCTGCGGTGGCGAGTTTCTCACTGCACGGAAACGGTGCGCAATCGGCGTGCTTGGCCACGGTCGACACGCGGTCGCATAATTCCTCGATATCCGCGCGCGTCAGCAGGTTTTTTTCACGCAACAAACATAACAGACTTTGCAAAATGATCAGGCTTTCGCCGCCCGACCCTTCGGACTCATGCATGCTTCCCATCATACCCTCTCCTCTATTTTCTGGAGAGACTATGCCTTTCTCCGCTCCCTGCAAGCGGCTTGTTGCACTCGCCCCGGCAGATCGCGGGGGCGAGGCGCCGGTGACGCCGATTCAAGGGCAGGATGGTTCGTGCCAGCGACATGTCTCGCGGGTGCCCTGGCGGGTTCCGCACCGCTCTTTCTCATGACGAATGACGACGCCGGACCGGTCCACCTGTTCCGGCGCGACAACAGGAGAAATCCCACCTGTTATCGCACCTGTTCCACCGGTTATTGAAATAACAGGTGGATGGGCATCAAGTCACTGGAGAACAAGCGGAAATCCGTCGGAAAAATCCAACTTTACCGGCCGAAAAATAACCGGCCGAAAAATAACAGGTCGTAACAGGCGGAACAGGTCGCCGATCAATGCCCCGGCTAGCGCCTTAGTGGCCCTTGCCACCACCTGCTTTGGCCGCCGCATCGCTCGCTAGGCGATCGGCCTTGTCCCACCCGCCGCCGAGTGAGCGGAACAGGTCGATCTGTGCGCTCGCGATCCGCGCGTTCGATGCGGCGAGATCGGCTTCGGTATCGGCAAAGGTCCGTTCCGAATCGAGCACGTCGAGGAAATCGATCTGCCCGGCGCGCTGGCGGGCGCGGGTGATGCGCATCGCCGCTTCGGCGCCGTCGCGTGCCGACCGCAATGCCGCGTTGCGCTCGATCTCGCGGGCATAGCTCGACAGGGCGGTTTCGGTTTCCTCGAGCGAGCGCAGCACCGTGCCGTCGAACGCGGCCAGCGCACCGCGGCTGTCCGCTTCGCTGGCCGCGATCCGCGCACGCGCGGCTCCCTGGTTGGGGAAGGACCAATTGATCAGCGGGCCGATCAGCCAGCGTAGCGCGCCACCGGTGAACATGTCGCCGATGCTGGTGGCGGAGGAGCCGACCGATCCGCCCAGCGAGATCTTGGGATAGAGTTCGGCGGTGGCGACGCCGATCCGCGCGGTCGCGGCAGCGAGCCGGCGCTCCGCCGCGCGGATGTCGGGACGCCGGGCAAGCAGTGCCGCGCCGTCGCCGACCGGGATCGCCTGGTCGAGCGTCGGGGTTGAGCTGCGCTCGGCGGCGGCGGCCGGCAAATCCTGCGGCGTGCGACCGGTCAGCGTGGCGAGGCGGAACAAGGCCGCTTGCCGATCGGCTTCGATCGCGGGAACGAGCGCGGCGCGCTGGTCGCGCAAGGTGGTGATGCGCACCAGGTCGAGCTTCGCCGCGCGGCCCGCCTCGACTCGCTTGCCGGTCAGGCCGGCGGATTTGTCGAGCAGGTCGACGATGCGCTTCGCAACGGTGAGGCGCTCGGCCGAGGAGGCGGCATCGACATAGGCGCGGGTGGTGGCGGAGACGACCGCGACGCGTACCGCGTCGGCATCGGCATCCGCGGCTGCGACATCGCCGCGCGCCGCTTCGATGTTGCGCTTCACCCGACCCACCAGGTCGAGCTCATATGAGACACTCAGGCCGACATCGAAGGCGGAGTCTTCCGCCGCGCTGCCGGGCAGGCGCTGAGTCTCGGGCGACCGGCCATAGGTGCCGCTCGCGCCGATACTGGTCTGGGGCAGCCGGTCCGTCCGGGCGCCGCGCAGCGACGCGCGGGCTTTGTCGAGCCGCGCCACCGCGACGCGGATATCGGTATTGGCGGCGAGCGCATCGGCAACCAGGCCGTCGAGCACCGGGTCGCGGTACAGCCGCCACCAATGATCGTCAGCGGCTGCGGTCGATACCGCCGGGTTGGTTGCGCCGATGAACGGGGCCGCCGCCTTGGGTGCGGGGATCGGCGCGACATAGTTGGGTCCGACGGCGCAGGCGGAGAGCGCCAGCGCGGAGAGTGAGGCGAGAAGTATCTGTTTCATGATGACCGCTCCTATTCGGCGGGCTGAAGTGTGGGATTGGGGGCTTCGGGCGACTGGCCGGCGGCACGGCGGCGGCCGAGGCGCTGCGCGAGCGCCCGGCACACCACATAGAAGGTCGGGGTGAAGAGCAGGCCGAAGCCGGTCACGCCGATCATGCCGAAGAACACCGCGGTACCCAGCGCCTGGCGAAGCTCCGCGCCTGCCCCGCTTGCCGTCACCAGCGGCACCGTGCCGAGGATGAAGGCGAAGCTGGTCATCAGGATCGGCCGCAACCGGTCCTTCGCCGCGCGCACGGCTGCTTCGATCGGCGACAGTCCGTCCTGGTCCTCGGCCTGCTTGGCGAACTCGACCACCAGGATCGCGTTCTTCGCGGCCAGCGCAATCAGCACGACCAGTCCGATCTGGGTCAGGACGTTATTGTCCATCCCCCGCAGGTTCACCCCGGCCATCGCCGCGAGCAGACACATCGGCACGATCAGCACGATCGCGAGCGGCAAGGTGATGCTCTCATACTGCGCCGCCAGGACGAGGAAGACGAACACCACCGCCATCACGAACACCAGGCCCGCGGTGCTGCCCGCCGCCTTTTGCTGATAGGCGATGCCGGTCCATTCATGGCTGTAGCCACTGGGCAGGCTGGCATCGGCGAGCTTCTCCATCGCGATCAGCGACTGGCCCGACGAATAGCCCGGTGCGGTGTCGCCATCGATCTCGACCGCGGGGGCGAGGTTGTAGCGCACCACGCGATACGGCCCGGTCTTGTCCTTGAAGGTCGAGACCGACCCGATCGGCACCATCTGGCCCGAATTGGAACGGGTCTTCAGATTGGCGATATCGGCGGTCGTGTTGCGGAACGGCGCATCGGCCTGGGCGGTGACGCGATAGGTGCGGCCGAGCAGGTTGAAGTCGTTGACGAAGGCGGAGCCGAGATAGACTTGCAGCGCCTCGAACACCCGCTCCGGCGGCACGCCAAGCATATTGGCCTTGGTCCGGTCGACATCGGCGAAGATGCGTGGCGTCGCGGTCTCGAAGAAGGTGAAGACCTGCGCCAGCCCCTTGGTCTGATTGGCCTTGCCGATCAGATCGTTCGATGCCGTGGCCAGTTCCTGATAGCTGCGCCCGGACTGGTCCTTGACCATCAGGCGATAGCCGCCGGCCGAGCCGATACCCTGGATCAGCGGTGGCGGGATGATCATCAGCCGTGCCTCGGTGATGTCCGCGGTCGCCTTTTGCGCCTGGGCCATGATCTCGGGGAAGCTGACGCCGAGCTTCCTACGCTCCTCGAAGCTCTTGAGCGGGAAATAGGCAGCGGCGGCGTTCGGCGCGAGCGTCTGCGACGGCCCGTCGAACCCGGCGAGCATCACCGCACCCTTGATCCCGGCGCCGGGCAGGATGCGCGCGGCGACCTTGCGCATCACCGCGTCAGTGCGTTCGACCGAGGAACCGGGCGGCAGCTGGATGACGGTCAGGAAGTAACCCTGATCCTGTGCCGGGATGAAGCCGGTCGGCGTCGCCCAGAACACGCCCGCCGTGATCGCGATCAGCGCGGCATAGGCGGTCATCATCTTCTTCGGTGCACTCACCAGCCGCCGTGTGAGGGCAGCGTAACCAATGCTCAGCCGCTCGAAGCCGCGGTTGAAGGCATCGGCAGCGCGGCGCAGCAACTGCGTGAAGCGGTTACCCTCGCCCTGCTGCGCATTGGGCTTGAGCAGGATCGCGGCGAGCGCCGGGGACAGAGTGAGCGAGAGGATCAGCGAGATCACCGTCGCGGTCGAGATGGTTACCGCGAACTGGCGGTAGAACGCGCCCGACAGGCCGGTGAGGAACACGGTCGGGATGAACACTGCGATCAGCACCAGCACGATCGCGACCAGTGCGCCGGACACTTCGTCCATCGACTTGCGCGCCGCCTCCAGTGGCGACAGGCCATGTTCCAGGTTACGCTCGACATTCTCGACCACGACGATCGCGTCGTCGACCACCACGCCGATCGCCAGCACCAGGCCGAACAGCGACAGGTTGTTGAGCGAATAGCCCATCGCCGCCAGCACCGCGAACGTGCCGATCAGCGAGACCGGGATCGCGACCACCGGGATGATCGCCGCGCGCCATTTCTGCAGGAAGACCAGGATGACGAGCACGACCAGCAGGATCGCCTCGAACAACGTGTCCTTCACCGCATCGATCGACTGCGAGATGAACTCGGTCGGGTTGTAGATGACGCTATAGGCCAGGCCCTTGGGGAAGCGGCCGGACATGTCCTTCATCGCCGCATTGACGCCTTCGGCCGCCGCGAGTGCGTTCGATCCGGGGCGCTGGAACACGGCGACGATCACCGTCGGCTTGCCGCTGAGATAAGTGTTGGAGCCATAATCCTGCGCCCCGAGTTCGACCCGGGCGACGTCCGATACCTTGACCTGGCGGCCATCGGCGTCGGTGCGGATCACCACATCGGCGAACTGCTTGGGGTCGGTCAGGCGCCCTTGCGTCTCGACATTGAGCTGGAAGGCGTTGCCGGTGGCATAGGGCGGCTGCCCAAGCGTGCCGGCGGCGACCTGGACGTTCTGTGCACGCAGCGCGGCGACGATCTCGCCCGCGGTCAGGTCAAGCGCGGCGGCACGGCCGGGGTCGATCCACACGCGCATCGAATAGTCGCGGCTGCCGAACAGCTGCACGTCGCCGACGCCGTCGATGCGGCTCAACCGGTCGCGCACCTGAGTCAGCGCATAGTTGGAGATATAGCCGCGATCGAGCGAATCGTCGGGCGAGACCAGATTGACCACCATCAGGAAGTCGGGCGAGGTCTTGCGCGTGACGACGCCGAGGCGCTGCACGTCTTCGGGCAGGCGCGGCACGGCAACCGCGACGCGGTTCTGCACCAGCACCTGCGCTGCATCCAGGTCAGTGCCGATCTTGAAGGTCACGGTGATGACCAGCTTGCCGTCGCCGGTCGATTGCGACGACTGGTACAGCATGTTGTCGACGCCGTTGATTTCCTGCTCGATCGGCGCGGCGACGGTTTCGGCGACCGTCTCGGCGCTCGCACCGGGATAGACCGCGCTGACCGTCACGGTCGGCGGCACGATGTCGGGATATTGCGACACCGGCAGGCTGAGATAGGCGATCGCCCCGACCAGGGTGATGACGACCGCAATCACCGCGGCGAAGATCGGCCGCGTGATGAAGAAGCGCGAGAGGCGCATGAGGACTGTCCTTGATGAAGGCGTTTTTTGAGCTTCTAAGCTGCCCCCACCCCGTTCGCCCTGAGCTTGTCGAAGGGCCGTTCTTCTTTGCTACGGCAGAGAGAAGGGCGGTGCTTCGACAAGCTCAGGGCGAACGGTGGAGGGTGTCTCGATTCCTAGCGGGCGCCCAGCGTCGCCTCGCCGGCCACCGGCAGAGCGACCTGTGGCGCCGGCGCCTGAGCCTGGCCGCTGATCTTGCCGGCGCGCGGCTGGACCTTGGAACCGGGCATGGCCATCTGGATCCCGGCGATCACCACCCGGTCACTGGGCGCTAGGCCCGACCGGATGATGCGCAGGCCATCGACCACCGGGCCGAGCGTCACCGGCTTGGCGACGACCTGGTCCTTCGCATCGACGGTCATCACGACCTTGCGCACCTGATCGGTCTGGATCGCGGCGTCGGGCACCAGCAGCGCCTTGGCACTGCCCGCAGCGGCGAGGCGCATATTGCCGAACATGCCCGGGGTCAGGAAATAGTTCGGATTGCTCAGCACCGCACGGCCACGGATCGTGCCCGAACGCTGGTCGAGGCCATTGTCGGTAAAGTCGAGCTTGCCTTTCCAGCGATGCTCGCTCTCATCCTGCAACTGGATCTCGACCGCGGCCGGCTCGGCGCCGGGCTGACGCGCACGCTGCGTCTTCAGGTACAAAGCTTCCGATCCGTCGAAGCTGAAATAGATTGGGTCGAGCGCGTTGATCGTGGTCAGCACCGTGCCGCCAGTGCCTTCGCCGCCCGCGACCTGGTTGCCGGCATCGACCTTGCGGTCGGAAATGCGGCCGGCAATCGGTGCGCGCACCTGAGTGAACTCGACGTCGAGCGCACGCGCCCGGACCCGTGCATTGGCCGCGGCGAGCGCGGCGGTTGCCGCCTGCACCTTGGCGCGGAGCGAATCGACTTCGCCGGCCGAGATCGCCTCGTCATCGATCAGCTTGGTCGCGCGGCCGAGGTCGGTGCGCGCGAGGACAAGCGCGCTCGATGCGCTGGCCGCATTGGCGCGTGCCTCGGCCAGCGCCGCCGCGAACGGGCGGGCGTCGATGGTGAAGAGCAGCTGGCCCTTCTGCACGACCTCGCCGTCGCGGAAATGGATGCCGGTGACTTCACCCGCGACGCGCGGCCGGATCTCGACCGTGCGGCTTGGCGCGAAACGGCCGACATAATCGTCCCATTCGCTGACGTCCCGCACCAATGGAGCCGCGACAGTGACGGCGGCGAGGGGGGGAGCCGCCGCCACTGCCGGGGATTGATCGGCGAGCTTGGCGCCAGCCGCGCCGATCAAGGCAAGAGGGAGAATGATGAGCGCACCGCGCTGCCAGCGCGGCAGACGGGAAAAGCCGTCACGCAGCGGGCGGACCGGCGTGCTGTGTTCGGTATCGATCGGGGTGACCATATTCATGCGGCGATCCTCCAGGCGAGCTGACCGACTTGTCCGCCGGTGACGCTCGCAACCAATGTTTCGGCCTGGCCCATGGTGAAGCCGGCCTTCAGAAATAATGCGACCTCCGACGCGGGCAGCGCATAGCCGCGCTTCCACGCATGCACCGCGAGGCGGCGCAGCGTTTCGAGCCGCGGCTCGGCGAGATGCGATGCGGTGCCGAGACCGAACAGGCTGCCGAACGCGCGCGACAGGCGGCTCGGTTCGGACAGGCTGCTGATCCGATCGCGCTTGGCGAGAGCGATGACGCTCCACTCGATCGGCGAGAAGCTGGCCGGCGCGGTCATCTGGCGACGCTCGGCGGCGCGACCCATGACAGGAGCGGCGGAGATGTTGTTGATGTCCAGATAAGCCATTGGAAATCCCCTTGAATTTAGATCGCACAACACCATCCGCAGAAGACCCGTCCTCTGCGCCGCACTGGCCATCAGGCAATGATAAACGCTCGCGAAAGCACCAGGTGGTGCCCACGATCGCCGTCTGAAATCGATGAAGTACGGCAGGCCGAAACCCGCCGCGCTGGAATTACTTGCTCGTCATCAGGGGTTCTCCCTAGCCGACCGTCGGGCTCACGGGAGAGTCCAACTTCAATACCAATCGGTATATAACTTTATGCCGCAGTGCGTCAAGCACTTTGTGTACCGCTAGGTATGTTTATTTTTAGCGGGTCGGCCAGATCGACAGGCTGGTATCGACCAGCTGCTGCAATTGAGCGCATGACGCGCCCGATCCCGCCTGAACCGACAGGCCCTGGAGCAGGGCATAAAGATAGCGTGCGAGCGCGTCGGGCTCGAGCGTTTCGGGCAGGTCGCCCTCCAGCTTGGCACGCTCGAAGCGTGCGATCAGCGCGGCTTCGGACGACACGCGGCGCGCGGCCACATCCGCCTTGATCGATTCGGCGCCGCCACACGACACCGAGCTGATCACGCCCATGCACCCCTTGGGGTCGCACGTGCTCATCTGCATTTCGAGCGCGCCGATCATGAAGCGCTCGGCCACGCCGCGTGCGGTCGGCGCCTCAAGCGCGGCGACGGTGTAAGCGAGCTTTTCGCGCTCATAAAGATCGAGCGCCTTGTGAAACAGGGCTTCCTTATTGCCGAAAGCGGCGTAGAGACTGGGCTTGGTAATCCCCATCTCGGCGGTCAGTTCGGCCATCGACGCGCACTCATAACCGTTGCGCCAGAAGACGCGCAGAGCAGCGGCAAGCGCTTCCTCCGTGCAGAATTCCCGGGGCCGGCCTTTGACCGGCGGAGGGGCTAGAGTCTGTTCCATACCGATCGGTATATAGTGACTTTGCCGCGTTCGTCCAGTGCCCGCGATTGGCGCAGCATGTTGATCCCGCCGGTCTCCCTCCATGGCCTGACGCATAAGGGCGTGGCCGGGAGCGGTTTGCGCGGCTATCGGATCGGTGCGCAATCGGTGAGGGAGCCGCCAGTGATTACCTGCCATGTCCGTTATATCATCAATCAGGACAAGCTTGCCGAGTTCGAGATCTATTCGCGTATGTGGCTGACGCTGCTGCCGAAATTCGGCGGGGTCCATCACGGCTATTTCCTGCCGTCGGAAGGCGCGAGCGACGAGGCGTTCTGCCTGTTCAGCTTCGACAGCCTGGCGGCCTATGAGCAATATCGCATCGCCAGCGCGAGCGACCCGGAGGTCGCGAAGGCGATCGCCTATGCCGAGGAAACGCGCTGTTTCCTGCGCCACGACCGATCCTTCCACCGGCCGTTATTCTCCTGAATGAAAAAGGCCGGCACAGGGAAACCCGGGCCGGCCTTTGTCGTCAGCAAGCCATGATCATCATGGCACGTTGCTGAGTACGCTCTGCCAGTTGGCGGTTTCGGTGAAGATCTCGCCGCCCGAGGCCTTGAACGCCTGCTGGCCATCCGCCGCGCCCTGCAACTGCCACATCATCCAGGCGGTCGGATAACCGAGATAGCCATGCGCGCCATTGCTGCAGAAACCGAGGCCCGAGGGGCAGTTCGGCGTACCCTGGACGTCGTTGTGATTGGGGCCCTTCAGGATCGCCTTGACCTTGTTCAGCGCGGCCGGCGTTGCGTTGTAATAGGCGGTATTGGAGTTGAGCTGCGATCCAAGCCACTGCGTATCGGGTGAGATCAGCCCGTCGGACGATCCGGCGATATAGAAGATCGAGCCGCTGGTCGCGCCGGTCAGGGTCGCGGTCTGCAGGCAATTGGTCGTCGAACTGCAGAATGCCTGTTGTGCGATTTCGATGGCGATTGCGGTGCGGAAGATGCCGGTCGATTTCAGCATCCCGTTGATCGCGCCGGTCGCGCCTTGCGAATGGCCAATCGAGCCGATCTTGGTCGTGTCGAGCTTGTTGTAGAAGACGCTGCCGGAGTCGAGATTGCGCGCCTTCATATAGTTCGCGCTGTCGATCACCGTCTGGCCTTCGCCGGTCGTGCCGTCGCGCGTCGCGATGACGACAAAGCCCCATGAAGCAAAATGGCGCAGGACAAAGGCATAAGTGGCAGGAGCGATCGGCGATGTGCCCGATCCATTGGCCCATACGATGACCGGATGCTGGAAGCCGCCGGCACCAAGGTTGGTCGGGTAATAGATGTCGCAGACACTGCCCTTGGAATCGCAATTCGCCGCGGTCACGGTCTGCGACACGGCCCAGGTCCCGTCGGCATAATATTTCTGTTCGATCGGTTTGGTTGGGAGGTTGGGAGCGGCGAGCCCCGCTGACGGCGCGACCATGACCAGAGTCGTGGCAATAATAGCGGCAAACGCCTTCCTCATCTCTCTCTCCTCATTGCGTGACGGTCGCGCCTGACGACGCCGACGGTTGATCCGCCTCCCGAGTTCCGCCCGCATTTTTTTGTGTGGACTCGATAAAAATTGATCATAAATATAAAAAAAAATCGAATCAAGGAGAAAGAGCCGTGGTTATATCCGTCGAAGACCGGATCAGCACTGGCACCGTGGATGCACGAAGCGCGGGCTTTTCATGGCAGAATGTCACGCCGGACCGGCCGCTGCGCCGGCTCAGGCCCGCCGAGGCCGAGGCGTTCGACCGCGACGGCTTCGTCTTGATCCGCGACGCCTTCACCCCTGCGGAAATCGCCGAGGTCACCGCCGCGATCGACCCGATCGAGGAGGCCTATGAGCGGTTCGTGGCGGAACAGCAGGGCGGTGAATTCCGCCTGACCTCAGCCGGCACGATCACCTTTGCCGCGCATCTCGTCGCGCGGTCCGAGGTGTTGCACGACTTCGCCGCGCATCCGGTGATCCAGGACCTGTGCCACGATCTGTCGGGCGAGCGGGTGCGGCTTTATTGGGACCAGTCGGTGTACAAGAAGACCGGCAAGAAGCAGGAATTCCCCTGGCACCAGGATAATGGCTATACCTTCATCGAGCCGCAGCAATATCTGACCTTCTGGATCCCGCTGGTCGATGTCGATGAGGAAAATGGCTGTCCGTGGATCGCGCCGGGCCAGCACAAGCGCGGCACGCTGGAGCATTGGCCGACCTCGATCGGGTTGAAATGCCTGGAGGAAGTGGAGGATGCGGTGTGCGTGCCGGCGCGCGCGGGCGACATCATCCTGTTCTCTTCGCTCGCACCGCATCGCACGGGTCCCAATCTGAAGGACGGGACGGTGCGCAAGGCCTATATCCTGCAATATGCACCCGATGGCGCGCGCACCCATACGGCCGAGGGCAGGGAAATCCTGCAGGACGATCCGCACCGCCAGTTTCTGATCCTCGGCGATTGAGCATGATGCGCGTCGGTCTCGAGCCTGGGCGTCTGAAAAGCGATTTCGCGCGCGACGGCTTCGTAGCCGTGCCGGGCCTGATCGACCCCGAAGAACTGGCCGGATATGCGGCCGCCGTCGATCAGGCGGTGGCGGTCCGGAAGTCGCGCGACACGCGGTCGCTGCGGGAGAAGTCGCGCTACGAACAAAGCTTCCTGCAATGCCAGTATATCTGGGAGGATTTCCCGGACGTCCGGCCGCTGACCTTCCACCCGGCGGTGTGCGCCGTGGCGGCGTTGCTGGTCGGGGCCGACCGGCTCCGGCTATGGCATGATCAGGCGCTGTACAAGGAACCGGGCGGCGCACCGACTCAGGCGCATCAGGATCACCCTTATTGGCCGATCGCGGAATATCGCACGGTCACGGCATGGATTCCGTTCGTCGAGGCGAACGACAGCAGCGGCGGCATGGGCTATGTGCCGGGATCGCACCGGCAGGATGCGCGCTTCGTCGACATTTTCTCCGGCGAGGGCGGCGATGAGGATCTCGCTGCGGGCGCGCGCTTCGTGCCGGCCAGCCCGGGCGACGTGATCTTCCATCACGGGCTGACCATGCACATGGCGATGGGCAATGCCTCGGCGATGATGCGGCGGGTCTATACCGCAATCTATTTTGCCGATGGCTGTACGCGCAGCACTGACGGCAAGCACCATCCCTCGGTTGACCGCAGCGGCATCCTGCCGGGTGCGGTCATAGACAGCGACGCGACGCCGCTCGCCTGGCCGCGCGCGGCCGGCGTCTATCCCGATCCTGCGCCCTGGCCGCAGATCGAGGATGCGCGGGCACGGCGGGTTGCCGATCTCGGGATCATCCCGGACCCGCGCGGCTGATCAGGCGCTCCAGCCACCGTCGATATTATAGACGGACCCGGTGACGAAGCCCGCGGTAGGGGAGGCAAGAAACGCAACCAGCGCGGCGACTTCATCGGCCGTCCCATGACGATGAATAGCGAGGGGTGACCGGTTCTCTTCCGCATGAGGACCATCGGCGGGGTTGCGCTCGGTGTCGATCGGGCCGGGCTGAACCAGATTGGCCGTGATCCGCGTGCGCCGAGGTCGCGCGCCAATCCTCTGGTGAGGCCGCTCAACGCGGATTTGCTGGCGGCATATAAGGTCGTCCCATCGCCCGGCGTCCGGTCCGCGACAATGCTGCCGATCGTGATGATACGCCCGCCGGTCGCCATTTTCTCCGCTACCTTCTTCGCCGCGAGGAAGGGCGCACGCACATTGATTGCGAAGACACGGTCGAACGCATCATCCGGATAGGCATCGAGCGGGCCGGTGATCGCCAGTCCCGCAACGGTCACCAGAATATCGACTCGGCCAAATTGTGCGATCACCCTATCGATGGCGTCGTTCAGCGCGCCGGCATCGCTCACATCCACCTGCAATGCGGTCACTGCCGCGCCGGTCGAACGAAGCTCGCCCGCGAACTGCTCGGCTTCTTCGGCACGGCTGAGATAGAAGATGGCCAATGACACACCGTCGGCGATCATGCGACGGCTAATGGCTGCCCCGATCCCCCGGGTACCGCCAATCACCAGCGCGATTTTCCCTGCAAGGGTCGACACGAGCACTCCTTTTCCCGCGGCCGATGTCGACGTTCCCCATCATCTTGGCAAGCGCCGGAGCGTGCAGGGCAGGGCGGGCTTTCGATCGGCATCCCCGCCATGGCCAGAGGATCAATGCGCAAAATTAGATTGAATCGTTGACACAGTACAAAAATTGATAAATTTATTCACTCAATAACATAAAAGATTGGGGAGGATGAAACATGTCACGGATTGGATTCTATCGCCTATGCCTGCTGTCCGGCCTGTCGATCGCTGTGCTGGCCATGCCCGCCACGGCCTCGGCACAGGATGCGCCGCTACCGAAGCCGACCGCACATGAGGACGGCCACGACATCATCGTCACCGCGCAGCGCCGTGACGAGAATCTGCAGGACGTGCCGTTGTCGGTCGCGGTCGTCGGCAAGGACCAACTCGCGGCGCTCAAGTTCAACGAGACCAGCGACCTGCAATATCTGGTGCCGAGCGTGACCCTGATCAGCGCGGCGGGCCCGCGCAATTTCGGCTTTTTCATTCGCGGCATCGGCACCAGCACCTTCTCGTCCGAGGCGATCGAGGGCAGCACCGCCTATGTGCTCGACGGGGTGGTGCTCGGCCAGTCGGGTGCGTCGGTCACCGACTTGCCCGATGTCGAGCGGATCGAGGTGCTGCGCGGTCCGCAGGGCACCTTGTTCGGCAAGAACGCATCGGCCGGCGTGGTCAACGTCGTGACCAAACGCCCGTCCAAGGAATTCGAGGGACGCGCGAGCGTCAGCTGGGCCTGGCCGGACAATGACCGGCGCTTCACCGCGTATGTCTCGGGGCCGATCACCGACACGCTGCGCTTCTCGCTGTCGGGGCGGCGCAATGTGCGCGACGGCTATATCCGCAACATCTATGACGGCCGCAAGCTCAACAATCGCGACGAATTCGGCTTTCGCGGCAAGCTCGAATATGAACCCTCGTCCGATCTGACGATCACCGCGATCGGCGATTATTTCAAGCGCACCTCGGATTGCTGCATCTGGACCCTGGCCGAGGTGGCGGGAACGCCCATCGCCATTTCACCCGAGGGGAAAGCGCTTGCGGCGGGGATCGTGCCGGGGCGCGGCAATCTCGAACAGAATGTCGATGGCGACGTCTTCTCGAACGCACGCAGCAAGGGGTTCTCGCTGCAGGGCGATTACCGTTTCGGCGATGGCTATACGCTGACCTCGATCACTGCCTGGCGCACCTGGCAATCGCATGACGGGCTCGATTCCGATTCCTCGCCGGACAATCTGCTCAACGTGAACTACACCGATTTCAAGCAGCATCAGTTCAGCCAGGAACTCCGGCTGGCCTCGCCGACCGGCGGCACGATCGATTATGTGCTCGGTGCCTATTATTTCAATTCCGACGTGATCTCGCACTCGACCCAGATTTTCAACGGCATACCCTACTCGTTCTACTACCGTCAGGTGCGGGTCGCCGCCGAGACGCGCAACATGGCGCTGTTCGGTCAGGCGAACATCAATCTGGCCGAACGCTTCAAGCTGATCGCCGGTGCGCGGGTGGTCAATGAGCGCGTCGAGGCCGCCAAGAACCGGCTTGATCCGCGCTATAATGCTCGCGACAGCGCCAGCGCAAAAATGGATACAACCGCCCTGGTGTGGCGCGCAGGCGCGCAATATGATTTCAACAAGGACGCGAATATCTTCGCCACGGTCACGCGCGGCTTCAAAGGTGGCGGCTTCGACACCAATATCGGCAATAATATCCTGCGCAAGGTCGCTCCCGAACGGCCGACCAATTATGAGTTCGGCCTGCGCACCTATTGGCCCGAACAGCGCCTGACGCTCAACGCCACCTTCTTCTACACCAAGGTCAGCAATTATCAGACCGCCGGCCGCGACCCTGTCACCTCGACCTATCCAATCGTCAGCAGCGAGGCGAAGACCAGGGGAGTCGAATTCGACGCGGCGTGGCGACCGCTCGACCCGGCCGATCTGACGCTGACCCTGGGTGGTGCCTATGTCGATGCGGAATGGGGCAATTTCAATTATGCGCCCTGCTATGGCGGCCAGACGACCAGCGAGGGTTGCGTGCTTGCGCCCGGCGCGACCCGTTCGACCGATGTGCAGCAGGATTTGACCGGGAAGCCGCTGCCCTTCTCGCCGCATTGGCAATTCAATCTCGGCGGATCCTATGGCGTGGCGCTGTCGGACGATCTGAAACTGCGCTTCGATCTCGGCGCGAGCTATCGCTCCGAGCAGCTGATCGCTTTCCCCAACAATCCGCGCGCGCGGCAGGGGGGCTATACCCTGGTCAACGCCGCGATCGCGCTGGCCGGCAAGGACGATCATTGGAAGCTGTCGGTCTACGCCAAGAACCTGCTCGACAAGGAATATGCGATCGCGATGTTCTCGACTCCGTTCGGCGCCGCACGCAGCCTCAGTCAGTTCCGGCCGTATGAATCGCGGCGCAGCATCGGATTGTCGCTTGATGTCGGTTTCTGAACCGCCTGGTACTGGCACCAATGACGGGACGACGGCAGCGCCGCGTCTCGCCGCCGGCATGAGTTTCATCACCATCGCCGACCTGCCGGACTGGTCGGCGGGACCGAAGGGTGACACGGCGGCGATCTATGCCGCGCTGAAACAGGCCGGATATGAAACGATCCAGACACTCGATCCGGCGGCCGCGCATGCCGCCGGATTGATCCCGACCGGCATCGCCCGCGTGTTTCACGATCCCGCGGAACTGCGCGGCGTCGCGGCGCGCTGGCGCGACGCCGGCTGCGACTGCACCACAATACAGCTTGGCACGGGGGTCGAGGATGACGACCAGATGGCGCGGCTCGCCGAGGCCCTGCTTGAGGCGGCGGTGCAGGAAGGCCATCCGCTGTTCCTCGAAACCCACCGCGCGACGATGACCCAGGATATTCGCCGCACGGTCGATCTGGTCGCGCGCTTTCCCGACCTGCGCTTCAATGGCGATTTCGCGCATTGGTATATCGGCCATGAACTGACCTATGGCGACATGGAGATGAAGTTCGACGTGATGCGTTCGGTATTCGCGCGCACCCGCTTCCTGCATCTGCGCGTCTGCTCGAACGCGGTCGGCCAGCTCAGCGCCAGCGACCCCGCTGCGGCGAAGCATCTCGATTTCTTCAAACGCATGTGGACGGAAAGCTTTCGCAGCTTCCTCGCCGCTGCACCCCCAGGAGGCTATTTCACCGTCATGCCCGAACTGCTCCCGCCGCGCTCCTTCTATCCTCGCATGGTCACTGGTCCCGATGGCCAGCCACGCGAGGAAAGCGACCGCTGGACCGATGCCGCATTCCTGATCGACACGGCACGCGTCTGTTTCGATGCCGCGCGGGAGATGGCCGGTGCTTGATATTCGGGGTACCCGCTTCGTTGACCGGTCGGGCCGGCATGTGTTGCTGCGTGGAGTCAATCTTGGCGGCGACTGCAAGCTGCCAGTGTCGGTATCCGGCACGCATTTGCGCGACGATTTCGCCGATCACCGGACGGTCAGCTTCACCGGGCGGCCGTTCCCGATTGCCGAAGCCGACGCGCATCTCGGCCGGCTTGCGCGCTGGGGTTTCAACGCGCTGCGCCTGCTCACCACCTGGGAAGCGGTGGCGCATGCCGGACCGGGAATGCGCGACGAAGAGTATCTCGATTATCTCCGCGCCGTGTGCCTGAAGGCGGCGGCTTATGGCTTTGCCGTTTTCATCGATTTTCACCAGGACGTCTGGTCGCGCATGACCGGCGGCGATGGCGCACCGGGCTGGGTGTTCGAGGCGGTCGGGCTCGACTTCACCCGTTTCGGCGCTGCCGATGCCGCGCATCTGATGCAGCAGCGCTACGACGCCGCACTTGGCGGGCGCCAGGCGGCGTATCCGCAGATGAGCTGGGGCAGCAATTACCGCTTGCCCGCCAATGCGATCATGTGGACCCTGTTCTTCGGCGGCACGCGCTTCCTGCCAGACTTCAAACCGGGTGGCACGCCGGTGCAGGACCTGCTGCAGGGCGAGTATCTCGCGGCGATGACCGCGGTGGCCGAACGCGTCGCCGACATTCCCGAGGTGATCGGTTTCGACACGCTCAACGAACCCGATACGGGCATGATCGGGCGGCCGCTGGCCTATCGTCATTGCCAGCGCAGCGTTGAGCAACCCGAACCGGTGCGGCCGGGCCTGGCGATGAGTCCGCTCGACATGCTGCTGATCGCCGATGGCCGGCCGTGCGAGATTCCGCTGGTCGTGCGGACCGGGCAGGGGTTCGAGGTCGAGCCGGCCGGGTTCCGCATCGCCAATCCGGCGGGTGTGCGGATCTGGCGCGACGGGGTCGTCTGTCCCTTTGCCGAAGCGGGCATCTATGACGGCGAGACGGCGCTGCGCCCGGACCATTTCGATCGCGCCGATGGTGCCGCGATCGATCCCGAGCGCGATCATGTCCTGCCCTTCTTCCACGCCATGGCGACGACGGTGCGGCGCGTCCGGCCCGACTGGCTGGTCTTTGCCGAGGTGAATCCGTTCAAAGCGTTCTCCGGCATGGGTTTTCCCGACGGGATGCCCGACCGCTGCGTCAACGCCAGCCATTGGTATGACTTCGCGACCCTGGTGACCAAGCAGGTCGAGCCCCGGCGCGCGACCAGCTATGCCGCTCAGCTCGGCGTGATCAAGCGCCTCGGCGATGCGCTGGGCGAGGGCGGCGCACCGACGTTGATCGGGGAATTCGGCTTGCCGTTCGATCTCGATGAAGGGGCGGCCTATGCGGCGTGGCGTGCGGGCGACCCAATGCCCTGGGGCGATCATGTCGCGGCGCTTGGCGCGATGTATGACGCGCTCGATTCGCATCTGATGAGCGGGACCTTGTGGAACTATACGGCGTCCAATCGCAACGACGCTGCGCTGGGCGATGGCTGGAACCAGGAGGATCTGTCGATTTTCAGCCCGGACCAGGCGACGTATGACTGTGATCCGGATAGCGGCGGGCGCGCGGTGCCGGGTTTTGCGCGGCCTTATGCCCGGGCGGTTCAGGGCATGCTGACCGAGCAGGCATTCGATGCGGCGAACGGCGTGTTCAGGATCGCCTTCGATGCCAATCCGGCGATCGAGGCGCCGACCGAGATCGTGCTGCCCGTGGCGCATTTCCCGCGCGGCGCGGCGATCGATGCGGCAGGGGGCGAGCGGCTGGCCGATCCTGCGCCGGGCGTGATTGCCGTGCGTGCGCTGGCCGCCGGCCCGTTGCTGGTCGTCGCGACCGCCTTGTAAGCCATGTCCCAGGAAGATCCGGTTCGGCGGCAAAGCGCGCGCGCGTCGGTTGCAAGGGCGCGCAGCCTGTTTACTATGATCAGGGTGCCGACAGATCTTCCTTCAGTAGCCACATTCACCGCGCCCGCGCTCAGCGGGTTCGTCGATGTAGAGCGCAACCCCACCCAGGCAGTCCATTACTGGCTCCGCCGCGACATCGTGCGCGGCGTGTTCCGGCCAATGGAGCGGCTCAAGATCGCCGAGCTGGTCGATTTCTACAAGGTCGGGCACAGCCCGGTGCGCGAGGCGATCCTGCTCCTCACCACCGGCGGCCTTGTCCTGCACGAGCATCAAAAGGGCCATCGCGTCGCACCGGTCTCGCTCGCCGATTATGCCGATCTGGTCGGCGTCTATCGCCGCATCTACCGGCTGATGCTGAAAATGGCGCTCGATCACGGCGATGACGCCTGGGAAGAGGCAGTGGTGGTGCAGCTCCACCGCTCGCTCAAGGTGCCGAAACTGTTCGACAGCCCGGAGCATCGCGAAACCTGGCAGCTGGCTTATGGCGGATTGCATTACACCCTGCTCTCGGGCTGCGGCTCGCCGATCCTGATGCAGATCTGGACTGATCTCGGCAACCGGATCGAGCGCTATATCAACCTGTTTGCTGATTATGAGGTCGACCTGGCGCTCGACCATCACAGCAAGCACCGCGAGATTGTCGATGCGCTGGTCAAGCGCGATGCGCCGCGGCTCGAGACGCTGGTGCGGGATTTCTTCGAGATGGGGACTTCGTTTCACCAGACCGTCACCAACACGCTTGCCGGGATGGAACAGGTGGACATTGAGGACAGCGATGAGCTGGTCGCGGCCGCCCCGAAACGCGGACGGCCGCGCAAGAAATAGTCCATGCCGCCGCGTCGGTGCGAATATCCCCAGGATTCGATATTTTATTTGGATAATTCGCGATAATTTATCTAGTCTCGCAGAAAATGCGGGAGAGAGACGTGGCGGATTCGGTTGCACCCCGGTTGGGCGTGAAGGGCTTGCTTGGCTTCACAGTCGGCGATTTCGCCTTCAATCTCTACTGGCAGAGCATCTCGCTCTTCCTGCTGTTCTTCTATACCGATGTGGTCGGATTGAGCGCGGCGGCGGCCGGGCTGATCTACATGATCGCGTCGATCTTCGACGCCGCGATCGACCCGATCATGGGCGCGATCGCTGACCGCACACGCACGCGCTGGGGTCGGTACCGCCCCTATATCCTGTTCGGCACGCCGTTTGTCGGCATCGCTTTCGTGCTGCTTTACTACAAGCCGCCATTCACCGGGACCGGGCTGGCTGCGTGGATGCTCGCAACGCACATTCTGTTCCGCATCGCCTATACCGTGGTGTCGATCCCCTACACATCGATGACCGCACGCATCACCTCAAGCTCGGCGGAGCGCGGCACCATCGCCGGCGGGCGGATCATCTTCGCCACGCTCGCCGGGATCGTCATCGCCGTCTCAACTCAGCCTCTCGCTGCGAAACTCGGCGCGGGCGACCTGTCGCACGGCTTCCTGCTCGCTGCGGCGATTTTCGCGGTTGTCGCCACTTTGGTGCTGCCGATCGTGTTCTTCACGACACGCGAGCCTGAAGAGAGCGGTGAGATCGAACCGGCGCTCAAGGCAGGCGATTATTGGCGCGCGTTGCGCGACAATCGTGCGCTCTGGTCGATCCTGCTGGCGATCTGTGCGGGTGTGGTCTGCTCGACCGCGATCGGCAAATCGATCCTCTATTATTTCAAATATTATCTCGCCGATGAGGCCGGCGGGCGCACCACGTTGACGGTTGCCGCTGTCTCGGGCTTGATCGTGGTGCCGATCTGGGTGGCGATTTCTCGCGCGATCGGCAAGCGCAACGCCTGGTTTGCAGCGATCGTCTGGGGGCTGGCGGGCCTTCTCTGGTTTGCGTTCAACGACGTGCGCACCTCGATTGAGGCGACGGGCTTCTTCCTGTGGATGCAAGTCACCGGCCTGGGTCTTGCGCTCGGTTTCTGGTCGATGCTGCCCGACACGGTCGAGTTCGGCGAATGGCGTACCGGGCGCCGGACTGAATCGCTGATCTTCGGCCTTGGACAATTCTTCCTCAAGGTCGCGCTCGGCCTGGGCGCGGGGCTGTTCGGCTGGCTGCTCGACCGGATCGGCTATCATGCCAACGCGGTGCAGACGCCCGAGACGCTGGCCAATATGAAGCTGCTGATCATCGTCCTGCCGTCGATCGGGCTGGCGCTCGCCGGGCTGGCGATGCTGCTCTATCCGCTGCACGGCCGCCGTCACGACGAGATTGTGGAGGAATTGGCAGCGCGGCGGCGCGGCTAGCGCCGTCACCGCGTCAAGCACAGTCAACCATGACTCGTCCGGCGCGGCATGGGTTCATGTTTCGCTAAATCTGGCTGACATCCTCCCTGAACTGTTCCGGCACGATGAAACGGGCAGGGTTGCAATGCGCGTGTCGCATTGGGGTGCCAGCCTGGGTCGGCCGCAGCGTCGCGGCCGATTCTCTTTTGCGGAGACCCTCATGTCCGAGAACAATGAAGCGCAGGAAAACGAACTGAATCCCGCTGCTCCGCCCGAGGATGAACTGGAAGAGTTTGCCGTCGAGAACGGCGCCGAAGGTGAAGCGGACGAAGACGAAGACGAAGAGGAAATCGGCGCCGAGGAAGAAGGCGACGAGATCGAAGGGTAAGCTTTACGGCCGGGCGATCCGCAAGCGCGTGATCGCCCGGCCGCTCTGCGCATTAAAGCGTGTGCCGGTCATGGCAGCAATTTGAAACGAACCGCCGCGCCGCCGCCCGGCGCCATGTCCAGCGCCAGGCTGTCCCGGTTGGTGACGATGCGTCGTTCCACCACCAGCGCGCCGGGGTTGTTGCGATAATCCGCGCCGGGTCCGTCGCGATAGATTTGCGCTTCATAGCGTTTGCCGGGCGCGAGGAACGACAGGGACTGGTCGAGCTTGCGTGCGGTCTCATTGGTCAGCGCGCCGAGGAACCAATCCTGTCCGCCGCGCGGCTGCCGCGCGACGACGATGTGCTCGCCGATCTCGCCAGCCAGCGTGCGGGAGACCTCCCAATCGGTGGGCACGTCGCGGATGAACTGGAAGGCGTCGGGTCGTGCCTCGTAATTTTCCGGCAAGTCAGCCGCCATCTGGACCGGCGAATAAAGTACGACATATTCGGCGAGCTGCGTCGCCAGCGTCGATTGCACACGGTGAGTCAGCTCGGTGCCGCCGCGTGCGATATCGAAAATGCCCGGGGTGAAGTCCATCGGTCCGCCAAGCATCCGGGTGAAGGGCAGGATGACGACATGCTCGGGCGGATTGGTCGGGCGGCCCCAGGCGTTATATTCCTGGCCGCGCGCGCCTTCGCGGCTGATCATGTTGGGCCAGGTGCGACGCAAGCCCGTGTCCTTGACCGGTTCATGCGCGTCGATCGCGATGCGATGGGCCGCGGCGACCTCCGCGACATGCAGATTGTGTCGCACCATATATTGTCCGGCGAACCATTGTCGGCTGCCATCGGCGGCGATGATGTCGCCGCTGTGCCGGACATAGCCGGTCTTGACCTCCGACACCCCGACCGACTGATAGAGCTTCATCGCGTCGTCGAGCTGCGCTTCATAATTGACCACCGCGCCGCCGGTCTCGTTATGGCCGATCAGCTTGACACCCTTCGTCTTGCCATAGGCGGTGACAGCCTGAAGATCGAAATCGGGATAGCTTCTGGTGAAGCTGAACTTGTCGCCATTGGCGATCCAGTCACCCTCCCAACCCTGGTTCCAGCCTTCGACCAGCACGCCGTCGAAACCATATTTCGCCGCGAAATCCATATAGGCCTTCACATTGGCGGTGGTCGCGCCGTGCCGCCGACCGCTGCCCCAAGTGGTCTTGTCGAGATGCATTTCCCACCACACGCCGACATATTTGCCGGGCTTGAACCAGGACATATCGGCGATCTTGCTCGGGTCGTTGAGATTGAGCTCGATCCGGCTGTCGGCGAGCGCACCGGCGCTGGTGCCGATCAGCACCGTGCGCCACGGCGTGGTGAAGGGACCGGTCTTGTGCGCGAGCGTGCCGTCGGGCCAGGGCATCAGCCGCGCGGTCAGCGTGCCGGCGCCATTGCCGGCCAGCAACATGCTGGGGAAATCGATCAGCGCCGCTTCATGGAAGGACAGATACAGGCCATTGTCGCCCTTCAGGGTCAGCGGTGTCTCCGCCAGCGTGATGCGGCGCGCATCGGTCCTGGTGTAGAGATATTCGTCGCGTTCCTGGCCGAGCGCCTCGTACCACCAGGCCTGATAGGCGCCGATGGTGTGGAACTCGGTGCGGTCGGCGGTGACCGAGACGGCCTTGCCGGTAGGGACCGCGCCATAAGTGTAGCGAAAGCCGATTCCGTCATCAAACAGACGGAATGTGACGTCGAACGACCCGTTCAGCGGCGTGTCGCCGGTCAGCGATACGGTCAGTTCACGATGATTGTCGCGGATGACGCGCTGCTCGCCCCAGGGCTGTTCCCATGTCGTGTCCGATGCGCCGCGCCGTGCCGCGGTGATCGCGGTGTAGCGCGCATCCGGCTCTCCAGCGAAGCTCAGGCCGAGCGCGGACGGGGCGAGCACCGGCTTGCCGTCCCGGCTCACCGTATAAAGCGCGCGACCACCCTCGACCGTGACGCACACCTCGATCACCTTGGTCGGCGACTGGGCGCATTCGCGGGTTGCGGCCGAGGCGGCCGCTGGTGCGCCGAGTGCGGCAAGGACGAGGAGTGGGCGAAGGATCATGGGGAGGAGTCTTTCGTGATACGCGACAGGAAAAGGGGTCATGACGATTTGAGAAAGGCCATTTTGAGCTGTTGCTTCAGCGCGGCGCGGGCCGCGGGGCGCATCGTCCCGAGCGCGCCGCGCAGTTCGGCCGGGATATGATCGACCGCGCCTTCGCTGCGAAAGACATGCAGGTCGAACATTGCCTTCCAGTAAGCGCGCTCCGACTGTGGCAGATCGCGTAGTGCGAGCAGTGCGGTCAGGAACACGTCATTCGCGCGCTCCAGCCCGGTGGCGCTATCGCCCCACCAGTAATTGACCATCGCATTGTACGGGTCGCGCGACGTGACATGGTGCCACCAATATTTGGGCATGAAGAGCGCGTCGCCTGGCGCAAGATGCGCGACCCGCGCGGTCGCGATCGCTTCGGCGTAGCGCGGAAAGCGCGCCAGATCGGGCGCCTCGGGATCGACCAGCGACAAGGGCGGGGGATTGTCGAGCGGCCCGACATAGAGATTGCTCACCTGCTCGGGCGGGAACAGTATGAAGCGGCGATGCCCGGCGATCACACAGGCTAGATTATGGTCGTGGTCGTTATGCGTCTGGGTGCGCACTGGCCCGCCAAGCCAGAGCCGAGGTCCAACCGCCGGCAATAGCGGCATCGCATTGTCGCGCACGAAATCGGGCAGGTGGCTGGCGAGCGGCAGCATCTGGATCGCGACGAAGGGCGCATCGGCGGTGCCGAGCAACCGCTCGATCCGGTCAAGCGTTTCGGGGATCGACCGCTGGCGCTTGGAAAAGCTGAACTCGCGCAGGTCGGCGGCATAGCCGAAACGCCCGCCGCTCCTCGCTGGCGCCTCCATCACCGGGCCGGCCATGCCATGGTCCATCGCCTTGAGATAGGCGTTGAGCCGCGCCGGCGAATGCTGGCCAACGGCGAGCGCGGGCCAGGCATCGAACAAGCCGCTCAGCACTACCGGTACGCCGTCCGCGATTAACGCGTCGAGGTTGACCGAGGACGCCGCACGCACCTCGACCGGCGGGAGCTGATCGAGCGGGTTACTTGCCGGCTGTCGCTGTGCCGTACCAACGCTCATGCCGCCTCGCTCCGGCAGAAACTGTCGAGGTACAGCTCATGCGTCGGCTGCTTCAGCACCTGTTCCTTCACAAAGGCGAGGGTGCGGCGGAATTCCTGCTTCATCCGCTCGGGCGGGGTGCGGTCGATCGCCGGCGGCCAGCTTTCGGGCATCAATCCAAGCCCGACGAACAGTGCCTGCCAGCTGTCGAACGAGAAGCTTTCATCCTCCATCGGCGCGATATCGCCGCGCGCCTGGAAGGTCGCGATCTTGTGCGTGAGCGCCTCCGGCCGGGCCGCCGCCCGTGCCTGTGTCCAGAATGGGGAGTCGCCATAGCGGTTGAGCGCGTACCAGGCCGACTGGAAGTCGCGGATACGCTCCAGCGAGGACTGCATCAGGCGGTTATACTCGGCGCGCTCGGCGGCGAAATTCAGGGTCACCGGGAAAAGCTGAAGCAAATGCACCAGGCCAAGCTGGATCGCGTGCAGATCGACGCCATGGATCGGATCGAGCGTGCAGGCGGTCTCGCCGATCGCGACGCAATTGCCTTCCCAGGCGACATGCCGCCGGCTCGGGTCGATGACGCTAAGGGTGGCGTCCGACACGCTCAGGCCGGACGCGACGGCCATCGCGCGCAGGGCCTCTTCGTCGCTGCAGCAGGCGCTGGAATAATGCTGCACGACATGAGTTGCGACCTGGCTGGGAAAAAGGCCGAGCCAGCCATCGCGCCAGGCGCGGATCTCGCCATAGGCCGGGACCGACAGAAAGCGCGATGTCTGCGCACTCAGCCGGCGATCGATGCCGAATTGTGGTCGCCATGCATCGCGCCCAACGCCCAGCGCCTCGCCGATCAGCAACGCCTCGGGGCCGGTGGCATCGATGAACAGGGCGCCGTCGATCCGGCGCCCGTCGTCGAGCGTGATCGCGCGGATCCCGCCTTCATCACGCTCGGCCGCCACCGTCGCGGTGTGATGAATGACCACGCCGAGACGCGCCGCCAGAGTCTTCAGCGTGGCGACATAGGGCAGGGCGGGCAGATGATAGCCATAGTCGGTGCGGCCGAAAATCTCGGTCGTCTCGTCGGGCAGCATCATCCGCCCTTGTTTCGCGGCGGCGGCGGTCAGGCAGAAATCTTCGAGCGCGACATCGAGCCCGAAGCTGCGCGCCTTGACCCAATAGGGGAAGAAGGCGTTGCCATCGATCGGCGCGCCATAAGCGCCGCTGGCATGCATGAAGGACGGGGTCGCACCGGAAGAGTCGACGAAATTCTGCCCGAACGAAAAACTGCCTCCGGTCGTCCTGAGCAAGGCAGCCTCGTCGAGCCGCAGTTGGTTGTGCAGCGCTTCGATCGCCGGTTGCGTGACGATGACCTCGCCGGATCGTAGCCGCGTCGGCAGTTCGATCGCCTCGACGCTAACCCCGGCCGGGCCGAGCGCGCGCTGGATCACGCTCGCCGTCAGCCACAGCGCGGCATCGCGACCGGCGATCACCACGCGATTGGGGCGCGTGTCGCTCATGATGGCATCCCCGCCAGATCGGCGCCGGCGCAATAGCTTGCCACAAAGTCGCTATGCACGGGCATCGCCGCCGTGTTGGTCGCGATCCTTCCGGCAAGGTCGGCCAGCCTGGTGTCGAGCGTATCGAGGTCGAGCGCGTCGGCGAGCCGGTTATAGCCGGTCGGCATGATGCGCTGTCCGATCAGCACCGACAGCCAGCTCTCGCGTGAGAACAGGCCATATTGATAATTGGGCGCGGTGGCGCGCGTACGGAACAGGTCGATCTTGTGCGCCAGGCTTTCGGGCAGCGTCATGGCCCGGACATAGTCCCAGAGCGGCTCGCCGAGACGCTCATTGGCGGCATAATGCAGGACCAGAAAGTCGCGCACGCGTTCATATTGGAGTTCCGACAGACGGTTGAACTCACGCGCCAGCCGTGGATCGATCCGTCCGTGTGCCGTGGCGGGCGGCATCAGGTTGATCAGGTCGATGACGGCCGCCTGGACCAGGAAGATGCTGGTCGATTCCAGCGGCTCG
This sequence comes from Sphingomonas sp. ERG5, assembly GCF_000803065.1. Taxonomy (GTDB): domain Bacteria; phylum Pseudomonadota; class Alphaproteobacteria; order Sphingomonadales; family Sphingomonadaceae; genus Sphingomonas. The sequence goes on from NZ_JSXI01000012.1 coordinate 43,509, forward strand.
AGGAATCCGCTCGCCAGGCCGATCGCGATGCAATTGCCTGCCCAGGTCCGCACCCGGCGGCCCGGCGAGAAGCGCAACAGTCGTGGCTCGGCCTGCGCCGCGCCGTCAAGTTGTGCGAGCAGCGCGTCGCGCGCGTCATCGACCTCGATGAAGCGGCTCGAAAAGACATAGCCATTGCCGGTGCGGTGCTGCAGCGGGATGCGCCAGATCCAGCCGGCTTTCTGCGCGGTGGATCGCGTGTAGGGCGTGAAATCATCGGTCCGGTCGCACGGTACCGCGAGCGCCCGGTCGCATGGCAGCCAGTGCGTCCAATCCTCCCAGGCGACCTCGAAAACGCCGCCGAGCAGCATCGATCGGAACCCGGTGCAGTCGATGAACAGATCGCCTTCGATCCGCTCGCCCGACTTGAGCGTCAGCGCGGTGATATCGCCCGACTGGGCATCGCGCGCGATGTCGTTGACCATGCCTTCGATACGGTGCGCGCCACGCGCCACCGTCCAGCGGCGCAGGAACCGGGCGTAAAGGCTCGCGTCGAAATGATAGGCATAGGCATAGGTCGAGCGGATCGATTTCGGGTCCTCATTGGGAAATTCGAACGCATTCCGCTGTGCCGCCGTGACCGCGTAGGAATAGGCATCGAGCGGTGCGACGTCGCGGCCGGCCTGGCGGGCGCGGACCCAGTGGTGCTGGAAATCGACCCCGCCCCAGGGCTCGCCGAACACGCCGAATGGATGGATGTAGGAATCGCCGGGACGGTGCCAGTTGCGGAACTGGATGCCGAGTTTGAAGGTCGCCTGGGTCTCGCGCATGAACTCGGCTTCGTCGACGCCGAGCAGGTCGTTGAAGGTCTTGATGTGCGGCAGCGTCGCCTCGCCGACGCCGACCGTGCCGATCTCGTCGGACTCGACCAGCGTTACCGCATAGTCCGCAAGATCGAGCCGTCCGATCAGGCCCGCCGCGCACATCCAGCCCGCCGTGCCGCCGCCGACGATGACGATCCTGAACCGGGGCGGGGGCATGATAGTGTCTCCCTGCATGCGCGTGTTACCCGACCATATCGAAAAGCGGGCGTCGCCGCAGGGTGCGACGACGCCGGGCCAAGGTCAGAATTTGAACCGCGCGCCGAACTGGAAGCGCCGGTCGACGCGGCCCCAGTTCGAGTCGAGATAGACCGGCTTGGCGCCCGGTGTCCTGATCGTGTCGCCGAAGATCTGCTGCTGATATACGGTGGTGGTGTTGAGCAGGTTCGATCCTTCGATCGACAGTTCGACATATTTGTTGACCGAGAAGCGGATCGATCCGTCGAGGAAGCCGGCCGCCTTCTGGAACACCGGCAGGCCGATGCAGCAGTCGAGGTTGTTGGTCAGGAAACGCGACCGCCAGTTATAGGCGAGGCGCAGGCCGACCGGGCCATATTCGTACAGCCCGACCACGTTGAAGGTATGATCGGAAATCCCCGCAAGGCGATGCGAGTCGATCACCGCGCCGCGGCCGCCGCTCACGTCGAGGCCGGCGCCCTGGCCACCGGTGCCGCCGGCATCGAGCGCGCCCACCGCGATCAGGTTGGAATTGTTGATCCCCGATTGCTTGACGAACGTGTAGTTGAGCTGAGCGCCAAGACCCTTGAGCGCGCCCGGCAGGAAATCGAAAAAGGTCTGGTACGCGGCTTCGAAGCCATAGAGTTTGCCGCCGCCCTTTTCGTTGCGCGGGCCGCGCAGCAATATCGTCTGGGTCGAACCGTTATTGGTGATGGTTCGCGTGAAGTCGCCATAAGCGATGCTGTTGTGCAGTTTCTTGAAGAAAGCGCCGAAGGTGAACGAGCTGCTCGGGCCCATATAGCGTTCATAGGTCAGGTCGAACTGGTCGGCGAGAACCGGCTTCAGTCCGGCAAAACCGGATTCGGCGCGGAACACGAAATTATATCCGGTGACGTTCCCCTGTGCATCGCGCACCAGATAGGGCGAGCTTGCACTGCCATCATACACCGGGGCCTGGATCGAGACGAAGTTGCGCAACAGGCCGAAATCCGGACGTGCCATGGCACGTGATGCGGCGAAGCGGATGAACTGTTTGCTGTCGAGACCGAACCGGACGTTCAGGGTCGGCAGCACATTGGTGTAATCCGTCTTGAAGTTGTTCGGGTCGCTACCGCCGTTGGCGAACGCGCGGATCGCCGGTGTCAGGGAGCAGGCCGGGTTGACCACCCATCCGTTGGGTGGCGGAGCACCGGGCACGCAAGGCGCGACATTGTCGAAGATGTTCGCGGCGGGGAAACCGATACGGCCTTCGCTATCGATACTGGTCTTGACGACGCGGACGCCGATATTGCCCTGAACATTGATACCGCCGAAGATCGTCTTGTCGTCGCCGCCGAAGCGCAGCATCGCATAAGCTGCGGTGGTCTTCTCCTTCACCTGCATCACTTCCTGCGGCAGGAAGCAGCTATTGGCGATCAGGCCGCTCCGGTCGCAGATCGGCGACCAGCCGGCACCCAGCGGCGAGTTGGTGTTCGGGCCGCTCAACGATGAGACGAGCTTGTCGAAATTCCTAAGCGTCGGGCGGTTCAGATAGACCAGGTTGCCATTGTCATAGACATTGCCGTTGAAGAAGCCGTTGCCAAGGTCGGTCGATTCCCAGATGCCCGCGCCATAGCCCTTGAAATCGGCATGCGGCTGCGCGCAGGCGGGGTAAGCGGCCGGCGCGGTGTTGTCGATGTTGAAGCCCGGGCCGTTGCAGTTCCACGGAGCCGCGATCGGCGACCAGTTGAAGGTCGAATAGCGTACCGTCTGGTTGCGATCGGCATAGCGTACGCCGACCTTGAGCGAATTGAGCCAACCGCCATCGGCTAAGTCATATTCGACATCGCCGCGCAGCGCGAATTCGTCGGCGTCATTGTCCTCCACATGGCCCTGAATGAACGGCATCCAGTAATTGTGCGGATTGGCGAGCCCGCCGGCCGCATAATTGACGTTGGAGCCCGGCAGCAGCTTGACCGTCGGGGTGCCGTTGCGGTCCACGCTATAGTCCATGTTCGCCATCGATCCGGTGGCGACCAATATGTCGTTATTGTTGGTATGCGCCCAGATCTTCTGCACATCGAGATTGAGGTGCAGCCGGTCGTTGACATCCCATTTGATGTTGCCGGAAAGATCCTGGGTCCGCTCGCTGTGGTCGAAGTTGCGGGATTCGTTCTGGAAATAGAGGCCGTCGCGGAGCGATGTGCAGGACGAGCCTGCGCCGCAGTAATTGACGAACGGCATACCAGGAACGGCCGAGCCAGTGTCGATTGCCGCTTGAGAGCTGTCGAAACTGCCGCGCCAGCTGCCATGACCCTGAGTCAGCGTGCCCGATTGCAGCATGCCGTTCGACCCGAACACCAGAGCGGACGTGCCGGGCGCCGCGCCCAGGATGGTCGACTTGCGCGGGTTGTAGGCAGGTGTGCCGTAATAATTGCCGTCGAAGATCGTGTGCGACGCGCGCTCCAGCCAGGCGTTGCGATATTTGGAATCATTGTACTGCACGCTGGCGCGGAAATCGCCCGTCGGATCCTCATATTGCGCGGCGAGCGCGATGCCGCGGCGGGTGCGGTCATAGTCGACCTGCGAATAGCGGATGCCGTCCGGCGCATAGGCCCAGCCGGTCCCGCCGAACGGATTGGAGGCGCAGGCGATCTTGCCGTCGGCGCCGACGGTCGCCGTCTTTTGGGGATCAAGCGCAGCGTCCGAGCAATAGGTGTCGATCTTGTCCATGATCACGCTCTCGGTGCGCGTCACGACATGCGAATGGGCATAGTTGGCGAGCAGGCCGAACGTGCCCGCCCCGGTTTCGGCCGAATAGCTCAGGATACCGGAATATTCATAGTTCCAGTCCTTCGATCGGTCACCATAAGTGGCCTTGACGTTGCCGGCGACGAGCAGCCCCTTGCTGTCGAGCGGCAGGCGGGTACGCAGATTGACCGTGCCGGCAATGCCGCCTTCGATCATCTCGGCGGTCTGGTTCTTGTACGCATCGACGCCGGCCATCAGTTCGGGCGAGACATCGTTGAAATTGAGCCCGCGTGCCGCGTCGGCGGAGAAGCTGTCGCGCCCGTTGAACTCGGTACGGACCTGCGGCAGGCCGCGGATCAGGACACCCGCCGGCTCGCCCGAAGGATGGGTGCTGTCGTCGCTCGACTGGAGACGCGAGACGGTGATGCCGGGCACGCGTTGTAATGCCGCTGCCACCGACTTGTCCGGAAAGGCGCCGATGTCCGTCGCGGAGATCGAGTCGACCACCGTGTCGGCGTTCTTCTTGGTGCTTTGCGCGGAAGCAAGCGCCTGGCGCACGCCGACCACGACGATGTCGTCGCTCCTGTCTTCGGTTGCGGTATCCGCGACTGAGGTGGCGCCGGACGATGATTGCGTCTGGGACGGGGTATCGGCCACCGCGTTGGCGGGGGGCGAGGTCTGCGCCTGCGCGGCGCCTGCCGCCCCCATCATCGCCAGCGCCAGCAACGATACGCCACCATGCAGCATCACGTTGCGGGCGTGCCCCGAAAACTCGTTCTTCATGACATGCTCCCCTTTAGTACCGCCCCTGTCGGCGCTGTTCGATCCGTTGAAAGTGCATGAGGTCGCGGCTGTGGGTTCGAGAGGAACCGCCAGGTTCGAGCCGGATGGTACCTCAAGGATCGAGGGCGCACCGAACCGTCCGCGGCATGGCGCGGCGGCATATTCCGGTCACTTGGCTCCGCGCGATTTTGCATGCGCTTTCATCATCCCCCTGTCGGATGCGGCGCTTCAATGGCGTCGTCATCATCTATTTGCGTAAATTTGCGTAATATGCCAAGGGATGCAAGAAGTTTTTTCGAGCCGCTAATTTGCCAGAATATGGCGAAATTCAGCGGATTTTCTGCCAGTTCATGCGTTTTCATGCTGCGGGGCAGCACTCAATCCGAGAGCGAAAATTTGCAAAAAGTCAAATCTATGCAAAATTTTGCATGGATTTCAGGATGGTTTCTCGCTGATGATCGACTCCGGATCAGGCGATGATTCGCCGATCGCCTTCGGTGTCCGGAATCGTCAGTGCAATGGCTGCGGCAATGATCAGCGCAGCCGCCGCCAGTCCGAGCGCGGAGATCGCCTGTCCGTCAAACGTCTGCTCGACCAGCAGCCCCAATATCGCCGAGGCGACCAATTGCGGCAGGACGAGGAAGATATTGTGGATGCCCATATAGACGCCCATTTTGTCGGGCGGGACGGCGCTGGCGACCATCGCATATGGTGCCGAAAGGATCGACGCCCAGGCACAGCCGATACCAAGGATCGGGATCCACAATAGTGAAGGATCGTCGATCAGCGGGAAGCCGGCCAGCCCGAGCGCGCCAAGCGTCAGGCACAGCGCGTGACTCTTGCGCCGGCCGATCAGGCGTTCGAGCCGGGGCAGGCTGAGCGCGGCGATCGCCGCCACGCCATTATATCCGGCGAACAGGATGCCGACCAGATCGGCGCTTTGACCATATGCCGCGGAGCTCACGTCGTTGGTGTCGAAGTGATGCGCCGCGACCGCCGGGATCGCATAGATCCACAGTGCGAACATGCCGAACCAGGTGAAGAACTGGACGATCGCGAGTCGTCTCAGCACCGCGGGCATGAGGATGATATCATCGACGATCTGCAACAGCCCTTGCGATGCGCGACCATGCCGCCTTAGCCAGGCCGCGGCGACCTGAGTCAGGCCGAACATGACGGCGATGGCCGCGAGCAGAAACACTTCGCGCCGATATCCCTCGATTGCGGTGACCAGGCCGAGCACCGATCCGCCTAGGGTCCAGGCCGCACCTCGCCATGCCATTGCTCCACCGCTCGCCATCGGCGTCGTCACCTGCGTCGGTCGGCGTGCCATGTCGGCCATCAGGCTTGCCGGCGGTCGTTCCGATGTCGTGAAAACGGTCCAGGTCACGGCGACGATCAGCGTGACAGCGCCGATATAGAAGGCAAAGCGGACCGAGGGCGGCAGGGCGCCGGGCGGTGCCTGTCCCGAGATGCCGAACCAATGCGTCAACATCCACGGCAAAGCGGAGGCGAATACCGCACCGACGCCGATGAAGAACACCTGCATGGCAAAGCCGGCATCACGCTGTTCCTCGGGCAATGTATCGGCGACGAACGAGCGGAATGGCTCCATCGCGATATTGACCGACGCGGTCAGCACCCACAGCATCACGCTGGCCGACCACAAGGTCGTTGTGTTGGGCATGACGAGAAGCGCGAGCGCGGTGAGCAAGGCGCCACCGAACAGATAGGGGCGCCGACGACCGAGCGGGCCCCAGGTTCGATCGCTCAGATGTCCGACGATCGGTTGTACCAGCAGACCAGTGATCGGTGCGGCGATCCACAGGATCGGCAGTTGATCGACATCGGCGCCGAGCGTCTGGAAAATACGGCTGGTGTTGACGTTCTGCAGGCCCCAGACGATCTGCACGCCGAACAAGCCGAAGCACATGTTCCAGATCTGAAAAAGCGAAAGATGCGGCCTGCCCGCCGGTCGGTCCGACGCTGTGTCGCTCACCTGCACAGGGTCAGTCGCTTGCAAAGACCCTCTTTCAATGCATTAAGGCGGCGGAATGCCCCCCCTCGAATTCCGGTGCGATGGCCAGCGATAGCAATAAAATAACCACCCTGGAAGATTTGGCCAAGCTCGCCGGGGTTTCGGTCTCCACGGTATCGCGCGCGCTGAATGATCAGCCATTGATCAGCACGCGGACCAAGCAGCGCATCTGGGCGCTGGCGCGCGAGCACCAATATCCGTTCCGCCGATCGATGCCGGCCGGTCCGATCGGGGCGGAAGGGTCGATCGCGATCGTGACACCGCATATGCGCGGCCGGGCGCTGCCGCTGTCGCACCCGTTCTTCCTCGAGCTGCTCGCCAATATCGGCGAAGCGGCGCGCGCGCGCGATTGCGACTTCACCGTCAGCCACACCGCGCCGGCCAATTATGATGACCTGGTCCTGACCACCACGACCAGCCGGGCGAGCGGCGTCATCTTCCTTGGCCAGAGTATGCTGCACGAAGCGTTCAACCAACTGGTCGATACGCCTGCGCGCTTCGTGGTGTGGGGTGCGCAGCTGCCGGGCCAGAAATACCGCTCGATCGGCTCGGACAATCTGCTTGGCGGCAGGCGCGCGACGCTCCATCTTGCGCGGCTCGGGCGGCGGTCGATCGTGTTTCTCGGCGGCAGCGATCCGGAAGCATTGCAGCGTCGTCGTGGCTATCATGACGCGCTGAAGGAGAGTGGAATCGAGGCCGATCCAGCGCTGGTGGTGCCGGTCGAGTTCGAGCTCGAATCCGCCGATGCGGCGGTCAGTCGCTTCATCCAGCGCGGCACCAAATTCGATGGTATCGTCGCATCGAGCGACCTCATCGCGCTGGGTGCGATCCGCGCGCTGCGGCGTGTCGGCTTGTCGGTGCCGCAAGATGTGTCGGTGGTCGGCTATGACGACATGCTGCTCAGCCGCTTGAGTACCCCGACGCTCAGCACAATCCGGCAGGACACGCAGGAGGCGGGACGGCTGCTGGTGTCGAGCATCCTCGACGACAGTTCGAGCCACCATTCGGAGCGGCTGCCGACTGACCTGATCGTGCGCGAATCCTGCGGCGGCTGATCAGCCTCATGTCGGCATCCATCGGCATGCCCGACAGGCGATAGTCCGTCGAACGCGCCATCAGGAACATCGGCAAGTGCAGCACGACGCCGATGGCCACGGCGCAACGGCCGAGCGCGAACGCCCACACCGCCCGCCGATCGGACAAAGTGCTGCCCATGATTGTCCCCGCCCGTTTCCCGCCGGCCTCGGATCAGATCGTCGCAGTGCGCGATGTTGCCGCCAGCAGCGCCAGCGTGACGATGGCCATCGACGTGCAATAGCCAATGATCGGCCAGGCTGAGTCGACCGGCAACAGGATGACGAACGACGTCCCGATGATCCCCACCATCAGGCTCTGAACGCAAAAATAGAGCGCGGTCGCCGTGCCGGCGACTTCGGCGAAGCGTGCGAGCGCACCATTGGCCGTGACCGATACGCTCAGCACGATGCCGATGGCGACGATCCACATTGGCGGAATGAAGGTCCAGGGCGATATGCCGCCGATCATCTGTCCAGCCGACAGCAATGCCGATCCCGTCATCAGCAACGCCATGCCGCGCCTAAGGCTGCCCGGAATTCCCCAGCGCCCGACCAGATTCGCGGTGAAGCGGGCGGTGGCGATCATGACCAGGGCGACAGTCGCGAACAGCAGGCTGAAGGCGAGTTGGGACAGGCCGGCACGTTCGACCAGGACATATGGTGCGGTCGAGAAGAAGACGAAGAATGCCCCCATCGCCGTGCCGAAACCGGTGGTGTAGGTCCAAAAGGCCCGATCCGTCAGGATTGCGCCGAACATGCCCCTTGAACCGCTCCGCATGGCGGGCCGGGTTTCAGGCCATCTGGACAGGGCGTGCAGCGTGGCGGCAAGTGCGAGGCTGCCCAGCAGAGCAAAGATCGCGCGCCAGCCGAGATGTTCGGCGATCAGCGCGCCGGCGATCGGGCCCAGTGCGGGCACGAACGCGAGCATCGATCCGAACAGGCTGTAGATCACCGCACCTTCCGGACGCCGGGCATAGACGTCGCGAACGGTGGCGAAGGTCGCGACGAGCATTGCCGCCGCACCCAGTCCCTGGACCACGCGCACCGTGACGAAGACTGGTGCGGATGATGTGAGCGCGAGAAGGAAGGATGCGATCGCGAAGACCAAACCGCCACCCAGCAGTACCGGCAGGCGGCCGATCCGGTCCGAGAGCGGTCCGAAGATGACCTGGCCGATGCCCAGCACGGCGAGATAAAGGCTCAGGGTCAGTTGCACCATGTCGGGGGATGTCGCGAGAATGGCGGGCATTGACGGAACAATGGGCAGATAGATGTCCATCGCCAGCGAGGCGAGGAGGTCGAACGGGGCCATCAGCAGCAGCGCGATGGGCAGGGAATAGGGCCAGTGATGAGTGTTTTGATGAGGCATGACGATGGGTCCGCGCAAATGTGGGTGACATTCGGCGGCGATCTGCCTCGGGGATGCTCAGCATCAATTGTGAGAATGCAGATGGCCGCAACAACGATCTCGAAAGTTGTTGCGGCTTATTTGTCTGCTGACGGTAGTGTTCCCATCGCGAAAACTCCGAACTGAAGTGATGCCGGTCCGGCGGTATGATGATAGGCGCGCGTGATCGGTCGATCAAGCGAGCGCCAGGCTCAAGTCGTGGGATAGGGCGTGAGCGCGCTGCGATTCTGGTCGATCGCCAGCGCGTGGCCGATCGGCGGAAAGGCGCGTTGCGCACAGGCGGGGCGTTCGCAAACCTTGCATCCCGCACCGATCGGCGTCGTCGCGTCCGGGTCGGACAAGTCCAGCCCCTTGGCATAGATCAGCCGCGCGGCATGACGCACGTCGCAGCCGAGCCCGATGGCGAAAGTCTTGCCCGGGACGCCGAAGCCGCCATTGCCGCGACCGACGGTACGCGCGATCCACAAATAGGTGCGTCCGTCGGGCATGCGGGCAAGCTGAGCCAGCACGCGGCCCGGTTGAGCGAAGGCTTCATAGACATTCCATAACGGGCAGGAGCCGCCCACGCGGGAGAAGTGGAAATCCGTCGCGGATTGCCGCTTGGAGATGTTCCCGGCGCGATCCACCCGGATGAAGAAGAACGGCACGCCCCGCGCATCGGGCCGCTGCAATGTCGACAGGCGATGGCAGATCGTCTCGAACCCGACACCGAAATGCCGGCTCAGCCGTTCGATATCGTAGCGATACTCCTCCGCCGCCCGCAGGAAATCCCCATAAGGCAGGATCAGCGCGCCGGCGAAATAATTGGCCAGCCCGATCCGCGCCAGCATGCGTGCTTCCTCTCCCCGTAAAGCGGAGTCGTCGGTCAGGCGGTCGATAAGGTCGCCCAGTTCGAGCAAGGCGAGCTGCGTCGCCATCTGGAACGCCTGCTGGCCTTGTTTGAGATCGGGCGAGAGATGCAGGGTGCGGCTCACCGGATCGAAACGCCGCTGCGCCTTCTCGCTGTCATCGACAATCAGTCGCACGTCATGGCGCGCGGCCAGCCAGGCGGACAGGCCGGCATGGACCGTATGCGGGGCGAGACCCGCATCGGCATAAAGCCGCTCGGCGGCATCATCGAGCGGCGCGATGTGATTGTGACGGGCGTAGAAAAAATCGCGGACCTGCTCGAACGGCATGCGTGCCGGCGCATCGCCGATCCAGTCGTCGCCAAGCCGCGCCGCCATTGCCTCGTTCCGCTCGATGCCGTCGCGATGCCGCCGGTGCAGCGATACGAGCGTCCGCGCGACCGCCGGCATGTTGGTCGCCAGTTCGCGCATCTCGGCGACTGAGATCGTTTCGGTCTGCGCGCCGTCCGACAATGCTTCGCGCAAATCGGTGACGAGACGGGCTTCGTCATCGTCCGAGAAAATCTGCACATCGACGCCGAACGATGCGTTCAGGCGCAGCAGTACCGGCACGGTGAGCGGACGCTGATTCTGTTCGAGCTGGCTCAGATAGCTGGTCGAGATGGCCAGCGTCTGGGCGAGCGCCGCCTGAGTAAGGCCACGCTCTTCACGCAGCCGCCGCAGCCGCACGCCCATAAAGGCCTTACTCATCGCGTTTCTACTTCACAAACTTTGCAAATCCGCATGATCTTGTCCACATAATCACACTATTTCAGTCATTCTCGCATCGCCATTTGTGTGAATATTGCAAACTCATAGGGTCGGCAAGCGGCTCTTTCGGGAATGACGATGCACACCGCACCGACCAATGGCGCACCGGGTGACACCCGCTTCGTGGAAATGATCTTTCCCGAACAGGCCAATCATTACGGCACATTGTTCGGCGGCGCGGCGCTCAGCCTGATGGGCAAGGCAGCGTTCGTCGCCGCCAGCCGCCGGGCCCGCCAGCCCGTGGTGATGGCGACATCGGACAAGATCGAATTCCATCAGCCGGTTGCGGTCGGCCAACTGGTCGAACTGACGGCGCACGTTACGCGCGTCGGCCGCACATCGATGACGGTCGATGTCGCGGTGGTGGTCGAGACGCTGACCACCGGCGAACGTCGACCGGCCATGCGCGGCCAGTTCGAGATGGTCGCCGTCGATGCCCATGGCGGGCCCGTGCCGGTCGATCCCGAACATCTCTCGTCAAAGGAAGCCTGAGTCCATGAAGCTGCACGACGTCCGCACCTACAAGTCCGCCGAGCCGCTGGCGCGCGAGGATCAACTCGCCTGGAAGCTCGCCGCGGTCGCGACCGACCCGGTCCCGGTCGACGCGGACGTGATCGACATGATCGGCAACCGCATCATCGACAACGCGTCGGTCGCCGCCGCATCGGTCGCGCGCGGACCGATCCGCTCGGCCCGGGCCCAGGCGCTGGCCCATCGCTCGGGGGGTGGCAATAATGCGGGCGCAACGATTTTCGGCCTGGCGCCCGATGTGAGGGTCAGCCCCGAATGGGCGGCCTGGGCCAATGGCGTCGCGGTGCGCGAACTCGATTTTCACGACACGTTCCTGGCGGCCGAGTACAGTCACCCCGGCGACAATATCCCGCCGATCCTTGCGGTGGCGCAAGCGAGGGGACTCGACGGCGCCGCGCTCGTCCAGGGGCTTGCGGCGGGTTATGAAATCCAGGTCGATCTGGTGAAGGGCATTTGCCTGCACGAGCACAAGATCGATCATATCGCACATCTCGGGCCAAGCGCCGCGGGCGGTATCGGCGCCTTGCTCGGCCTGTCGACCGAGATCACCTATCAGGCGATCCAGCAAGCGCTGCACACCACCACCACCACGCGCCAGTCTCGCAAGGGCGAGATTTCGACCTGGAAGGCTTACGCCCCGGCATTTGCCGGCAAGATGGCGATCGAGGCGGTCGATCGCGCCATGCGTGGCGAAGGCGCGCCGTCGCCGGCTTATGAGGGCGAGGATGGGTTCATCGCCTGGCTGCTGTCCGGCCCGGCGCATGTCTATCGGGTGCCGCTGCCCGTCGCGGGCGAGCCGAAGCGCGCGATCCTCGACACCTATACCAAGGAATATTCGGCCGAATATCAGAGCCAGGCGCTGATTGATCTGGCCAGGCGCATGGGGCCGAGGGTCGGTGACTTGTCGCAGATCGAAAGCGTGCTGATCAAGACCAGCCATCACACCCATTATGTGATCGGCACCGGGGCGAATGATCCGCAGAAGATGGACCCGAAGGCGAGCCGCGAAACGCTCGACCATTCGATCATGTATATCTTCGCGGTCGCGCTGGAGGATGGCGGCTGGCACCACGAGAAGAGCTATGCCCCTGACCGCGCGCAGCGTCCCGCGACGGTCGAATTGTGGCACAAGATCACCACCGAGGAAGATCCGGCCTGGACCGCGCGGTATCACGCCAAGGGTTCCGACAAGGCGTTCGGCGGCAAAGTCATCATCAAGCTGAAGAACGGCAAGTCGATCATCGACGAACTTGGCGTCGCCGATGCCCATCCCAATGGCGCCCGGCCGTTCGTGCGCGCGAACTATGTCGAGAAATTCCGCACCCTGGCGGACGGGATCGTCGAACGGGCCGAACAGGACCGCTTCCTGGCGCTGGTCGACAGATTGCCCGAACTCACGGGTGCCGAAATTGCCCAGCTCAATTTCATCATACCCGCCGGGAAGCTTGGAGCGGAAGCTCCGGCTGGCATCTTCTGATGGAGGGAAAAGCCATGAACGCCACGTTCAAGCCGAAAAAGTCCGTGGCGCTTTCGGGCGTGACGGCGGGCAACACCGCGCTGTGTACCGTGGGCAGGACCGGCAACGACCTGCACTATCGCGGTTATGACATCCTCGATCTCGCCGAGACCAGCGAGTTCGAGGAGATCGCTCACCTCCTCGTCCACGGCACCTTGCCGACCGCGTCGCAACTGGTCGCGTACAAGGCCAAGCTGAGGGTGCTGCGCGGCCTGCCGCGTTCGGTCAAGGAAGCGCTGGAGGCAATCCCGGCGGCGGCGCATCCGATGGACGTGATGCGCTCCGGCGTGTCGGCGCTGGGCTGCGTCCTGCCGGAAACGCATGACCATAATTTGCCCGATACGCGCGACATTGCCGACCGGTTGATGGCATCGCTCGGGTCGATGCTGCTCTATTGGTATCATTATGCCCAGCATGGCCGGCGGATCGAGGTCGAGACCGATGACGACAGCATCGGCGGGCATTTCCTGCACCTGCTCCACGGCAAGTCGCCGTCCGACAGTTTCGTGCGGGCGATGCACACCTCGCTGATCCTCTATGCCGAGCATGAGTTCAACGCATCGACCTTTGCCGCGCGAGTCATCGCCGGGACCGGGTCGGACATCTACTCGTGCATCGCCGGGGCGATCGGCGCGCTGCGCGGTCCCAAACATGGCGGCGCCAATGAAGTCGCGTTCGAGATTCAGAAACGGTACGCAACGCCCGACCAGGCCGAGGCCGATATCCGTCGCCGCGTGGATGCCAGGGAGGTCGTGATCGGCTTCGGCCATCCGGTCTATACCGTGTCCGACCCACGCAACGTCGTGATCAAGCGCGTGGCGAAGGCATTGGCCGATGAGGCGGGATCGGTTCGCCAATATGCCATCGCCGAACGGATCGAACAGGTGATGATGGACGCCAAGTCGATGTTCCCCAATCTCGACTGGTTCAGCGCGGTTTCCTATCATTTGATGGGCGTGCCGACCGCGATGTTCACGCCCTTGTTCGTGATCGCGCGCACGTCCGGTTGGGCGGCGCATGTCGTCGAACAACGCATCGACAACAAGATCATCCGCCCCTCGGCGCATTATACCGGCCCGGAGAATCTCGCCTTCGTGCCGCTGGCGGCGCGCAGCGAGAGCGTGGCGGCGTAAAGGAGAAGACATGCCCTATCTGATTGCAGACGAATTGCCGCAGGAGTCGGCGGGCAAGCGCTTCCGCGCACAGCTTGAACGGCCGCAGATCTTCCGACTGCCCGGCGCGCATAACGGCCACGCCGCGCTGCAGGCCAAGGCGGCCGGGTTCGAGGGTCTCTATCTCTCGGGTGCGGCGATGACGGCGAGCATGGGTTTGCCCGATCTCGGTATCATCACCGTCGATGAGGTCGCCTTCTTCATCCGCCAGATCGTCCGGTCATCCGGCCTGCCGCTGCTGGTCGATGGCGACACCGGCTATGGCGAAATCCTGAACGTCATGCACATGGTCCGCACGTTCGAGGAGGCGGGTGCCGGCGCGGTGCATCTGGAGGATCAGATTCTCCCCAAGAAATGCGGGCACCTCAACGGCAAGAAACTGGCCGAGCCCCGGGATGTGGCGGCAAAAGTGGCGGCGGCCAAGAAGGCAAGTCGCGATCTCGTGATTGTCGCGCGTACCGACGCCGCAGGCGTTGAGGGGTTCGATGCCGCCGTGGCGCGGGCGAAGCTCTATGTCGATGCCGGTGCCGATGCGATCTTTCCGGAAGCGCTCAACACGCGTGAGATGTTCGAGAAATTCGCGCGCGCCGTGCCGGATGTTCCGCTCCTCGCCAACATGACCGAATTCGGCAAGACGCCCTTCTTCACCGCGACCGAGTTCGCGGAAATGGGCTACCGGATGGTGATCTGGCCGGTGTCCTCGTTGCGCGTCGCCAACAAGGCGCAGGCCAGGCTCTATGCGGCAATCGCCCGCGATGGCGGGGCGCACAAGATAGTCGATGAGATGCAGACGCGTGCCGAACTCTATGATGTGATCGGCCTGCATGAGTATGAAGCGCTCGACGCTTCGATCGTGAAGACCATCGTTCCCGAAGCAATGCCGCAAAGCTGAGTCATGACCGATTTCGACCGCCCCATTCTCACGCCGCCCGACGGGCAGAAAAAGGTGCTGCTGCACAGCTGCTGCGCACCCTGTTCGGGCGAAGTGATGGAAGCGATGACGGCGAGCGGCATCGATTACACGATCTTCTTCTATAATCCGAACATCCATCCGAAGGAGGAATATCTCCTCCGCAAGGACGAGAATATCCGCTTCGCCGAACAGCATGGCGTGCCGTTCGTCGATGCCGATTACGACACGGTGAACTGGTTCAAGCGCGCCAAGGGCATGGAATGGGCGCCCGAGCGCGGGCTGCGCTGCACCATGTGTTTCGACATGCGCTTCGAACGCACCGCGCTTCATGCGCATGAGCATGGCTTTCCGGTGATCACGTCGTCGCTCGGCATTTCGCGCTGGAAGGACATGGCGCAAATCAACGGCAGCGGGGAACGCGCCGCGGCGCATTATCCGGGCCTGGCCTATTGGACCTTCAACTGGCGCAAGGGCGGTGGTTCATCGCGGATGATCGAGATTTCCAAGCGCGAGCAATTCTATCAGCAGGAATATTGTGGCTGCATCTATTCGCTCCGCGACAGCAATGCGCGTCGCGTGGCCAGCGGGCGTGCCGAGATCCGGATCGGCGAGCTGTTTTATGGCGCTGACGAGTCTTCGTAGCGCTGGCGGGATCGTTACAGCGTGCCCGGAACTGGGCCTCCGACGTGCCGAATTTCCGCTGTCGCCGATGTGAAAAGCCAGAGCGTTTTCGGTTTGAGCGGAATCACCTTCGCCGTTCGTCCGCCGGACGTGATCCGGCAAATCGGTTATGCGCTAAAAGGGCGGGTCGACCGTCGCTTTTAAGTGGCTGTACCGACAGACATCTCCATAATGCCCGCGAGCCATTCAAATGGTCGATCGGATCAATCGTCAGGGAGAAGTCGCATGCAGCGTCGTCAATTCATCGCCGGCGCTGCCGCTGCCACCGTTGCCGCAGGGCTTCCGGCGCGTGCCGTGGCGGCGCGGGCGAAAGGCGATGCGGCGTTGCGCGCGATGCTCGATCGCTTTTTCTATGGCCGGCTCGATGACTCGCCCGAACAAGCGACGCGGTTGGGGCTGGATTCGGGTGCGCGCGCCGCGTTGAAAGCGAAACTGAGCGATGAATCCGCTACGGGCCAGGCACGCGAACTGGCCCTGGCCAGGGCGGAGCTTGCCGAGCTGCGCGCGTTCGACCCCAACGGCTTGTCCCCGGCGGCGAAGCTCGATCACGAGATCGTGACCTATCAGCTGACCCGAGCCATCGCCGGTGCCGAGAAATTCCCTTATGGCAGCAGCCTTGGCCGGTTCGCGCCTTATGTCCTCAGCCAGCTCACCGGGCCGTACCGCGATGTTCCCGACTTTCTTGAATCGCAGGCGCGGGTTCGCGATGCTGTGGAAGCGGATGCCTATCTCTCCCGGCTGGAAGCGTTTCCCAAGAGCATCGACGACAGCAGCGACCGCCAGCGCGCCGATGCGGGCCGTGGTATCTTTGCGCCGGACTATATCCTCGACACGACCCTGAAACAGCTGGGCAGCGCGATGGAGCGGCCGGCCGAGCAGACGGTGATGGTCGCGAGCTTCGCTGCAAAGCTGAAGGCGGCAAACCTGCCGGCCGATCGTGTCGCTCGCGCGACATCGATCGTGCACGACAGCGTGTTCCCGGCACTGGAGCGCCAGCGCGCGCTGGTCACCGAATTGCGCGCCAAGGCAGTGCATGACGCGGGGTGCTGGCGGCTGCCCGACGGTGACGCCTATTATGGGGCGGCGGCCGAAGCGGCGACCACCGTGCCGATGAGTGGCGACGAGATCCATCGCGTTGGCCTGGCCCAGGTCGCGGAGATCACGGCGCGGATCGACGGCATTCTGAAGACGCAGGGGATGACGCAGGGGACGGTCGGCCAAAGGCTGGTGGCTTTGAACGAGCGGCCGGACCAGCTTTATCCCAACACCGATTCCGGCCGCGACGCGCTGCTCGCACAGCTCAACCGGCAGATTGTCGCGATGCAGGCACGCCTGCCCGAAGTGTTTGCGAGCTTTCCCAAGGCCCCGGTCGAGGTGCGCCGCGTGCCGCCGACGATCCAGGCCGGTGCGCCGGGCGGTTATTATGAGAATGCCTCGCTCGATGGGTCGCGGCCGGCAATCTATTACATCAATCTGCGTGACACGTTCGACCGGCCCAAATTCGGGCTGGCGACGCTGACGCATCACGAAGCGGTGCCGGGCCATCATCTGCAGGTCACGCTCGCGCTCGAGAGCGATGACATCCCGCTGATCCGCCGGCGCGGCTTCTTCAGCGGCTATTCGGAAGGGTGGGCGCTTTATTCGGAGCAACTCGCCGATGAGATGGGGATGTATGAGGGCGATCCGCTGGGGCAGGTCGGTTATCTGCAATCCCTGCTGTTCCGCGCGACGCGGCTGGTGGTCGACAGCGGCATGCATGCCAAGCGCTGGAGCCGCGAACAGGCGACCGACCATCTGATTGCGACCACCGGCATCGCCCGGGGACGCAGCCAGGGCGAGATCGATCGCTACACTGTATGGCCGGGTCAGGCATGCAGCTACAAGATCGGGCATACCGCCTGGACGCGGCTTCGCGACGCGGCGAAGAAGCGTCCGGGTTTCGACCTGAAGGAGTTCCATGCGGTGCTGCTGCAGGGTGCGATGCCGCTGGCCGTGCTTGACCGTGTCGTGCGGGCGCGCTGGGGGATTGCCTGATGCTTTCGTGCAATCTGATCAAGTGAGCGTCAGGCTCACGACATTAGTCGCTCACCGTCCAACCCTGCTTTGGCTCTCTCCCGCGAACTGGTTGAGCAGCCTTCAGCGCTCGCTCATACTCGGCGGCGGCATCGGGTTTCACGGTACCGCTCACCGGAGCACGGTTTCTTACAACCGAGGGAACAGGCGGCAACGGTCGGGGTGGTATCGGTGGCGCGGCACCTATGCCATATCCTGAATAGCTGACGGCCCGACCATATTGATCCAGATGGTCGACGACTGGCACCCCCGGATGGGCGCCACCCGTGCCACCAAGCCTTCGTAATATGTCTGCCGCGACGGCAGTGTAGCAAGTGCTAGGCCGCTTCGTCCGGCACGCTGCGGGTGGGGAAGGAGTGTGGCTCGGTCTGGCGTAAAGAGTTGCGGAGTTGAAACCGGGGCTGCGCGACATCGATCCGCCCAGCAGTTCGACATAAGCAAAGCCCTGTTCGCGTGCGAGCTCAGCAGCGCGGTACATCGCCATATCGATCGCTTCGCCACGTTGTGTGGACGCGACCACGCGCCAGGATCCGTCCTTCTGTGGATCCTCCTTGTAACCGAACTGATAGCCGATGCCGTGCCACGCCTTCATCGGACCATAATAGGCTGGTTCCGATGCGGCGGCATAAGCAGACGGGAGGGCTGTCAAAAGCAACAGATAATGCCATGGACGCATCGCTATCCTCCCTGGAATAGAACCGTTCTAGCTGTGCCGGGTTAACAGCAAGTAGCTGTCGGATCTTCGGAGTGCGAAAGGATGGTGACGCGCCAAATACGTTGCGCCCGCACCGCGCTGCCACCTTTCCTCATTCCCGCAGGTATCGGACGATGAGGCGCGTGGCTTCATCGACGAGCGTTGCAAAAGCTTCGTCCGATGCGATGTCGGGGCGGTGCAGCACCGCCATATGCGTCAGCGCCTCGATTGAGGTGACGCAGACAAAGGCCGCAAGCTCGGCATCGACGATGCGCAGCTCATCGCGGTGCGCTTCGAGATAGGTGCGGAACAGCGCATAATTGTCGCGGCTGAAGGTCTCGACATTTTCCAGCTGCCCCACGCGCGGGATTTGCTCGGCGATGACGCGGTGAAGTCTTGGGTCGATACGATGCGCCTCGATCGCGACGGTGACCAGGCTGCGCACCGCTTGTTCGACCGGTAGCGTCACCACCTCGGCCAGCACGCCGCGTACGACGCGCATCAGTTGCTGGTTGTGGCGCTCGATGACGGCGGCGACGAGTGCCTCCTTGCTTGGGTAATATTGGTAGAGCGAGCCGATGCTGACGCCGGCTTCCTCGGCGATCCGGTTGGTGCTCGCCTTGTCGAATCCGTCCCTGACCAGAATGCGAGCGGTCGCCTCGATCAGCGCATCGACGGTCGCGCGCGATCGCTCCTGAGACGCCTGTTTCCGGGGGTTGATGAGTGGCTTGCGCGCCAAGTCCGGTGCTCCCTCAGGCATGCGAGTAGGCAATATGAGCGATTGCTCATATTATGTCCAGCGCGGCCCGAAAACGGGCCCTGGCAAGAAAGGATGCAGCGATGCTCATATGCCCCTATCGCAAATTGATGCGTTACAAGCGTTGGTCGACCAATGGCCTGAACGCGGTTCTGGCGGAGACCATGGAGCGGTTCAGCGATCGGGACCGGGGCCTGATCCTGCAAGTGCTCGATCATATCCAGACGGTCGATGAGATCTTCAGCCATAATCTCGAAGCGCGCGATCGCCCCTATGTCGCGCCACGTTCGGCCGAGCTTCCCTCCTTCGAAGCGGTGGCGGGCAAGGCTCGATCGATCGGCGACTGGTATGTCGACTATACCGACCGCCTGACGCCGGCGCAGCTGGATGAGACGATCGCCTTCACTTTCTCCAACGGCGCGCCGGCACGCATGACACGCGGCGACATGATCCTGCATGTCGCCACACACGGTGCCGGCCACCGCGGCAATATCGGGGCGATCCTGCATCTGAACGGCGTCCAGCCCAACCCCGATCGCATCACCGATTTTCTCGAAGCTGGAGACACCTGATCGGCGCAGGCAATCGCATCGGCGGCTTTTCGGGATAAGGCTTGAATGCCGACTTTGTTGATGGGATATTGGCATGGAACAGGGTGCCGCCACGTTCGAGAATGGATTCCGGTGCGAAAACCAAAACTTGCCGACACCCAAGCCGCCTTCGGTGGCGTTGATGCGCAGGGCGTGGCAGGCGCGGTCGGTATGACATGCGAGACCCTGTGATCGACCTGGCCGTCCTGTTCGAGCATCCCGCATGGTTCGTGCCGCTGTTCGACGCGCTCGATCGGCGCGGCATCGGCCATGTCGCGCTGCGTCCCGACGGGCATTTCGATCCGGCCGATCGGCGGACGCCCGCCCCGGTGGTGTTCAATCGCATCGCCATGTCGAGCTTCCTGCGCGCCGATGAGCATCCGATCTTCCATGCGATCGCGCTGCTCGATCATTGGCGCCGTGGCGGTGCGCGGGTGATCAACGGTCCCGAGGTGTTGGCGATCGATTCCTCCAAGGCGCGGCAATTGTCGCTGATCGCCGGCCTCGGCCTTGCCGTCCCCGCGACGCGGGTGGTGCACCGTGTCGCCGATGTCGAAGCGGCCGCCGCGACGCTTGCCTTTCCGCTGGTGATCAAGGCCAATATCGGCGGGTCGGGCGCGGGCATCACGCGCTATGACTCGATGGATGAACTCCGCGCGGCGATCGCCGACCGGCGACTGCCGACCAGTGTCGATGGCGTGCTGCTCGTCCAGGACTATGTTCCGGCGCGGGACGGCACGATCACCCGGATCGAGACGCTTGACCGTCACTATCTCTATGCGCTCGACATTGCGGGTGGCGGCGCGTTCGATCTCTGCCCGGCCGATGCGTGCCAGGTTCCGGGCGCGCCGATCCCGATGATCGCGAGCGATCCCGGCCCGGTTCTGACGCACGCCGCCGAGGCGATCGCGCGTGCGGCGGGTCTCGACGTTGGCGGGATCGAAGTGATGATCGATGATCGCGACGGGATCGCCCGTTTCTACGACATCAATGCGCTGTCCAATTTCGTGGCCAAGCCGATCGATGTGCTGGGCTGGGATCCGCATGACCGGCTGGTCGATTATCTGATACAGGTGATCCAGGAGGCGCGCGGCTGATGCGCTATGGATATTGGATGCCGGTGTTCGGCGGCTGGCTGCGCAACGTACCCGATGAGGGCATGGCGGCGAGCTGGGACTATGCGAAGCGGCTGGCGCAGCGGTCGGAGCGGCTTGGCTATGATCTGACCCTGATCGCCGAGCTCAACCTCAACGACATCAAGGGCGTCGAGCAGCCCGCGCTCGATGCCTGGTCCACCGCGGCGGCGCTGGCCGCGGTGACCGAGACGATCGAGCTGATGGTCGCGGTGCGGCCCAATTTCCATCACCCGGCATTGTTCGCCAAGGCCGCCGCCAATATCGACCGCATCGCCGGCGGGCGGCTTGCGCTCAATGTCGTGTCGTCCTGGTGGGCGGACGAGGCGCGGCAATATGGCCTGCAATTCGACCAGCATGACGACCGTTATGCCCGCACCGAGGAATGGCTGCGCGTCGTCGATGGCCTGTGGAGCGAGGAGAGATTCAGCTTCGAAGGCCGATTCTACCGCACCGAAGAGGCGATCTGCGCGCCCAAGCCGGTCAAGCGGCCGACAGTCTATGCCGGGGGCGAGAGCGACAAGGCCAAGGCGATGATCGTCGCGCAGTGCGATGCCTATGTCATGCATGGCGATCCGGTCGAGGCGATCGCGCCGAAGATCGCCGAGATGGCCGACCGCCGTGCCGCAGCCGGTGGCGCGCCGATGCAGTATGGCATGGCCGCCTATGCGATCGTTCGCGACAGCGAAGCGGAAGCGCAGCGCGAGCTGGCGCGGATCACCGACGTCACCGACCTGCCCGCCGGATACGCCAATTTCGATCAATGGCTGTCGGGCACGCAGCTCGAGCGTGAGCTGAAGATCCAGGAATATTCGGTATCCAATCGCGGGCTGCGCCCCAATCTCGTCGGCACGCCGGAGCAAGTGCGCGAGCGGATCGAGGAATATGAAGCGGCGGGACTCGGCCTGCTTTTGTTGCAGATGAGCCCGCAGGCCGAGGAAATGGAGCGGTTTGCAGCGCAAGTGATGGGTACGGCATGATCGAGCTGAAGGATGTCCGGAAGCGCTTTGCGGGCGCGGGCGGCGCGGCGCTGGATGGCGTGACGCTGTCGATCGCGCGCGGCGAAGTGTTCGGGGTGATCGGTCCGTCGGGTGCGGGCAAGTCGACGCTGATCCGGCTGATCAACGCGCTGGAAAAGCCGAGCGACGGCCAGGTCGAGATCGAGGGCACCGATGTCGCGGCGCTCCCGCCGGCGCAATTGCGCGCGCTGCGGCGGCGGATCGGGATGATCTTCCAGAATTTCGGCCTGCTCACATCGCGGACGGTCGCCGCCAATGTCGCTTTCCCACTGAAGCTCGCCGGCATGCCGCGTGGCGAGCGCGACATAAAGGTTGCGGCTCTGCTCCAGCGCGTTGGGCTGAGCGACCATGCCGACAAATATCCCGCCCAGCTTTCCGGCGGCCAGAAGCAACGCGTCGGTATCGCCCGCGCGCTTGCGACCGGCCCCGACATCCTGTTGTGCGACGAAGCGACGAGTGCGCTTGACCCCGAAACGACGCGCAGCGTGCTCGCCTTGCTGCGCGAACTGAACCAGGAACTGGGGCTGACGATCGTGCTGATCACGCATGAAATGGAAGTCGTGCGCGCGGTGTGCGACCGGGTCGCGGTGCTCGAGCAGGGCAGGGTGGCCGAGACCGGCAGCGTGGCGGAAATCTTCGCCGGGGCGACCCATCCCGCCACCCGGCGCATGCTCGCGGCGCTCGGCGCATGAGCGGCTGGTTCGCCAATGTCGACTGGGCGGATATCGGCCGGGCCTGCCTCGATACGCTGGCGATGCTTGGCGGGTCGCTGGTGCTGACCATCGTGCTGGGCCTGCCGCTCGGCGTGCTGCTGTATCTCACCGCCGAACGCCAGATCGCGCAGAACCGCGTCGCCAATGCGGTGATCGGCATCATCGTCAATATCCTGCGTTCGGTGCCGTTCATCATCCTGCTGATCGTGATGATCCCGCTGACGGTGGCGCTGGTCGGCACCTCGCTTGGCGTGGTCGGGGCGATCCCGCCGCTGGTGATCGGCGCGGCGCCCTTCTACGCCCGGCTGGTCGAGGCCGCGCTGCGCGAAGTCGACCGCACCACGATCGAGGCGGCGCAGGCGATGGGCGCGACCACGCGCCAGATCGTGACCGGCGCTTTGATCCCCGAAGCCATGCCCGGCATCGTGTCCGGCGCGACCGTCACCGCGGTGGCGCTGGTCTCGTTCACCGCGATGGCCGGGGTGGTTGGCGCCGGAGGGCTGGGCGATCTGGCGATCCGCTTTGGCTATCAACGTTTTCAGACCGACGTCATGGTCGTCACCGTCACCTTGCTGGTCCTGCTCGTCCAGGCGATCCAGCTGGCCGGCGACCGTCTGACGCGGCATTTCACACACCGCTAGATCAGGAAAAACCCCATGAACCGCCGCTTGCTGCTTGCCGCTTTGCCTTTGTTCGCGATCGCCGCCTGTTCGGGGAGCGGGGCCAGGAAGGACGGGAAGACCCTGACCGTCGCCGCCACCGCGGTGCCGCATGCCGAGATATTGGAATCGGTCAAGCCGGCACTGGCGAAGCAGGGCGTCGACCTGCAGATCCGGGTGTTCAACGATTATGTCCAACCCAATCTGCAAGTCGACCAACGCCAGATCGACGTGAATTATTTCCAGACCGGGCCGTATCTCGACGAGTTCAACGCGGCGCGGGGCACCAAGCTGGTCGCTTATGCCGGGGTGCATGTCGAACCGCTTGGCGGCTATTCGCACAAATGGAAGTCGCTCGCGGCGCTGCCGGTCGGCGCGACCGTTGCGATTCCGAACGAAGCGAGCAATGAAGGGCGCGCGCTGCTGCTGCTCCAGCGCGCCGGGCTCATTCGATTGAAGAACCCGACCAATCCGCTGTCGACCTTGCGCGACATCGTCGACAATCCGAAAAAGCTGCAGTTCAAGGAGCTCGAGGCGGCGACATTGCCGCGTGTGCTCGACCAGCTCGACCTGGCGCTGATCAACACCAATTACGCGCTCGATGCGAAGCTCAATCCGGTACGCGACGCGCTGCTGATCGAGGACGCGAAATCGCCTTATGTGAACTTCGTCGTCGGCCGGGCGGGCGAGGACAAGGACCCGCGCGTGGTGAAGCTGATCGCCGCGCTGCGCAGCCCCGCGACGCGAACGTTCATCGAAACCCGGTACAAGGGGGCGGTGCTGCCCGCATTCTGACCGCGCGGGCGGATCCTGGCCGGCCCGGCGCACGGCCGGTATTACCGCGCCCCAATTTCCGCTCTCCGTCACCATTGGGCCGGCTGTTGCGATCGTCGTCATGTCAAAGAGAGGGACGGACGGGCCGTTCGCTGCAACAATGTCGTGCGTGGGATTGGCGTTGAATCATCGGTGGCGTCGGGGATGATGATCAAAGACGTCTGCGCCAGTGGCGCCACACCGCCTGTCGTCGCTGTTGCGGAGTTGTCAGTGCAGCAGTCCAAGCCGTTCCGACCGATAAAGAAAATGACGATCTGTCACAGGATCGGCACGAATAGTTGCTGCGGTGTGCCGTTTACTCTGCAATAATCGATCGGCGCCAAATATGGCCGCGAATCGAAAAGCATTCGGGGGGCAGTCGATGACCAGTCATGTTCGTTCGGGATCCGAATTCATCGTCGATGCCACAAGACGGGGATCGCCGGTCCAAGCCTATGGTGCAATTCTGGCAGATGACAATTTTGTTACCACCGGCACCGATGCGGATTTCAAGTCAAATCCCTACCTTATTGCCTCTCCCGCCTTCGCAGCACTTGCCGACCTGAACGAAGCACCGGAGATCACCTCCGGCTCGACTTTTGCGGTATCAGAAAACGGCCTTGTCGCGGGCACGATCACCGCAGTCGACAGCGAGGGCGACGCGATCATCTACACAATCGTCAGTGGCGCCGAAGCCCTGACCTATTCCATCGCGGCTTATTATGATTCGGGGAAATTCTACCTGAATCCGACCACCGGCGTGCTGACATTCAACACGGCGCCCAATTATGAGGCGCCGGCGGATTACGGCAGCGACAATGTCTACAATCTTCTCGTCCGCGCCACCGATGCCAATGGCGCCGCTTCGGCGATTCAGGCGATTACGATCACCATCGGCAATATCAATGAAGGGACAGTCATCGCCTCCAACGGCGGCGGCGCCACCGCGGCATTCTCGGTCAGTGAGAACCAGGTTTTCGCAACGACGGTGATTGCGCGGGACAATGTCGGCCCGTCGGTTACTTATTCGATTTCCGGCGGCTATGACGCCGCCAAATTCGCCATCGACGCGACGACCGGCGTGCTCACCTTCATCACCGCGCCGAATTATGAAGCGCCGAACGATTTTGGCGCCAACAGGGTTTATGATGTCATCGTCAAGGCGAGCGATGGCCTGTTGGCGGATACGCAGGCGCTTGCCATTTCAATCACCAATGTCAACGAGGCGCCCGTCATCACCTCCAATGGCGGCGGGGCCACCGCGGCCATTTCGGTCAACGAGAATGTCGTCAGTTCGGTCACGACCGTCTTTGCGACCGATCCGGAGAATACGACCCGAACCTATTCCATTATCGGCGGCGCCGACGCTGCGCGCTTTTCGATCAACGCGACATCGGGTGGCCTGAGCTTCGTCGGCAGCCCCAATTTCGAGGCGCCGACGGATGCCGGAGCCGATAATGTCTATGATGTGATCGTACAGGTGAGCGACGGGAGCCTGGCCGACACGCAAGCCATCGCGATCACGGTGCTGAACGTGAACGAAGCGCCGGTCATCACGTCCGCAGCGGCCTTTTCTGTTCAGGAAAATATGACGGCGGTGACGACAATCACATCGACGGATCAGGAAAACCAGACGCGGACATACTCGATCTCCGGCGGACTCGATGCCGCGCGTTTCACGATCGATGCCGCCAGCGGGGCGCTGAGCTTTGTCGCCGCCCCCAATTATGAGGCGCCGAACGATTCCGGCGCCAACCGCATCTATAACATCGTCGTTGCGGCCAGTGACGGGACATCCAGTGCGACAAAAAACCTGGCGATCACGGTGACCAATGTCGACGAAGCGCCCATCATCACCTCCAATGGCGGCGGCGCCACCGCAAGCATCGCCGTCAACGAAAACAGCACGGCGGTCACGACGGTCATATCGACTGACCCCGAAAATGCCGCCCGTGCCTATGCCATTGCCGGCGGCGCCGATGCGGCATCTTTCGTCATCAACGCCACGACAGGCGCGCTCAGCTTCCTCGCCGCGCCCGATTTCGAAGCGCCCGGCGACACCGATGGCGACAATGCTTATGATGTGATCGTGCAGGCAAGCGATGGGGCGCTGACCGATACGCAGGCCATCACGGTCATGGTTGCGGACGTGAACGAACCGACGGCCTTTTCCGGTCAGGAAGGCATGATCACGCAGGCGAACAAGCGGCAGGACAATGCCGGCGGCAACGGCATCACGGTGCCCAATGCCATATCGCGCAGCGACATGCGGGGCGGGCAGGCCATCCTGGCTAATGACATGGGCTGGTCTTATGCGGACCTGCTCGACCGATCGATCCTGGCTACCCGCCCCGACAGGGTGGCAGCGCAAGGGACCGCATCGCCATCAACGCCAGTCGCGGCGCCAATCGCCGCCGCCGCGATGCTGGCGGAAAGCTATGCGCGCTTCGATATTTCCAGCCCTGGCATCCTTGCCGACCGCGACAACGGAACGTCCCGCATTTCCGTGGCCGATGTTTTTGCGCCGAACGAAGCGGGCGTCGCCAGTCGCTATGCTTCTCTCTGAAGACATGGCCGGACGTGGCGGTCGCGGTGTCTCCTTTTATTGAATAACCGCGAGTCCGAACGCGGAAACGGGGAGTGGCGAGGAGAAAGCCGTGAGACTTTCTTCGCTCCGCTCCGCACCGCCGTGAAGACGGGCTGTTGCAATATTCGTCATGTCAAAGAGCAAGGCGGGCGCCCGGCGGCGACTCGTCAGGTGCGACAATGTCATGGACGCGGGCGGCGTTGAATCATGGGCATGCCTGCGCTGACGATGACTTGCCCGTCGCCGCACCGCCGATTTCCCGCAGCTGCGGGAGTTGTTGCGGGAGTTTCTGGGGGAAAATGCTTTTTGAGGGTTCTGCGGGAATCTGCGGGAAAAGCTGCGGGAGTTTTGATGGATCCGCACGGGAGTTTTATCGAGTCCTTGCGGGAATATCGGGAAATGGCGGTGGCGGGAGTCATTCTTGCTGTGCCTGATTCAAATCGTCGCTCGGATGGGCTTGTGCCGACGACGCGCAACGGTGCGCCGGAGCGCAGATATGACAGTCCCGAGGCCTGGCTTGAATCGAACCGAACCGAACCGAACCGTTGATCTAGTCGAGCCAGTTGGGTGCGGGTGAAGGCGGCTGCAGCAATCCTGCCGCCAGCGATCCCGCTCTCATCGACGCGCCCGTTAACCTCCGCAACGCCGATTCTCATTTCCTGCCGCACACGTCTTTCCGGTCCCGCGCGGACCAGGGGACGCCTTCCCGTAAGTGGGACGCCGGCGAGCAATGCGGCATTTTCAGGTGTATCTGTTTCAGAATCGCCACAAAAATCCTGATCAGAGAAATTTATACATTTAATTGACATAAATTTCTCTTCGGAGAATAATCATCGGCACAGAGCATTCCTGCCGGAGCGAGTCCGGCAAGAAGAATGTCGCGCAGGGCCAGAGCCAATCACGGGAAGGGGTATTATGTCACACGGGGTTATCTCGAAAGAAACGGCCGGGCTTTTCATCGACGCATCGGGCGGTCTCGCCGGAGAGTCGGCGCGCCGACGCCTCAGGGCGCTACTCTTCGCAACCGCCGGCCTGGCGCTGGTTTCGGCGCAGCCCGCTTTGGCGCAGGCCGCGCCCGATACTCCCGCCCCGGCTCCGGTTGAAGACAGTCAGGATGCGGCCGCTACAACCGACGACATCATCGTCACCGGTACCCTGGTGGCGCGGCCCGGCTTCGTCTCGCCGACCCCAGTCACCAGCCTCGATTCGGCGGATCTGAACCGCGTCTCGGCCTCCAACCTCGCCGATGCCCTGAACCAGCTTCCCGCGCTGAAACCAAGCGTCACGCCATCGTCGGTCGGCAATCTTTCCAAGCTGGCGGGGGGCAATTTCCTCGACCTTCGCGGCCTGACCTATCTGCGCACGCTGACCCTGATCGACGGCAAGCGCTACGTCCCGGCCACGCCGGAGGGCGTCGTCAATACCAATTTGATCCCGCAGGCGCTGATCGGCGGAGTCGATGTGGTGACCGGCGGCGCGTCGGCCGCTTATGGGTCCGATGCGGTCGCCGGCGTGGTGAACCTCAAGCTCGACGACAAGCTGGTGGGGATTCGCGGCAGCATCCAGGGCGGGATCACCGATCATAACGATCACCGCAATTATCTGGCATCGCTCGCCTTTGGCGCAAACTTCGCAGGGGGCAGGGGCCATATCCTGCTTGGCGGCGAAATGGCGGAGAATGGCGGCATCGCGGACGGCTATTCGCGTGGCTGGGCCGGCAACCGGGGTGTGGTGCTCAACCCGGACTATACCAGCACCAATGGCAAGCCGATGTATGTGCACGTCAACGATGCGCGCACCTCCAATTCGTCACCGGGCGGCGCGATCTTCTCCGGCCCGCTGAGCGGCCTCGCTTTCGGACCGAACGGCACGACCATGCCCTTCCGCTTCGGCACGCTGGTCACGCCCGACAATTCGATGAACGGCGGTGACGGCGATCCGCTTGCCTCGCCCTATGTGCTGGAAACGCCATTGAAGCGCCGCAGCGCTTATGGCGGCGTGCGGTTCGACGTGACCGACGGCATCACTGCCTATGCCAGTGTCGATTATGGGAAATCGAGCTTCTCGGAGACGTCGATTCCGAGCTACGACAATTTCACCATATTGGCGGACAATGCGTTTCTGCCGGGGTCGGTCCGGACCGCCATGGCGAACCAGGGAATCAGCAGCTTCACTCTTGGCCGCGGCAATCTCGACTATGGCGTCGGCAAGATCGAGCAGAAGGCGGAAACCTGGCAGGCAGTCGGCGGCGTGCGCGGCAAGCTTGGCGGGTCGTGGACGTTCGATGCATCCTATTCCTATGGCCGGACGCACAACAGGACGCTGTTCACGGGCAATGTCATCAAGGCCAACCGGCTGCTGGCGATCGATGCGGTGACGAATCCGGTGACCGGCGGCATCGTCTGCCGCTCGACCCTGACCAATCCGACCAATGGCTGCGCCCCGCTCAATCTCTTCGGTACGGGATCGCCGTCGCAACAGGCGATCGATTACATCACCGGCACATCGGTGCGCGATTGGCAGATCAAACAGCAGACCGCCGACCTCGCGATCCGCGGCGAACCCTTCTCGACCTGGGCCGGCCCCGTGTCGCTCGCGGTCGGCGGGCAATGGCGGCAGCAGCGGGTGGACGTCACCTCGGATCCGCTGTCGATCGCCCGCGCTTTCCGTGTCGGCAATACCCAGCCCTTCACCGGCGAGATCACGGTCAAGGAAGCGTTTGGCGAACTGGTCGTGCCGTTGGCGAAGGATGAGAGCTGGGCGCAGAATATCGATCTCGATATCGCTGGCCGCGTCACCGACTATAGCACCTCGGGCACGGTCGAAACCTGGAAAGCCGGCCTGAACTACGCGGTCAACAACTCGCTGCGCTTCCGCGTGACGCGATCGCGGGATATTCGCGCGCCCAATATCAACGAACTGTTCCAGGTCGGACAGACGCTGATCTTCTCGATCAACGATGTCTCGATCGGCCAGCGCTATAATGTGAATGCGGTGTCCGGCGGCAATCCGTTCCTGAAGCCCGAGCGCGCCGATACGCTGACGGCCGGCGTGGTGTTCACGCCCAGCTTCATGCCGCGATTCAGCCTGTCGATCGATTATTACGATATCAAGATCAAGGGCGCGATCGGTTCGCTCGGCGCGCAATCGCTGGTGGACCGCTGCAATGCCGGCCAGACGGCCTTCTGCCTGCTTGCGCCACGGGGCAGCGATGGCCGCATCTCGGCACTGCTGATCGCGCCGGTCAATTTCCAGCAGATCACCACGCGCGGCGTCGATGTCGAAGCGGCATACCGGATGCGGGTTGGCGGCGGATCGTTCGATCTGCACGCGCTGATCAATTACACCGACAAGCTCGACCTGGTCGGCGACAATGGCGAAGTCACGCGCTTCGCCGGGAACACCGACCAGCCATTGCTGGACGGCGTCGGCGGCACGGCGCGCTGGAAGGTCACGAGCAGCGCGACCTACTCGACCGATGCCTATCGGCTGAGCCTGACCGGACGGTATGTCAGCGGTGGTGTGCTGACCCGCGATCCGGGGGTGACGTTCGATTATGACAGCGTGAAGGGCCGCGTCTATCTCGACATCTCGGGCGAGGTCGCGCTCTACAAGAACGCCAATGGCGGTAAGGTGTCGCTGTTCGGCGTGATCGCCAACGCGCTGGACACCGACCCGCCCTTCACGGGCTATCAGTTCCAGACCGCCCGGCAACTCTATGACGTGATCGGCCGGCAATACACCGCCGGCGTGCGCTTCAAATTCTGAAGCGCGGTTCCGCCGCTTCCTGAGCGGGAGCGGCGGGCGGATCGGGTCGATTGCGACCCGTCATCGTATCCGGGCTTCGGTCGAGGCCTGGTGCGATGGCGGGGAAGGGCGTCGGCGCCTCATTGATAGCGCGCGGTCTTCTCGAATCCGTCATTTGCCTTGGTCATCTTGATCAGCTTTCGGATGTAGGACCGGACGTGCCGGTCGAAGCGCGTATCATCGTATACGCCGCGCCCCACATATTCGTCGCGGTCCAGCAACGTGCGCAAATCATCGGCAAACGCCTTTTGGACAGTCGTCGATTCCCGGCTTTTCATGAATGTGCAGACCAGTTCTTCAGCGGTCGCCTTGTCGCAATCGTCCTGCAGCTCCCTGCCGCCGCGCTCCGCTACGACCTGATCGGATCGCGCGGAGATGACCCGGCTTTCCAGCCATTTGCGGACCGTCTCGCCATTCCATTCCATTGAATTTTCTTCCGCCATGCCTTCAGACCCGGTCAGCGCTCCCGGGGAAACGGGAATATGGTGACAACTCACTTCGCTGCCACAGGCCAATGGCCCGCTCCTGGCATGCGGTCCAGCCATTTAGCTCGATGAGAAAGGGTGAGTTTTGGGAGAATAAGCTGTCACCGTAGTCGTCTACCGAGGCGGCGGTTGCGAGAATTGAAACCTTGCCGGGCTTTCGCGCCCATCCCGGAGGCTTCACGGTCGACCGTTATCGACTTGACGAGGATCACGGGGCGAAGGTTTTGGCTTCGATTGATGGGCCTGGTCGATTGAAAAGCGATGTAGGCTTGCATCGGACATCTGCCGCCGCCATTCAGTAAGCCATGGCCTCCCATTCTTCTGTACGGGGCGACATTGCCGTCCACGAGGCGCTGGAAGCGATCTACCGGGAGTTCGCGCATCCGACGCCCTCCGCGATTGAGGGTTGTCCATGCTGCATCTCGACCCGAGGTGTAGATGTCTTGTTGACGACACCGTTGCGAGAACTGTCCGGTCAAGCGCTGTGGCGTTACGTTTCCGGGGCATTCTATACGGTAGGCGGCGAGAGCGACTTTCGCTATTTGCTGCCCCGCATCCTGGAGGTTTCGATAGACGATCCGGGAAATGCCAACGATCCCGAGATTGTGCTTGGGAAGCTGCGCCTTGCGAACTGGGATCGCTGGCCGATCCATGAACGACAGGCGATTGAATGGTTCGTGGACGCCTGGTTCGAACTGGCGTTGTCGCAGGATTTAGCTGAAGCCGATGATGATTGGGTCGGGGAAAGTGCCGAAAGCGTTCTATGCGGAGCCGCGCGAGCGGACCTTCCACTTTCGCATTGGTTGCTGCGCTTGCTCGATCCTGTCGCGGCACCGGTACTGGAAAACTTGAAGGAACGTTTCCCTGGTCAGCTATCCACGTTCTGGGAGGATGCCCCCACCGGCTTCAGAGAGTTGTCCGCTGTCCTAGCGGAGAAACAAGCCTAATCAGTTGTTGCCTGTCCATGTATTTTGGAGACACTATATTTTGGGGACACAATACTAAACTCCGGGCGTCCGCCTGCGTTTCCGCAGGCTCAATACTCGGCCGTCTGCTTCCTGCCGCTCGATCCAATCCTGCCCACCTAGTGGCCGATGCGCAGCCCGCGTGATGTGCGGCATCGGGATCGCGATGCGAGCGAAGCGCACCATGGCTCACGAAACCATCGTCCGGCGGCACCGATTATTTAGTATTGTGTCCCTATATTAGGGATGCTCCGGTCCCGAGCGGGCTGCCTGCGCGGATCGAGCCGGACAACCCGCCAGGCCGCCAGCCGGCGACCTGGCTGAGCGTTTCCGAACCGCTATCGTCCGGTGCCGCCGTCGCGTGCCGGGCGCGCATCCTCGGCCTCGAGCCGCTTGACCAGCAGGCGCCGCGCCGTTGGGTTGCGGGTGTTCATGACCTTTTGCGCGTCGAGGAACGCGCCAAGGCCGACCGACAGCTGCAGCGAATAGTCGAGCGACGTGCGCCCGGCATCGAATGCGGTTCCCGAGGGGATATTGCGGAACCAGGGCGCGGTACTCGTACCGGTCGGCATCATGCTTCCGGCCGGTGTCTCCGCAGTCGAGTGACAGGACAGGCAGGAAGAGAGCTTGTTGTCGACCGGACCGTTGAGCCTGCCCTGATAGCCGAGATGCGGCATGGTCACGGCGGGATTGATCCAGGACTCAGTCAGCGGACCGGTCCCGCTATAGCCCGGGTCATTGCCCCACATCAGGCCGATCGGTGCGACATTGGTCCAGCCATTCCCGGCCGGGCCACCAGGGCCGCCGCCATAGACGAACGTCCCGAACACCCAGCCGGTCTTCGAGGCGACCCGCGCATCCTTGACCGCGATGTCGATCTGCAACAGCCGCACCTTGACCACGGCGCGCGGACTGGTCGGCTTGGGAAACGGGTTGTTGACGTCGGCATAGACATAGGCGTCCCATTCCGGCGACCCTTGCAGATACGGGACTTCGCTCACTGGCGCGGTGGTGAAGAGCAGCTTTGCCGCGACCGTGCCTTCGGGCATGTCCGAGGCTGCGCTGGCATTGGGTTTGCCGCGATTGGCCCACATGCGTCCGATCACCGCGCCCCCTGGCGCATTGTAGAAGCCGACCGCATAATTATTCCATTGCCGGCCCTGGCTCGGCGCGAGCTCCTGGGGTTTCGAGGTGCGCTCGCGGGTCAGTCCGTGGATCGGTTCGCGGCCATTGGTGCCGGTGTCCTGCCACGGCGCATTGTACCAGTGCCGTACCGTGTTGAGCGTGGGATCGAAGCTCGCGTCGATATCGGGGCGCAGATTGCCCTCGTAGAAATAGCCGAGCACGGCCTGGATATAGGGCTGCGACTGGGTTGTCGGGTCGAAGGCCTTCCACGGCATCGCGTCCGAGGGAATGGCGGTCGGGTAATTCTGACTCAATTGGAAGCGACGCCCGGTCCATCCGGCGGGCAATGGCACGGTCGAATTGCAGAACGGCGTGGTCGCCGTATCGCAGGTGGCAACAGCCTGCCGGGCCTCGGCGGCCCCGCCGAACTGCCATGCCGCCATGGCCCCCAGCGCTGCGAGCGAGCAGCCGGAAATGATCGCCAGCCGATTTCGAAGCATCATCGCGTCCTCCCCCGAGTTCAGATACTGATTACCCGTCGCAAAAAAAGGATCGGGCCCTGTATCCAGATTATCGCGATGATGGAGCAATGGCCATCCAATATAGCCACAGTGGTTCAATCTGTTGCCGCTGTTGGAAATCAGTATAGCTTGAGTAGATGGTCACGACTTTCTCAATAATGTCCGAGATGTGGAGAGGGTGCTATCGGGTCGAGATATGGCGCGAAGTGGCCACCGTGGTTCGCCAGCAGCGCCACAGCCTTCAAGTGCAGATCGGCGTTACGGATCATCTGGTCAGCAACCGACACTATCGCGTCGGTGCGCTTTGCCTCCTTCTCGATCTGTGCGGCGGAGAGATCTCATGTCTTTCGGAAGAGGGCTTATTTCGGGGACACAATACTAAACTTTGGCTTCTGCCAGCATTGGGCATCACATTGGCGCGTACTTTCCAAGCGCACCGGCTCCGGGAAGGTCTCCGCGATCTTCCCGGTCCTGTTCCCGACATTGGTCCAGCGCGATTGCCGCGCGGCTGGCGCCGTGCGCAGGCAACGCGTATCGTCGAAGCTCTCGTTCAGTAAGAAGAGCAAAGTGGCCGATTTATTAGCACCTGCCGAACGTAGAATCGACTGGCTCGACTATGTTCGCCTGTTGTGCGCGCTCATGGTCATGATGGCTCACTATGTTGTCGTCGTCGTGCCCAACGTTCTGGGCCCGGCGAATGCCGATCTTGGTCTGATCTCCGATATAGCGAACTATGGACATATCGGACTGTTCGTTCTGTTCATTATCAGCGGCATGATGATCACGCAGATCGTGCAGCGGCAGACAGTGTCCACCTTCGTTACGCACCGCGTGACGCGCGTCTATCCGACCTTCGTCCTTTGCCTGACGATCACCACCTTGGTGGGGATTGGGGAATCGGGCCATATGCACGTCACTTTCTGGCAATATCTCGCCAATTTGACGATCAATGCCGACGCATTCGGATATCGTCCGGCGGATTCATCTTACTGGACCCTGACGGTCGAGATCACCTTCTATGTCATGATCGTTGCGGTCGCGATGCTGGGGTGGATCAAGCATATCCAGATCGTCGTGGCGGTGTGGATCGCGCTACAGGTAGTCGCGGCGCCCTTTTTCCCACGCGCGCCGTTGCTGGGCGCCGACTATTATTTCCTGGCGGCGGGTTGCGTGATGGGATTGCTGTATCAGCGCCGCAACGAAAAGCTGAACCTGGTGTTGCTCGCGGTTACCGCCCTGCTCGGCACGCGGACCATTTTCATCGCCGCCCAGGGCATGCCGTTTAATCCGTGGATCGGCATCGCCGTTATGATGGGGATTTTCGCCCTTTTTCTGGTGATGCGGGGCCGCGATGTCCGCCTGCCCTGGGCGCACCGGATCGGCTCCTTCACCTATCCGCTCTACCTTCTTCATTTCAAAATCGGCACCATCATGCTGATTTGGTGGGCAACCGACGCGAACAAATGGTGGTTGGTACTGGCCTTGTCGCTAGGCATGATCCTGGTCTCAATCGTGCTGGATGATATCGTCGAATTCCGGATGCGCGCAATGTGGCGCAGTCTTGCCAGAGCTACGATTGCGCGGCCGTTCCTCCGGTGGGAGCAGCGTCGTATTCTGGCGGTGACGGCGGCCAGCGTCTGACATGATTTCAAATGCTTATTGAAATCGCCTCGAGCCTGACACTTGCGATCCCAGTGCGATCTCAGCCACAAACTGGGCATTCTTGGCGGCATGTCGCACGATGAATATACCACGCACATGACGCTCTGGGCGATGTCGGCGGCGCCGCTGCTGATGGGGCACGACCTGCGAAAGACAGCACCCCACGCGCTCAAATTACTGGAGAATCGCGACGTCATCGCCGTCGATCAGGATCGACTAGGCCTCCAGGGCCGCCTTGTTCGGCGTGATGGCGCTGTGGACATCTGGTCGAAGCCTTTGGCTGACGGTTCAGTTGCAATCGCCCTGTTCAACCGAGGAGAAACTGAAGCACGGGTTGGATTTCTATCGGCGGATGCAAAGCTTCACGGGTAACGCGGGTACGTGATTTGTGGCGTGGAAAGACGAGCGGCTCCAGCACCGTCAAATATCGCGTGCCTGGGCATGGTGCGGTGATGTTGCGGGTCGCAGGACCGCGTGAGGTCGAGCGCCAGCAGAAAGGTGGTTCCAATCGACGGTAAGCGCAGCGAGTTCGGTGTCGCGCGCCAGGAATACATCGTGAACGGCCCCGCTTTCCTCGCAGCCGATCAGGACCGGAACGTGCTGCGCGCCGGGGAGATGGGCCACGCTCATATCTCCTCGCTCTCCGATAGGCGGGAGAGACTGGAGGGGGCGGGAAGAGAATCGGCCTGTACGGGATTTGTACGAAACCCGTCTGAGATTCGTGGTTCGCTCGCGTAAAAACCTGCAGGGATGAACGAGGCTATCCGGGCATATTGCGCGCTAAGTGCATTGAAATCCTGCCAGAAGACTGGCGCACCCGACAGGATTCGAACCTGTGGCCTCTGCCTTCGGAGGGCAGCGCTCTATCCAGCTGAGCTACGGGTGCCTGGAGTGTCGAGCGACTAGCAAAGCCTGTGGCGGCGCGCCAGCCGTTTCGACATGCTGCGGTCGAAAGCGATCGGCGCCGGGGGATTATGGTGCGGCAGGGGGCGGCGGTGCCACCGACCACATGACCTCCTCGCCCGGCTTCAGGCCTGACAATATCTCGGCGCCGGTTGGCGAGACCAGGCCGAGCTGCACGGTTTTCGGTACGCCTTTTCCGGTCTTGCGATCCCGCACCATGACCGTTGCCGTTGGGGCGGCGCCCTGCACTGCTTCCGGGGGAACGACGATCGCGTTCGGATTGCTGTAAGCGATCACGATGATCGTCGCCGTCATGCCGATCTTGACCCGCCGGGCCTGTTCCGGGGTCAGCGCGTTGAGGCGGGCGGTGGCGGTGAAGCTTGCCTTTCCCGCGCCGGCCGATTCCTTGCCCGCTTCGCCGGCAACGCTGGAGATTTGCCCGGCGAGCGACAGATCGCTGAAGCCGGGTCCGGTCACCATCACCTGCATCCCGGTCTTGATCCGGTTGATATCGGCTTCGTCCAGCCGGAAGGACACGCCGAGGCCGCCGGCCCGGGCGATCGTGCCGAGCAACTGGCCCTTGGATACCCTGGACCCGACATGCAGCGCGTCATTGGCCGCGCCGTCGGCCGGGCCGGTGGGCGGGCGGACGATGATCCCGTCGTCCGGCGCATGCAGGGTCGCGCCGCCAAACTGCGCGGTCAGTTTTTCCAGGCGGAGTTGCGCATTCTTCAGGTCGAGCTCAGCCAGGCGGCGGTTCGGCCCCAGGCCGCGGCGCAGCACGGTCGCCAAATCCTCCTGCGCCGAAACAAGTGACGTCCGCTGCGATCTTTGTGTTTGTATCACACCATCATATTCGGATCGCGCGACAAGGCCGCGGTCAAGCAACGCTTTGGTCTCGCGCATCTTGTTCTCGGTGTCGCTGAGCTCGGCCATCGCCGTCGACACGCCGCGCCGCGCGCGGGAAACTTCGGGGCCGCTGGTCCAGGACGCCATATCCTCGGATGCCTGCACCGCCTTCAGATACGCGCTTTCCGCTTCGTTGCGGCTTTGCAGCAGCTCGGAAAGGTCTAGTTCGGCCAGGACCTGACCCTGATTGACCAGGTCGCCATAGGAAAAACTGATCGATTTGACGGTGCCGTCGAAGGGCGCGGTGATGTCAATCCCGGAGCCCGGGGCGATCGTCCCCACCACGTTGAGTGTCGAGGTGAAGGGTTCGCGCTTCACCACCTGGCTTTTTTCCACGGGCGCCGTGGCCGATGGCGTGCCGCCGGAGCCGGGACCCCACCACCAGATCGCCAGGCCGCCGCACAGGATCGCCAGCGTCGCGGCAATCCTGCCGCGGCGCGTTTTCGGCAGAAACCGCTTCAGTCGTTGAGATCGATCTTCCATGTATCGAGCGTACTTCCGATTTGCTGGTCAAGTGAGGTCAATTGATTGAGATAGCCGATCCTGGCGGATAATTCCTGCGCATCGGCGGCGCGCAAATCGGCTTCGAACGACAATACCTCGAAATTGGACGCGCGCCCGAATTTGAGTTTATCGCGTTGCAGATCGAGCGCCCTCGCCGCCAATGATCGCGCGCGCCGCGCGGCCTCAAGCTGGAGCCAGCTCGCCTCCACGCTTTGCACCGCGTCGCGGATTTGCGATTCCGCAGCCTGGCTGGTGTCCTGATAGATAAGTTCAGCCTGACGGAGCGCGATCGTCGCGCCGATCTCGCCCTGGCGCCCGTCATTGTCGCCCCAGATCGGAATGCTGAGCGTCAGGCCGACCTGGCCGCTGAGTTTGCCGTCGAGCGGCGATTGCAGCACCTGATCGCCCCGGACACGCGATACCCCGCCGTGTGCCCGAATATCCCAAAGGCGGGCATTTTTCGCCAGTCGCAGCGCGATCTGGTTCTGCTCCACCGCCAGCTCCGCGGAAAGCACATCCATCCGCGCGGCACGCCCGAGTTCAAGTGCTTTGTCGAGATCGATCGTGACATGTTCGGTGTCGATCCCGTCGCCGGCGACGATGTTGGTGCGCAAGTCGACCGCCAGCAACTGGAGCAGCGCCAGTTGTGCCGACGCCCGGGCCTGGCCGGCCTGCAGAACCGCCACTTCCTGGTTGGCGACGCCGGATTCGGTTTGCACGATATCCGCCGCGGCCATGCGCCCGGCAGCAATCAGTGCGCGGTTGGTTTCGAGCAGATCCCTGGTTCGTTGCAGAGCCAGTTCGGCCAGACGGACCTGCTCCTGCGTCTGGATCAATGCGCGATAGGCGGTGACGATGCCGGTCACGGCGTTCGAAACATTATCCCGCAGGCTGAGTTGATTGATCCGTTCCTGCAGACGCGCGCGCCGGATCGGGGCAAGGCCGACGTCCAGCCCCGCGCCGCGCAGCAAGGGCTGCGAGATATCAAGTGCGCTGGTTTCGTTGCTATAGCGTTTACCGCCCTGGAAGCGGTCCGTTCGCGTCCAGGAGAATTGCGCGGCGGTCCCGAAGGGCGTGCTCCATGTCACTTTCGGGACGACGGTGGATGCCGCGCTTGATTCCCCGCGCGTCCGTATGCCGTCGATATTGCCGGCGACGCTGATCCGCGGCCGGAACTGGGTGTTGGCGACGAACAGATCGAACTTCTGCACGATCCGCGTGAGATAAGCCAATTTGATCGAGCGATTGTCACGCAGCCCGAGCGCCACGGCTTCAATCAGGCTGATCGTGACCGGTGCGCCGCCTGGCTTGGGGCGCGATGGCGGCGGCGGTACCGGCGGCGCATAGGTTGGTGACGGATAGGATTGGGAATGAGGGGAGGGCAGGGGTTGGATCATTTGCGCCCCGGCCGCCATGGGGCTAACCAGGGAAAGGATGCAGCTTGCCGCGACGGTGAGGCTGAGGAGGCGGTGGAGATGGTGAAAACCGGTATGGTCGCAATCGCGCTCGCGGCGCTGCTTGCCGGGTGCGCTACTCCAAGCGGAGTCAAGCGTCCGCTGGCCCAGCCGACCATGGCGCAATCGGTTCCCCTGCCCGATCTCAAACCCTATCAGGCGCCTATTCCGCACGCAGCGCCTCAATCGGATCAACCCGCGACGCCGTGATCGCCGGATACAGGCCGAATATCATGCCGACAATGCTGGCCATGCCCGTGCCGAGCGGCAACACATAGAGCGCTACCGCGAAGCCCCAGCCCAACGCCCTGGCCATGAAATAGGAGGCGCCGACACCGAGGGCGACACCAATCAGGCCCCCGATCAGGGCGAGCACGGCAGCCTCGATCAGGAACATCAACTGCAAGTCGCGCGGCGTCGCGCCAATGGCGGCGCGCAGGCCGATTTCGCGGCGCCGCTCCATGACGCTCATCAGCATCACATTCATCACACCGATCCCGCCGACGAGCAATGAAACGCCGCCAATCGCGGCGAGCAGACGGGTATAGACCCCCATCTGCGTTTCCATCAGTTTCGCCAGCGAGCGCGCATCGAGCAGAGTCAACGCGGACGCTGGATTGGCAAGGCGGGCCTTCACCCGTTCGCCGATCGCCGCCGAATCGGTTTCAGGTTTGAGCTTGAGCACGGCCGTATTGGGATTGCCGCTGGGCATGACGCGTCGGCTGCATCCGAATGGCACGAACACCGTGTCATTATAATCGGTCGGGTTCATCGATCCATTCGCTGCCGGCGCCAGAATACCGATCACCGTATAGACATAGTTGCCGATCGCGAGCTTGGCACCGGGCAGGAGTTGTGCTCCCGGCGCCGATAACTTCGTTGCCGCGGCATCGCCGGCGACGGTCACCAGCCCACACTCGTCCGTATCGCCGATGAGCCGCCCGGTACGCAGTTGCAGTCCGGCGAGCGCCGCGAATGCGGGCGGGGCGGCGATCGTCGATATATCGGCCGTCCTTCCCCCCGCCGCAACGGTTTCGCGACCGACCGACAAGGGCATTGCGCTCAGTATGTCCGGGTCGTAGCCGGGCAGGGTATCAACCAGACGGCGAGCGAAACCGGCCGCGCCGACGCCGGCGGGCGTAGCGCGAACCTGCAACATGTCGATGCCCATGCTCTGGAAGCTTCTGAGTGCTTCCAATTGCGCCATATGGCCAACGCTCAGCATGGCGATGATCGACCCCGTGCCGATGGTGATGCCGAGCAGCGCCAGTACCGAACGAATGCCTTGGCTGTAGAGATTGGCGAAGGCCTCGGCGAAAATCTCCCCGGGCGGCGCACTGGCCGCCATGATCGAGGCAGCGGTCATGCGCTGGCCGCCGGTGATTGCCGGTCGGAGATGATGCGGCCATCGAGAAACTCGATCTGACGATCGCACTGCGCGGCCAGATCGCGGTCGTGCGTCACCATCAGGATTGTGACATCCAGGCTGCGGTTGAGGTGCCGCAGCAATGCCATGACTTCGACCGCGGTCACGCTGTCGAGGCTGCCGGTCGGTTCGTCGGCAAGGATCAGGCTCGGCTCGCCGATCAGTGCGCGCGCCAGCGCCACGCGCTGCCGCTGGCCGCCGGAAAGCTCGGTCGGGCGGTGATGGCTGCGATCGGCGAGTCCGACCCGTTCAAGCATGTTCAGCGCCGCCGCCTTGCGCCGTTCGCGCGGAATGCCGCGATAGAGCAGGGGCAGTGCGACATTCTGCCAGGCGGGCATGCGTGGCAGCAACTGAAACGATTGGAAGACGAAGCCAAGCATCGCATTGCGGAGCCGCGCGGCCTGGTGCGCGGACGAATAATCCACCACCACGTCGTTGAGCATGACCTGGCCACTATCGGGCTTGTCGAGCA
The DNA here is from genome assembly GCF_000803065.1 of Sphingomonas sp. ERG5. Classification (GTDB taxonomy): domain Bacteria; phylum Pseudomonadota; class Alphaproteobacteria; order Sphingomonadales; family Sphingomonadaceae; genus Sphingomonas. The sequence continues at coordinate 84,323 of NZ_JSXI01000012.1, forward strand.
GACCGACGATATTGAGCAATGTGCTCTTGCCCGAACCCGACGGGCCAATGACAGCACAGAAAGCGCCGCGCGGAATCGAAAACGACACGTCCTTCAGCACAGGGATCGGCTGCGTCGGCGTGCCATAGGCCTTTCCGACATTCGTCAGTTGCAGCATCTATGTTTCCACGCGCCGGAAAAGAAGGGCCCCGAAATCTTCATGACGATCAATATCGGTCCCGTCGCTGCGTGTTCATGTCGAGATACCAACCCCCGGCGAGCGACAATGTATGACCCGTTCTTTCCGATCCAGCACTATCTGCGCCAACATGACCCTATCCAAAAATCGGTGGATTTGCTGATGAGTCAGGTGGACGGACGCGCTGGAGCGACGTGCGGGCGCTAGAAAATGTTCAGCGAACCGGGTGCCGTCAACTGCCCGTTGACGGTGCAGACGGGCGTGCCCGTCAGCGCCGAGTTGAGGAGCAATATCTTGGTGGTGTTGTTCCATGTCCCGGTGATCGTGCCGCTGCACCCGCCGACCATGATGCCGCTCATCGATATCTTCGCGGCCACGGGGTCATAGGTGACGGTGTAGGGCGTGCCGGTGAAAGTCAGGGCCGGGCACGGCGACGCTCCTGCGAGGAACTGTGGGGTCGCCAATGCCGTACTTGATGGCGTCGATGGCACGGTGAGCGTAACGTTCAGAACGCAGGACATGGAAATTCCCCTGCTTACGGTAACCGTGCCCGTAATCAGATATGTTCCCATCGGCGTGAAGGTCTGTGCGCTGGCCGGCGACGCGCCGAACAGCATCGTGGCGGCACATAGCGCAACAACTCTCTTCATCATCGCTCTCCTGCGTATAGTCGATTGTCTACATCGTACTATGGTAGTGATTATTATCAAATATTGAAAAATACGAATCTTGTCCGCCCGTCAGGGGGTAATGCTCTTCGTGTCCGAAACCAGATGGAGGACGGCACTGACCGAGCACGGAACCGGGCCGCCATTGAGCGGCTGGGTTATGGCGAGAGGCTTGAAATCGCTTTTATCTCAACACTCCCGTTGTCGCCGCAGTGATTCAAAATCGTTGATCCGAGTGCCGAGTCGCAAAAAAATGCCTGGGCGCGGAGGAGCGCGCCCAGGCAGGTCGGGAGGATTGTGTGTTTTACATCATCCCTGATCAGGGATTGGTGATGCTGCCCACACCACCGACCAGGGTGAGGACGCCCTTGACCGTGCAATCGCCGGTTCCGGCGGTGGTGGCGGGCAGGACCGCATCGATGGTCAGCGTCTTGGCGGTATCGTTCCAGGTACCACCAATGGTGCCGCTGCAGCCGCCCGAGGTAATGGTGTTCACCGAAACGCCGGTCAGCGACAGGGTCGTTCCGACATAAGTGACGGGATAGGGCGTGCTGTTGAAGGTCACCGTACCGCACAGGCCACCGCTCAGGAGAGGAGTCGCCGTCGCGGTGTGGCCATGATTGACGGCGCCATGAACGTCGCCCGATGCGTTGGGGATCACGGCGGTGATCTTGAGGGTGCAGGTCAGGGTAAGACCCTTCTTCACCGTCACGCCGGACCCTTGCAGGACATAGGTACCCGACGGCGTGTAGGTCGTCGCGTTCGCGGTGCCTGCGCCAGCCAGCGCCAATGCAGATGCGCAAATTGCAGAAATCAACTTCATCTCAACTCTCCTGTTGATGATATTGTGATTCGTACTCAACACTGAGCACAAAAACAAAGATGAGCATTTTCACATCAGTGTCAATATTAAAACAAGTTGCTGCAAGAAATTTTCTGATCGACTACGTAACAATATTGCAGAATCGACAATATCATACCGAAGCAATACTTAACTGCTTGGTAAGTATTGAGTACATTTGACGGCTTTGTGCCGCTTTAAGTGACGGAATATCTAAATTTACTCCGCTGCTATAACATTTTATAGATCCTAAAACTTCTTGCTGACGCTGAATCCAATGATGCGGGGGTCCAATGTGAAGACATTGGTTGAAAGTCCGGTGTCATCGCTGTTGGTGAAGAAGTCTGAGATTGGCGTATTGTTGAAAACGTTCTTGACGTAGAACTGAAAAGCCAAGTCTGACTCCGGACGGGCGAAGGTAACGGCCAGATTGGTGTTATCCCAGCCCTTCAGGCGATCATATTCAGTATTATAGACTCTCGCCCAGCTTGCGGACTGGCGATAATAATCGCCGCGGAAGGTAAGATTCCAGTCGTCGAGGAAAAAAGTATATTGCGCACCGATGTTGAAGGTCAGGCGCGGTGAATTGGGGAGTTCATTGCCTTCGAGATTGGCATTGAAACCCCGCCCGCCATTGGGTGCGTCAGTCAAGGGATTATAAGTGAAGTTCAGGCCCCATAGAGGGTCCGACCAATGGAGAGTGGTTTCCACATCGGGATTGAAACTGCCGATGCGATTGGAGCCGCCGCAGAGCGCGGCAAGCATGAAGTCGGCAAGGTCGCCAGGGCCGGAGGCAAAGGGTGACTTGAGAATGGCCTCGACATATTTACGCGGCGCGATGCAATTCGACGGTACCTGGACCCAGGGACGAAGCACCATCCAGTCGGAATTGCCCTGGGTGCGATTCATCACGTCGATCGACTGCGCACCCTTTTTCAGCCGTGTCCTGAGATAGCCCAGATTGGCGTCAACCCGGAACGCGCGCGACGGACGCCACGCCGCCTCAAACTCCAGACCCCAGCTTTGTGCATTGAAATTCTCGTTGAGCGAGATGCGATCGACAATCTGGGAAACCTGATAATCTTTATAGTCATAGAAAAAGGCGGTTGCATTGAGGCTCAGTTTGCCACCGGCAAAACTATTCTTGGTGCCGATCTCCAGCGCATTGACATATTCCGGTTTGAAGGTCGTCGCCAGCGGCTGATATTGAACCACCTTGGGGTTGATATCGACGCGCGGCGGGTTGGAGCCCCCGCCCTTGTAGCCGTGCGACGCCGAGGCGTAGATCAGCGTATCATCCGTGAACGACAGGTCCGGCTTCCAATCGACCACCAGTCGCCCGGTGAACCGACCCCATTTCTGATCGATGTTATTGAGCGCCGGATAGCCGCTGTTGACGTTGCCGCCAGTCGAAGCTCCGCCGCCCCCGCCGAGCAGCAGCTGGCTCGGAATGGGCGTCGTCGTCTTGTCGTCATTGGTGTAGCGCAACCCGGCGGTGATCTTCACCCGATCCGCGACGTTCCAATAGGTTTCGCCGAACAGGGCCCAGGATTCGGTCCGTACCTTGTTGCGGCTGAGGAAGTAATTATGCCCCTTATCATTCAGCGCGTTCAGCGGATTGGGGTCAATGTAAACGCATTCCCGGGTTGTCGTGTTTTGCGGACAATCCGCGAAAGGGGGGCTGTTGGGCGCGTTATTGTAGAAATTTTCCGCCAAGAAGGTGAATAGGTTATTGAATACATAATAATCGTCTTGAGATTTGAAGTTGAGATAATTGCCGCCGAAATTGAAATTGATCGGACCGGCAAATGAGGACTGCAGGCGTAGTTCCTGCGTCCATTGATCGTTGCGAGAGCGGCTTATGTCGACCGAGAGCATCCGATTGGACGGGCCGAGTTGTGGATCGGTGTAAATCCCTCCCGGCGTTGGCCCCGGCCCCAGGGGGTTTCCGAGAGCGTCTACCAATCCCTGCGAATCGTTGAAAATGGGGTTTGATACGAAGCGTCCATAGTCCTGCGTCGAATAGTAGCGGTCGCGGGCATAGGCGGTTTGCGAAACGAGTTTGAGCGAATCGCTGAGCGCAAATTCGAGATTGAGCTGAAAGACATCGTTCTTGGCCCGAAACACGGGATCATAGCTGGTCGAGATCTCGCGCAGATTGCGCGACTGGACGACATTGGCATAGGGATCGCCCGGGAGAAGGGCGCGGACGGGGTCGCCGAACGGGTCGTCGGGGCGAGCGCCCAGTGCAACGTTATACCGCGGGATATAGACATAACCCAGGCTGTCGCCATTGGGGGCGCCGTACGACCTGTCGTCATAGAGCGATACCGGCAGGCACCCCTGGCTCAGGCGCGCTGAGAGCCCTGGCGGGACTGGGGTTTCTCCAACCATGGTCGGCCCCGGATCGCGTGCGCAAAGCTGTTTGCCGGTGCGCGACCGGTTGTCGTCTTCCTGGAAATGCTGCCAGATGAGATTGGCTTTGAAACGGTCGCTTGGTTTCCATTGCACCGTGGCGCGGGTCGACCAAAGGTCGCGGCCATTGACGCGCTTTTGGGTGAATGTGTTGTAATCGAAGCCGTCGCGCTTGGTCATCGAGCCGGCGACACGGACGGCGAGCGTGTCGCCGAGCGGGACGTTGAGCATGCCGCTCAAGCGCCTTGTATCATAGCTGCCGACTTCTGCCTTGGCTTCGCCTTCGAACCGGCTGGTCGGGAGTGCCGGAATGATGTTGACCACGCCGCCGGTCGCGTTGCGGCCATAGAGTGTGCCCTGCGGTCCGCGCAGCACTTCGACGCGCTGCAGATCGAAGAATTCGGATTCGAACAGGCGGTTGCGGATCAGCGGCGTGTTGTTGAAGCTGACCGCGACCGCCGGATCGCTCGACGCCGAAATCGCCTTGGTCCCGATCCCGCGGATCGAGAAATTATACATGCTGAAATTGCCCTTGGAGAAATTCACGTTGGGCACCGCCCGCAGCAATTCCGATCCGCTTTCGATCTTGTGATCGTCGAGCGACTGTTTGGAAAAGGCCGAAATCGCGATCGGCACGTCCTTCAGCGATTCTTCCTTTTTCTGCGCCGTCACGATGATGTCGCTGGTATCTTCCTGAACGGCGGTGGCCGCGCCGACCCCCGTTTCACTTGATACGGGGCGCGTTTGAGTCGGCTCGACGGACGATACCGCCGCCCGGACGATCAGCACACCGGAGCGTCCGGTCTGCACTGTCAGTCCGGAATTGACGAGCAGGCGCGACAGCGCCTCATCCTTGCTGAAGTTGCCGACCAGTGCCGGGCTGGTCTTGCCGTTGACCGAAGCGGCATCGAAGATGATTTGCTGCCGCGAGGTTTCTCCGAACGCCTTCAGCGCGTTACCCAGAGCCTGCGCGGGAATGTTGAATCGGTACGTCTGGCTGCGCGCGGCGGCCGTTGATGGCTGCGCCATGATCGCGATCACCGCTGTTGCCGAGTAAAGATAGCCGCGCAAGGAATCCCGCATTTCGTAACACCTCCCCTATGGAGTCGCCGTTCATTTTTAACGGTCGCTCAGGGGGGTAATACGCACGCCTGTTGCATTCACTCACTTGTCTGCGGCATTTTTTTGAATCTGTTTGAACGGCGCATGGTGAAACGAAGACGACAAGACAAAAGACCGTCCGGGATTTTGGTGAAGCCGCACGAACGGACGCCGAGAGCCCCGCGCCTTTGTGGACCTCGCTCGGAACAATTGCCTGTCGCGGGGTAAAAATGCCCGGAGCGCAAGGGAATGCGCCCCGGGCAGGCGGGGACCTCGTCAGATCTTTCAGCTCGCCCGGTAGGTCAGGACGATCCGTCCGGGTTCACGCGTGGCTTGTACCGGATGGAGCGCGCACACCCCCTCGACAAAGGCGTCGGCATCGGCGCCCAGGAAGACACCGTTGACAATATAGGCTCCGATCCGCGGGTCGGCGATGACCAGCTTCTCGCGCGCGTCGCGGTTCATCCGATCAACCGCCACCGCGAGCGGTTCGGCGTCAAAGGTCAACTGACCATTTTCCCAGGATAACGACCGCGAGACATCGGTCGGCGCGATGCGTGTGGCGGCAGCTTGTGTCGAAGCGACCAGTTCGCTGCCGGGAACGAGCCCGGGCGCGCCGGGCGGCGGCAGAATCGTGTGCCGCGTGCCATCGGGTGCCTGAGCCATGACCTCGACCCGGCCCTCATACAGCACGACGCGCATCTGTTCGGCCAGCAGTTCAACGCTGAACGACGTGCCCGTCGCGAGCGTCAGCCGGTTGCGCGCGAGCACGCTCAGCGGACGCAGCGCGTCGTGCGCGACATCGAATTTGGCGCGGCCGGAAATCAGTTCGAGGCGCCGGCTGTTGCGGTCCATCCGGACATTGACCTGTGTCGCGGCATCGAGCGTGAGCCGTGTCCCGTCGTCGAGCATGACGACCCGGCGTTCACCCGTTCCCGTCGAATAGGACGTCATCGGATCGTGCAAAAGATACACCATCGCGACCAGCAGCACCGCCGCGAAGGCCGCGGCTGCCCTGGCCCATCCGCCCATGCTCCAATGCGTGCGCGCCCAGCGGCGCGCATTGGCGCGGCGCAGCGATTCCACCGCTTCCGCGCGGTAGCGGATCATCTCCGGCGTGTCGGCGACGTCATCCACCCCGTGCCAGATCGCGACCGCTTCCTCGAACGCCATGGCGTGCGCGTCGTCCGTGGCGATCCACGCATCGAACTCGCACCGCTCGTCGGCGTCGAGCCGCCCTTCGCTGAGGCGCAGGCACCACAACGCCGCTTGTTCGTCGATCTGGGTGCGATCCTGATGTGCCGGAGCGGTCATTTTGAAACTTCCCGGGCGCGCGCCATCAGGTGCGAGGTTGCGCGCGCCACATGTTTTTCGACCGCGCTGGGCGAAATGCCGAAGCTTTCCGCGATGACGCGCTTGTCGATGGCTTCGATGCGATAAAGGACGAAAATCGTCCGCGTGCGTTCGGGCAGGTCGCGGAGCGACCGCATGATCTGCGCGACGAGGCTCCGGCCGGCGGCGATCTTCTCCGGATCGATCCAGTCGACGCCCTGGCCGTAAAGCAGGCACACGGTGTCATATTGTTCGGTCCGCACGCGCGAGCGTCGCGACCGATCGCGCAGCAGATTGGCCGCGATCTTGAAGATATAACCTGCATGGAGGCCGGCTTCGGCGCCCGACCCGCCGAATACCCGCGCAAAGGTTTCCTGAGTCAGATCCTCTGCCTCGGCGTGATTGTGCACGCGCTTGAGGAAGAACGACATCAGCGCCGGCCGCCAGTGGCGGATATGGGCGGCCATGTCGGATTGCTGATCGGTTAACAGCGCATTTTCCTCGGAGTCAGGGCTCTTCAACAGCTAATACGCATGAGATCGTAAACACCACAGTATTTCATCATCATGTCGTAAGATGCCGATGTCATGAATTCGGGGGGATCGCGGCGGATCGATTGTCGCCGGCGACTGCTTGCCGCCCCGGGAAAGGCGGAAATCGTTCGACACCATGCCGGGCATCGATATTCCTGCCTGACGGGTGTCTCAAAAGAGGCTGCGGCGTACGCGCCGGGCACTGGACCCGTTCACTGTGCGAAAATTGGATGTTTCGTGATCCGCCGAGTCGGTCCCCTATGGTGGGCGTGAAGCGAACCGGCATTATTCTTGCGAGGCACCCATGATCGATCGCCGCCAGTTTATCGGCGCGAGCGCCGCGATGATGCTGGCCTCGCCATTGCTGGCGGCGGCGCCCGGGCTGGACATCGCCCTGGTCAACGCCCGGGTGTGGACTGGTCGGCGCGAGCATGCGGCGGTCACGGCGGTCGGCATTATCGGCGAGCGCATCGCGGCGGTTGGTGCCGGGCCGGTTCGCGCGGCGACGACCAGGGCGACGCGGGTGATCGATTTGGACGGCGCGTTCCTGTCGCCTGCCTTTATCGATAACCACACGCATTTCCTGCGCGGCGCCGCGATGCTGCGCCAGCCGAGCTTGCGCGACGCGAAAACGCCGGCGGCCTTCGCCGAGCGCGTGGCCGCTGCCGGGCGCCTGCTCAAGCCGGGGCAATGGGTCGAGGGCGGTTATTGGGACGAACAGCTTTGGGGCGGCGAACTGCCGACCCGCGCGTGGATCGACGCGGTTACGCCGGACCATCCGGTGGCGGTGTCGCGGCTCGACCTGCACATGATCCTGCTCAATTCGGTCGCGCTGAAGATCGCCGGGATCGATCGCAACACCGTCCCGCCCGAGGGCGGGGTGATCGTGCGCGACACGGCGGGCGAACCGACCGGGATCCTCAAGGACAATGCCGCCTGGCTCGCCGAGCGTGCCATCCCCAAGCTCGACCATGCCGGGATCGAGGATATCCTGCGCGGCGGCATCGCCGAAGGGCTCTCCAAGGGCATCGCCCAGGCGCATTCGCCCGAGATCGACTGGTCGATGTATGAGGCGTTGCGGAGGCTTGGTGCGAAGGGCCGGCCCGACATGCGTTTCTACTCCTTCGTGCCGATCGCCGATTGGGAAAAGATGGCGGCGATCGTCGCCGCGGAGGGCAAGGGCGACGACTGGATCCGCTGGGGCGGGGTCAAGGGATTGATGGACGGATCGCTCGGATCGCGCACGGCGCTGTTCCGTGATCCCTATAGCGATGCGCCGGACACGCGCGGCGTGCGGGTGACGCCGCGCGCCGATATCGCGAAATGGGTTGCCGCCGCCGATGCGCACCGCATGCCGGTCACGGTCCATGCGATCGGCGATGAAGCGAATGACGAACTGCTCGATATCTATGCCGATGTCGCGCGGGTCAACGGCAAGCGCGACCGGCGTTTCCGCATTGAACATGCCCAGCATCTCAGCCCGGCGGCGATTCCGCGTTTCGCGAAGCAGGAGGTGATCGCGTCGGTCCAGCCCTATCATGCGATCGACGATGGCCGCTGGGCGGTGAAGCGTATCGGCGAAGCGCGGTTGCGTGGGACCTATGCATTCAAGTCGCTGCTCGACGCCGGGGCGCGGGTGACCTTCGGGTCGGACTGGCCGGTGGCGCCGTTCGATCCGATTACCGGCATCCATGCCGCGGTGACCCGCGCGACGATCGATGGGCTCAATCCGAACGGCTGGCTGCCCGATCAGAAGATCGCAGTCGAGCAGGCGCTGACTGCCTATACCAGTGCCAATGCCTTTGCCGGTTTCCAGGACGACCGGCTCGGGCTGATCGCGCCGGGTTATCTCGCCGACCTCACCATTCTCGATGCCGATCCGCGCAGTGTGCCGGCGGCGGACATCGCCCGCATCAGGGTGCTGCGCACCTTTGTCGGCGGGACTCAGCATTTCGGGCCGCAAAGCGGCTGAATCGAACGGGCCCAACGAGGCCAAGGCAAGGGCAAGCGGCAATGGCCGCAGCCTCAATCATAAGGGGGTAAGGGACCATGACTCGAGCTGTATCGCGCTATCTGTCCGCCGTTTCGGCGCTCGGCCTGTTTGTCGGCGCTGTCGCGCCCAGCTGGGCCCAGACCGCCGACCGGGCGGACCCTGTGGTGGAAAGCGCCGCAAGCGGCGGTGACATCATCGTCACCGCCAGTAAACGCGCCGAGAAGCTGAGCGACGTGGCCGGCGGCGTCTCCGCCATGACCGGCGCACAGCTCGAGGCGATCGGCGCGCAGGACTTCAAGGACTATCTCACGCGCACCTCGGGTGTCGCGTTCAACGAAGGGCCGTCGAACAATTCCGCCGCAGTGATCCGCGGCATCGGCACCACGGCGGGACTCGATCAGGGTCAGGGCAGCACCGGCTATTTCATCAACGACATTCCAATGAACGAGCCGGGCTACACCATCGTCATCCCCGATATCGACGCGTTCGATGTGTCGCGGGTCGAAGTGCTGCGCGGTCCGCAAGGGACATTGTTCGGGTCGGCGTCGCTCGGCGGGGCGATCAACTTCATCTCCAACCTCGCCGATCCGAACGGTTTCCATGCCGCAGCGGAAGGGGCGATCGGCACCACGCGCTTTTCGGCGGGCGAGGTGAATTACCGCGCCAAGGGCATGATCAACGTGCCGTTGGTCACCGACAAGCTGGCGGTGCGGCTGGTCGCGACGCAGCGGGTCGATGCCGGCTATATCGATAATATCGGGACGCATATCGACGGATCGAACGACGTCCACACCTTCGGCATGCGTGGATCGATCGTCTTCACCCCCGATGCCGATACCAGGATCAGCTATCTCGGCCTGTATCAGAAGACCAGGACCGACGATCCGAGCGTCAGCAATCTTGGGCTCGGCCTGCTGAAGCGCTCGAGCAATTTCGAAGTGCCGATGATCTTCAAGACGCAGCTGCATAGCCTGCGGCTCGATCATGATTTCGGTTTCGCCACCGCGACGATGATTGGCACGTACAACCGCAAGACCGGCGATATCTATGACGACTTCACCTCGATCCCGTTCTACGCCGGCCTCAACCCGGGCAATCACTATTTCCTGCAGGCCGGGCAGAGCGACACTTTCTCCTATGAAGTCCGCTTTGCCTCGCCCAAGGGCGAGCGGTTCGACTGGCTGATCGGCGCGACGCATATCGACACGACCAAGGGCTTCCAGGAGCATCTGTCCTCGCCCGGCTATGCCGCGGCGCATCCGGGCCAAGTCGCGGCGGGGCTGACGCGGGGCGATGAATATTATTATGGCGCATCGCACACCAAGGGCGACGAGAATGCGCTGTTCGGCGAGGCCAATCTGCATTTCGGCCCGGTCACCGTCACTGGCGGTGGCCGGCTGTTCCGGACGCAGACCGACACCCGTACCGACCAGTTCGGCATCTTCTTCGGCGGGACGGTGATCAACCCGCCATACAGGGTCAAGGATTCGGGCTTCGCGCCCAAGGCGTCGATCAAGTTTCAGCCAACCCCCGACCTGATGTTCTATGCGCTGGCGTCGAAAGGCTATCGCTTCGGATCGCCCAACACCTTGCCGCAGCTCGCCGGATCGCCGATCCCCGCCGGCACGACGTCGGACAGTTTGTGGAATTACGAAGTCGGCACGCGCTTCAGCCTGATCGATCGCAAGCTGTTCGTCAGCATCACGGGCTTCTATATCGACTGGACCAATTTGCAGGTCCGGTTGCGCCGGGTCGGCGACGGCCTGACCTATGGCGCGAATGCCGGTGCGGCGGAAATCTACGGCGCCGAGGCAGCCGCCACGCTCAATTTGGGCGGCCTGTCGCTTGTGTCCAACCTTACGTACCTCGACGCGAAGCTGACCGAGGATATTCCGACCGCGGTGCCGCCCTTGGCCTCGGGCAAGCGCCTGCCCTCGGCGGCGAAGTGGCGCATCTCCAACACCGCCTCGTATAATTTCGGCGGCAGGGCGGCGCCGACGGTGACACTGCTTCATCGCTACGTGTCGCGTTCACCGGGTTTCCTCAACGAGAATACGACCTTCGCACCCTATCATATCTTCGACGCGCGGGTGTCGGCGAAGATCGGCGATATCACCATCGCCGCATTCGCGGAGAATATCGGCGACAAGCGCGCCATCACCTTCGGCTATCAGGACTTCGGATCGGGCGCGAGCCGGTTCATCGTCAAGCCGCGCACCTTTGGCGTGCAGGCCAATTGGGCGATGTGATCCGCAGGCGGGGCGGCCGATAAGGCGGTCGCCCCGCGCACTCTGGATGGGAAGACATGATCGACCGGCGACATCTTTGCGTATCGATGCTGACCCTGGTGGTCGGGGCCGCAGCCCGGCCGGGCCTGGCGCTGGCCGTCAGGCCGCGCTGGCCGTCGCCGCCACAGCCAGCGCGCGTGCCGACGATCGTTGGCAAGTTCGGCCATCAGCGTAATGACGATTATGCCTGGATGCGGCCGAAGGACTGGCATGCCGTGCTGCGCGATCCCGCGACGCTCGACGCGCCCATCGCCGCCGCGGTGAAGGCCGAGAACGATTATACCGATGCGATGCTTGCGCCCTCGAAGCCGCTGCAGGCGGCGTTGCTCGCGCGCACTCATGCGGTTGAAGCCGGAGCGGCTGCACCGATCGAAGTCGAGGATGGCGGTTATTTCTACTATCAGCGCCAACCGGCCGGCAGCCAGTATCCGGTCTTCGCGCGCCGTCCGGTCGGCGGCGGGGCGGAGCAAATGCTGCTGGATGTCGGTGCGGAAGCGACGGGCAAGCCATTCTTCGCGCTGCATTGGGGCGGCACTTTCCACAGCCCCGACCAGAAGCTGTTCGGCTGGTCGCAGGACCTGACTGGCTCCGGCATCTTCGGCATCCGGGTGCGCGACATCGCGACCGGCAAGATGGTCGTGACCGACATCAATGAAAGCCATGGCAGCTTCGCCTTCGACGCTGGCGGCCGCTATCTCTTCTGGGTCGGCCGCGACAGCAATGGCCATCCCAATTCGGTGTGGCGGCGCGACATGTCGAGCGGCGAGGACGTGCAGATCCATGCCGAGAGCGACCCGGCTTTCTTCATCGAACTGAAGACCACCGCCTCGGGCGGCTTTGTCGTGATCCGCATGGCCAACAGCGCCCAGACCGAGGCCTGGCTGATCCCGGCGAGCGATCCGACGGCAAAGCCTGTCCTGGTCGAGAAGCGCGCGCCCGATCTGCGCTACGACGTTGATCACTGGAACGGTCGGCTAGTGATCCTGACCGATGTCGACGGTGCGATCGATATGAAGATCATGACCGCGCAGGTCGCGACGCCGGACCGCGCACATTGGCAGGACTGGGTGCCGCACGAGGCGGGGCGCTTCATCGCCGCGATCCACCCGTTCAGGGACGTGATGGTGCGCGAGGAGTGGCGCGACGCGCTGCCCCGGCTGGTGATGATGGGCAAGGACGGTGCGGAACGCCAGGTCGCGTTCGACGAGCCAGCCTATGCCCTGTCGGTGCCGCACGGGCAGGGCTGGGCGGCGTCCGCACTGTCCTTCACCTATCAATCGCCGCGCCTCGCGCCGCACCCTTATCGCCTGACGCTGAAGGATGGCGTATCGGCTCCGGCAAGACCGGCAGTCGCCAATCCGGCTTACGATCCGGGCAAGTATGATCTCGAGCGGATCGAGGCGCAGACCGACGATGGCGTACGCGTGCCGATCACCATCCTGCGCCGCAAGGGCATGGCGAAGGACGGCAAGGCGCCGCTGTTCCTCTACGGCTATGGCTCGTACGGCGCGACCGTCGATGCGGCGTTTGAGGCGGGCAAGATCGCTCTTGTCGATCAGGGCTGGACCTATGCCATCGCGCATGTCCGCGGCGGCGCGGAGCGCGGCAACGACTGGTGGCGGTCGGTGCTCAAGACCGGCAAAAAGAAGAGCTTCACCGACTTCATCGCCTGTGCCGAGCATCTCATCTCTGGGGGCTATGCCGCCAAGGGCCGGATCGTCGCGCACGGCTATTCCGCCGGCGGGCTGCTGATGGGCGCGGTCTATACGATGCGGCCCGATCTTTGGGCGGGCGTGATCGCGCAGGTGCCGTTCGTCGATCCGCTCAACACGATGGACTATTTCGAGAGCCATCCGCTCGGCCTGACCGCGCTGCCGATCTGGGGCGACCCGCGCGTGCCGGCCGAATATGCCTATATCGCGAGCTATTCGCCCTATGATCAGCTGAAGCCGGCGGCCTATCCCGCCCTGCTCGCGACGGGCAGCGTCGCCGATGAACGCGTCGCCTTTTACGAGCCGCTCAAGTTCGCGGTGCGGGCGCGGGCGCTGACCATTGCCGGCAATCCGGTGATGGCGCGGATCGCGACCACCGGTGGACATATGGGCGCATCGGGCGCGTCGGCGGCGCTGGCGCAGGAGGCATTGTTCCACGCCTTCGCGATCTGGGCGGCGGAACGCAAATGGGGCGTCGTGCCGCAGCGATGACAGGCAAATTCTCGCCGAAATCGCCGGCCGATGTCACCGACTTTGTGCGCGCGCAGATGCTGGGGCTTGTCGTATCGGACGGCCCTGGCGGCTATGCGATGACGCCGCTGCCATTTCTGCCACAGGTCGGCCCGGCAGGTGAAGTGGTCGAATTCTTCGGCCATTTCGCACGCGCCAATCCGCAGGTGGCGATGGTGCGCGACCGGCCGCGTGCGCTGATCCTGTTTCAGGGACCGCATGCCTATGTCCCGCCCGCCTGGGTCTCGACGCCTGGCTGGGCGCCGACCTGGAACTATGCCGTGGCGCAGTTCGAGGTCGACATCCGCTTGCTTCCTGAAGAGAATGATCGTGCGATTGCCGAACTGGTGAGCGCGCTGGAGGGCCGCGAGCCGGACGGCTGGACCGTGGAGGCGATGGGCGATCGTTATGCCAGCATGCTCCCGCATATCGTCGCGTTCCGCGCCACGGTGGTCCGCGCCCAGGTCAAGTTCAAACTCGGCCAGGACGAGTCCGCCACGGCGTTCGAGGAGATCGTCGTGGCGCTTGGCGATACACCGCTGTCGCGGATGATGCGCGCCGCGCGGCAGCCATGACGAGCGATGATCTCGATCCCGATATCCGGATTTTCCAGCGCCGCGTGGCGGCCGATTATGCACGGCACGGCGTGGCGGTCGATGTGGCGGATCGCCGCCGCATCGCGGAACTGGTACGCGAGCCCTGGAATATCGGCGGCCCGGTCATGGCCTCGACCACCGACCTGCGGGCCGCCGGCGTGACTCTCCGCCTTCATCGTCCAAGCGCGGCGGTGGATTTACCTGTGCTGGTCTATCTGCATGGCGGCGGCTGGGTGCTGTTCAGCATCGACACGCATGACCGGCTGATGCGCGACTATGCCGCGCGCAGCGGCTGCGCGGTGCTTGGCGTGAACTACAGCCTCAGTCCCGAGGCACGTTATCCGCAGGCGCTGAATGATGTCGTGGCGGTACTCGGCTGGCTGCGGGCGGAGGGCCCCGCGCTCGGGCTCGATCCACAACGGATTGCGATCGGCGGGGATTCCGCTGGCGGCAACCTGTCGGTCGCCACAGCGCTGCGGCTGCGCGATACCGGTCGCGACTGGCTCAGCGCCATGCTGCTCAATTATGGTGCGTTCGACACCCGGCGGCGTGTGTCGCACGAGCGGTTTCACAGCGACGATTATATCCTCAACCCGGATGAGATGGATGCGTTCTGGGACGATTACCTCGGCGACGCGGAGCGCGACGACCCCTATGTCCGGCCGCTGCTTGCTGACCTGACCGGCCTGCCGCCGGCGTTCCTGTGCATCGCCGAGTGCGATATACTGGCCGACGAAAATCGCGCGATGGCGGCGCAGCTCGCGGCGGCGGGCGTGGCGGTCGAGGCGCAGGTCTATCCTGGCGCCACGCACAGCTTCATCGAGGCGGCCGGCATCTCGCGGCTCGCGGCGCGGGCGATCGAGGATGGCGCGAATTGGCTGGCGAAGCAGCTGGAGCGCTGAGCCGGTCGCTTGTCGTGTGTCACGGCCTGGCCCATAGGATGATCCGAATAGCCGACTGAATGGGGGTCCAATGCTCCGGCCATGGAAAGTGATGCTGTCCGAGCGGATCAGCGCCACGCGGTCGATGCCGCTTTACCTTCAGATCGTTCACGCGTTGATCCATGAGATTCAGCGCGGACGGCTTGCGCCCGGCACCTATCTGCCGAGCAGCCGCGAGTTGGCGGCGACGCTCGAAGTCAATCGCAAGACGATCGTGCTTGCCTATGACGATCTGACCGCGCAGGGCTGGCTCGAATCCAGGGGCACGCGCGGCACGATGGTCGCGGCCAATCTGCCCGAACAGCCGCTCGAGCCGCATGGCGTGAGCGCGCCTGCCGATACCGCCGAATTCCCTTTCGCGATGACCGCAACCGCGCCCTTTGTGCTGTCGGGCAGCGACTGGCTGACCTTCGATGAAGGCACGCCCGATTGCCGGTTGTTTCCGACCGACTTGCTTGCCCGCGCCTATCGCGATGCGATCACCCGGGCGCGGCGCGGCAACCGGCTGCGCTATGGCGATCCGCGCGGGTCGGCTGTGCTGCGGCAGTGTATCGCCGATATGCTCAACGCGCAGCGCGGATTGGTCGCCGGGATCGATAATATCTGCATCACGCGCGGCAGCCAGAACGGGGTCTCGCTGGCAGCGCGGATCCTGCTTGCGCCGGGCGATACGGTGCTGATGGAATCGCTGAGCTACGCGCCTGCCGCCACCGCTTTTCAGGCGATGGGCGCGAGAGTGGTCGGCGTGCCGCTCGACCGCGACGGGATCGATGTCGAAATGGTTGAGCGGATGTGCCGGCTGCACCGTGTCCGCGCGATCTTCCTCACGCCGCATCATCAGTTCCCCACCACCGTGGCGCTGCGGCCCGAGCGGCGCTTGCGGCTGCTCGAACTCGCACGGCAATTCGCCTTTGCGATCATCGAGGACGATTACGACTATGAATATCATTTCGAATCGCAGCCGTTGCTGCCGCTGGCCAGCTACGCGCCGGGGCGGATCATCTATATCGGGTCGCTATCGAAGCTGACGCTGCCCAGTCTGCGTATCGGTTATATCGTCGCGCCGACGCGGGTGATCGATGCGATCGCGCATCAGGTGATGTCGCTCGACCGACAAGGTAACACGCTGACCGAGGATGCGGTCGCCGAGCTGATCGACGCGGGCGAACTGCGCCGCCACGCGCGCAAGATGAACGTCGTCTATGCCGCGCGGCGCGACGCGTTCGCTGCGGCGCTCGATCGCCACCTAGGCGGGCTGGCCGAATTCGACGTGCCCGATGGCGGGTTGGCCTTCTGGTTGCGCTTCGCCGATCCGGCGCTGCTCGACCGGATCGACCGCAATGGTGCGGCGGTGGGTCTGCGCTTCGCGCCGTCCACATCCTATGCGACGGCGCCTTCGGTTGAGCGGGGCCTGCGCCTAGGTTTTGCCAGCCTCGACGAAGCCGAGGCGAACGATGCGCTACGCCGCTTGCGCGCCGCCGCCGACTTGCCGATCGAAACGCTGGTCTGATTGCGTCAGAGTAACGTGGCTTGAAGGAAGCGCTGGCGATCCTCACCCATTGACCGTTTGAGTTCCGCCAGTGCGGCGTCCTCCCGTGCGGCGAGCATCGTCTCGAACAGGCGATGAAAGTGTTCGCGCATCGCTACGCGCGCGCCGGCGGAATCGCGGCGCTGCAACGCTTCGAAGATTGCCTGATGCTCATGCGCGCGCCGCTGCGCATTGGCGGCGCATACGCCCGCATAGACTTCGCGCACCCGCGGCAATTCGCTGCGCATCCGCCAGAGCTGACCGATCAGATGTTCGATCGCCAGATTGCCTGTCGCTTTGGCAATGACGAGGTGGAAGCGTTCGTCGAGATCCTCGGCGCCTGTCAAACCATCCCGGTCGGACGCGGCCATACCGTCGATCAGGCGCTGCAGTTCGCCCAGTTCCGCATCGGAGATATTGCCTGCGGCCAACGCGGCGCCCTCGGCTTCGATCACCGAACGCGCGGTGGTCAGTTCGAAGGCGGAGACGTCGGGCAAGGCGCGATCGGTGCTGGCGTTATCCTTGCGGACATAGACGCCCGATCCGGTCTTGATCGTGATATAGCCCTGCGCCTCGAGCGCGATCTCGGCCTCGCGAATGGTGACCCGGCTGACGTCGAAGCGTTCGGCCAGTTCCCGTTCGCCGGGCAAGCGCGTCCCGGGGGGGAACTCACCGCTTTTGATTCCGTCGACAATCGCCTGCGCCACACCTTGATACAGGCGCTTCTTCCCGGTTTCCATTCGCCACCTCTGCGCAAACCACAAACCATTTGGATTGATAGGTCAACCCGACATGACCAATTTGTCAACCAATTTGGCTGGCAAATTTGCCGCTGATGGTGCGCCGGAAGGTCGGAATTACCCTCAGCACTTGACGATTTTCCCTTGTTTCCGGGCCAATATGCCTAGAGATTGCCTGACCAGTTTGAAAATTGGTCAGGATATAGGGTTGACACAATGTCCAGTCCGATAAATGATAAGTGGACAGGCCAATAGGTCCATAGATCGGGGAGGATTGCGGTGAGCGGATTAGCCACGGGAAGAAAGAACTGGGTCACGACCGGCATTCGCGGCTTGGCGCTGCTGGCGACGGTATCGCCGCTGGCGGTCGTCCAGGCGCAGACTGTCGCTCCCGCGGAAGCCCCGGTTCCGGCACCGGGGCAGGACGATGCGAGCAAGGATATCGTGGTGGTGGGCGTCCGCGCATCGATCCAGTCGTCGATCGCCAAGAAGCGCGACGAGACGATCATTTCCGATTCGCTGTCCGCCTCGGATATTGACGGCTTGCCCGCAACCAACCTCGGTGATGCGATCGCCACCATTCCGGGCGCGACCACGCACCGCGAAAAGGGTGCTGCGTCGGAAATCGCGATCGGCGGGCTTGGCCCGTTCCTCGCCAGCGTCAACGTCAATGGCCGCGAGACGACGACCGGCAATGGCAAGCGCTCGGTCAATTTCTATCTCTTCCCGTCGGAGCTGATCAACGCCGTCGCGGTCAACAAGACTCAGCGCGCCGACCTGATCGAAGGCGGCACGTCGGGAACGATCGATTCACGCACGCTGAAGCCGCTCGACCGCAAGAAGCGCCAGGTTCAGGTGAGCGCGCGCGGCATCCTGACCGGATATAATCACAAGCTCAACGATCCGGCCGGGCTCGGTCATCGGTTCACCGGCAGCTATGTCGATCAGTTCGATCTCGGTTCGGCGGGCGAACTAGGTGTCCTGGTCGGCGTGCAGTATCAGCGCGGCAATTCGCCCGAGGAATTGCTCGGCGGCGGTTCGACCTGGAACGCTTGCCGCGGCGACGTCAATTACACCGCGTCGCAGACCTGCACGCCCGTCACGCCGCAAAATTACGGCACCACGGCGGTTCCGGCGGGCACGCCTTATTATTTCGCGACGACCAGCCGGAACAACATCCAGTTCACCACGCGCGACAAGCGGCTTGCCTGGATCGGCGATCTGCAATGGAAGTCACCGGGCGGGATCGAGGTCAATCTCGATGCCCAGATCTCCGACTATCGCTTCAATGAGGAACGGCAGAGCTTCAGTCTGTCGGAGACGACCCGCGGGATGAGCAATATCGTCTTCGGGCCGGATCATGTGCTCCAGTCGTACAGCGGCAACAGCTATGGCGAGTCCACATCGACCTATCGCATCCAGGACGAGAAATATCGCGGCGGCGGTCTCAACATCAAGATACCGGTGACCGATCGCTTCACCATTGCGGCTGACGCGTCCTTGTCACGGACGCGGCGCGAACGCGCCGACCGGTCGGTTCGTCTGCGTACCAATGCCACCGATATATCCGGTAATGTGGTGCCCGGCGTGACCACCGGATCGACCGGCGGTCGCATCCCTTATACGTTCGAGAATTTCCCCGACGGCACTCAGTCGCTCGTGCTCAACTCCGCCTTCGATCCCGACAATGCGGACAATTACAGCGCCGCCGCACGCCTGCGCCGCGATGCGCAGATTCGCTGGCATGATAATGATGCGGCACGGCTCGATGCCACCTGGACACCCGATATCGCCTTTATCAGGTCGATCGCCGTCGGCGGGCGCTGGTCAAGCATGCGCTTCCGCAGCGTGGAATCCGATCGCCGCGAATATAATTTCAACGTCGGCAGCACGGCGACGCCGTTCAGCGGCGCGCCGGGGACCTATAACGTCCTGCTCGCGACGATGGCGGCCGCCAATCGCGCGTGCCGCGAATCCTTCCCGCAAAAGGATTTCCTGTCGTCGGATTCGACCAACACGATCAACTCCTGGGCGAGCTTCGATGCCCGCTGCCTGTTCCAGAATTTCATCGGTACCGACGAACCTGGCCTGAACGCCGACACGCGCAGCATCGCCAATCGCAATGTGAAGGAAATCACCAAGGCGGGCTATGTCACCGCGGCGTTCGGCGGCGATCTGGGCACTTTGCCGTTCAGCGGCAATATCGGGCTGCGCTTCGTTTCAACCGACGTCACGTCGAACGGCTTGCGCGGCGGGTTCGACGTGGTCGACAATGGCAATGGCACGATCCGATTGGTGTCGAATGGCCAGTTCAACCCGCTGGTCGACCGCTATCATTACGACCGCTGGCTCCCCAGCCTCAATCTGTCGTTCGACGTCACCGATGCGTTCAAGGTGCGTGGCGCTTTCTCGCGGTCGATGACCAAGCCGGATCCGGCATCACTCGCCAATGGCCGGACCTTCTCGCTCGATGCGTCCCAGACGTCGTTCCCGGACGTCCGCTCGGCGATTTCGTCGATCACCGCGTCGGGCAATCCGCGGACCAATCCGCTGATGTCGTGGAATTACGACCTGTCGCTCGAATATTATCTCAACAAGGATTCGGTCTTCTCGCTGCGTCTGTTCCACAAGGATTTTCAGGGCGGGTTCGTCAACACGATCCAGAACGAGACCTACACGATCGGTGGCGAGACTTTCACCGTGCCGGTCAATGTCCTGCAATCGACTAATAAGTCGAACTGGATCAACGGGTTCGAGGTTTCGGCAAGCTATCGTGCGTCGTTCCTGCCCGCGCCGTTCAACGGCCTGGGCTTCCGCGGCAGTTGGTCGCATTCGGCGAGCAATTTCAAGCAGGAGGATTTACGCTTGGGTGAACAGGTCGATCCGACGACCGGCACGGTCTATTCCCGGCTTGCCGACCCGGTCGGGATTTTCGGCCTGTCGAAGAACGTCGTGACCGCCGCGCCCTATTTTCAGTACAAGGGCTTCGAGGCGTCCGCGATCTACAAATTCCGCTCGGCCTATTATCAGCAGTTCGTCGGCGACCCCGCGCAAAACCGCGTCGTCCGCGCCGAAGGGACGGTGGATATCGCGCTGCGTTATCGCGTGAACAAGAATCTGAGCCTCGAAATCCAGGGCACCAACATCACCGATACGCCGCGCTATCAGGACATGCCGGTTCCCGGCAGCTTCAAGGAAGCGAGCTATTATGGGCCGACCTATTTCTTCGGCGCGACGTATAAATTCTGACCGGCGTGTCGCCCGGGCGGCCGCTCTCCTTTTTCATGTGCGTGTGAGGTGTCATGGTTCGGTTAGCGGTGACGGTGGGATTTCTGGCTTTGGTCGTGGCAACGTCCGCCGACGCGCGCGACTTCGTCGTCAGCGATCAGCAAGCCTATGCCGTCGCCGCGGCGCGCGTGCAGCCGGGTGACACGATCCTGCTCGCCGATGGCGAATGGCGCGATTTCGTGGTCAGGCTGGCGGGGGAGGGCAGCGCGGCGAAGCCGATCACGCTCACCGCACAGCATCCCGGCAAGGCGATCCTCACCGGTCGCTCCAGCCTGGCCGTTGCGGGAAAATATCTGGTCGTGTCGAACCTCGTCTTTCGCGACGGCCATGCGCCGGGCGAGGACGTGATCGCTACCCGCATCGGCAAGCAATGGGCCGAGAATGTGCGGCTGACCGGTATCGTCATCGATCGCTTCAACAATCCCGATCGCCGGTTCGAGGATCATTGGGTCGCGCTTTATGGTCGCGATATCCGCGTCGATCATGCGCATTTCGAGGGCAAAGCCAACAATGGCGCAATGCTGATCGTCGTGCGCGACAAGGGCTGGCCGCTCGATAACCGCATCCGCATCGATCATGTCTATTTCGGCCCGCGCCCGCCCTTGGGCTCGAATGGCGGTGAGACGATCCGGATCGGCACCAGTACCGAATCCCAGAGCGACTCGCACACCATCGTCGAGGATAACTACTTCGAGCGCTGCGACGGCGAGGTCGAGATCGTCTCGGTCAAATCGGGTGCCAATATCGTCCGCCGCAACGTCGTGGTCGACTCCCAGGGGTCAGTGGTGCTGCGTCATGGCAACGGCAATCTGGTCGAGGACAATGTGTTTCTCGGGCATGGCGTGCCGCACACCGGTGGCGTGCGCGTGATCAACGAGCGCCAGACGGTGCGCGGCAATTATATGGAAGGGCTGGCCGGGACCGATTTCACCAGCGCGATCACGGTGATGAACGGCGTGCCCAATTCGCCGATCAACCGCTATCTGCCGGTCCAGGGCGCGCTGATCGAACGCAACAGCGTGATCGATGCGGCACGGATCACGCTTGGTGCCGGGGCGAGCGCGGAGCGGTCGCAGCCGCCGTCAACGACGCGGTTCACGGGCAATCTGATCACTGGCCGTGCCGATCCGTTTCGCGCCGAGGCGTCAGTCGCGGGCATCGTCTTTTCGGGCAATGTCGCGACTAACGCGCCCGGCGTACCGGGAATCGTTGCCAGGCCGCGCGCGGTGACGCTGGCGCGTGCCGCCAATGGCTTGCTCTACCCCATGGATCCGGCGCTTGCCGCAGTCGGCGCGTCGCACGCTCTTGCACCGATCGCGCGATCGGCAACGGGGGTCGACTGGTATCCGAAACCCGCGAGCACCCCCATCGCCTTTGGCAGCGGCGCAACGATCCCGGTCGCGTCGGACGCCGCCTTGCTGCGCGCGGTCGGCGATGCCCGCCCCGGCGATGTCATCGACCTTCGCGCCGGAACCTATCGTCTCGCGGCGCCCCTGGTCATCGATCATGCGCTGACGCTGCGCGGTTCCGACGCCATCCTGAGCTTCACCGTCCCGACCTTGTTCCAGCTCGAGGATGGCGGACGCCTGCAATTGCGCGGCGTCACGATCAGCGGCGCTGCCGCCCCGCACCAGCCCGGCAATGCGGCGATCCGCACCAGCGCGCGGCCAATGTTGACGAACTACGGCGTCGAACTGATCGACTGCCATTTCCGCGACATGGCGGGTGGTACCGCCTTCGATGTGATCGCGACGACCCCGGCAACGCTTGCCGGCGCGATCGTCATTGCCGGCGGCAGCATCACCGACGTCTCGGGCGCGGTCGTTGCCGGCCATGCCGAGACGGGCAAGGAGGGCTATTATGGCACCGAGCGCGTCACGATCGATCGCACCGCCTTCAACCGGGTCGGCGTGATCGTCGATCTGTTTCGCGGCGGCACTGACGAAAGCACTTATGGTCCGCAATTCGTGATGACCGGAGCCACCGTGACAGACAGCGGTCCGGTGCTGTTGTCGGGCGTGCAGGAAACGACCATTTCCGCCAACCGCTTCACCGGCAGCCGCGGCGTCGCCGTCACGCATAGCGTGGGATCGCCGCATACGGTGATCACCGGCAATCTCTTCGCCCGAACCCCGCCCCCTGAAATGCGCGAACTTTATTACACTGGCCCGGCGCGTGCGCTGATCGCCGACAATCGGAGCACCAGCTGATGCGTATCCTGTTCACCGGTGCTGCCGCGCTGGCGCTGTTCGCCGCGATCCCTGCCCAGGCCCAGGACGCTGGCCCGGTCCTGTCCGATCCCGCCGGTGTGGCGAGCATGGCGCATGACGCAACGCGCTATCCCCTGTTCGCCGGAGAACTCGCCAAGATGCGCAAGTCGGTCGATGCGGCGATGAAGGCCGGGATCGACGTGCCGGTGCCGAGGGACCCGGGCGGCGGCCGCACCCATGAGCAGCACAAGCGCAACTATATGGCGCTGTACGGCGCGGGGCTGCTCTACCGGATCACCGGCGACAAGGCCTATGCCGATTATGCGCGGCGCATGCTGCTTGAATATGCCAGGCTTTACCCGACGCTTGGGCCCCATCCCGCGGCGTCGAACGAAGCGGCGGGGCGGCTGTTCTGGCAAAGCCTCAACGACAGTGTGTGGCTGGTCTATGCCGTGCAGGGCTATGACGCGATCCGCGCCACGCTGTCGCCGCAGGACCGGCAGACGATCGACGACAATGTGTTTCGCCGCATGGCGGCCTTCCTGTCGACCGGCAGTCCGCAAGTCTTCGACCTGATCCATAACCATGCGACCTGGGCCTGTGCCGGTGTCGGCATGACCGGTTATGTGCTGCGCGACCGCGCGCTGATCGACATGGCGCTGAAGGGCCGCGACGGCAGCGGCAAGACCGGTTTCCTGCGCCAGATCGGCCTGCTCTTCTCGCCCGACGGCTATTATACCGAGGGGCCTTATTACCAGCGCTATGCGCTGCAGCCGTTCGTCGTGTTCGCGCAGGCGATCCAGGCCAATGAGCCCGCCCGCCACATCTTCCAGTATCGCGACAATGTGCTGTTGAAGGCAGTGCGCACCACCATCCAGCTTAGCTATGACGGGTATTTCTTTCCGCTCAACGATGCGATGCGGGACAAGAGCCTGAACACCGATGAACTCTATTCGGCGGTCGCGATCGGCTATGCCGCGACCAGCGACCCGGGATTCCTGTCGATCGCCGAACGGCAGAAGCGCACCACGCTGACCCCGGAAGGATTGCTGCTCGCGCGCGACCTTGCGGCGGGCAAGGCCAAGCCGTTTCCCTATGGCTCGGCGCTGTTCCGCGATGGCCCCGATGGCGATCAGGGCGGGCTCTCGGTGATGCGCAGCACTGCCGATGACGATGCCTCGGTGCTGGTCGCCAAGAACAGCGCGATGGGCATGGGGCATGGCCATTTCGACAAGCTGCACTGGATTTTCTACGACAATGGCAATGCCGTGGTCACCGATTATGGCGCGGCGCGCTTCCTCAATGTCGAGAGCAAGGACGGCGGGCGCTATCTCAAGGAGAATGAGAGCTGGGCCAAGCAAACGGTCGCGCACAACACGCTGGTGGTGGATGAGACCAGCAATTTCGGCGGCAAGTGGAAGGTCGGCCAGACCCTTGCGCCGAAACAGCTCTACTTCTCCGGTGACCAGCCGACCAAGGTGAGTACGGCGGAGATGGCCGGGGCGTGGCCGGGGGTGCGTTACCGCCGCACCCTGGTGATGCTGCCGATCGAGGGCGCCAAACAGCCGCTGGTGGTCGACCTGCTCCGCGTCGTGGGGGACAAGCCCGCAACCTATGATCTGCCGCTGCATTATGATGGCCAGATCACCGATATCGGCTTTGCCGTGACGTCGAACACCGCCGAGCGCCCGGTGCTGGGCAAGGCGAATGGCTATCAGCATATCTGGGTCGATGCGACCGGCACGCCCGCTCCAGGCGGGGCGACGCTGACCTGGCTGCTCGGCGGGCGCTTCTACACCTATCGCATGCTGACGCCGCCGGGGGCACAAGTGATCCTGGGCGAAAGCGGCGCCAATGACCCGCGCTTCAACCTGCGTCGCGAGCCGATGCTGATCGAGCGGGCGAGGGGCGCCAAGGATGCGACCTTCGTCAATGTGCTGGAACCGCATGGCAGCTACGATCCCGCAGCGGAGACCACCACCGGCAGCAACAGCCGCATCACTGGCCTGACGCATGTTCGCGGCAGCGATGCCGACCTGGTGACGATCGCGCTGACCAAGGGGCGCAGTGTCGTGCTGGCGATCGCCGACAGCGCTGACGCCGCCGCCAGCCATCACCTGACGGTCGAGGGGCGGTCGATCGACTGGAAGGGTCATTTTGCCCGCATCGACAGCGGAACGGCGAAGTGAAGCAGGGCCTGCGCTGGTGGATCATCGGGCTGGTCGCGGTCGCGACGGTGATCAACTATATCGATCGCAATGCGCTTGCCGTGATGTGGCCGGCGATCTCGAAGGAGATCGGCGCGGACAAGTCCGATTACGCGCTGCTCGTGACCTTCTTCATGCTGGCCTATGCCTGTGGCCAGACGATCTTCGGGCGGTTGTTCGACGTGATCGGCACGCGGCTTGGCTTCACCCTGTCGATCCTTGGCTGGTCGGTGTCGATCGCGCTGCATTCGGTCGCGCGCGGGCTGGGGACGTTCGGCGTGCTGCGCGCCGCGTTGGGGATCAGCGAGGCGGGCAACTGGCCGGGCGCGGTCAAGGTCAACGCCTTGTGGTTTCCGTCGCAGGAACGCGCGCTGGCGCAGGGCATCTTCAATTCGGGCGCCGCGATCGGCGCGATCATCGCCGCGCCGCTTGTCGCACTGCTGTTCGGCCAGGTCGGCTGGCGCGCGACCTTCCTGCTCGTCGGCCTGCTCGGCGGATTGTGGCTGCTGCCCTGGCTGTGGCTCTATCGCGGCGATCCCGGTGCGCATCCCTGGCTGAGTGAGGCCGAGCGCAAGCATATCGCCGGGGGACCAGCCGAGGATGCGCCAGCCAACTATGCCCCGCCAGTCCGCACCCTGCTGCGCCACCGGCAAAGCTGGGCGATCATCGCCGCGCGCTTCTTCCTCGACCCGGTGTGGTGGCTGTTCGTGTCGTGGCTGCCGATCTACCTTGCCGAGACGTTCGATTTCGACGTGCAGAAGATCGGGCTGTTCGCCTGGGTGCCGTTCGTCGGCGCGATGCTCGGCAGCCTGGGCGGCGGCTGGCTCGCCGGGCAATTGATCCGGCGCGGCTGGCCGGTGCTGGCGGCGCGCAAGGCGGTCATCACGCTGGGCGGTGCGATCATGCTGCCGGCATTGCTGCTGACGGTCGGCGCGGCCACGCCGCTTTATGCGGTCCTGCTGATCGCGGTGATCCTGTTCGGGTTCCAGGTCGCCATCAACAATATCCAGACGCTGCCCAGCGACTATTTCGGCGGCGGCGCGGTCGGCTCGCTCGCCGGGATCAGCGGCAGCGCGGCGGTCGCCGGCACGCTGATCACCACCTGGCTGGTGCCCGTGATGACGCGCCATGGCTACGCCCCGATCTTCGTGCTGGCGGCGGCAATCGTGCCGCTCTCGGTACTCGCCATCTGGATGCTTGGGGGCCGCACCGCGCCGGTCGCCGCATCCGACTCCATGAAAGGGAACAAGGCATGACGTTGAATAACAAGGTCGCGATCGTCACTGGCGGCGGGCGCGATATCGGCCGGTCGGTCTCGCTGCGGCTCGCGGCGGAGGGGGCGAAAGTGGTGATCAACTATCACCGCGACGAAGCCTCCGCGAAGGAGACGCGCGCGCAGGTCATCGCGGCCGGCGGCACCGCGGTGCTGCACCGGGCCGATGTGACCGATGCGGGTGCCGTCGCCGAGATGGTCGCGGCGGCCACCGCGCAGTTCGGCGATCGCATCGACGTGCTGGTCAACCTGGCGGGCGGGATGGTCGCGCGCAAGACGCTGGCCGATATGGACGAAGCATTCTTCGACACGGTGATGACGCTGAACATGAAGTCCGCCTTCCTCGTCACCAAGGCGGTGCTGCCGCATATCCCCAGGGGCGGGTCGATCATCAACATCGCCTCGCTCGCCGGGCGCGACGGCGGCGGACCGGGCGCGACGATCTATGCCACCGCGAAAGGCGCGATGATGAGCTTCACGCGCGGGCTGGCCAAGGAACTCGGGCCGCAGGGGATCCGCGTCAACGCGCTGTGCCCGGGGCTGATCGGCACCAGCTTTCATGACAGCTTCTCCAAGCCCGAAGGGCGCGCCGCGACCGCCGGCAACACCTCGCTGCGCCGCGAAGGCCATCCCGACGAAGTCGCCGCCGCGGTCGCCTTCCTCGCATCCGACGACGCCGCGTTCCTGACCGGGCTCAACATGGACGTGAATGGCGGGCTTGCCTTCTCATGATCTCGCTCGCCCTTCTCCTCGCCCTGGCGGCGGACAAGCCGGCGCGTATCGATGCGCCGCCGATCGTCGCCGACCGCATCATCCTGGTCGGGGATTCGACCATGGCGCCGGGCAGCGGCTGGGCGTCGCTCTTCTGTGCCGAGCATGTGAAGTCGACCATCGCCTGCCTCAACATGGGGCGCGGCGGGCGCAGCACGCGCAGCTATCGGCAGGAGGGATCCTGGGCGATCATCCTGAGCGAGCTGGCGGTGAAGGGCTATCGCAAGAGTTACGTCCTGATCCAGTTCGGCCATAACGACCAGTCGAGCGCGCCGGAACGCTGGACCGACCTTGCCACCGAGTTCCCCGCCAACCTGCGCCGCTATATCGGGGACGTGCGCGCGGCGGGGGGCATCCCGGTGCTGGTCACGCCACTCGCGCGCCGCCAGTTCAAGGACGGCATGCTGCTCAACACGCTCGAGCCCTGGGCGGCGGCGGTGCGCCAGGTCGCGACGGCGGTGAACGTGCCACTGGTCGATCTCAATGCCGACAGCGCGGCGCTGATCCAGAAAATGGGCGCGGTCGAAGCGACCAGCCTGGCGATGACCGCGCCGCTGCCGGAAGAACGCGCCGCCGCGCAAGCCGGGACGACCTTGCCGCCGCGTCCGGCCGAGACCGCGCGCCTGCCCGATGTGCCGACCACGCCGACGGGGCCGAGCGGGCAGATCGTGCGCAAGTTCGATTATACCCATGTCGGCGATGCTGGCGCGCGTGTTTTTGCGGCGCAGGTCGCCAATGGCCTGGCGGTTGCCATCCCCGATCTGCGAAGCTCGTTGCTGCCATGAATGGGGCTTAGAGCACCGTCGGCTTGCGTTGAATCATCCTTCCCGTTCGGGCTGAGCCTGTCGAAGCCCCGTTCTTTATTGCGGCAAAGGCAGCAGGAGAAGAACGGCCCTTCGACAGGCTCAGGGCGAACGGAAGGGGGTGGATCAACTCAGCTTGAAACCGCTCTAAGGCTAGGTGGAGGCGACTTGAATCACACCCATCGTTCGCCCCGGCATGCACAGCGCATGGGCTTTGACAGGCTCAGCCCGAACGGGGGAGGGGGGATCAACCCCGCGCCGAGCCGGTCAGCGCTTGGCCTTCTTCGCCAGCGTCACCGGCTGGAACTGGCCCAGGCCGCAGCTTGGGCCCGGTATCGAGGGCGGCGATTGAAGCACGGTGATGATGTCGCTCGAGCAAAGCTGGCTGAGCGAGGTCTTGTAGCTGAAGCTTTCCTGGAACCCCAGGCCGGGGCAGCTTTGCGGCAACGTGTTGCGATAGACCTTGCCGCCATTCATCTCGAAATCGATCACCTGGTCGCTGCGCACATGGCTCTGGCGGATGCGGACGAGCGGGATGCAGCTTTCCGATTTGCCGGCGGGCGTCGCTTCGGGAACCTGGTTGCGGTCGCGGGCCGTGCCGGGGGTGGCGACCGAGAGAGCGATGGGGGCGGTCACCGCCAGAGCGAAGAGCAAGGTGCGCATGATCAGACCTTCCTGTCGGGCCCCCTTATGGGGCGGGCTGCGGCGCCGCGCCCTTGGGGGCGGGCGTCTTGGGCTTGAACGCACACAAGTCGCGAACGATGCAGCGCCAGCATTCGGGTGTGCGCGCCTTGCAGGTATATCGCCCTTGCAGGATTAACCAGTGATGAGCATGGAGCCGGAAGGGCTGCGGCGTCGCCTTGTCGAGCGCCAGTTCGACCGCCAGCGGGGTCTTGCCGCGCGCCAGGCCGGTGCGGTTGCCGACGCGGAAGATGTGCGTGTCGACCGCGAAAGTCTCATGCCCGAACGCGGTGTTGAGCACGACATTGGCGGTCTTGCGCCCGACCCCGGGGAGCTTTTCCAGCGCGTCGCGATCGTCCGGGACCTGGCCGTCATGGTCGCGGATCAAGGCTTCGGACAGGGCGATGACATTCTTCGCCTTGGTGTTGAACAGGCCGATCGTCTTGATGTGCTGCTTCAGTTCGGCCTCGCCCAGCGCGACCATCTTCGCGGGCGTGTCCACCGTCTCGAACAGGCGCCGGGTCGCCTTGTTGACGCCGACATCGGTCGATTGCGCGGACAGGGCGACGGCGACGAGCAGCTGATAGGGATTGCCATAGGCCAGCTCGGTTTCGGGGTGCGGATTGTCGGCGGCGAGACGGGCGTAGAAGTCGACGACGTCGGCGCGCTTCACAGCCCGAGCACCTCCGCCATGCCATAGCGCCCCGCCGGCTGTCCGGCGAGCCACAGCGCGGCGGTGATCGCGCCGCGCGCGAAGATCGCGCGATTCTCCGCCCGGTGGCCGATCTCGATCCGCTCGCCTTCGCCGGCGAACACCACCAGATGGTCGCCCGCGACCGATCCGCCGCGCAGGCTGGCAAAGCCGATCGTGCCTTCGGAACGGGCGCCGGTCAGCCCGGCGCGGTCCGTGACCTTGGCTTCGGCCAGCGTGATGCCGCGCCCCTCGGCGGCGGCTTCGCCGAGCAGCAAGGCGGTGCCCGAGGGCGCATCGACCTTGTGGCGGTGATGCATCTCGGCGATCTCAATGTCCCAGTCGGGGCCGAGCCGCGCCGCCGCCTCGCGTACCAGCCGGGCGAGCAGGGTGACGCCGAGCGAGACATTGCCGGTCTGCAGCACGGCGATCTCCGCTGCGGCCGCATCGATCAGCGCATGATGCGCAAGGCCAAGGCCGGTGGTGCCGATCAGGATCGGCGTGCCCGAGGCGCGGGCGGCGGCGAGCGTCGCCTCAAGCGCGCCGGGAACCGAGAAGTCGATCAGCACATCGGCCTCGCGCGTCAGGACGGCGGGGTCGCCGCCCGCGTCGATTCCGCCGACCAGAGTCGCGCCAAGATCGGGGATCGCCGCGGCGAGCGCCTGACCCATGCGCCCAGCGCTGCCGATGATGCCGATGGCGGTCATGAGGTTATCCGTAAGCTGAAGGATCGGGATACAGGCTGCTGCCACAGCAGGGGGCCTGGTGGACAGTATTTTCTCAAGCCTCCGGGCATTTCAGGCCGGTGCGCGCGACCCCGGCTGCGCTTCGCTTTTCGGCACGATCTCGACGATCAGGTCGCCCGCCTGCAGCGTGCCCGCCTCGGGCTGCCAGAAGCCGAAACAATCATCGCCGCGATAGATGCGCAAGCCGAGCCCCGTTGCGAGCTTGGCGAGCGGCGTGCCGATCTCGGCGGCGGTGACGGCGCGTTCGTGCAGCGCGACGCGGCCGTCCGACGCGGCAAGATCGGCCATGTAATCGGCGATGTGCGGGCCGTGAGTCGATCCGGCGAGCAGCAATCCGGCAAAGCTCGCCGGGTTGATCACCGTGTCGGCGCCGGCCTGACGCGCGAGCGCTTCATTGTCCTCCGACCGGATGATGACGCTGATCGGCACGTCGGGCGCGAGCCGGCGCGCGGTCAGCACGATCAGGATCGAGGTGTCGTCCCGCCCCGCCGCGACGATGATCGCGCGGGCGCGGCCGACCTGCACCGCCTCCAGCGTCGCGTTGCGCGTGCCATCGGCGTTGATCACGGTCGCGCCGCAATCCTCGGCGACCTCCAGCGCGGGCGCGCGTTCGTCGATCACCACCAGAGTCGAGGGGTCGGCGCCGCGCCGGATCAGCTCGCTGACCGCCTCCGCGCCGCTGGTGCCGTATCCGACCACCACGATATGGTCATGCAGCTTTCGCTGGATCACTTTCATCCGCCATCGCTCCCACACGCCCTTGAGCAGGAAATCATACGCCGTGCCAAGGAAGATCAGCCAGACGAACAACCGGATCGGCGTGACCAGGAAGCTGTCGAACATCCGCGCCTGATCCGACACCGGCACGATATCGCCATAACCGACCGAAGTGATGGTGATCATGGTGAAATAGAGCACGTCAGTGAAGCTGATCGACCCGTCGGCATTGTCGCGCAGGCCGTCACGGTCGAACCAGAAGATCGCCAGCGCCACGCCGATCAGGCCGAACGCCAGCAGCACCCGGAACGCCAAGGACAGCCAGGGCGGCGTCGGGCTCTTGCGGCGCAGGCGGAGGCGGCGGTCCGGGTTGGAAGGCGGGCGGCGGATCATGCGGCTTTGTAGCGCGGTTGGTGGCGGTGTCGAAATGTTTGGCG
>NZ_JSXI01000013.1 GCF_000803065.1 Sphingomonas sp. ERG5
GCGTAGATCGACGGGCCTCGATATAGGTTTGGCACGGGATGACGTGCCTCATCCTATGTCATGATTGAATCGTCGCCGTGACCGGACTGCGGGGAGATATGTTACACCAGTCGTGTAACATATCTATTCCGCCGGCTTCTCAGTAATGCGATTATAATCTTTGTATATCAGACGTTTAATTGGATGTAGGCCGGTTCGATGCCACCGAACGATCCAGCTCCTGGCCAACAACAGATGCCCGCCTCGGTCTAGCTGACCGCTGCCGCAACGCCGCGCAGCCATTCGATCACCGCCTGGATCCGCGGCGTGGCATGCGTGTCTTCATGCGTCACCAGCCAGAAGCTTCGCCCGAGCATTACCGCGGGCAAGACCGGGGCCAGCGATCGATCGCGGGTGGCGATGAAATTGGGCAGGATGCCGATCCCGGCGCCTGACCGGATCATGGCATGCTGCACATTGATGCTGGTGCTGCGCACTTGCGCGACCAGCCCGTCATGGATCTCCGACAGATAATCCAGCTCCACCGCATGGATATGTTCGGGAACATAGCTGATCAGCGTATGGCCTTCGAGCGCCGCGGCGTTTTCCGGCATGCCGTGCGCGTCGAGATAAGCCTGGGTCGCGAAAAGCCCGAGCTGATAATCGGCCAGCCTGGTCGCCCGCAGATGCCGGTTGCGTGGTCGTGCCAGCATCACGGCGATATCGGCTTCGCGCTTCGAGGGGTTGAGAAAACCCGAGGCGGTGATCAGGTCGAGCCGGATATTGGGATGGCCGGCGCTGAATGCCGCCATGCCCGGTGCGACGACATGCGTCGCCAGCCCTTCGGCAAGACTGAGGCGGACATGCCCGGCCAGCGCACTGTTCGGGTCGCCGGCAGTCACCGCGATCACCGCTGCCTCGATCGTCTCGGCATGAGCCAGCAGCGCCTGGCCCGCCTCGCTCAGCCGCCGCTCGCCGCCGAGCATCTCGAACAGAGGCGCCCCCACTTCGCCCTCGAGCCGGGCAAGGCGGCGCGACACGGTGGTCACATCGACCCCGAGCGTCCGCGCCGCCGGCGCGAGGCGTTGCGCCCGCGCCACGGCGACGAATATCCTCAGATCATCCCAGTTTCGCATCGACCCCTGCAAAAATGCACATGGAAGCGGCGAATATAGGCTCTTGCCGGCAGAAATGCCTAGTGGGATAGGCGCTGCAACGAATTGCGGCAGCCGCTGTCGGTCGCCGCCACCGGAGAAATCGACATGCGGCAGATCGACCATTTCATCGTCGGCCATTCAAGTGGCGGGGCGGCGGCGCGCAGCGGCGACGTTTTCGATCCCAATACCGGCCAGGTCCAGGCGCAGGTGACGCTCGGCACCCAGGCCGATCTCGATCGTGCCGTCGCCGCCGCGCTGGCGGCGCAGCCGGGCTGGGCCGCGACCAACCCGCAGCGTCGCGCCCGCGTCATGTTCAACTTCAAGGCGCTGGTCGAACGGAATATGGAGGAGCTGGCGCATCTGCTCAGCTCCGAACATGGCAAGGTCATTGCCGACGCCAAGGGCGACATTCAGCGCGGGCTGGAAGTGATCGAATTCTGCTGCGGCATCCCGCACGTGCTGAAGGGCGAATATACCCAGGGGGCAGGCCCGGGCATCGACGTCTATTCGATGCGCCAGCCGCTCGGCATCGGCGCCGGCATCACCCCGTTCAACTTCCCCGGCATGATCCCGCTCTGGATGAGCGGCGTCGCCATCGCGACCGGCAATGCCTTCATCCTCAAGCCGTCCGAGCGCGACCCGTCGGTGCCGGTGCGGCTTGCCGAATTGTTCCTCGAAGCCGGCCTGCCTGAAGGCATCCTGCAGGTGGTCCATGGCGACAAGGAAATGGTCGATGCGATCCTCGACCATCCAGCGATCAGCGCGGTCAGTTTTGTCGGGTCGTCCGACATCGCGCATTATGTCTACAAGCGCGGCGTCGCGGCGGGCAAGCGCGTGCAGGCGATGGGCGGCGCCAAGAACCATGGCATCGTGATGCCCGATGCCGATCTCGACCAGGTCGTCGCCGACCTGTCGGGTGCCGCCTTTGGCAGCGCCGGTGAGCGTTGCATGGCGCTACCGGTGGTGGTGCCGGTCGGCGAGAAGACCGCGATCGCGCTCCGCGAAAAGCTGATCCCGGCGATCGCCGCGCTGCGCATCGGCGTCTCGACCGATAATGACGCGCATTACGGTCCGGTGGTCAATGCCGCGCACAAGCAGCGCGTGGAGAACTGGATCCAGACCGGTATCGACGAGGGCGCCGAACTGGTTGTCGACGGGCGCGGCTTCGAGCTGCAAGGGCATGAAAAGGGCTTCTTCATCGGCCCGAGCCTGTTCGATCATGTCACGTCGCAGATGGAATCATACAAGGAGGAAATCTTCGGACCCGTGCTGCAGATCGTCCGCGCCGATGATTTCGAGCATGCCCTGCGCCTGCCGAGCGAGCATCAATATGGCAATGGCGTCGCCATCTTCACGCGCAATGGTCATGCCGCGCGCGAATTCGCCGCGCGGGTCAATGTCGGCATGGTAGGCATCAATGTGCCGATCCCGGTGCCGGTCGCCTATCACACCTTTGGCGGGTGGAAGCGTTCCGCGTTCGGCGACACCAACCAGCATGGCATGGAGGGCGTGAAGTTCTGGACTAAGGTCAAGACGATCACGCAGCGCTGGCCCGATGGATCCCCCGATGGCGGGAATGCTTTCGTCATCCCGACCATGGGGTAGGGGAGATACCGTGCACGTCGTGAGGACGATCGATCGTCGTGGTGCGCCTGGCAGGCCTGCCTTGCTGGGGGCACCGGACGAGACATTATTCCCCGGCGTCAATTCTGCGATCTTCGCACGCCGTGACACCGGCTTCCCCGACTCAGGACCCGCCTTGCTCGGGCGGGTCGGTTGCGAAGACTCCGGCTGCTCCGCCCAGCAACTGCTCTTTCCAGCTGGTGATCTGGTTGACGTGCACATCGTAAAGCTGCGCGAGTTCGGCCCGCGTCTTCTCTCCTTTCAGCGCCGCCAGGGCCACCATCGCCTTGAATCCAGGAGCGTGAGTGCGTCGCGCCCGTTTCGTCATTTCTACTCCTGATCTTCCCCTAGCTGTGGGCCCCCACCCATGTTTCCGCTTACGCCGTGACCGGGTCGGTCGTCGTCTTGCCCCGGCTGACCACGGCTTCGAACTTCTCGTGATAGCGCGGATGCTCGGTGCCCATCATCCGGTCCCACCAAGTGAAGTAGATCCCGAAATTATACCGCCCCTCGCTATGGTGCAGGTCATGGTGCGTCGTGGTGGTCAGCCATCCGGTCCAGCGGCTGCGCGTGAACCCGCTCCATGCCAGCTCATGGCCGGAATGGCCGAGCACGTTGCGGAGCATCTGGTGACCGGCGAAGAACAGGCCGGCGATCGGATAGATCGGCACGATCCACGATATGGCGATCAGGATGATCGGTCCGAACAGCGCCTCGGTGACCGATTCGATCGGCGCGAAGGAATAGGCCGCCCAGCTCGTTGGGGTGCGCGACGTGTGATGCGCGGCATGGGCGCGGCGGAACATGGCGCGCAAATGCAGCATGCGGTGCATCCAGTAAAAATAGGTGTCGTGCGCCAGGATGATCACGATGACCTGGATGATCAGCACCAGCGGATCGGGCGGGCCGAAATCGACTCGGCCCAGTCCAAGGGCAACCGCTCCGACGGTGAGCAGGCCGACGAACGGAAAGATCGCGACCGTGCGGATCGACTGGAAGATTTCCCGTCGTCGGTCCGCCATCGTCGCCATGCGCTGCTGGATGCGCCGCGACGCGATGGAGCGCCGGGCGAGCCAGAAGAGCGCCGTCACGCCGGCCGCGGCGACCAAGTAGCGGATCAGCTCCTCCTGGAAGCCGGAAAACCAGTGGGTAGCGAACGCGTGCACTATCTCGATCATGATGTGGCTCCGTCGGGCAAGGTCCTCCCGGCCGGCGCTATGTCATCTTATCAGGCGCTGCTGCGCGCGGCCGAAAATCCTCGATTGATTTCGAAATCAATCGGCATTTTTCAATTCTCTACGATCGCGGCACGACGGAAATTGCTCGGCGCCTGGCCGGTTTCCTGGCGAAAGGCGCGGTTGAACGGCGCGAGCGAGCCATATCCCAGGTCCATCGCGATAGTCAGGATCGGCAGGTCGACATGGACCGGATCGGCCAGCAGCGTCTTTGCCTCGGCAATGCGGTGATGGTTCAGAAAGGCCGAGAAATTGCGATAGCCCAGCCGCTGGTTGATCAGGCTGCGCAACCGGTGCTCGGGCGTGCCGAGCCGTTCCGCCAGGCCACCGATCGACAGGCCTGGTTCGCGGTGGATCGCCCCGGCGATCGCGGCGTCGAGCTTGCGCTTCAGGACATGTTCGGACGGGCTGAGCTTGGGTTCCGGCGCGGGCTCGGCCGGATCGAACAGCAATTCGGGGTCGCTTTGCAGAAACGCCACCGCGACGGCGGTGGTCGCGATGAGAATGGCGATCGACTGGCCAAGCGCGATGCCGAGGCCGGAGTAGCGGAAGCCGGACAGCATTTCGAGCACCAGTACGATGAAGGCGATGCTGCCGACCAGCACGACAAAGCCGAAGCGCAGGCGGCGGCGTTTCTCGATCAGGTCGTCGCCGCGCTCAAGGAATGCGATCATGATCGCCTGGATGATCAGGACCAGCGAAATGCCGTGCTGGATCAGTGCGATCCAGAATTGAGTACCCCAGAATTCGGCGCCCGGCGCCCAACGTATGGCAATGAGATAGGAAATGGCGCATCCGACCAGCGCCGCGGCGCTGCACAATGCCGCGCGCCGATCGATCGGGCGCTCGAACAGCAGATGCGCAAAGGTCCAGAGCAGCCAGGGCGTCATTTGCGCGGAGAAGCGAACGATCAACCACAGCGGGGCATCGAGCGGCCGGAACAGCGGCGTCGCGGCCGCGAGATAGGAGGCGATGCCGGTCAGCAGCAGGGCGGTCGCCACCCGGATCGCGTGCGGCGCGCGGCCAAGGCCGATCACGATGGTGATCAGCAGCAACTGGCCGATCGCCAGCATGCGGATCGCCATGTCGAGCAGGATAAGCCTAGTCATCGCTATAATATGACGTGCCCGCGCCACGTCGTCCATCGCGCAACATGGCCGGGGGAAATTTTCGCCGGGATGCGGTCGTCGCACCGATCCCGGCCATGGGATGGCGGCCTAGGCCAGGACCGGGTCCGATGCGATCTTGCTCCGTCCCGCCACAGCCTCGAACTTCTCATGATAACGCGGATGCTCGGTGCCCATCATCCGGTCCCACCAGGTGAAGTAGAGCCCGAAATTATACCGCCCCTCGCTATGGTGCAGGTCATGGTGCGTCGTGGTGGTCAGCCATCCGGTCCAGCGGCTGCGCGTGAAGCCGCTCCACACCAGTTCATGACCCGAATGGCCGATCGCGTTGCGCAGGATCTGATGGCCGAGGAAGACGAACACGGCGAGCGAATAGACCGGCATGATTGCCGACATGGCGATCAGCAGGACCGGGATGTACAGCGATTCGGTCACCGACTCGATCGGCGCGAAGGCATAGGAAGCCCAGCTGGTCGGGGTGCGCGAGACATGGTGCGCGGCATGCGCGCGGCGGAACAGGGCGCGCAGGTGCAAGCCGCGATGCATCCAGTAGAAATAGGCGTCGTGCATGATGATCAGCACGATCAGCTGCACCGCGAAGATCAACGGGTCGATCGCGCCTTTCTCGATCCTGACGAGTCCCACATCGATGGCGGCGTAGGTGATCAGCCCGACCAGTCCGAAAATAGCGATGGTCTGCACCGACAGGAACAGTTCGCGCCGCCGATCGGCCATGGTCGCCTGGCGCTGCTGGATGCGCCGGGGTGCGGTCCAGCGCCGTGCCAGCCAATAGGTCAGCGCTACACCGGCCGCACCGAACAGGTAGCGGATCATCTCGACTTCGAAACTATGCGCCCAATGCAAGGCGAATCTCGTCAGCGTCTCGATCATCATGCGGCTCCATCACCAGCGGTCTTCCCGTTCGGGGCTAGCCCATCGCGAGCAAGCTGGCTGTGCAAGGTTGAAAATCCCCGATCAATTTCGAAATTGCGCGATGTTTTTCACTTGGGTTTTCAGCTGGGTTCGCAACCGGGGATGATCGCGGCGCGGCGGAACTCGCTCGGCGCCTGGCCGGTCTCGTCGCGAAAGGCACGGTTGAATGTCGCGAGCGAGCCATATCCCAGGTCCATCGCGATGGTCAGGATCGGCAGATCGACCCGGGCCGGATCGGCGAGCCACGACTTTGCCTCGGCAATGCGGTGATGGTTCAGAAAAGCCGAGAAATTGCGGTAGCCGAGCCGCTGGTTGATCAGGCTGCGCAGCCGGTGCTCGGGCGTGTCGAGCCGGTCGGCCAGGCTGCCGACCGACAGGCCGGGTTCGCGGTGGATCGCACCGGCGATCAGCGTGTCGAGTCGCTGGCGCAGCACATGTTCGGCCGGGCTGAGGCTCGGCGCGGGGGCGGGGCGGCTGGGATTGAACAGCAGATCGGGATCGCTTTGCAGCAGAGCAATGCCCATCGCGGTGGTGGCGATCAGGATCGCACTGGCCTGGGCGAACGCGATGCCGGGACTGGCATGGCGGAAGCCGGACAGCATCTCGAGCACCAGCACGACGACCGACAAGGTGCCGACCACCACGACGAAGCCGACACGCAACCTGCGGCGTTTTTCGATCAGGTCGTCACTGCGTTCGCTGAGCGCGATCGTCATGGCATGGGCGATGAGCAACAACGACACGACATGCTGGACCAGCGCCGCCGCGAAACGCGCCTGCGCCGCCATCTGGCCCGCAAAATCATAAGTCAGCCAGCACAATTGCAGTGTCGCCACGCCGATGACGGCCACGCGCCGGTCGACCCGGCGTTCGAACAGGCAATGCGCGAACAGCCACAACAGCCAGGGCACCGATTGCGCGGCAAGGCGGACGACCGACCAGAGCAGCCCATGGGCCGGTCGGAACAGCGGCGCGGCGACGGTCAGATAAGCGGCGACGCACAGCAGCAGCGGCGCGCTGACCAGGCGGATCGTGCGGGGCGCGGCGCCCCGGCCGATCACCATGGCGATCAGCAGCAACTGGCCGATCGCCAGCATCCGCACCATCACGTCGAGCAGCATGAACCGGGTCATATCGCTCGCGTTATGGCTTGCGCGGCGGGTGACGTCCATCGCATCACCGGGCTTCCGGGCGGCCAGGGAGAGGTTTCGCGCGGGATGCGTTACCTGAGAATGCGATCGGGGGATTCGTCTCCCCGGCAAATGGAGGCACCTTCTTCGTCATGACCAAGAAACTGATCATTCCCGCCATTCTGACCTGCGCGCTTGCCGCGTGTAACGGGCCGGCCACCTCGTCGAACGAATCGGACGCGACGAGCAACGGCATTACCGTCAAACCCGCCGAGACGGTGAATGAAACCACCGTCGCCCCGGGCAAGGTGGTCGATGCGAAGACGCCGGCGCCGAAATCGCCCACGACATTCCCGGCCGCTTTCCAGGGACGCTGGGGCATGAACGCCAATGATTGCGACCCCAGGCGCGACGATAATAAGGGCTTGCTGACGGTTTCCGCCGATGGCCTCAAATTCTACGAATCACGGGCGAAAGTCGTGACGATCACGACCATCTCGGACACCGGGCTGGCGGCCGACCTCTCCTTCAGTGGTGAAGGTCAGACCTGGAACAGCAAGTCCGTGTTCCAGCTGGTCGATGGCGGCAAGACCCTGCTCCGTACCGAGGAAGAGCCCGCCGCTTCCTATCGCTACGCCAAATGTCCCGCCGCATGATGCGTGTACCGCATCGGTCTGGAATTGCCGCGCTGGTGCTGGCGTCCGCCGCCTGTTCGCCGAGTCCATCCGACAATCAGGCAGCCGCCAATATCGAGGCGACGATCGCCGAGAACCAGTCGTCCGATGCCGCGCGGGGCTTGCCGAAGAGCGATGCGCCCAATCCGGTCCGGGCGGCCAGGACCTTGCCGCCGGCCTTTCTCGGCCGTTGGGGTATCACGCCGGCGGATTGCGATTTCAGCCGCACCGATACCAAGGGGCTGGTGACGGTCTTCGCCGACAAATTGAGCTTCTATGATTCGACCGCGAAGATCGATGCGCTGACGCATCGGTCGCAGTATAAGGTGACCGCCGACCTGATTTTCACCGGCGAAGGCCGGACCTGGACGAAGCGTGCGGCGCTCGAACTCGTCACGGCGGGCACAGCATTGCTGCGGACCGAACAATCGCCCGCCGCAACCTATCGTTACGAGCGCTGCTAGGAGCAATCGCATGACGACCCGGCTCACCCTTTTCGGCGCGCGGCGCGAGATCGACGATCTCGCGCGCCAGCGTGCGCCGTTCGGGTAAGCCGATATGCGGATCGTCCTTGTCCTTGCCGCCTTGCTCATCGGCGCACGCGCCGCGCCGGTGGCGATCGGCAGCATGCCGCCGGTGATGCCGGCCAAGATGATCGCGCTGAGTTTCGACGATGCGCCGCGCGGGCCGGGCGCGTTCCTGACCACCGATCAGCGCAACGCCATGCTGATCGCGGCGCTGAAGGCCGAGCGTGTCGATCAGGTCGC
The DNA here is from genome assembly GCF_000803065.1 of Sphingomonas sp. ERG5. GTDB lineage: Bacteria > Pseudomonadota > Alphaproteobacteria > Sphingomonadales > Sphingomonadaceae > Sphingomonas. The sequence goes on from NZ_JSXI01000013.1 coordinate 8,626, forward strand.
GTTCTTCGTCAATCCGGTGCGAATTTCCCATGGCGATGGCGATGAGGAACGGATCGATCGGTACGTCGCGGCGGGCCATGTCATTGCCGATCACACCTATTCGCATCCGCGGCTGTCGAAAGTGTCGGCCAAGACCTATCTCGCGGACATCGACAAGGCCGAAGCCTGGCTGAAGGGTCGGCCGGGCTATCGCCCGTGGTTTCGCTTCCCGGCACTGGATGAAGGCGGACCGGACAAGGTGAAGCGTGACGCGGTGCGCGCCGGTCTCCGCGCGCGGCACTTGCGTAACGGCTATGTCACCGTCGATGGTTCGGACTGGTATCTCGACAGCCTGTCGATCGCCGCGAAGAAAGCGGGCAAGCCGATCGATATGGCGGCGCTGCGCCGTCTCTATGTCGAGACGATGGTGCAGTCCGCGAATTTTTCCGACGCGCTGATGCGGCGCACGCTCGGCCGCTCGCCGGCGCATATGCTGTTGTTGCACGAAACCGATCTTGCCGCACTGTTCATGCCCGACCTGATCGAAGCGCTGCGCAACGATGGATGGGGGATCGTCACCGCCGATCGCGCTTATGCCGATCCGATCTATGATGCGGTGCCCGAAATCGCCTGGGCGAATGGCACGCTCGCCGAGCAGCTTGCCTGGCAAAACCATATCACCGGCCCGCGCTGGTACGAACGCAATGATATAAGGGTCGCCAAGACCCTGTTCACCGAGCGGGTCTTGCACGCCATGCCCGCCCCCTTTCCTTCACCGCCCGTCAAGGCGCTTCCCCTCGTCACCCCAGCGACATGAGACCAGCATGACCAACCAGTTCGACCTTACCGACGACCAGCGCGAGATCCAGGATCTGGCGCGGAAGTTCACCGCCGACCGCATCACGCCGCACGCGGCGGAATGGGACGAGAAGCATATTTTCCCCAAGGACGTGATCAAGGCGGCGGCCGAACTCGGCTTCGCCGCGATCTATGTCTCGGAGGAAGCTGGCGGGATCAATCTCGGCCGGCTCGAATCCGCGATCATCATGGAGGCGATGGCCTATGGCTGCCCCGCGACCAGCGCGTTCATCAGCATCCACAACATGGCGTCATGGATGATCGACCGCTTCGGCAGCCAGACGGTGAAGGACAAATATCTTCCCGATCTGGTGACGATGGAGCGGATGGCGAGCTATTGCCTGACCGAACCATCCTCAGGCTCGGACGCCGCCGCGCTCAAGACCAAGGCGGTGCGGGGCACTGACGCAGCGGGGGATCACTATGTCGTCACCGGCACCAAGCAGTTCATCTCCGGCGCAGGCGAGAACGAAGTCTATGTGACAATGGTCCGCACCGGCGAGGAGGGGCCGAAGGGCATTTCCTGCATGGTGATCGAGAAGGACATGCCCGGCGTCAGCTTCGGTGCCAATGAACGCAAGCTTGGCTGGCATGCGCAGCCGACGCGGCAGGTAATTTTCGATAGCGTGCGCGTACCGGTCGAGAACCTTGTCGGTGGTGAGGGCGAGGGGTTCCGCATCGCGATGATGGGCCTCGATGGCGGGCGGCTCAATATCGGCGCCTGCTCGCTCGGCGGTGCGCAACGCTGCCTTGATGAGGCAATCCAGTACACCAAGGATCGCAAGCAGTTCGGCACCGCGATCGCCGATTTCCAGAACACCCAATTCACCCTGGCCGACATGGCGACCGAGCTCGAGGCGGCACGCGCCTTGCTCTATATGGCGGCGGCCAAGGTAACGGCCAATGCGCCCGACAAGACGCGCTTCGCGGCGATGGCCAAGCGGCTTGCGACCGACACTGGATCGTCAGTGGTCGATCGCGCGCTGCAGTTGCATGGCGGTTATGGCTATTTGCAGGACTATCCGATCGAGCGTTTCTGGCGCGATCTGCGTGTGCATTCGATCCTGGAGGGCACCAACCAGGTGATGCGCATGATCGTCGGCCGCGAGTTGACCCGCCAGTGACCGATCAGCCAAATCCGCCAGGCGTGACGCAAATGTGGCAGGACGCGCTCGCCAATGTGTCGAGCGCGCTGGGCAAGGCCGCGCGCGCGCCGATCCCCACCGGGTCGAGCCAACCCTATGATCCGCTGGCGCTGTTTCGCTCGATGTCGGGCTTCGCCATGGGACTGGGGTCGAACCCGCAGCAATTGCTTGAGGTCCAGCTCCAGGCGGCGCGCGAATGGGGCGATTTCTGGACTCAGGCCTGGTTGCCCAGGGCCGATGCGGAAAAGCCGCGCGATCGCCGCTTCTCGGCTCCGGAGTGGGAGGAGCAGCCCTATTTCCGCTCGCTTCGCGACGCCTATCTGCTTGCCTCGAAGCAATTGCGCGCCGTCGCCGATGTCGCCGACGGCCCGCACAGCCCCGACAAGGCAATGACCGCGTTCGTGCTCGATCAATATCTCAACGCGATTGCGCCGACCAACTTCGCGATGACCAACCCGGAGGTGATCCAGCGGACGGTCGAGACCGGTGGCGCCAATCTCGCGGCGGGTTTTGCGCATCTTGTCGAGGACATGGCGTTGGGCAAAGGCATCGTCCGCCGCCGCAGCGACGAAAATGCCTTTACCAAGGGCGGCAACATCGCCGCGACGCCGGGCAGCGTGGTGTTCCAGAATCATCTGTTCCAGCTGATCCAGTATGATCCGACCACGCCCGACGTGCATGCCGAGCCGATGCTCTATGTGCCGCCGCTAGTGAACAAATTCTACATGATCGACCTGCAGTCGCGATCGAGCATGGTGCGCTGGCTGGTCGAGCAAGGGCGAACCGTGTTCGTCATCTCATGGATCAATCCCGACGAAAGTCACCGCGATTGCGGGGTGGAGCACTATGTCCTCGACGGGATCGTGACGGCGCTTGGCGAAGTGCGCAAAAGAACAGGCAAGGGCGCCGGCAAGGCGAAGGTCGATCTGTTCGCCTTCTGCCTCGGTGGTACGCTGGTCGCGATCGCGCTGGCGTATCTCGCCGCCAAGGGCCGCGCCGATGAGGTCGGCAGCGCGACCCTGATCGGATCGATGGTCGACTTCGCCGATATGCGCGACTGGTCGGCATTCGTGCATGAGGCGCATCTCGACGCGCTCGAGACGCATCTCGAAAAGCGTGGCTTTATCGATTCGACCGAGTTGCAGCAGCTCTTCGCCGCAGTGCGCTCGAACGACCTGATCTGGTCTTCGGTGGTCAATCATTATCTGCTCGACCGCGCAGCGCCGCCGTCCGACCTGCTCTACTGGTTCGAGGATGGCGCGCGCATTCCTCAGGCCTTTCTCAAATCCTATAATCGTGGGCTGCTCTTCTCCAATGCGCTGAAGGAGGGAACCGGCTTCGAGGTCGGGGGCGTCGCGATCGACCTGTCGAGCGTGAAGACGCCGGTACTGCTCGTCGCGCTGAAGGACGATCATGTCTCGGCATGGAGCGCGGTCTATGATGGCGCGAAGCTGTTTGGCGGGCCGGTCACCTTCATCCTTGGCGGTTCCGGCCATAATGCCGGGGTGATCAATCCGCCTGCCGCCAACAAGCATGGTTACTGGACCAGCGCCGCCATGCCCGATCGGGCCGAGGACTGGCTTGCCGGTGCCGAAAAGCATCAGGGATCCTGGTGGCCGATCTGGGATGGCTGGTTGAGCGCGGCGGGCTCAGGCAAGCGTGCCGCACCCCGCACACCCGCCAATCCGATCGAGCCCGCGCCCGGCTCTTACGTTTCCATCACTCACTGAGTTTGCATGTACCGATGAATGATATGTCCACGCCTACCGAAACACTTGCCTATCGCGACGGCGCCGCCGGGCGTCTGCGGCTCAACCGGCCCAAGGCGCTGAATGCGCTCAACTTGCCGATGGTGCAGCAAATGACGCGCGCGCTGCTCGACTGGCGCGAGGATCGCAGCATTCGCCTGATCCTGATCGACCATGCCGAGGGGCGGGGTTTCTGTGCCGGCGGCGACGTGGTGACGATCGCGGGCAGCGCCCAGGGGCACGGCGCGGCTGGGCAGGCCTTCTTCTTCCAGGAATATCGCCTCAATCATTTGATGTACACATACCCGAAGCCGGGCGTGGTGTTCATGGACGGCGTGACGATGGGCGGCGGCGTCGGCATCGCTTGCCCGTGCCGCTACCGCGTGGTCACCGAACGTACGATCTTCGCGATGCCCGAAACCGCGATCGGTCTGTTCCCCGATGTCGGCGGCGGCCGCTATCTGTCGCGGCTACGCGGGCGGGCGGCGCAATATCTCGCGCTGACCGGCGCGCGGCTCGATGGCGCGGACTGCATCGCGCTTGGCCTGGCCAATTATTATGTGCCGTCTGAAAAGCTCGAGGCGCTGAAGGCCGAACTGAGCGCGACCCCGGAAAAGGTCGAATCGATCCTGGCCGGTGTCTCCATCGTCCCGCCACCGGCGAAGATCGTCGAGCAATTGCCGGCGATCGACCGGCTGTTCGCGTCGGATGATTATGAGGAAATCCTTGCCGCGCTCGAAGCCGATGGTTCGGACTGGGCGACGCGGCAGCGTGAGACGCTGCGCTCGAAATCACCGACAGCGTGCAAGGTATCACTGCGCATGCTGGTCGAAAGTCCGCGTCAGCCGCATTTCGTCGACGAGATGCGCATGGAATTCGGCATTGCCGCGCGCATGTTCCGCCATCCCGATTTCGGCGAAGGCGTGCGCGCCTTGCTGATCGACAAGGATAATAATCCGACCTGGAACCCCGCCACGCCGGAAGGCGTGACCGCGGCGATGGTCGATGGTTTCTTCCAGCCGCTGCCCGCCAGCCAGGCCTGGACCCCGCTTCCTGCCAATGCCGACGGAGACTGATCCCATGGCCATTTACGAAACCCTGCTCGTCGAACAGCGCGATGCCGTCACGCTGATCACGCTCAACCGTCCTCAGGCGCTCAACGCGCTCAACAATCAAGTGCTCGGCGAACTGGTTGCCGCAATGACCGCCTATGATGCCGACGACAGCCAGCATTGCGCCGTGCTGACCGGCAGCGAAAAAGCGTTCGCCGCCGGTGCCGACATCAAGGAAATGGCCGGCCAGTCGTTCGCCGACATGTTCAGCGGCAATTATTTCGCCGGCTGGGAGCGCTTTACCGCGACGCGCAAGCCGATCATCGCCGCGGTTGCCGGCTTCGCGCTCGGTGGCGGGTGCGAACTGGCAATGATGTGCGACTTCATTCTCGCCGCCGACACCGCGAAGTTCGGCCAGCCTGAAATCAAGCTCGGCGTTGCGCCTGGCATGGGCGGTTCGCAGCGCCTGACGCGAGCGGTTGGCAAGGCCAAGGCGATGGAAATGTGCCTGACCGGGCGGATGATGGGCGCGGAAGAAGCCGAGCGCGCCGGGTTGGTCAGCCGTATCATCCCTGCCGCCGAACTGCTCGACGAGGCATTGAAGACCGCTGCGGCGATCGCCGGGATGGCGCCACTCGCTGCGCTCGCCAACAAGGAAATGATCAACGCCGCATTCGAGACGGGCCTTGCCCAGGGCGTGCAGTTCGAACGTCGCCTGTTCCATGCGCTGTTCGGCACCGCCGACCAGAAGGAAGGCATGGCTGCTTTCGTCGAGAAACGTCCGGGCAACTGGACGGGGAAATAACCAACACGTCACCGGGGCCACTCAAAGAGCGCGCGCAGCGCCAGCCCCATAAGAATCCCGGCTTGTCGGGATGACGAATTGATATCGGAGAATAACTTATGGCACGCGTCGCATTTATCGGTCTCGGCAATATGGGCGGCGGCATGGCCGCGAACCTGGCGAAGAAGGGCCATGACGTCCGCGCCTTCGACCTCTCGGCCGAGGCGCTCGCCCGTGCCAAGGAAGCGGGCTGCCTGCCCGCCGCGAGCGTCGAGGAAGCACTTGACGGTGCCGAGGCCGTCATCACCATGCTGCCGGCCGGCAAGCATGTGGAAGGCGTCTATGCCGATGCCGTGTTCGCCGCGGCGCCGCAATCGGCGATCCTGATCGATTGCTCGACCATCGACGTTGCGACTGCCAAGCGTATCGCCGAAGCCGCCAGCGCCAAGGGTTACGCTGCGGTCGACGCACCCGTGTCGGGCGGCATTGCCGCTGCCAATGCCGGCACGTTGACCTTCATGGTCGGCGGTAGCGCCGAAGCCTTTGACCGTGCTCAGCCCTTTCTCGCCGATATGGGCAAGGCAGTGATTCATGCCGGGTCAAATGGTACCGGACAGGTCGCCAAGATCGCCAACAATATGCTGCTCGGCATCACGATGATCGGCACGTGCGAAGCATTCCTGCTGGCGCAGAAGCTCGGTCTCGACGCGCAGAAGTTCTTCGACATCGCCAGCGTGTCGTCGGGCCAGAGCTGGTCGATGACCAGCTACGCCCCGCTCCCCGGGGTTGGCCCCGACACGCCCGCCGATCATGACTATCAGGGCGGTTTCGCCGCCGCGCTGATGCTCAAGGATTTGCGGCTGGCGATGGAGGCGGCATCGACTGCCAATACCGGCACGCCGTTGGGCGCCCGTGCGGCGGAACTGTACGAGAAATTCAATGCCGACGGGCAGGGCGGCACTGACTTCTCCGGCATCATCAGGATGCTTGACGCGAAAGCCTGAGCGATAATTTCGCCACACCGCCCTGATCCTGACACTTGATGTCAGGATCAGGGGCCTAAAGGGAGCGTCCACCGGATAAGGACGTTCTTCACATGCTCGATCGCCGCGACATGCTCAGCCTTTCGATCCTGGCGGGCGCCGCCACGGCCGCTCCTTCGGTCGCCGCGACGCTGGCGGGTGGCGACCCTGGGCATGACTTCGATTTCCTGATCGGCTCCTGGCGAGTGAAACATCGCCGTCTCAAGGAGCGGCTCACCGGCAGCAACGATTGGCAGGAATTCGATGGTCGCTGCGTCATGCAACCGGTGCTGGGCGGGGTTGGCAATATCGACGACAATTGGCTGGATATTCCGGGAGGCGCATATCGCGCCGTCACGTTGCGCTCCTATGATCCGAAAACCAGGCTCTGGGCGATCTGGTGGCTCGACGGGCGCAACCCTCATACACTCGATGTGCCGGTGAAAGGCAGTTTCGAGAATGGCCTCGGCACCTTCTTCGCCGACGACACGCTGCGGGGGCAGCCGGTCAAGCTGCGCTTCCTGTGGTCGGCGATCACCGCCACCAGCGCCGAATGGCGCCAGGCCCTGTCGGCTGACGGCGGCAAGACATGGGAGACCAATTGGATCATGCACTTCGCTCGCGTCACCTGATCCGCCGCTCATTTACTCGACACAGCCGCTTGCCGCTCTCCACAATCGCGCTAAACCCGGGGCGATCAGGGGGAGAAGACCAATGGCCAGCACCACGGCAGCGGATACCGCGCCAGAGCCCGACACGACGTCCGAGCCGTCGGTCAAGGACATCCGGCTCGTGATTACCGCGTCGTCGCTGGGCACGGTGTTCGAATGGTATGACTTCTTCATCTACGGCACGCTGGCGGCATCGGGCATCATCGGCCGCACCTTCTTCCCGGCGGGCAATGAGACGATGCAGACCTTGCTCGCCTGGGCGGGTTTCGCGGTCGGTTTCGGTTTCCGGCCATTGGGCGCAGTGCTGTTCGGCTATCTCGGTGACAAGCTTGGCCGCAAATACACCTTCCTCGTCACCATCACCCTTATGGGTGTCGCGACCGCGGGCGTCGGCCTGATTCCGTCCTTCGAGGCGATCGGATTCGCCGCACCGCTGATGGTCATCGGCTTGCGTATTCTGCAGGGCTTGGCGCTCGGTGGTGAATATGGCGGGGCGGCAATCTATGTCGCGGAGCATTCGCCCAAGGGTAAATCAGGCTATTACACCAGCTTCATCCAGGCGAGCGTGGTCGGCGGCTTCATTCTCAGCCTCATCGTCGTGCTTGCGACCAAATCGGTCCTGCCGCCCGAATTATGGGAAGGGGGTGGCTGGCGTTTCCCCTTCCTCTTCTCGCTGCTGCTGCTCGCCGTATCGCTGTGGATGCGCCTCAAATTGTCCGAAAGCCCAGTGTTCAAGAAGATGAAGGCCGAGGGCGAGATGGCCAAGAATCCCTTCATCGAAAGCTTCACTTATCCCGGCAATCTCAAGCGCCTGTTCGTCGCCTTGTTCGGCATTGCCGCCGGACTGACGGTGATCTGGTACACCGCGATGTTCAGTGTGCTGTCCTTTTTGCAGACGACGATGCGCGTGCAGGAAACAGCAGCGCAACTGATCATTGGCGTGGGCTGTGTCATGGGGCTGTTCTGGTTCGTCCTGTTTGGCAAATTGTCCGATCGGGTCGGGCGCAAAAAGCCGATCGTGGTCGGTTATGTCCTGACGCTCATCCTGCTCTTTCCGGTCTTCTGGGCGATTGGCAGCGCGGCCAATCCCGACCTTGCCTTGGCGGCGAAGCGTGCGCCGGTCATCGTCTCCGGCCCGGTTTGCGCCTATAGTCCTTTTGCGGTGAAGCAGACCGATCAATGCGGCATCCTGCTCGACTATTTCTCGAAAAAAGGCGTGCAATACACCAAGGCGCACAGCCCGGTGACGGTGGTGATGATCGGCGGTCTGCCGGTTCCCGATACCACACCGGCGGGCCTCGATGCGGCGCTGGCCAAGGCGGGCTATAATCTCGACAAGGTCGTGCCCGCGCCGCTCAACATTGCGGTCATCCTGTTCGCCATTCTTGTTCTCGGCGCGCTGTCGGGCGTCACCTATGGGCCGGTTGCGGCGTTGCTCTCGGAAATGTTCCCGCCGCGCATCCGCTATAGTTCGATGTCGATCCCCTATCACCTTGGGACCGGTTATTTCGGCGGTTTCCTGCCCTTTATCAGCCAGTATATCGTCGCGAAGACCGGCGATCCCTATGCCGGGCTATGGTATACCATGGCCGTGGTCGCGATGGCGTTGGTGGTGACGATGTGGGGACTCTCCGAAACGCGTCCCGGCATGGCAAGTGCCGACTAGCGGAGCCGCACAACCACCGCTAACCGCATTGCCATGACGAACGCGCCCTTACGGTTAAGCCTCGATTCCACCGCCCTTGTCGCCAACTGGCGCGCCCTTGCGACCATGAGCGGCAGTGCCGCGTGCGGTGCCGCGATCAAGGCCGATGGCTATGGCCTTGGCGCAGTCGAGGTCGTGAAGCGCCTCGCCGCTGTCGGCTGCCGTGATTTCTACGTCGCCACCTGGGCCGAAGCCCCGGCGGTCGCTTCGCTCGGCGTGTCCGTATCGGTTCTGCACGGTGTCCGCGAAGAGGATATGGCGCAGGCCGGGGCAGGGCGCGCGCGTCCGGTGCTGAATACCGCAAACCAGGTTGCACGCTGGAAGCAGGCGGGCGGTGGACCCTGTGATGTGATGGTCGATACCGGCATGAACCGTCTTGGCGTCTCGATCGACGACGTCGCGACCGGGTTGCTCGACGGGCTGCACATCGAGACGCTGATGAGCCACCTCGCCTGCGCCGACGAAGATCATGCGATGAACGAGCTTCAGCGTGTGGCATTCACCGGATTGGTCGGACGTACCGATGCACGGCGCATGAGCCTGGCCAATTCCGCGGGGATTGCGCTCGGGAAGGATTATGCCTTCGACCTGACTCGCCCCGGCATCGCCTTGTACGGCGGCGTGCCCAGGTCCGAGTTCGCGGGCGTTCTCCATCAGGTCGTGACGCCTGAAGCTCAGATCTTGCAGCGTCGTCTTGTGCCGGCGGGGGCGCCCATTGGTTATAATGCGGCATGTATCGCACCGACCGATCTGGACGTCGCGATTCTCAATCTGGGTTATGCCGATGGCTATTTCCGTGGCTTTTCGGGGAAGGGGGCCGCACTATTCGAAGGACTGCGACTGCCGGTGCTGGGCCGCGTTTCGATGGATCTCATCGCGATTGATGTTTCGGTTGCGCCCCTGTTAGCCGAGGGCGATTGGGTGCAGCTCGATTATGCGCTCCCCATGGCGGCGATGGCCAGCGGCATGTCGCAATATGAATTACTGACCGGCCTGGGCACGCGGTTCGAACGGCGCTGGATCAGCTAGGCGGCGGTTTCCACACATCGAGCGGGCGCGCGCGAATCCATCGCGTCGCGAGCCACTTCACGCCCTGGATCACCGGTAATCCCGCATGGCGCGACGCCGGATCGGGGCTGCCATTGGCCATCACGTTGGTGAAGACGATCGCATCGCCCTGTTGCGGTACGATGGTGACGCCGAGTTCGGAGAATATGGTCTCGCCACCCTGAAAGCCATGGTTGAGGTAAATCAGCACCGTCTTGATCCGCTGATTCTGCGCGCCGGTGATCGAATCGAGATGAGGGCGATATTGCTGGCCGGGCGCGTAGCGCAGGACGGCGAGCGCTTCTCCCTGGTCGACCTGCGTGCCACTGATCGCGGCAAGGCGATGATTGAGTGCGCGGATCACCAGATCCTCGCGCGTCGGGCCGATCACCGCCCCGTCGGAGGTCCGGATCGGGTGGCTGATCTGCCGGCCGGTGGCGGGATCGAGCACCAGCGCGGGCTCAAGCAGGTCGTTGGCCACCGTCGCGACCTGCATACATTCCTCGGGCGAGAATAGTCGGGGATAGCGCACCAGGTCGCAACCTTCGCTGAGCCGCTCGGGCCTGGGCATGGTGCGTGGTGCGCCCAGGTGGTCCAGCTTCATGGCCTCGACGAGCTTAAGCTGGTTTGCTGCGACATGGTCACCCCGCGCTGCTGTGCGTAGCAACGCCAGAGCGGCGGGCCAGTCGGGCACTGCGCCGCTGCCATTGGCGGTGAGCGCGATTTCCATCAGTGCGGCATCGACATGACCGATCGTCACCGCGCGCCGTAGCAGGCCCCGCGCCTTGATCAGGTCCCGGGGGATGTGCGCGCCCGTCATGCACCACACCGCCAATTCGGCCAGGGCCACGGCGTCGCCACGATCACCCGCTTCGCTTAGCAGCGCGGCGCCTCGTTCCGCCTGGCCGTCCTGCGCGAAGCGTTGAGCCTGCTCTACCGATGAAGATGTCATGCTCACCTTATGCTGGTGCTGCAGGACAAAAAAAAGGGGGCAAAGGTTACCCTTTGCCCCCTGGAATTGACTGTTCCGACCTTAGAAGCGGGCGCGGAAGCCGGCGTAGAAGTTACGGCCGCGGAAGTTGTAGATCGAGCTGTTTGCACCGGTTGCCGTCGAACCCAGCGGCGGATCCTTGTCGAGCAGGTTGTCGATGCCAGCATAGAATCTCAGATCCTTGCCGAAGCCGCCACTGTTGTCGATGTTCCACTCGAACCGGATGTCATGATAGAAGACCGACGGATATTGCTGGATGTCGGCATAGTCCGCATTCTCTGGAGGACGCCCTTGCAGGCTGTTGAAGTCCTCATAGTTATTGACCCACATCGGCCCAATGTACCGCAGCCGGTACCCGAAGGTGAACTGCTTGTACGTCAGGTCCGTATCCAGACGGAACTCGTCGACCGGATCGCCCAGTTCGCCCAGGATCCGATTTTCGAAGTTCGGACGCGTGGGATCCGTATAGTTGCTGTTGGTCAACTGATGCACATAGATCAGGTTCGAGTTGAGGCGAACGTTCGGACCCAGCTGGGTACGGTACGAAGCCTGGAAGTCGAGGCCGCGCCGAACCCGCTTTGCATAGTTGAGCGGAGCCTGGATCAGCGAACCGCCAAGGATCTGACCTGGAGTTTCGCCAAAGGGAGGTGTGCCACCGCCACGGTAACGCGTGAACAGCCCGCAGAACGGATTGGCGAGCGTGGGCAGATCGTAGCAGCTATTGGCGATCTGCTGTGCGGTCACAGATGTGATCACATTGTCGACCTTGATATTATAATAATCGACGCTGAGTGAGAAGCCCGGAATGATCCGCGGCTGAATCACGGCGCCGAGCGTGATCGAGTTCGAGGTTTCCGCCTTGAGGTTCAGGTTGCTGCCGCTCACGACCGGGAGCGAGTAAACCGCAAGAGAGTTGAGAGCCGGCAGGAGCGCGCCGAGATCAGCCTGGCAATTGGCTGCACGATATTGCGAACCTGCACCGATATTGGCTGGGCGGCAGGGGTCCTGGAATTGCGGCGCGAAATTCGGGACCAGCGGGAACGCGGTTTCCGACACGTTCGGCGCACGAACCGCACGGCTGAAATTGCCGCGGAAACGGATGTCCTGGATCGGTGCCCAATCGGCGCCCGCGTTATAGGCCCAGACCGTGCCGGTGCTGCCCTGATACTTCGCAACTCGCGCCGCGCCGCTGATGGTCAGCTCGTGGAAGAGCGGCAAATCCTTCACCACCGGAATCCGGAGCTCGCCATAGGCCTCCTTCACTTGGAAAGCCTTTGGAGAGAAAGTCGGAATGACGACGGCGTTCGTCGCTCCCGACTGAACGAAGGGATCTTCCTGGTAATACGACTTTTCGCGTCGGTACTCGGCACCGACCGCAAAGCTGATCGGGCCGCCTGGCAATTCGAAGAGTTGGCTCAGGTCGCCACCGACAAAGCCGGACAGGACAAGCTGGTCCTGCGAGGCGACATGGGTCGCATTGTAGGTGAAGTATTTGGCCGCGGCGCTGTTATCCCCTCCACCAAAGGGATTGTAAGGTACGCAAGCGGCAATATCCGAGTTAAGCCGGCCCTGTTGCGCGGCAATTTGAGTAGCGTCGAATCCCTGAGTGAAAGGGACGGCGGATGCTGGATCGAACTGCGCACGGCACTGAATCTGGCCAGTAACGGGGTTACGACCGGCATCGAGCGACAGCATAAAACGCTGACGGTCAAGATAGCCATAGGTGGTCGTGCGTTCCTTGAACTTTCCGTAATTGACCGAAAATTCGTAGTTCCAGTCCTCGTTGAACGTGCCGCGCAAGCCCCCAACGAAACGATAGGTGTCGCGCTGGAATTTTTCGTCACGAATCCCCGAGTCGGCCAATTGTCGCGCGACAACGAAGCGATAGCTGCCGTTTGCGATATTCGCGATGTCCGTCGCCGTAAGTAAGTTTGTGGGAGTCGGGGCGACGGCGTTGGGATCGCAGGCGCCCGTCAGGCTTGTTTTGCAACCAGACGCCAGGATCGCATTGGCGATCGTTGCGCGCGCTGCGGTATTCAGGAACGGGTTGTCGAGCCGAACACGCTCACGGGCGTCAAACTGCGCAAAAGTACCCTGGATGAACGAGGGGCCCGCGTTCGAGCCCAGCGCATTGACTCGATTCCACTTGGCTTCAAAGAAGAGCTCGGCGGCATCGCTGAATGCGAAATGCCCGAGCGCGTTGAAGTTGTAGCGTTCCATGAACGGCAGTACGGAAAGAAGCTTGTCTTCGCGACCGGTCTGGCCATTGCCGCCGGTGATGCCGCCGAGAATGCCCTGGCCAAAGCGCGCTCCAGTTTGGGCAGCCAGCGTCCCGTCCTGATTGAATACGTAGCTGCAATTATAGGGCAGGGCGGCATTGGGGGCGCCAGGAAGGCCATTGGAAATACCGTTGCCGCACGGTGCCGACCCGCCCTTTTGCTGATTGATCGTAACCAGGCCGTACCGATTGATGCTCGTGCTGCGGACGTCACGGATGTAAGTGCGATCTGGAATACCGTCGCTGCCATTGACCAACCCGCCTTGATCGATGTCGGTGACGAAAAGGCCGTCCTGCGACCGGTACGACGGGATGTCGGAGGCAAAAACGCGAGACTGGCGAGCATATTCGCCGTGCACCATGATGTTGCCGCGGCCGCCGGCAAAGTTCGTGCCGGCCATCGCCGAGATGTACTGGTTGCCGCCAAAGCCCTTTTCCGCAACGCCCGCGCTGCCACGTACCTGCACGCCGGTGAAGTCGCGCTTCAGCACGAAATTGACCACGCCGGCGATCGCGTCCGAACCATAGATGGCGGAGTTGCCGCCGGTCACGATGTCGACGCGCTCGATCAGATCGTTCGGGATGGTGTTGATGTCGGTGGACACCGCATTGTTCAGAATGTCGGCAGCAACGTGACGACGGCCATTGACCAGTACGAGGGTCCGCTGAGACCCCAGACCACGAAGGTCGAGCAGGTTGAGGCCGGCGATGCCGATGCCCAGGCCCGGATTCTGCTGGGCGAAAGTGCTGCGCAGCTGTGGCAGATCGTTCAGCGTGTCGCCGATATTGGTCTGACCCTGCTGGAAGATCTGATCACCGCTGATCGACGTGATCGGAACCGTCGATTCGAGATTCGGACGACGAATACGCGAACCGGTGACGATGATCGCATCTTCGCTGGTCGGCGTCTCGGTTTCGGTCGTCGCGACCGGTTTAACCGATGGAGCGGTTTCCTGCGCAAAGGCGCCCGCGGAAAATAGCACTGAACCGGCTGCAAGCGCCGTCGCTGCCAAAAGGCGAGTTTTCAGCATGTTATAGAACCCCCGAAAGATAAAGCACGGGCAACAGCCCGGGCAACATTGTGCAATGTTTGCCGAGGCAGTCACATTGCACAATGTTAATCAGCGGTTCAGGTAGACTATCGTGTCAATTTCCAAAGCACGTGTAGCGAAAATGCAACATCATGTCTCTGCTTAGGACAATTCCGCTTAACGTTCGATACACATGGCAATTCCCATGCCGCCGCCGATGCACAGGGTCGCCAAACCCTTCTTCACGTCACGCTTCTGCATCTCATAGATCAGGGTCGTCAGCACGCGCGCGCCGCTCGCGCCGATCGGATGGCCAATCGCGATCGCGCCGCCATTGACATTGACCTTGTCGGCATCCCAGCCGAGTTCCTTGCCGACTGACAGCGCTTGCGCCGCGAATGCCTCGTTCGCTTCGATCAGATCAAGATCGCCAATAGTCCAGCCGGCCTTTTCCAGCGCGCGTCGCGTCGCCGGGACGGGGCCGATGCCCATGATCGACGGATCGACGCCGGCCGAGGCCCAACTCCTGATCGTGGCGAGGATGGTCGATCCGCGCTTTTCGGCCTCCTCGCGGGTCATCAGTACGAGCGCCGCGGCGCCGTCATTGAGCCCGCTGGCATTGGCGGCGGTGACGGTGCCGTCCTTCTTGAACGCCGGCTTCACGCCCGACACGCTCTCCAGCGTCACACCGCTGCGGATATATTCGTCGTCGGACACGATCGTGTCGCCCTTGCGGCCCTTGACCGTGACCGGTGCGATCTCGTCACGGAAGCGGCCAGAGGAGCGCGCCGCATCGGCAAGGTTTTGCGAACGGACCGAGAATTCGTCCTGCTGCCCGCGCGTCACCTGATATTGTTCGGCAAGATTCTCGGCGGTGATGCCCATATGATAGCCGTTGAAGACGTCGGTCAGGCCGTCCTTGACCATCGTGTCGACCAAAGCGAGGTCGCCCATCTTCTGCCCGCCGCGCAGATTCTGTGCATGCGCGCTGAGCGACATCGACTCCTGCCCGCCCGCCACGACGATCGTCGCGTCGCCAGTCGCGATCGCCTGGGCCGCCAGCGCCACCGCGCGCAGGCCCGATCCACAGACCTGATTGACGCCCCAGGCTGGGATTTCCTTGGGCACGCCCGCCGCCATCGACGCCTGGCGTGCCGGGTTCTGGCCCTGCGCCGCGGTCAGCACTTGGCCGAGAATGACTTCGGACACATCCGCGCCGTCGACGCCGGCCTGTTCCAGTGCCGCTTCAATGGCGATCCGGCCCAGCTCATGCGCCGGGACCGATCCGAACGCGCCCAGAAAGCTGCCGACAGGCGTGCGCTTGGCGGCGGTGATGACGATATCGGTCATGGGAGAATCCTCGGCGCTCGTGATGATGTGGGCGCTATCTAGGCGCGGGCAGCGCGCTAATCCAGTCCGCCAGCGGCTCCCATAGCTGCGCTCGCGCGCCACGCCCGACGATCATCCCGACATGGCCCGCGCCCAGGTCACGCCGGTTGGGCAAATCGGCTGCACTTGCCGCCGGGACGATTCGGTCGCTCAGCGAAACGAAATCGATCGCGGGGCAGGTCAGCCGGGCGGGCCCGGCAATCGTCCCGCCGACGCGCCAATGGTCACGCCCGGTGACATTGCCGCCGATCAATTGTTCGAACATCTGCGCGCCCGCGGCGAAGGGCAGGGGCGCGCCCGCATTGGCCCAATCCTCCATCGCGACGAACGTCCGGGCCGCGACGCTATCCGGATCCATTGCCGCGAACGCCTCATATTTGGCGATCGTGCGCCCTGGATCGAGCCGCCAGAATCCCGCTTGAAGGACTTCCATCGGAACCAGTCCCATGGTTTCGCACGCCGGGCGTGCCGCGTGCCACAGTTCGGCGATGTCGGTGCGTGCTTTTTCGCTGAACCCATCGAAGCGCCACGGCGCGGCGATCAGCGCAAGGCCCGCGACCGGCGCGGCGCAGGCGGCGGCGAGCGCCATCGTCCCGCCCAGGCAATATCCCGCCAGCACGGGCGGTTCGGGGAGTTTCGCGATCAGCGGCAACAGCAATTGCTCGACATGGGCGGTCACATCCATCGCGCGCGCCGCGCGGTCCGGTGTTCCCCAATCGACGAGATAGGGGTGAAAACCCTGTGCGGCGAGCCAGCGCAGTAGCGAAATGTCGGGTGCAAGGTCCAGGATGAAGGGCGGGTTGATCAGCGACGGCACGACGACGATCGGACGACCGCCGCGCGCGCGCGCGCCATAGTCCCGCAACCGCGCACGACCCTTGCGGTGGCGTACGGGGGCTGGCTTGCGGGGCTTGCCGCGCGCCGCCGCCTGATAGGCGCGCAGTCCGCTCAGGGCTTGTTCACGACGCTCGGGCGATGTTGCGGTTTCGCTGCGCAACATCTCCAGAAACAAGGGTAATGGCCTTGGTCCGTGTTGCGGTGCGGCATTAAAGGGTGTTACAGGTGAACCAACCACTTGGGCGGGGACCTTTCCCATGAAGAAGCAGACACCGGGCGACGGCCCCGTCATCATCAAGAAATATGCGAACCGCCGACTCTATAACACCGAGACGTCGTCTTACATCACACTCGAGCATCTCGCCGCGATGACGCGAGAGGGCCGTGATTTCAAGGTCGTCGATGCCAAGACCGATGAGGATATCACGCACAATGTGCTGACCCAGATCATCATGGAAGAAGAATCGCGCGGCCAGACCATGCTGCCGGTCAATTTCCTGCGCCAGCTGATCGCGATGTACGGCGATTCGATGCAGGCGATGGTGCCGGGCTATCTCGAGGCATCGATGGACAGCTTCCGTCGGAACCATGAGCAATTCAAGACGGCGGTCGAAGGCGCGTTCGCCAATTCGCCCTTCGCCGAAATCGCCAAGCGCAACATGGCGATGTTCGAAGCCGCGACCGCGGCGTTCAAGCCCGGCTCGGCCGGTGCCAAGGCGGCGGCCGCCGCTGCCGAAGCGCCGACCGCCGCTGCCGCGTCAAGCAAGGACGATGAGATCGCCGCGCTCAAGGCGGAGCTGACCCGGCTGAACGAGAAGATCGAAAAGCTCGATAATTGATCTGACGACCATGGCGTGGCTCGGGTCGCCGGCGGCACCTTTCTGGGTCGCCGCGATCGTCGCCGTGCTGGCGGCGCTTTTTTTCGGGCTGGGCGATCGCCGCCGCAAACGCCGCGCCGATCTCGATCGTGTCGGCCTGCTCGATTGGCCGACGCTTCAGATGCTTGCGCTGATCGCCGCTGCGATCTTCGTCATTCTGGCGCTCCACGCCTGACGGTCGCGTGATTTGACGCGGGGTTCCTGAAGGGCAAGTCGCGGCGCAGATAAACCAGCGAGCGATAATTGTCGTGCGGCGTGCTGAAAACGAGGCGATAATCGGCGCGCAGCGCGGATTTGGCCACGCTGAAGCTTGCCCTGTTCCAGATGTTCAGCGATCGGGAAGACGTGACGATCACCGGCGGCCGAGCGGCGACGATGCGTCGCACTTCGCCCGCTTCGTCGATCCCGATCGCGCCCTGCTCGGTGGAATAGATTAGCAGATTAGGGAATACATAGGGAGTCGGCAGGCACGCATCGGCCAGGCGATAGGTAATGGTATCGCCGATAGCGACCCAGGGACATTCGCTGCCGCTGTTTGCCTTGACCACCGCAGCGACCGCGCGTGCGCCGTCGGCATTGCGTGGTTGCATGGCGAGCTTGATCACGAACAACAGCAACGCCAGGCCGAGCACCCCGACCATGATCCGCGCCGACCGCCCCAGCGCCGGGGCCGCGACCAGCGCGAGCGGGGCGATCAGCGGCAAGGCGTAATGATCGAAATAGGTGCCGATCGCCAGGAAACCGATGAGCGCGGCGCCCAGCCAACCCCAGGCGATGATCGAACCTTCGCCGGCGAAGCCCATCCGCCGGCGCCAGCGCCAAGCAATGCCCGCTGCCACGATCAGGGGCGATAGCTGCGCGGCGACGCCCAGCAACCGCATGGCGATCTGATCCGCCGGATAACCGGGGCGCAGTGCGATCGAGATGACATTGGCGAACCAGAAGGCATGCAGCGCATCCGGCCCGATCCAGGCATAATAGCCGATCGCGGCCAGCGTCGGCAGCAGCCCAGCGATGGCCCAGGCGAGACCGGCGCCGGCCAGTATCGGCAACCGGCCCCCGGCGCGGTGCAGGAACCAGAGATGCGCCAGGCCGAAATAGATGCCCTCAATCACGGGCGTATATTTCATCTGGATCGCGATGCCGCTTAGCAGGCATACGATCAGGCCATTGCCCAGGACCGCGCGGATCGCGCCGGCCTTGGCCAGGACGGGCAGGCGCAGCGTGAGCAAGGCAGCGGCGGCCATGAACAGATTGTAGAACACCGGCGATTGCCCGCCACGTCCGTTGAGCAGCGACAGCCAGATCAGATAAGCGATCGCCGCGGCCAGTGCCCCGGCGCGCGCCGCACCGAGTCGGAGCGCACCCCGGTCGATCATCCATGCCGTCGCCGCCGCGAACAGGGTCGCGACGATCTGATAGGCGAGGATGCCATCGCCAGGCAGCAAACGGATGCCGGCGAAGAGCAGGAACAAGCCGATCGGCTTGCGGTCCCAGATGTCGACATAGGGCAAATCGCCGTGAAGCATTCGGTCGCCGACCAGCAGGTAGAATTGCTCATCGACATGAATGACCGGATTGCCGAAATCCCACATGCGCAGCGCCACCGCGACGAACAGCAGCAGTATCGCCGTCTTCCAGCGTGAGGTGAATGATTGAAGGAGCATCAGTAGAAGTGCCGCAGCGTCAGCGCGCGCCGTGTCCCGTCGCACAGGTCGAGCGCGACGACGCGCCCCGGTTTGCCGATCGACCAGGCCGCGATCGGGCTGGACGCGTAATTGTCCGGCACCGGCGTGCCGTCGATCACGCAGATCATGTCGCCGACGCGCCAGCCATCGCGTTCAGCCGGTCCGCCGCGCATGACGTGCAGGACGCGCAACCGGTCGCTTTCGGGGGCCACGAGCAGGCCGCTGGTCGATCGCATGGTCGGCTCGCGCGACTGAGCGCCGGGCGCCAGCACCATATGGCCGGCCTTGGGATCGAGCAGCACACGATATTTCTGCAGGAAGCCGGAGCCGATCCGTCCGGCCATACCCATCGCATGCGAGAAGCCACCTTTCTGTTCGATCTGCACATCGACAAAGGGGGCGACCAGGGTGCCGGTGCGCAGTTCGGGCACGATGATCAGATCGGTGACGATCGGCCCACCCAGGCCGAACGAAATGGTCGAGGTCCGCGCCGCCGGAACCATCGCCGTCGTCGCCCAGGCCTCGGACGACAAGGTGATGCTGTTGCCGTCGCCGGTATCGACGATCAATGGCCGCAGCCGTCGCCCGTTGACGGTGGTTTCACTGATATAGACCAGCCGGTCGCGCGAGACCGCCAGCGGGGCGCTCGCACCCTGGAACGGCATCCGGCCGGAGGGAAGCAAGCGAAAGCGCCGCGTGTCATAGTCGATGTCGAGCGCATAGTCGGCGGTCAGGTCGCGCCCGACCAGCATTTCGATCGGTTTCTCACTGCCCGTGGCATTGGCGGGCAGGGTGGCGACGCTGATGCTGCCGCCAGTCCGGGTCAGGCCGCCAAACGTGATCGATTGCGTGTCGATCCAGCCGAGCGGGACCACGCCGCCAATCGCATTGGCGCTGCCGCCGCTGCGGACCTTCAATTTCGCCGCATCGACATAAGCGCGCGACAGCACCGAGTAGCTGACGCCCGTATCGAGGATTGCGGTGATCGGCTTGCCATCGACCGTCAGGGTGAAGCGGATCTGGTTGCCCGGCGTCAGGTCGAACGGCACCCAGCGCGCTTCGGCATCGCGCGCGAGCAGATCGGCGGACGGTGTGGCGGCGGTCAGCAGCAGCAGGGAGAGGGCAGCGAGAATACGCATTCGCGCTGCCGTAGCCGTATCGGCGGCCTGTAGAAAAGCTTTTAGGGCAGGCGATGGGCAAGCATCTCGAATCCTGCCCTGGCGGGGTGGATCCAGGCCTTAGAGACAAGCCTCCAGGAACGCTTGATCGAAACCGAACTGTCGTGCCTTTTCAAGCGTATAGGGACGCAGGCCCATCGAGCGATATTCGCCGACGATCTTGCCGTCGGCGCTTTCGTCGAGATATTCGAATTTGAACAGTTCCTGCGTGACGATCACCGGGCCTTCCATGCCGATCACCTCGGTGACGTTGGTCACGCGGCGTGAACCGTCGCGCAGGCGCTTCACCTGGATGATCAGTTCGACCGAATCGGCGATCTGCCGGCTGATCGCTTCCTTCGGCACCTTGATGTCCGACATCATCACCATGTTCTCCATACGCGCGAGGGCTTCGCGCGGGGAGTTGGCGTGGAGCGTACACATCGAGCCGTCATGGCCGGTGTTCATCGCCGCGAGCATGTCGAAACATTCGGAGCCGCGAATTTCGCCCAGGATGATCCGGTCAGGACGCATACGCAGCGCGTTCTTGACCAGATCGCGGATCGAGATTTCGCCCTGACCCTCCAGATTGGCCGGTCGGGTTTCGAGCGGCAGCCAATGGGGCTGCTGCAAGCGAAGTTCGGCCGCATCCTCGATCGTCAGCACGCGTTCGCCCGGGTCGATCATTTTCGACAGGGCGTTGAGCATCGTCGTCTTGCCCGAACCGGTACCGCCCGAGATGACGACGTTGAATCGGCTCGCGCCGGCGATCTTCAGCGCGGTGGCCATTTTCGGGCTCATCGATCCGAAACCGGCCATCATGTCGAGCGTGATCGGCTTGGCGGAGAATTTACGGATCGAGATCGCGGTGCCGCGAAGCGACAGCGGCGGCACGATCACGTTGACGCGGCTGCCGTCCTTCAATCGGGCGTCGGCCAGCGGTGTGGTCTGGTCGACACGGCGGCCGACCGAGTTGCAGATGCGTTGCGCGATCTGGAACAGATGCTCCTCGTCGCGAAACTGGATATTGGCGAGGACCAGCTGGCCCTTGCGCTCGACATAGGTCTGTTCCGGGCCATTGACCATGATGTCGGTGATCGACGGATCGGCCAGCAGTTCCTCAAGCGGCCCGAGCCCGAGCAGTTCATCGACCAGCACCTTTTCCAGCGCGAACTGCTCGCGGCGGTTGAGCGTCAGCTTCAGCTCGGCGAGCACTTCGCCGATGATCGGGCGGAATTCCTCGGCCAATTCATCCTTGTCGAGTGTCGCGGCCGCTTCGGGATCGACGCGCTCGAGCAGGCGCGGCAGCACTTGCTCCTTGATCTTGTGGATCGAGCTTTCGAAACCTTCGACGCGGCTGTTGCCCGCCTCGCCCGAGGCCGACTGACGGTCGGCGAGGCGCTGCATCGCGTCCTGATTGACGCCGGGCATGTTGCCGGTCGGTAGCGAATCGGTTTCGCCCGGCATGGGCAATGGCGGGAACTGGTCGCCACCGATCTCAGGTTCGGCCGGACGTGCCGCCCCCCCCTGCATCGGTCGCGCAACACCGAACGCAGGCCGATTGCCGGGTGTGGACCCACCTACCCCTGGACGACGTCCGAATGCGCTCATGCCTTACAAATCCTCATGCTTGCCAAACACGCGTAATGGCTAAGCTTTGACAATTGACTAACCAAAGTCGGGAGTTTCACCGGGCAGGGTCCGGCTGCCGGTCGCCAGGTCCTTGCGCCGCCACACGATGATCCACTCCTGACCGGTTTGCTGATGGGTGTGGGGGAGGCGCGCGATGGCGACATAGTTGCGGCGGATTTCAGCTGCGACGATGCGATCATTGACCAGATTGCGTTCCTTCCACAGCGACCCTTCGACCGTCAGGATGGTGCCGGGTCGCCGCGACAGTGCCGCTTTCATCGCCGCCGCGGAATCGACGCCCAGCGCATCAGCCTCCGCCGACGACCGCAAATGGCCCGTAAAGGCGAACGGAGTGACGAGGCAGGCGTGCTTCAGATGATAATAGATGACCGGCCCCTCATAAGTGAGCAGGCATTGCGTGGTCACGTCATCGGGGATGGCGGCGACCGTTCGCGCCGCCAGTTGGGTTTCGTCGCCGGCGCTGATCCGGTCGAGGACGATGGCGTCGACCATCGGGTAAGCGATGTAGATGCCGAACGCGATATAGCCCCAGCGCGGCGCGGCGAAGGCATGGGCCGACAGGATCGCCGCCGGCACCGCGAGCGGCAGCGCATAATGAGTCCAGAACCCGCCGATCGCGAACGCATCGACAAGGCCGGCGATCGACCACATGGCCAGCAGAACCATTTCCGGATGCCACCGCCGCCATTGGCGGGTCGCTCGCCAGCATCCGACAAGCAGCAGCGCCAGCATGGGTCCGGACAGGCCCGCCATCGTCCCCAGGCGGACCAGGGCAAGCTGCCCAAGCGTGCCATGCTTGTGGAATTGCGAGACGACATTCGCGTACCAGAATTCGTTGAAATGCCCGATCGCTGCATAGCCCGCCGCGACGGCGAGTGTGGGCAGCAATGCGACGAAGATCATTGTCGCCGCCAGCGCGACAAGCTGCCGTGGCGGTGCTCCGGCACGGATCGCACGCCAGATCAGCCACAGGCCCAGCGCGGCGCCTTCGAACGCGGCATTGGTCTTGATCTGGATGGCGAGGCCGGACAGCAGCATCGCCGACAGAACACGGACCAGGTCGCCGCGACGCTGCAGCGTCGGCGCTGTATCGAGCACCAGCCATGCGCTGAGCGCGGTCAACAGATTGTAGAAGACGGGGGTCTGTCCGATCCCGCCCCATAATACCTGCAGCGCGACGAGGTAGCCGATCCCGGCAAGGATCGCTGCGGTCCGCGGGGCGGATCGCAGCGCGATCGCGGTCACGACACAGGCGGTCGCGGCGGCGAACAACGTGGCGACGATCGTCGCCTGGATCACCCCGTCGCCCCCGAGCAGCCTTATGCCCGCGAACAGTGCGAACAGGCCAAAGGGCTTTCGGTCCCACAAGTCGACATAGGGTATCGCACCATGCAGCATATGGTCGCCGACGAGCAGGTAATATTGCTCGTCCAGCCCCTTGAGCGGATTGCCGAACTGTCCGGATCGCAACAGGAACGCGACGCCCAGCAGCAGGGCGGCGATGGCCCACCAGCGCAGGGGCGGCGTATGCCGCTGGCGATGATCGGTAATCCAATCGAACTGTTGCGTCGTCATCGAATCCGTATGGCAACATATGGTTAGCGGATCGTTTAAGATTGGCGCTGTCGGGTGCCGCTGGCGCAGTCGGGAAAAGCAGGCGCCGGCAAGGAGGCTGCCGGGGGGAGTTCGATCGCCATCCGGCCTTGCGCAGGCCAAAGCGCTCAGGTCGATCGATGGCGGGTCTGGCCGTGGCTTGCTTCTGCGGTGATACAGCCACCGGATCGCTGCGTCGTGATCAGGAGGGGTCGCCGGGCAGGAACGGCCCGCGCGCCCGTACGCGCGCGGTGCGGGGCGGTATTCCGGCGAGCTCGCGAAAATCGCGCGCCATATGCGCCTGGTCGGCAAAGCCGCCCTTTGCCGCCTGGTCCGCCAGGCTGGTCGCTGTCGCGACATCGACCATGGCGCGGTGGAACCGGATCAGGCGCAAATAACCACGCGGCGTGACGCCGATGCTGCGTTCGAACCAGCGTTGCACCGTGCGATGCGACCGGCCGCTCGTTCGGACGATGTCCTCGACGCGCACCGCGTTCAGCACATGCGACCCGATCGGATGGCGGGCCATGCCGGCAAAGGCGGTCGTCATATCGGTCATGACATTATCCGGATTCAGCATCAGCGCACCCGCCCGGCTCCCGCCATCCAGCGCGGCCCAGCCATTGGCGATGGCGGGGCAGGGGACGCCGCCCAGCATTTCCCACGCCCAGGGCCAGAGCCTGAGGCCGATAAACTGTGCATCGCCGCTGATCCGGAACCGTACCGGCGTCAGGTTGAGCCCGGTAACGAACAGCGCCGGTTGCTCGGTGCCCCAGACCGACCGGCCGCGCAGCCGGTGGATCACCTCGATACAGCCGTCTGGCGTCGCATCATGCTCGACCCACGCATCGGGCCGACCCTCGCCGGCCATTGTCCAGAGTGCCGCGACCAGCCCGTTCAATGCTTCCGGCAAAGGCTGTTCGGCATAGCGCATCATGTCATATTCCATGTCGCGTCGGTTCAAGCCAGCGGCGTTGCATCCGCTAGACTGGCGAACGAACCACAGGGGAGAAGATCGATGCGCTGGATGATCGCGACATGTGCCGCACTGGCTCTGGCGGGAGCCGCGTCCGCTTCCGTTTCCGAACCGGTGACGAAGGGACCGCCGGGCTGGATGACAGGGTGCTGGATCATGCAGGCCGGGCAGAAATGGACCGAGGAATGCTGGACCTCGCCGCGTGCCGCCATGATGCTCGGGTCGGGCCGCAGCGGGACGGGGGACAAGCTCCAGTCCTGGGAAGCCAACCAGATCCTGCCTGATGCCGATGGCAAGTCGGTCTTCTGGGCGTCGCCGGATGGCGGAACGCGCGTCGCTTTCCCGATGCTGTCGCAAGGCGCGAGCGAGATCGTCTTCGCCAACCCGGCGCATGATTATCCGCAACGCATCCGCTACTGGCGCGAGGGCGAGACGCTCAACGCGGAAATCTCGCTCGCCGACGGGAGCAGGCCGATGCGCTGGCGTTATCGCCCGCTATAGGCCGGGCCAGCGATGGTCAGTCCGGTGAGCGATCCAGGCCGCGATTCGCATCCATGTGCCGCTATTTCCATGCTGTTATTTCGGCGGAAATTTTTCCGTGCTGTTAAGTTGGATTTTGGGCTCGGATTTCCGGCCCTTATTCAACAGCTTGCTCGCCAATATGCTGTTATTGAATAACAGCATGGAACAGCACGCATAACAGCATGGAACAGCATGCCGTTTTCGCCGAAACAGCATGGGCGAATGGTGAAAATATATCAGTCATAAGAAAGAGCGGGGCAGGATGCCGTCTGGCATCCCGTCCGCCGCCACATTGTCATGATCCACAGCGATAGTGAATCGACGCCGCGGACATGCCGCTCTTCGCGTCTGAGCCGTCATACAGACCGGCTCGAACCGCCGATCAGGCGGCGCGTTCGGCCAATATGGTCAAGCCATTGGCATTGACCTCGGCAAAGCCGCCCTCGATCGCGATTGTCTCGGGCTCGCCCTTTTCGGTGCGATAGATCGCCAGCGCGCCGTCGCGGATCGTCGACATGACCGGCGCATGCCCTTCGAGCACGCCGAAGTCGCCTTCGGTGCCGGGGACGACAACCATGTACACGTCCTCGGAGCGGACGAGCTTTTCAGGCGTGACGAGTTCGAAGTGCAGCATTTCGTGTCTCACTCCCCTCCCGCATGGGGGAGGGGTCGGGGGAGGGCATGTCAGGAAAGGCTGGCCGTTGGCAAGCCTTTCCCTAACCCCTCCCGCACGCGGGAGGGGGAATTGACTTAAGCGTCCTGGGCCATCTTCTCGGCCTTGGCGACCGCTTCCTCGATGCCGCCGACCATGTAGAAGGCTGCCTCGGGCAGATGGTCATATTCGCCGTCGACCACGGCCTTGAAGCTCTTCACCGTGTCCTCGATCTGCACGAACTTGCCGGGGATGTTGGTGAACACCTCGGCGACGTGGAACGGCTGGCTCAGGAAGCGCTGAATCTTCCGCGCGCGGCTGACGGTACGCTTATCGTCTTCCGACAGCTCATCCATGCCGAGAATGGCGATGATGTCCTGCAGCGACTTGTAGCGCTGCAACGTCTCCTGGACGCGGCGTGCCGTGTCGTAATGCTCCTGGCCGACGATCGCCGGGGTGAGCACGCGCGACGTGGAGTCGAGCGGATCGACCGCCGGGTAAATGCCCAGTTCGGAGATGGCGCGGTTGAGGTTGGTCGTCGCGTCCAGATGGGCGAACGAGGTGGCCGGCGCCGGATCGGTCAAATCGTCGGCCGGCACGTAAATCGCCTGCACCGAGGTGATCGAACCCTTGTTGGTCGAGGTGATGCGCTCCTGC
Organism: Sphingomonas sp. ERG5; assembly: GCF_000803065.1. Taxonomy (GTDB): domain Bacteria; phylum Pseudomonadota; class Alphaproteobacteria; order Sphingomonadales; family Sphingomonadaceae; genus Sphingomonas. Next base: position 34,939 of record NZ_JSXI01000013.1, read on the forward strand.
AGCGCGCCCATGTCGGTCGACAGGGTCGGCTGATAGCCCACCGCCGACGGGATACGGCCAAGCAGCGCCGACACTTCCGAACCCGCCTGGGTGAAGCGGAAGATGTTGTCGACGAAGAACAGCACGTCCTGGCCTTCGACGTCGCGGAAATATTCCGCGATGGTCAGGCCCGACAGCGCGACGCGAGCGCGGGCGCCGGGCGGCTCGTTCATCTGGCCGAACACGAGTGCCACCTTCGAACCCTCAGGGGTCGGGTTGCCGTCGGCGTCCTTGGCGATAACGCCCGCGTCGAGGAACTCGTGATACAGATCGTTACCCTCGCGGGTACGCTCGCCGACGCCGGCGAACACCGAGGTGCCGCCATGGCCCTTGGCGATGTTGTTGATCAGCTCCTGGATCAGCACGGTCTTGCCCACGCCGGCGCCGCCGAACAGGCCGATCTTGCCGCCCTTCGCATAAGGCGCGAGCAGGTCGATGACCTTGATGCCGGTGACCAGGATCGCGCTCTCGGTCGATTGGTCGACGAACAACGGTGCCGGGGCATGGATCGGCATCGTGTCGGTGTGGCCGACCGGGCCGCGCTCGTCGATCGGCTCGCCGATCACGTTGAGAATGCGGCCGAGCGTCTTCGGGCCGACCGGTACGCGGATCTGCGAGCCGGTGTCAGTCACGGACTGGCCACGGGTCAGACCCTCGGTCGAGTCCATCGCGATCGCGCGGACCGTGTTCTCGCCGAGATGCTGGGCGACTTCGAGCACCAGGCGGTTGCCGTTATTGTCGGTTTCGAGCGCCGAGAGAATGGCGGGCAGGCGGTCCTGCTCGAAGGTCACGTCGACGACGGCGCCGATGACCTGGCTGATGCGGCCAACATTGCTGCCCGATGCGACCGAAGTCGTGGAGGCAGTCGGTGCAGCAGTCTTGGTCGCGCGCGGCTTGCGGGCGGGCTTTTCGGCGATAGGGGCGGTTGCCATCTTCTCTTCCTCGTCTTCGGATTACTTGAGCGCTTCGGCGCCGGAAATGATTTCCACCAGTTCGGTCGTGATCGCGGCCTGGCGGGTGCGGTTATACTGGATCGTAAGGCGATTGATCATGTCGCCGGCATTGCGCGTGGCATTGTCCATCGCGGTCATGCGGCTGCCCTGTTCCGACGCGGCGTTTTCGAGCAACGCGCCGAACACCTGAATCGCGACGTTGCGCGGCAGCAGGTCGGCAAGGATCGATTCCTCGTCCGGCTCATAGGTCACCGCCGCACCGCCATCGTCGACCGGCGCCGCATTGGCGTCAATCGCGACCGGGATGATCTGGCGACCGATGGCTTCCTGCACCAGCGCCGACTGGAACTTGGCGTAGAACAGGTGGGCGATGTCGAATTCGCCCGCCTCGAAGCGCGCGATCACGTCATCGGCCACGGCGCGTGCATCGGAAAAGGCAACATATTTGATCTGGCCCTGCTCGTGATCGTGCAGGATCATCGTCGGATAGAAGCGGCGCAGCACGCGGCCCTTCTTGCCGGCGAGGTAGAATTTCACCGTCTTGCCCTGCGCGATCAGTTCCTCGGCCTTGCGGCGCGCGGCGCGGACGATGTTCGAATTGAACGCGCCCGCCAGACCCCGTTCGGAGGTTGCGACGATCAGCAGGTGAACCTGATCCTTGCCAGTGCCGGCGAGCAGCCTGGGCGAGGATTCACTCACGCTGACTTTCGACGCCAGGCTGGCCATCACGCGCTCCAGCCGTTCGGCATAGGGGCGTGCGGCAACCGCCGCTTCTTGCGCACGGCGCAGTTTCGCGGCGGCGACCATCTTCATCGCCTTGGTGATCTTCTGCGTCGACTTCACTGAGTCGATGCGGATCTTGAGAGCTTTAAGGCTTGCCATTTATGCGTTCCGAGCAAGGGCCAGACGACCCGCGAGACCAAGAAATGCGGCGCCGATCACGCCTTCGAACCAGCGCATCACGCTGCTCTGCTTCACTGCCCGGCCGGCGCGCGCGGCAACCAGCGTGACGCCGGTCAGCCAGATCGAGCCGAGGACATAGGGCACCGCGATCAGCAACATCCCGCGCACCGGCGCGTCAGGGCCGGTGCCGACGAACTGCGGCAGGATCGCGAGGAAGAATAAAGCGACCTTGGGATTGAGCGCGGTGCTGAGGAAGCCCTGACGGAACGGCTTGCCCATCGCCGGCGCGATGGCCGTTGCCGCGATCGGGGCGGGCTTGAACGCACCGGTCAGCATACGGATGCCGAGCCAGGCGAGGTAGACCGCACCCGCGATCTTGACGGCCATGAACAGCGCCGGGAAGGCGGTGAGCACGCTCAGGAAACCGAAGCCGCACAGCGCCATGTACCACAGGCCGCCGAGCGCGATGCCGGCCATCGTCGCAAGCCCCGCACGAACGCCGCCGCGTGCCGACTGGCCCGCGACGATCATCATGTCCGGTCCCGGCGTCAGCACGAGGCCGATCGACAGGAGCGTCCAGGCAAGGAGCGAATGGTCGGCCATCGACTCTGTCTTACGCGAACGTCTTCGAGAACGTGGCGAGCGCGCTCTTCAGCGCTTCGGTCGTTTCCTTGGACAGGTCGCGCTTTTCGCGGATGTCGGTCAGGACCGCCGCATGGTTGGCGCGCAGGTCGGCAAGCATCGCCTGCTCGTAGCGCACCACGGCGTCGACCGGCACGGTATCGAGATAGCCATTGGTGCCGGCGAAGATCGACGCAGTCTGCTCCTCGAACGGCATCGGCTGATACTGGGCCTGCTTGAGCAGTTCAGTCAGGCGCGCGCCGCGATTGAGCAGCTTCTGAGTCGAGGCGTCGAGATCCGAACCGAACTGCGCGAACGCGGCCATTTCGCGATACTGGGCGAGCTCGAGCTTGATCGAGCCCGAGACCTTCTTCATCGCCTTGGTCTGCGCGGCGGAGCCGACGCGGCTGACCGAAAGGCCGACGTTGATCGCGGGACGGATGCCGGCGAAGAACAGGCCGGTTTCGAGGAAGATCTGGCCGTCGGTGATCGAGATCACGTTGGTCGGGATGTATGCGGACACGTCGCCCGCCTGCGTCTCGATGATCGGCAGCGCGGTGAGCGAGCCCGAACCATTGTCGGCATTCATCTTCGCGGCGCGCTCGAGCAGGCGCGAGTGGAGATAGAACACGTCGCCGGGATAGGCTTCGCGGCCCGGCGGACGGCGCAGCAGCAGCGACATCTGGCGATAGGCGACGGCCTGCTTCGACAGATCGTCATACACGATCAGGGCATGCATGCCGTTGTCGCGGAAATATTCGCCCATCGCGCAGCCGGTGTACGGTGCGAGGAACTGCAGCGGCGCCGGCTCCGACGCGGTCGCGGCGACGACGATCGAATATTCCATCGCGCCGGCTTCTTCGAGTGCGCGGACGATCTGCGCCACGGTCGAGCGCTTCTGGCCGATGGCGACATAGATGCAGTAAAGCTTCTGGCTCTCGTCAGTGCCCTGATGCGCGGCCTTCTGGTTGATGAAGGTGTCGATCGCGACGGCGGTCTTGCCAGTCTGGCGATCGCCGATGATCAGTTCGCGCTGGCCACGACCGACCGGGACGAGTGCGTCGATCGCCTTCAGGCCGGTCTGCACCGGCTCGTTGACGCCCTGGCGCGGGATGATGCCCGGCGCCTTGACTTCGACGCGGCTGCGCAGGTCGCTGACGATCGGACCCTTGCCGTCGATCGGGTTGCCGAGACCATCGACGACGCGGCCGAGCAGGCCCTTGCCGACGGGAACGTCCACGATCGTGCCGGTGCGCTTGACGACGTCACCTTCCTTGATCTCGGAGTCGGTACCGAAGATCACGACGCCGACATTGTCGGCCTCGAGGTTGAGGGCCATGCCCTGCACGCCGTTGGAGAACTCGACCATTTCGCCCGCCTGGACGTTGTCGAGCCCGTGAATGCGCGCAATGCCGTCGCCGACCGACAGCACGCGGCCGGTTTCGGAGACTTGCGCCTCGGAACCGAACGAAGCGATCTGGTCCTTGATGACCTTCGAAATTTCAGCGGCGCGGATATCCATGATCAGCCTTTCATCGCGTGCGCGAGAGTATTGAGACGAGTCTTGATCGACGAATCGATCATTTGCGAACCGATCTTCACGACCAGTCCGCCAAGCAGGGAGGGATCGACCGACAGGTCGACCGCAACATCACGGCCGACCCGGGCGCGCAGCTGATCCTTCAGCGCGTCGACCTGATCGTCGGTGAGGGGGTGAGCGGAGACGATTTCGGCGGTCGTCTCGCCCCGATGATTCGCCGCGAGCGCGCGGAACGAACGGATGATCGCGGGCAATTCGGCGAGGCGGCGATTCTGCGCCAGCACGCCAAGGAATTTCTTGGTCGTGCCGTCGACGTCGATCACATCGGCAGCGGCGGCGACACCCTTGCCGGCATTGATCCGCGACAGCAGCGGATTGGTGGTCAGTGCCGCGAAATCGGCCGATTGGTCGAGTGCGGCGCGCACGCGGCCCAGGCTCGCCTCGACGGCGTCGATTGCCCGAGGGTTTGCAGCGTCGTCGCGCGCGAGCTCGAACAGCGCGGTCGCATAGCGTCCGCTTAAGCTCGCTTGTATGCCGCCGGATGTCTCCACGGAGTCGAATTCCTCGTTGGAACGGGTTTCAGGCCATATGAAAAGAGGGCCGGAATCGGCCCCCCATATGGGTCGCCGCGCGGTTAGCATTGGGTTCCCGCAGATGCAAGTTCGACCTTAACTGCATAACGGCTTGCCGCTTGTTGCCGCGACCGATCGTCCGGCCACCAAGTCACGCGCGATCTTGTCTGCGCGCCTGATTGTCTCCGGATCATCGAGTGACCCGGCCATCATCGCATCTTCGAAAGTCTTGGCTTCGCCGGGCGTGCAGAGAATCACTTCGGGCGGCTTGCTGACAGCGGCATGATAATATGTCGTCACCCATTTATTGTCGTCGCCTTCCGACCAGCTTCGTCCCGTGGTCCAGATCGGATCGCGCGCAGTATCGGATTCCGACGCCTTCTTGCCGGCAATCGCCTTTTCGAACGATGCCCAGCACGCCGGCTTGCCCTTTGCTCCACCGCGCCGCTCGCACAGGCAGGCCCGTTCCGCCTTTGCCGTCAGTGCGGCGATCTCGCTGTCCGATGTCCGTGTATTGATGCCGCAGCTGCTCATCAGAACCGCGAACGGCAGCGTCAGGCCAATCTTCGCGATCATGGCGCGCCGAATATGCATGTCTGGAGCCTCCCCGTTTCTGGCCCGTTTCCGGTGAGCATGACAATTGTCCTCCGGGTCATCAAGCGGGCGCGGAGTTGTCCCGGTCGTCGACACCGGGACAGCGAATTGATGCCGCATTTCATCAAAGTGTAACAAACTCTTAACCATCTGTTGGTGTCTGGCGGATCATAGGGCGGGGCATGAACCGACCGCATCTCCTCGCCCCGCAGCTCCCATTTTTCCGGCTGTTCTCCGGGCCCCTTGCGCGCCTGTCCGCCCGGTGGCGGGGGGCATCCGGCAGCATCCGGTCGCAGCTGCGCCGGATCGTCTGGGCGTTGCTGGCGATCCAGGCGCTGTTGGCGCTGGCGTTGCTCGGGACGACCTTCGGGACGAGCGCCGGGGTGCGCGCGCTGATTCTCGACCGGCTTTATCCGATCAGCGAGTTGCAACGCGTCAACAGTTCCTATGCCACGGCGCTGCTTACCGCGCATAAGGTGCAAAGCGGCAATCTATCGGCGGCCGGCGCGATCGGCGCGATCGAGGCGGCACGCGCCGATATCCGGACCAGCTGGCAATCCTTTCGCGACCGTCCGCTCGATGCGCGCCATGCCGACAAGATCGCCCGGGTCGAAAGCGCGCGGGTCGGCGCGGATATCGCCATCGACCGGTTGCTGCGGATGTTGCGTGGCAATCGTCTCGATCAACTCGATTTCTTCGTCAGCGGCGCGCTGTATGCCGCGATCGATCCGATGACGGTCGAAAGCGATTCGTTGATCACGCAGTTGCGCGAGGACGCGTTGCGTGAGCGCGCCGCGCTCGAACGTGGCTTCGCCCTGGCTTATGTCATTGTCGCACTGGTCACGATCCTGGCGGCGCTGGTCGCCTTATGGGGTATGCGCATGCTCAAGCGCCGGGTCGAGGCGCCGCTGGCGCAGATCGCGGCCGCCACGCGTGAGATCACGCTCGACCGCGATGATACCGAGATCCCCGGCCTCGAGCGTGCCGACGAGATTGGCGAGATCGCCCGCGCGCTCGGTTTCGCGCGCACCCGCTCGGGCGAGGCGCGCCGGCTGAGCGAAGAATCGCGGCGCAGTGCGGATGCGCTCCACCGGGCGCAGACCGCCGACCATGCCGCTCGCGCCAAACGTGCCGCGCTGCTCGAGACATTGTTTACGGCCTTTGAGCAGCAGGCGGGGGCAGTGGTCAGCCAGCTTGCCTCGGCCGGCCCCGCCCTGCGCGAAACAGCGGCTCTGTTGTCGGGCGAGGCGGGGACGACCGAGCATCATGCACTCGCCACCGCCGCGCTCGCCGAACAAAGCGCGACGAGCGCGCGAACGATTGCGCAATCCGGAGCCGCCCTGGCCGAAGCGATCGAGCATATCAGTGAGGAAGCACAGGAATCGCGGGTCGGGGTCGGCGCGGTGCGGGCGCGGACGATCGCGGGCCGCGAGCATGCCGAATCGCTTGGTGCGCTGGTCAGCGAGATTGCCGATGTCCTGGATCTGATCGCCGACGTTGCGGGCCAGACCAATTTGCTTGCGCTGAACGCCACGATCGAAGCCGCGCGCGCCGGTGATGCGGGGCGCGGTTTCGCGGTCGTGGCCGAGGAAGTGAAGGGGCTGGCACGCCAGACCCAGCTTGCCGCCGGCCGGATCGAGTCGCGCCTCACCGCGGTGCGATCGGCCAGCGATACGGTGCTGGCGACGATCCAGTCAGTCGATGGTCTTGTCGCCGATCTCGATCGTTCGGCGGCGAATGTCGCGGGCGCGGTCGAACAGCAGCGCGACATGACCCGGCGGATCGCGCTGGCGATCGAGGAAGTCGAGGACGGCACGGCGGATGCGGCCGCCAATATGCAGATCCTTCGTGAACGGGCCGAGCGTTCGCGGCGCAGCGCGGAGAATGTCTCCGCCACCGCCGAAGGCGTGGCGGGCGGCGTCGAGGCGCTGCGCGGCCAGATCAATCGCCTCATCGCCGACGTTCGCGCCGCTTGATCTCTGCTTTCGGGGACGCGATGCTTGCCGGCGGAACAGGGCGCGCTTGCTTCGGGACGGTGAGAGGGCTCTTGTCAAACCGCTGCGGTCGGTGAATCGCCTGTCGGTGCGGGCATGCCGGAATGAATCGGTATCAAGGCGGGAGTTGCGAGATGGCGGGCCGAATGGAAAAGATGACCATGTCCGATGGCGCCGAAATCGGCGTCTATCATGCGCATCCCGGTGGCGAACGCCGCGGCGGGCTGGTGCTGGTGCAGGAAATCTTCGGCGTCACCGATCATATCCGCGACGTGGCGGATGAATATGCCGCCGACGGGTATGAAGTCTTCGCGCCCGCGCTGTTCGACCGCGAGCACCCTGGCTTCGAGGCCGACTATAGCGGCGATGGTCTTGCGCGCGGTGTCGAGCTGGCGCGTCAGCTTCACCCATTCGACCTGTCGCTCGCCGATGTGCAGACCTGTGTCGATGCGCTCGCTGCCCGGGGGCCGGTATTCGTGGTCGGTTATTGCTATGGGGGCTCGATCGCCTGGTTCGCCGCGACACGCATGACCAATGTCGCCGCGGCGTCGGGCTATTATGGCAGCCTGATCCCCGGTGCTGCGGGCGAAGTGCCCAGGGTGCCGGTCATCCTGCATTTCGGCCGATATGACAGCGGCATCCCGATGGAGGGCGTCGAGAAGGTCATCGCCGCCGATCATCCCACTGCGACCGTCTATCTTTATGATGCCGGACATGGCTTCAATTCGGACCGGCGCAAGGATTATCATGAACCGAGCGCGGATCTGGCCAGGGAACGGACGCTCGAATTGTTCGAGGCGAACGCACGCTGATGCGGTTCGTGAGCATCCTGTTGTGGCTGCTGGGCGGCATGCTGGCGCTCTATCTGCTCGTCATGGGCGCATTCTATATTTTCCAGCGCGCCTTTTATTATCCGGCGCCGGGCGCGGGATTGACGTTGGCGGACGGTCCGGGGCCGGGCTTTCAGGATATGTCGCTCACCACCAGCGACGGGCTGGTCCTGCGCGCCTTCTACCATCCCGCCCGGCCTGGCCGGCCGACACTGGTCTTCTTCCACGGTAATGGCGGCGACCTGACCGGCAGCGAGATGGCGACGCGCGCCTTTGCCGAGCAGGGCTATGGCGTGCTGCTGCCGGAATATCGTGGGTATGGCGGCAATCCCGGCACCCCGAACGAACAGGATCTCTACCGCGACGGCGCGGCGGGCCTTTACTGGCTGGAGAATAATCGCATGCCGATCGGCGACATCGTGCTGATCGGCAATTCACTCGGATCGGGCATCGCCACCGAACTGGCGAAGCGGAAAAAGGTCGGCGGCCTGATCCTGGTATCGGGTTTCGTCAGCCTGCCGCACGTCGTCGCGCAACATTATCCCTATATCCCGACCTTCCTGGTCCGCGACCGTTACGACAATCGCGCGAAGATCGGCCGGGTCAGCGCACCGATCCTGCTTTATCACGGTACCGCCGACACCGTGGTGCCGGTCAGCAACAGCCGCGTGCTTAAAAAGGCGCAGCCGGCCGCGACTTTCGCGCTCGAACGTGGTGCGGGTCATGACCTGATGTTTTCGCCGGTGGCGACGCGGCGGATATCCGCCTGGCTGCGCGACACCTTCCCGGTACCGCCCCCATCGCCGCCCGGGCCACCACCGCCCGATCCGGGTACATCGCTTGACCGCCACGACGGATCGGTGTCGAACGCTCCATAGCAATAGCGCGGAGCGTGGGGCGATGGACGTCGAACTGGCCGAAGAGCGAGTGCTGGTCGTTCGCGACCGCTTCTCGATGGACCATGCCGAAGGCCGCGCCTGGACCAAGCGGGTCGAAGCGTTCGGCACGATGGCGAAGCTGACCGGTTTCCTGTCGCGGCCGCGCGACGAGGAATTCGAGGTCGTCTATCGCGAGCGGCGGCTGCAGCCCTTCTGGCGCATCGCCTGCACCGCGCTGCATGTCTATGAACGCAACCGCGGTTATCGCGTGACGGTGGCGCCCAATGTCCAGGAAGTGATGCTGGAGGGGACCGTACGCCCTGTCACCGATGGCGGCTTCGCCATTTCCGGGGTCGAGCATTGCCGCGACGAGGCCGAACGGGAATATCTGTTCGATGCGATCCGCGGCACGCCGGATACCGCGCTGGCGGCGCATCTCAAGCATGAAGCGGATGTGTCGGATGCCGCGGCACTGGCGGCGGTGGCCCTGACCGGCACCGTGGTCGTGCCGCCCGAAGCCAAGGCGTCGATGCTGGTGCGCGACGTGCTGGCCGGGGCGATCGTGCGGATCGAGGCCGACCGCGTGCTGGAGGAGAAGCTCTCGCTTCACCTGATCGATCTCTATTACCGCCCGGTCTATGCCTTTCGTTATCGCTGGCAGGGCAAGGAAGCGGTGGTCGAATTCGATGGCGTGACGGGAGACACCCGCATTGGCGGTTCGACCTTCGAACAGCATGTCGGCAAGCTGGTCGACGCCGAATTCCTGATCAATGCCGGGGTCGAGGCGGCGGGGCTGTTCATCCCGGGCGTGCGCCTGGCCGAAATCGTCATCAGCCGGTCGCTCAACGCCAAGCGCGATGGCGTCCAACCGGGCGCCGGCAGCCCGCGCGCGAAACCTTAACCCTCGACTCATCCCCTTATATCTTGTCCCCTTATCTGGAGAATGAAGGATGCTCAGGACTTTGGGCGTGGCCATGGCATTGACGGTCGTATCCGCATCTCCTGCCGCGGCGCGCGCCGATCACGCCGCGCTCGATACGCTGGTCAGGGCGGGCATGGCGGAGACCGGCACCAAGGGTATCGCGATCGCAACGATCGATCATGGCAGGATCGTCTCGGTCGACAGCTGGGGCGTGCGCAATGCCAAGGGCGACCCACTGACGCCCGACACGGTCATGTACGGCGCCTCGCTGACCAAGGCGGTGTTCGGTTATTTCGTCATGCAGCTCGCCGATGAGGGGCGGATCGATCTCGACCGCTCGATCGGCGAGTATCTGCCCAAACCGCTGCCCGATTATACGGGTCCCGGAATCGAGAACAAATATGCGCGGTGGAGTGATCTTGCCGGTGATGAGCGCTGGCGCAAGCTCACCCCGCGCCTTCTGCTCAACCATGCCTCGGGCTTTGCCAATTTCGGCTTTCTGGAACCCGACGGCAAGCTGCGTTTCCATTTCGATCCCGGCACGCGCTACTCCTATTCCGGGGAGGGACTTATCCTGCTGCAATTCGTGCTTGAGCAGGGGCTCGGCATGGACATTGGCGTGGAGATGCAGAAACGCGTGTTCGACAAGGTCGGCGCGGCCAGGACCGGCATGATGTGGCGGCCCGATTTCGCGACCAATCTTGCCGATGGCTGGACCGCGGACGGCAAGGTCGAGCCGCATGACGAACGCAGCAAACCACGTGCGGCGGGATCGATGGACACGACCATCGCCGACCTGGCGAAGATCGTTGCCGCCTATGTCCGGGGCGACGGATTGAAACCCGCGTCGCGCGCCGAACTTGCCCGTCCGCAATTGCCGATCACCACGCGCAGCCAGTTCCCGAACCTGCAACCCGATTTGCCCGTTGCCGAACGCCATCCCGGACTCTCGGCCGGGCTCGGCGTCGTCACGTTTCAGGGGCCGCAAGGACCGGGCTTCTTCAAAACGGGGCACAATGACAGCACCGGCAATATCTGGGTGTGCATCGAGGCAAAACAGCGTTGTGTCGTCATCCTGTCCAACGATGTCCGCGCGGAGGCGCTATTCCCAAGGCTGGTCAAGGCGCTGCTCGGTGACACCGGCACGCCCTGGGCGTGGGAATATGGCGATCTGCCCTGGACCAAGCCGTAGCCGCTCAGGGGCCGGGCCGGAACAATCGGGCATCGATCCGGCGAACACATTGACCCTGTCTCGGTCCGGCGTTAAATGAATAGTGATAACTATAATTTATGACTGAGTCCGGATGATATGACGCACCGGCATCGGCAAGCGAAGGGGAGAGATGGTGATGGTGCGGTTCCTTGCGGCGCTGGCGGTCCTGTTCGCAGTCCTGGCGACTCCGGCCATGGCGAAACCCGCCGGCGACGAAACGCTGATCGTGATTTCGATCGATGGCTTCCGCGCCGACTATCTCGAGCGCGGCCTGTCGCCGACGCTCGCGAAACTCGCCCGGGATGGTGTGCGATCGGTCGGCATGCGTCCGGCCTTTCCGTCGGTCACCTTGCCCAATCATGTGACGCTGATGACGGGCAAAACCCCTGATCATCACGGCGTGATCGACAATCTGATGATGGATCCCGCCATTCCCGGCTGGTTCGGCGGACTCGATCCCAAGGTCGCCGAGGATCCGCGCTGGTGGCAGGGCGCCAAGCCGCTGTGGATCACGGCCGAGGAACAGGGCGTGCGCAGCGCGGACATGTATTGGCCGGGCGCACAGGTTCCGTTTGCCGGTAAATTGCCCAGCATGGGCCGCGCACCGGGAGATCTTTCGGCCGATGCGGAGGTCGATGCCGTGCTGCAATGGCTCGACCGGCCGCCAGGGTCGCGCCCGCGCTTCGTCACGCTCTACTTTCCCGCGGTCGATGACGCCGGACATGCGTTCGGGCCGGACTCGAAGGAAGTGAATGCCGCGATCGTCCAGGTCGATGCCGCTTTGGCCAGGTTGGTTGCGGGGCTCGAGCAGCGCGGCCGCCGGGCATCGACCAACCTCGTCCTGATGGCCGATCACGGCATGGTCGAAATCCCCGCCGGGCAGCAAATCCTGATCGACGATTTCATCGATACGTCGAAACTCGTGGTGACGACCGCGGGCGCCTATATCGGGGTCAATCCGCTACCTGGCCATGAAGCCGAGGTGGAGGCGGTAATGCTGAAGCCGCGCGACCATCTGACGTGCTGGCGCAAGGGTCAGATTCCGGCACATCTCGCTTATGGCAAGCATCCGCGCGTTCCGGCGATCTTCTGCCTGGCGGAGTCCGGCTGGGTGGTGCTGACCAAGCCGATCGCGGCCTATATGACGTCGCATTATGCCAGCGGCTTTCATGGCAATCACGGTTATGATCCGGTGGACCCGACAATGGCTGCCCTGTTCGTCGCCAACGGTCCGGCGTTCCGGCACGGCCTGATGATTCCCGCATTCGACAATATCAATGTCTATCCCATGCTCGCGCGCGTGCTGGGCGTGAAGGGAGAGCCGGGCGACGGCACGCTGGCACTTGCGCGCAAGATCATGGTGCCCGCAGGGCAGCGCAGATGATCGGAGCGGCCAGCGAGAGGCGCAGGCCCTTGCAGGCTCCGACCATGATCGTGCGAGGCATCGTCAACGATCCCCTGAAAGTGACCTGCCCGACCGAAGGCGCCATCGCCGGTGTTGGCCTCGACGCGTCATGAACGGGGCAGGCGTCATGGGCGCGGCGGTTTCGATTCAATGCCGGTCCGGAACATGGGACTGTGACGCCGGGCGGACCATAGGTCCTGCCCGGAATGCTCTTTCTTATTGTCGGTAAATGCTGGACCGTTCACCGCTGCCGCGCCGGTGAAAACGGTTCCTGTTATTCACCTGTTATCGTCCTGTTATTGAATAACAGGTGAATTGCCGTTAAAGCATTGAAAAATATCAAATATTTCCTTCATGAAATCCATCATAACAGGCCGGAAAAAATAAGTGCCCGGTAACAGGAGATAACAGGAGAAAAATGGCGCGTTGTCGCTGCTGATCGTCGTCACTTTGACCGCAAGCGGCGGGATGTCGCATCGTCACGAGCGGCCTATATCGGCATCATGGAAACCGAAACGATCAATTCCGATACGGCATGGGCGGCCTTTTCCGCACGTGACCGTAGCTTTGACGGACGCTTCGTCGTCGCGGTCAGCAGCACCGGCATTTATTGCAAGCCGAGCTGCCCGGCGCGGCATCCGAGGCGAGAGAATGTTCGCTTCTATCGCGATCCGGCTGAGGCGCGCGTGGCGGGCTATCGCGCCTGTCTGCGCTGCAAGCCCGACGAGGTCGGCCGGGACCGCATCGCCGTCGCCCGCGCCGTCGCGCTGATCGAGGCGGCGGAGGACATCATCGCGCTCGATGATCTCGCCGAACAGGTCGGCTATGCGCCGCATCACTTCCACCGCCTGTTCAAGCGCGCCACCGGGGTAACGCCGGCGGCTTACGCCCGCGGCCTGCGCGCGCAACGCGCTGCCCGCGCGCTGACCGAGGAAGCGACCGTGACCGAGGCGATCTATGAAGCGGGCTATTCAGCGCCGAGCCGCTTCTACGAAGGCGGCGCCAAGCGGCTCGGCATGACGCCGAGCGCGTGGAAGCGGGGCGGGGCCGGGGTGACGATCCGCTGGACGGTGGCTGACACCAGCCTTGGCGCGATGCTCGTCGCGGCGACCGACAAGGGGCTGTGCCGCGTATCGTTCGATGAGGGCGAGGCGGCATTGCGCGAGCGCTTTCCTAAGGCCGAGATCGTCCCGGGCGGCGCCGCGCTCGCCGATCTTGCCGCCCGCGTCGTCGCCAGCGTCGAATCGCCCGATCGCGATCAGGACTTGCCGCTCGATGTGCAGGGCACCGCATTCCAGGAAGCAGTGTGGCAGGCGTTGCGCCAGATCCCGGTCGGCGAGACGCGCACTTATACTGAACTGGCGACGATCGCCGGCAATCCGCGCGCGGTGCGTGCGGCGGGAACCGCGTGCGGCGCCAACCAGGTTGCGGTGATCATTCCCTGCCACCGTGCTCAGCGCGCCGACGGCAGCATGGGCGGCTACGCTTACGGCATCGATCGCAAGATCGTGCTGCGCAATCGTGAAGGAGTCGAATGATGACCTATCGCATTTCCGGCCTGCCGCTCGGCGATTTCGCGCATTTGTTCGGGCGTTCGGATGCCGAACTGGTCGAGCAGGGCGCCATTCGCGTTCGCGCCGACCACAAGCCCGGCTATCCGTGCCGGGTCACGCTGGAAGATGCCGAACCGGGTGAGACCGTGCTGTTGCTCAACTATGAAGACCATAAGGCGGCGACACCATTCCGCAGCAGCTATGCGATCTATGTGCGGGAAAGTGCGCTCGCCCCGGCCGAGCTTCATGACAGTCTGCCGGCGGTGTTCGCCGATCGCCGCCTCGCCTTCCGCGCCTTCGACGCGGCGGGCATGTTGCGCGATGCCAATCTCGCGCTGGACGGCGATGCCGATGCGCGGATCCGTGACCTCTTCGTCAATCCCGACATCGCCTATCTTCACGCCCATAATGCTGCCCCCGGATGCTTCGCCGCGAGGATCGACCGCGCCTGACTTCACCCTTGCGCCACTGGCCGGTCGGGCTAGGCTGGCGGCGAGAAGAGGGGATGCCATGCAACCGACGCCGCCGAATACACCGCCGAACAGCTTTGTCTGGCGGATCGTGCACTTTCCGCCGGTTCTGCTGGCGATCGGCATTTCCTTCATTATCGGCGCCATGACGATCTCCGGGCTGGTCAGCCGGGCGTTTCGCCAGACCGGCAATGACTGGCTTGCTGTGCTGCTGGCAATCATCGTGGCCGCGATCTTTGCCGCCTTTTACTGCGCGTTCGTGCGGCTCGTCGAACGGCGCCCCGGCGTGCCGGAGTTCGCGCTGCCGGGCTGGGCGCGTGAGCTTGGTTCGGGACTGCTCGTCGGGCTGGTCCTGTTTTCGATCGTGGTCGGCATCATCGCGGCATTCGGCGGTTATCAGGTGATCGGGACGCATGCCGCCACCGTCCTGCTTCCGTCACTTGCGATCGCGATCACCTCCGGCGTGACGGAGGAGATTGCACTGCGCGGGGTCTTTTTCCGCATCGTGGAATCCTGGCTCGGCAGCTGGATCGCCCTGGTCCTGTCGGCGGCATTGTTCGGCGCGCTGCATCTCAGCAACCCCAATGCGACGTTCTTGGCGGGCTTCGCGATCACGCTCGAAGCCGGGATCATGCTCGCCGCGCTCTATATGCTGACGCGTCGGTTATGGGCTGCGATCGGACTGCACGCGGCATGGAATTTTGCCCAGGGCGGGATCTACGGCATTGCCGTGTCCGGCTTCAGGCAGGATGGCCTGCTCGTACCGCGCATCACCGGCTCCGATCTGCTCACCGGGGGCACTTTTGGTGCCGAGGCGTCATTGCCGGCGGTCATCCTCTGCACTGGGTTCGGCATCGCGTTGCTGGTCATCGCGCATCGGCGCGGACGTTTTGTCGCACCCTTCTGGATGCGCCCGAAGCCGGTTCAGTCCGCTGCCTTGCAGGAATAGACGATCTTCTCATTGGGATAGGGTGGCAGCGCGGCGCGGATCGCCGCCTGCTGTGTCGCCAGGTTCGCGCGCGCCGCGATATCGGAAGAACAGGCCTTGAGCGTCACCTGCGTGCGGATCTTGCGCGCCGCATCCATCTGCGCGGCGGAAAGCAGATAGCGGCTGTTCGAATAGAGCCGCGTCGCCGGGTCGAATTGCAGGATCGAGACGGTCTGTTCCTCGGTCGGCACCAGGATGCGATCCCATTTGCTGCCATTTTCGGCATATTGGGTGCGCGCGTTCATGCAACCTGCGGCGCCCCAGTCGATCGCCACCGGTTCGGTCGACGACACGGTAACCCGGCTGCGTTCGGGAACCGCCGTGCACACCATCTTCCCAAGCGCCGCCTCGCTGTTGACCGCGACCGGCGCCGCTGCCGCTGCCACGGGTTCGGGCAATGTTACCTCGCCGGTCGGGCGAAGCAGGAAGACGATCACCGCCGCGACAAACAAGGTGCCGCCGCCCACCGCGGTCCAGATCGCGGCACGCCGTTCATTGCGCAGTTCGAGCAGGCCCGCACCGCCGACCGCCAGCGCGCCCAGCACCAGCAGCACGGCGGCGATCGCCATGAAATTCTCGCTGCTGCGCTCCGCCTCGGCGCGGGCCTTGACCAGCGCCTGTTCGCGCTCAGCCGATAGCTTGCCCGCCGCATCGAGCTTTGCGTTCTGCGCATCGGCCACCGCGCGGGCATCCGCGTCGCTATCCTGGCGCAGCCGGTCGGCGATGCTCGTGCAGGGGACGCCGACCGCCGCATAGGGCTGTTTCGCTTCGCGCAGGAACGCGGCCAGCTCGGTATCGGCGATGGCGAAGCCGAAGCTCGAATCGCCTTCCTCGCTCTTCGTCAGCGCGGAGTTCACCCCGACCACGCGGCCGCACGGATCGAGCAACGGCCCACCCGAATTGCCCCGCGCAATGCTCGCGGTGTGGAGCAGCACTTCGATATCGGTCAGCGTGCGCCGGCCTGAGAACACGCCTTCCGACCGGACCGGCGAGAGCGGGCGGATGTAATCGGCCGCGGACCGTGCGGTGGCGATATCGACATTGCCGGGATAGCCAAGCGCGGTAACCGAGCCGCCCTCATCGACCGGCCCGGTATATAGCGCGAGCGTCGGCAGGTTCACGCCCTGGAACTCGATCAGCGCCAGGTCGCGCGCCGCATCGAGCGCGATGACCTTGCCCTGATAGGATTTGTCGCCCTCCGACGGGACCACGCCGATCACGACATTGTCGGGATAGCGCGCGGCCAGCTCAACGACATGGGCGTTGGTGACCACGCGGTTGGGCGCCACCGCAAAGCCGCTGCCATGGCCGAAATCGACCACTTTCTCATCGACCACCGCGATCGTCACGACTCGCACCACGCCCCGCGCGGAAGCCGAAATGTCGTCGGCCCGGGCCGGAGCGCTGAGACCGACCAATGCCAGGATGAGAAAAAGCCAGCGCGTCATGTGGTCACCCATAGCGGAAATCAGGTCGGGACGGTGAGCGAAAGGGTCACGGCCGCGACCCTCATACTATAGCGGAACGCCATCTGCGATGTATCCCGGCGCGGCAATAGCCGCCGCGTCGTCGCCTCACTCTTTCTCGCCAGTGTCCGCCTTCCGGGCATGTTCGACCGCCGCATCGAATGCGGTCAGCGCGTCCTGGCCCGACTTGCCGGCAGCAAGGTCGGCGATCAGCCTGGCGGCGGGATTGTCAATCGCGGCATGGGGATCATAGGCCAATGGCGCGAGCGTCTGGCGCGCCGTGGCGCTATCGCCGCTCATAATGTCCTGCCGCGCGACCAGAAGGCGCAATTCGGGGTCCTGCGGTACCAGATAAAAGGCCTTTCGCAGCCCGGTGATCGCGGAAGGCGGTGGCGGCGTGCCCTGATGTTGGAAGCTGAAATAATAGAGCAGCAGCGCCGGCGCGTTGTTGGGATCAACATGATTGGCCTTCACCACCCAGTTTCGCGCCGCCGACCAGGTTTTGGCATCGGCCTTTGCCGCCTCGGCCCGGCGCAACAGGACGCGCGCCTTGTAAAGCAACGCGGGAATCGATTTCGGATCACGTGCCAGCGCGCGGTCGGCCGCCGCTTCCGCCGCCAGCTCCTCGCCCGCGTCATACGCCATTTCCGCAAACCAGGTCTGGACGACGGGGTCGTCGGGATAGCGTGCGGCGACGCTCTTGCCCTGTGCGAAGACCTTCTTCGCTCGTTCACTGTCCACGCCGCGTGCCGATCGCATGCGGGCGTCCATCATCGCGCTCGCCCCTTCGCTGACCGTTTCGATCGTGATCGACGGAACATCGTCCAGCTTGATCAGCTTGCCCGGCAGACGCGACGACAGATATTTCTGCAGATCATGGTCCAGCTGCTTCAGGTCGCCAAATGCCTGGCGTGCCGCGTCGAGGCTCGGTGTGCCGCTGTTGAGCAGTTTGAGATAGGCACTGAATTTGGCCACACGTTCGTCGTTGAACATCACGAAATGCGTCATCAGCCAGCCGCGGGCGTAGACCTCGGCAACCTGGTCCGCGGTCATGCGCTGCTGCGACGATGCGAGCAATTGTTCGATCGACAGCGACTTGCCGGAGAATAGCGATCCGGCGCGGTGATTGGCGGCGTTACCGATCACGACCTCATTGCCCTTGACCGTCGCGGTGGAAACGACCTCGGCATAGCCCTCGCTGAACCAGGACGGATAAGCGGCGGTGAAGTGGCCGAGCAGAAAATGATGGCCATATTCATGATAGAGGATGACGGTTGGCGAAAGCGCGCCCTGCACGATTTCATGGTCGCGAAGGCCAGTGCGCTCTGCGGTACTCAGCGGCGCAAAGGCGACCGACCCTTCCGCGCGCGGGAGATAGAAACCGCCCACTTCGCTTGGCCGGTTGCTATAGAGCGTCCGGATCGCGTCGATGTTTGGCAGGAGGAAGATCGTTACCGGATTGGCCTCGACACCGTCGCGATCGGGGCTGCGACTCAGCGCACGCAGTGCCGCGTCGAGTTGTTCGAGCCGGGTCGCGAAGTCGTGCAGATTGGCGTCGCTGGCCTCGCTGTAAATGACAAAGTGCTTCGACCGCGCCTGGAGCCAGCCGGCCGCCGCTGGTTGTATCAGCAGCATCGCGGCGGCCAGCGCCATCGCTCCCTTGACCATGCCCCTGAACATGCGCGCGATCTCCCCGCCCTCTGTGTGACGAAGCGTCAGCTTACGGGCAAGCGGGATCAAACGAAGCTGTACGGGTCGATGTCGATCGTGACGCGCACCTTGCTTGGCCAGTCGAGCTTGCCCAGCCAGTCGCGGATCACATCCTGCACATCGAGCGCGCGGCGCGCATGGACCAGCAGCCGCTGCCGGTGCCGCCCGCGCAGCATGGCGAGCGGGGCAGGGGCCGGGCCGTATACTTCCATGCCCTCGACGCGCGGGGCGCTGCGGCCGATGAGCAGCGCGATCTCGTGCGCCGCCGCCTTGTCTTCGCTCGACACGACGATGCCGGCGAAGCGGCCGAAGGGCGGGGCGCCCGCTTCGCGGCGAGATTCGGTTTCCGCCTCGTAGAATGCCTCGGCATCGCCGGTGATCAGCGCACGCATCACCGGCGCCGTGGGGCTGTGCGTCTGGATATAGACATGCCCCGGTTTGGCGCCGCGCCCGGCGCGTCCCGACACCTGCATGATCTGCTGGAACGTGCGTTCCGCCGCGCGAAGGTCGCCGCCATTGAGGCCGAGATCGGCGTCAATCACCCCGACCAGGGTCAGGTTGGGGAAGTGATAGCCCTTGGTCACCAGCTGCGTGCCGACCACGATGTCGATATCGTGCGCCTCCATGCGGTGGACGAACTCGGCTGCCTTGGCCGGTGACCAGATCGTGTCGGACGTGACGACCGCGGTCTTCGCGTCGGGAAACAGCGCCGCGACCTCATCGGCGATGCGCTCCACGCCGGGGCCGACCGGGACCAGCGTATCCTCATTCTGGCATTCGGGGCAGGCGCGCGGGACTTGCTCGATATGACCGCAATGATGGCAGGCCAGGCGATGAACGAGCCGGTGCTCGACCATCCAGGCGGTGCAATTGGGACATTGGAAGCGGTGCCCGCAAGTGCGGCACAAGGTCAGCGGCGCAAAGCCGCGCCGGTTGAGGAACAGCAATACCTGTTCGCGCCGCTCCAGCGTCTCCTGCATTGCCTTGAGCAGGCGCGGCGCGATCCAGCGGCCGCGCTCGGGCGGTTCGGCGATCAGGTCGATCGCTTCGATCGCGGGCATCTCCGCCGCTCCCCAGCGGCCGGGCAGCTTCAGTTCGGCATAGCGGCCAAGCGCGACCTGTTGCCGCGTCTCGATCGCCGGCGTGGCCGAAGCGAGGATCACCGGGCACGCCTCGAACAGGCCGCGCATCACCGCGACGTCACGCGCATGATAATGCACGCCCTCTTCCTGCTTGAAGCTTGTCTCATGCGCCTCATCGACCACGATCAGGCCGAGATTGGCATAAGGCAGGAACAGCGCCGATCGCGCGCCGACCGTGACCAGCGCCTGGCCGCTGGAGATGGCGCGCCAGGCGCGGCGGCGCTGCGAACTGCGCAAGCCGGAATGCCAGGCGACCGGTTCGCAACCGAAGCGCGCGGTGAAGCGCTGCAGGAACGGTTCGGTCAGTGCGATCTCGGGCAGCAGGACCAGGGTCTGCCGTCCTTCGCGGATCGCGGCGGCGATGGCCTCGAAATAGACTTCGGTCTTGCCCGAGCCGGTGACGCCGTCGAGCAGGGTCGGCTGGAAGGCTCGCGCGGTGACGTTGGCGACCAGCACTTCGGACGCGGCGCGCTGGTCGGCGGACAGCGCCGGCTGGCCGAACCCGGGGTCGGGCAGGGGATAGGGGCTGTCGATATCGACTTCGACCGCCTCGATCGCGCCGGTCTTGACCAGCCCGCGGATCACCGCGTCGGACACATCGGCGGCGATCGCCAGTTCACGAACCAGGCCCTGACGCTCGCCGATCCGCTCCAGCGCCTGTTCGCGTTGCGGGGTCAGCCGGTCGGGGACCAGGCCGGTCGCGCGATATTCGGTGACGGTGCGCGCGCCCTCCAGCGCGGAGGAGGACGGCATCGCCATCCGCACTACCGAGGCGGGCGGCGCGAGATAATAGCCGGCGGTCCATTCGACCAGCCGCCGCAGCGGATCGGCGAGTGGCGGCACATCGACCACCCCGAGCAGGTTGCGCAGCCGGTTGTCGCCGACCTCCGCGTCCGATGGCATCCGCTCGGGTTCCCAGACCACGCCGAGCAGCTGGCGCGGGCCGAGCGGCGCGATGACGATCGAGCCGGGCTCGACGCTCATGCCATGCGGCACGCGGTAATCCAGCGGGCCGAGAGCGGAATTGAGCACAAGGACGCGGGCGCGGGACGACATAGGGTGCATATGGCTTTTGCCTGCGCTAGTGGGAAGGGACACAATCGCCCCGTTGTCATCCAGGAGTTCCCCGTGTCGTTGCTCGCCCTTTTGCTGTTCGCCCAGAACACCGTCGTTCCCGCTCCCCAGGCCGCGCCCATGTCGGGGGAAAAGCCCGAGCCGGTCTGCGTTCGCCAGGGCGACCTGCCGCCAGTCTTCGCCAAATGGAATCAACTGCCGTCGAAGGACGCGAAGGAAATCACCGTCGGCACGCCGTTCATCGCCAATGCGGTCGATCCGGCGGCGATGAAATGGGCGACCGCCACGCCGTCCACACGTCCGGGCAAATCGGCAGTAGCCTATTTCGCGATTCCCCGCGCCGGCACCTACAAGGTCGGATTGGGCAGCGGCGCGTGGGTCGATGTCGTGTCGCAGGGCAAGGCAATGACCTCGGTCGCGCATGGCCATGGCCCGGTCTGCACCGGCATCCGCAAGATCGTCGATTTCAAGCTCGCCAAGGGCCTGTACGCGCTGCAGCTCGCGGGGATCACCGCGCCCAGCGTCAAGGTGATGATCGTTCCGGCCTGATCGGCGATGCAAGCCGCGATCCTCGCCTGGAGCGATCACCTCGCGCAGAATCGCCGGCGTTCGGCGCATACGGTGCGCGCCTATGTCGCGACGGCGCATCGGCTTGCGGGGTTCCTGGCCGGGCATTGGGGCGAGGCGATTACCGCCGAGCGGCTGGCGCAGACGACCGCCGCCGATTTGCGCGCCTATCTCGCATTTCGTCGCGCCGAAGGGCTGGGCAATGCATCGGCCGCGCGCGAACTGTCGGCGGTGCGCGGGTTCCTGGCTTTTGCCGGCGGGGAAGGGGCCACGCCGCGCCTGAAAGGGCCGCGCGTCAAAAAGGGCATTCCGCGGCCGATCTCGCCGGATGAGGCGGTGTCGCTGGCCGAGGATGTGGCGGAGAATGCGGCCGAGCCGTGGATTGGCGCGCGCGACTGGGCGGTGCTGCTGCTGCTTTACGGCGCGGGGCTGCGCATCGGCGAGGCGGCGGGACTGACCGGCGCGATCCTCCCGCTCGGTGCGACACTGAGCGTCACCGGCAAGCGCGCCAAGACCCGCATCGTGCCGTTGTTGCCGCAAGTGCGTGACGCGATCGATGCCTATGCCGCTTTATGCCCCTGGCCGATCGCGCGCGGCGAGGCGCTGTTCCGTGGCGCCAAGGGCGGCCCGCTCGATCCTGCGCTGATCCGTCGCGCGGTGCAGGCGGCGCGGATGCGGCTTGGCCTGTCCGACCGGACCACGCCGCACGCGTTGCGCCACAGCTTCGCCACGCACTTGCTCGGGCGTGGCGCGGATTTGCGCGCGCTGCAGGAGTTGCTTGGCCATGCCAGTCTCAGTTCGACCCAGATCTACACGGCGGTCGATGCGGCGCATTTGCTCGATGTGTATCGCAATGCCCATCCGCGCGCCGGATAGATATGGATCAATTGACTTGGCATCGTTTTGATCCAGAAACGATTGCATGATCATTGCCGCGCCGCTTCCGCCCGATCTCGCCGCCGATGTCCTGGCGGTGCAGGGAATCGACGGCGTCCGTACGATGCTGGCGGAAGTCTGCAAGATCACCGGCATGGGCTTTGCGGCAGTGGCGCGCGTCACCGACACGCGCTGGATCGCTTGCCAGGTACAGGACGATATCGGCTTTGGCCTGGAGCCCGGCGAGGGGCTGGAGGTTCGCACCACCATTTGCGACGAGATCCGGGATAGCGGGCTTAGCGTCTATATCGACTGTGTGCGTGACGAACCGGCCTGGCGCGCTCATCCCACGCCGATCATGTACGGCTTCCAGAGCTATATCTCGGTGCCGATCATGCGCGCCGATGGCAGTTTTTTCGGTACGCTCTGTGCGATCGATCCGGAACCACGACCGGTCTCGCTGACCAATATGGTGGCGCGGATCGAGCAATTCGCGGCGTCGATCGCTCGCGAGCTGGATGCGACGATCGGCTACGCTGTCTGATTTCCGACCTGTTTCCACCTGTTTTTTCGGTGAATTTTTTCTCTCCTGTCTTTTGACCGGATTCTGCAGAAATAGCGTCGTGTTTTCAACGAGATGATGGCCGTTCACCTGTTATCGAATAACAGGTCAATAACAGGTGACGATACAGGCCGACGGCGCCTGTTCCGATGGGAACGGGCGGGTGAGTCATTCGACAAAAAATCAGTCATGTGAAAGAGCGCGGCGAAACCCGACATGAAACCCGGCAAGGGCTTGTTCGGCGCGAGCTGGCACAATCGGCTCGGGCATTGAATCACTGGCGTCAGGCGCGCGGTCGCCAGGTGATCACCCGGTAGAGATAGAAAACGATAATGCCGACCATCGTCGCTACGGCGGCCGGCCCGATATAGCGGTCGAGCTCATGGAAATTGGCGCCGAGATAATAGCCCGCGCCGGCGAGGATGATGTTCCAGATCGTGCTGCCGGCCGCGGTCCAGATGATGAAGCGCCAATGCGGCATGCACGCCATGCCCGCGGGCAGCGAGATGATCGTGCGGCCCGCCGGCATGAAGCGGACCACGAACACCACCCATTGTCCGTGACGCTGGAAGAAGGCGTGGAGTTTTTCGACATCATGCCATTCCAGCGTCAGCCAGCGACCCCAGCGGTCGACGAAGGGGCGCAGTCGCCGATAGCCGAAACGTCGACCGAGTTCGTACCAGAAATAATTGCCGACGACCGTGCCGGCGGTGCCCCACAGGATCAGCGGCACCATCTCCATCTGTCCGCGCGCGACCGCCATGCCGCCCAGGCCCATGATCACCTCGGACGGGATCGGCGGGAAGACATTCTCGATCACCATCAGCAGGAAGATGCCGATATAGCCGCCCCAGGCGATCATGTTGACGATGATGTCGGTCATTTGTCCCGCTTCTCAACCGTTCATGCCGAGCTTGTCGAAACATATCGGCACGCGCCACCCTTGTCCTTCGACCGGCTCAGGACGAACGGCGGTCGGTAAAAGGTCCGTGGATCAGGCGCGCGCCGCCACCTTCGCCTCGATCGCCGCCCAGATCAGGGCGGCGGTATCGGTGCCGTTGAAGCGGTCGATCGCGACGATGCCGGTGGGCGAAGTGACGTTGATCTCGGTCAGCCATTTGCCGCCGATCACGTCGATGCCGACGAACAGCAAGCCGCGCTTTTTCAGTTCGGGGCCGAGTTCGGCGCAGATCGCCAGTTCGGTCTCGGTCAGTTCGGTCTTCACCGCCGACCCGCCGACCGCGAGGTTGGAGCGGATTTCGCCTGCGCCGGGCAGACGGTTGATCGCGCCCGCGACTTCGCCATCGATCAGTACGATGCGCTTGTCGCCCTGCGCCACATCGGGAAGAAAGGCCTGGATCATGTGCGGCTCGCGCCAGGTCATGTTGAAGACCTCGATCAGCGCCGACAGGTTGGCGCCGTCGCTGCCGACCTTGAAGATCGCCTTGCCGCCATTGCCGTGCAGCGGCTTGACGACGATCTCGCCATGCTTGGCGAGGAACGCGCGCGCTTCATCGAGCGAGCGCGTGACCAATGTCGGCGGCATGAAGTGCGCATAATCGAGCACGAAGACTTTTTCCGGCGCATTGCGCACATTGGCTGGGTCGTTGACGATCAGGGTCTTGTGCGCGATCCGCTCGAGCAAATGGGTGGCGGTGATATAGCCCAGATCGAATGGCGGATCCTGCCGCATCAGCACGACATCGACGTCCTCGCCGAGATCGAGCGAGACGGGTTCGCCGAATTCGAAATGGCTGCCCGCCACGCGCTGCACCGTCACCGGATGGGCTTTGGCCCAGACCCGGCCATCGGCATAATTCAGGTCCTCGGCGGTATAATGAAACAGCCGGTGCCCGCGTGCTTGCCCCGAGAGCATCAGCGCGAAGGTCGAATCCCCCGCGATATTGATGCTGTCGAGTGGATCCATCTGAACGGCGATGCCAAGCGACTTGGGGGCGAGCGACATGAATTTCTCCAACCTAGATGCTTGCGCGATGTAGGGTGGACCTGGGGGAAAGTCACCCGATCCAGGCGTTCTCGATATGGCGCGGGCGCGTGCCCGGTGCGAGCAGGATGACATCGACGCGGATATCGTCGCCGGGGCCGGCATAGCGCGGCATCAGCACTTCCGCCGCCGCTGCGACGCGAGCCAGGCGGTGCTCGTCGATCGCGAAATCGAGCTCGGCGGCGGTGGCGCGCATCTTCACTTCGACAAAGGCGATCAGATTGCCGCGACGCGCGATCAAATCGACCTCGCCCGCTGGCGTGCGCACGCGGCGATCGAGGATGCGCCAGCCCTTGAGGCGAAGCCACCAGCCCGCGAGCCGCTCGCCGCGCCGGCCGGCGGCTTCGGCAACGCGGCGATTTCTCACCCCTTCATCTCCAGCGCCCGGGCGTAAAGCGCCTTGCGATCCACCCCGAGCTTCTTCGCGACCTCGCTGACCGCCTTTGCCATCGGCAGGCGCGTCAACGCTTCGGTCAGCGCGGCCTCGGCATCATCCTGCGATGCCGGTGCCGCCTCGCCCGGCGGGGCGACGACGATGACGATCTCGCCGCGCGGCGGCGCTTCGGCGTAACGCGCAGCAAGTTCGCCGAGCGTGCCGGTTACCGCTTCCTCGAATCGCTTGGTGATTTCGCGCGTTACCGCCGCCTCACGCTCGCCAAGACCCTCGGCCAGCGCGGCCAGCGTCACCGCCAGCCTTGGTCCCGATTCGTACAGCACCAACGTCGCGTGCACCGCCGCCACTTCGGCGATGGCGGTGGCGCGTGCCTGCGCCTTGGGCGGAAGGAAGCCGAGATACAGGAAGCGATCGGTCGGCAGTCCCGCCAGGGTCAGTGCCGCGATCGCCGCGCAAGGGCCGGGCACGGTGACGACATTATGCCCCGCCGCGCGCGCGTCGCGCACCAGTTTATAGCCGGGATCGGAGATCAGCGGGGTGCCCGCGTCGGATACCAGCGCAACCGCTTCCGTCCCCATGCGCGCGATCAGGCCGGGGCGCACGCCTTCGGCATTATGATCATGATAGGGTGTCATTGGGCGTTTGACGCCGATATGACGGAGCAAGACCGCCGTCACACGGCTGTCCTCGACCGCGATTATGGCGGCGTTGGCCAGCACATGCGCGGCACGCGGCGAGAGATCGCCGAGATTGCCGATCGGTGTGGCGACGATATAGAGACCGGGTTCGAGTTCGGCGTTCATTGGGAGTAGTCATGGCAGAGGCAGTATCGATACCGCAACGGGGCGTTTCGCTCTTTCGCGCAGCAATCGTCGCCGGGGCATTGATTCTCAGTGGCTGCCAGACGGTCGTGCCGCGCGGTCCTGTGACCAAGGCGCCGCCCGCGACGCGTCCCGTGACCGACCCCTCGCTGATCGATCCGGGCATTCCAGTCGACACCGCGCGCCACCGCGTCGCGTTGCTGGTGCCGATGACCGGCGGCAATGCCGGCGTCGGCCAGAGCCTCGCCAATGCGACTCAGCTCGCCTTGCTCGATACGAAGAACGAGAAGGTCCGCATCACCACCTATGACACCGCGACCGGCGCCGCCGCGGCCGCGCAGCGGGCGATTGCCGACGGCAACAAACTGATCCTCGGGCCGCTGCTCGGCGAGGACATCCGCGCCATCGCACCGATCGCGCGCCGCGCCGGGGTGCCGGTGGTCAGCTTCTCCAACGATGCCAGCGCGGCGGGCAATGGCGCTTATCTGATGGGCTATGTGCCCGGTCAGTCGATTTCGCGCGTGGTCGATTATGCGCGCGGGCAAGGCGTCGAAAGCTTTGCCGGGTTGGTCCCGAACGGTCTTTACGGCGAACGTGCGTCGACATCGTTCCTGCGTGCGGTCGAGGGGGCCGGCGGCCAGGTCGTCACGTTGCAGACCTATGACCGCGCATCCGGGTCGCTTGCCGCGGCGGTGACCCGCATGGCGCGCAATTCGCCGTATCAGGCCGTGCTGATTGCCGATGGCGGGGCAAGCGCCGCCGCTGCCGTGCCGTTGTTGCGCAAGAATGGTGGCGCGGCGGCGCGCGTGCTGGGTACTGAATTGTGGAACTCGGAAGCCTCGATCGCGGGCAAGGCGTCGCTCCACGGCGCATGGTTCGCCAGCGTGCCCGACAATCTCTACCGCCAATATGCCGCGAAATATCGTGCGCGCTTCGGCGCTGCGCCGTTCCGCCTGTCGAGCCTTGGCTATGACGCGGTGCTGCTGACGGTACGTATCGCGCGCGACTGGCGTGTTGGCGATGCTTTCCCCGAGGCACGGCTGCACGATAGCGGCGGCTTTGCCGGTATCGATGGCGCGTTCCGCTTTGGGCGCGACAATATCGCCGAGCGCGCGCTCGAAGTGCAGGAGATCAGGGGCGGGACGACGGTGGTCGTATCGCCGGCACCGACGGGGTTTGCGGGAAAATAACGGGAGCCGGCCATTTGCGCTGAGCCTGTCGAAGCCCCTGCGCGTGCCCTTCGACAGGCTCAGGGTGAACGGGGGAATCAACCCGCTCGAAACCGCCCTAGCTGTCTTGCCGCAGCAGTACCGGCAGGATGGCATCGAGCAACAACATGCCGGCCTCGGTGATGTGCAGATGGTTGTCGTTGCGCTGCGCCAGCCCCTGATCCTCCAGCCTCGCCAGGGCGCGTTCGTCGATCAGGTCAGTGATGCTGCAGTCGCCGATCGCTGCGATCCGTGCCAGATCGACCCCTTCGCGCAGGCGCAGGCCCATCAACAGCGCTTCCGTCGCGCGCGTGGCCGGGCTGAGCGCTTCCTCGATTTCGATGCCATGCTGGTTGCGCGCCACCGCGGTCATCCAATTCTCCGGCTTCTT
This sequence comes from Sphingomonas sp. ERG5, assembly GCF_000803065.1. Classification (GTDB taxonomy): domain Bacteria; phylum Pseudomonadota; class Alphaproteobacteria; order Sphingomonadales; family Sphingomonadaceae; genus Sphingomonas. The sequence goes on from NZ_JSXI01000013.1 coordinate 62,630, forward strand.
GCGCCGTACAGTTGCCAAACCACTGCGCCGCCCATGCGCGCCGGGGCCGATCCCGGCATAATCCTGGTAGCGCCAATAGACGAGATTGTGGCGGCTCTCCGCACCGGGCCGGGCATGGTTGGAGATTTCATAGGCGGGCAGCCCCGCCGAGGCAGTCATCGCGCGGGTCGCCTCGAACAAATCGGCCGCCGCGTCGCCATCGGGGATGACGATCCGACCCGCCGCTGCTTCGGTCGCGAAGCGCGTGCCGGGTTCGATGGTCAGTTGATAGAGCGACAGATGCTCGGTGCCGAAGGACAGCGCGCGGGCCAGCTCGGCTTCCCAATCGGCCAGTCGCTGATCGGGCCGGGCATAGATCAGGTCGAAGCTGACGCGCTCGAACGCGGCCTGCGCGGTCGCCAGCGCCGCCAGTCCCTCGTCCACATCATGCGCGCGGCCGAGAAAGGCGAGCGCTTCATTGTCGAGCGCTTGCAGGCCGAGCGACACGCGGTTCACCCCGACGGCCGCGATGTCGGCGAAACGCGCCGCCTCGACCGATGATGGATTGGCCTCGAGCGTGATTTCGATTCCGTCGGTAAAGCCCCAGCTGTCTTCGGCCGCGCGCAGGATCGCGGCGACGGTTTCGGGCGGCATCAGCGAGGGCGTGCCGCCGCCGAAGAAGATCGAACCAAGCTTGCGCCCCGGAGTCAGCATCGCTTCATGCGCGAGGTCGGCGAGCAAGGCCGCGCGCCACGCCGCCTGATCGACACCGTCGCGGACATGGCTGTTGAAGTCGCAATAGGGGCATTTCGACACGCAGAACGGCCAATGGACGTAGAGCGCCAGATCCTGAGTGATTTCTGCGGGGTTCATGGCGGCGTGCTATGACCCTGTGCGAGGAGTTAAGGAAGATGCGAGTTCTGGCACGGGGGTTGTTGTCGATCGGGTTGCTGCTGGCCGGCTGTTCGAACGGGCCGGCGCGAGTGACCGAGGAACGCACCTTTTCCGGCGTTGCCCCGCGCGGGGATGCGTTGCTGCGCAAGGCGATGCTCGCGGGGCACAATGATGCCCGCGCCCGGACCGGCGCCGCGCCATTGGCATGGAATGCGACGCTTGCCGCCGATGCGCGGGGCTATGCGCAGGACATGGCGCGATCGCGCCGGTTCGAACATTCGCACGAACCGCGCGGGGCCAGCGCGCAGGGCGAGAATCTGTGGACCGGCACGCGCGGCGCCTATCGCTATGACGAAATGATCGGGCATTGGGTCGAGGAGCAGCGCTTTTATCGCCGCGCACCGACGCCGTATTTCTCCACCAGCGGCAAATGGCAGGATGTCGCGCATTATACCCAGATCATCTGGGGCCGGACGACCGAGTTCGGCTGCGCCACGGCGAGCAACGACCAGGACGATTATCTCGTGTGCCGTTACACGCCGCCGGGCAATGTCGTCGGGCAGCTGCCTTAGGCGGGGCCAGTCCGATAGGCGCAGAATTTGTTGCCGTCGGGGTCGCGAAAATAAGCGCCGTAAAATGCCTGGTCGCCGACTCCACCGCGCAGGCCGGGGGCTCCTTCGTCGCTGCCGCCCAGTTCGATCGCCTTGTGATAGATCGCATCGACCTGCGCGCGGCTGTCCGCCATCAGCGCCACCATCGTCCCGTTGCCGGCGCTTGCCGTGCCGCCGTCATAGGGCCGGGTTACCGCGAGCATCGGCTTGCCGCGGCCCGCGCCGTACAGCGTGAAACCACGGGCGTCGGGCATGGTCATCAGCCGCTTGCCGCCCATCGCCTCAACCATCCCGTCGTAAAAGGCCAGCGCCCGATCAAGGTCGTTGGTGCCGAGCGTCGTATAACCGATCATTGTCCTGCTCCCATTACCGCGCCCGTGCCATTGCCCGTGGCGCTCCATCCGCCGATCCGTAGCGCCGATGTCGCCCTGACGGCCATCGAATTCGCAGCCTGCTTCCTGTCACCCCGAGCCGTAGCCGGTTTGACTAGAATTTGATCCGGTGCCGTCTTGCTGAATCGAGCTCTAGCAAGGTCCGAGACGGCGTCCATTGGTGCGGGTCGTGATGGTCATTGCCGCCTTGCCGGTCATCACGCCCTGACCGATCGTGCTGTACGAGGTCGGGGTGTAGCTGCCCTGCGACGTCATGGTCATCGTGCCGCGCGGGCGGATGCACACCAGCTGGCTCGAAATCCGGCCATTGGCCATCGAATAGCGGGAGAATTTGCATTTTGGATCGGCCTTCATCGCATCGCGAGGGCCCTGTGCCGCTTGTTCCGGGGTCACACAGGCCGTCACGACCCGCGGCTTGCCCTTCATCGCCGCCGCCACGCCGGGTGGCCCGCCGGGCATTTTGACGTCGAGGATCTCGATCCTGGTTTCCCATTTGCCGGGCTGGATTTGCGGACCGGGCGCCGCGCTGATCAACAGGGCGAACGGCAGGCAGACGAGCAGGCGGTTCATCGCATCACTCCGGCAATAAGTTCCGCCGGTCTTATCGGCCGATCCGTGCGCTATCGCAATGCGCGGATCGGCCGGGGGCGAGATGAGTCAATCGACAAAGGCGCGTTCGATCACGAAGCGGCCCGGATTGGCGTTCGATCCCTCGTCGAAGCCGATCGATTCGAGCATCGCACCGAGATCGCGGATCATGCCGGTGCTGCCGCACAGCATCACCCGGTCGGTGGCGGGATCAAGCATGCGCGGGCCGCCGACCGGCGGGCTGAACAGCGTGGCGTCATCGATCAGCCCGCCGATCCGCCCGGTGGTGTGGAACGGCTCACGCGTGCAGGTCGGGATATAATGGAATTGCAGCAGCGCCTGATCGCCGACGAGCGGATCGCCGGCCAGTTGCGCGGTCAGTTCGTCGCGATAGGCGAGGTCGCTGACGCGCCGAACGCAGTGGACGAGGATGATCTGCGCGAAGCGATCATAGATATCCGGGTCACGCGCCAGGCTGAGGAACGGCGCCAGCCCGGTGCCGGTGGAAAAGAGGAACAGCCGGCTGCCGGGGAGTAGGGCGTCGCACACCAGCGTGCCGGTCGGCTTGCGGCCGAGATAGACCTGGTCGCCGGCATGGATGGTCTGCAGCCGCCCGGTCAGCGGGCCGCCCGGCACCTTGATCGACAGGAATTCCAGCTCATCGGCATAGGCCGGGCTGGCGATCGAATAGGCGCGCATCAATGGGCGCGCCTCGCCCGGCAGTCCGATCATCACGAACTCGCCCGAGCGGAAACGGAAGCTGGCGGGGCGGTCGATCGCGAAGCTGAACAGATGTTCGTTCCAGTGCCTGACCCAGCGTACATCGCCGGTGGCGAAGGCCGGATGGTCGGGAATGCGCTGGGGCGTGCGGACGTACATGTTCATGATCAGCTATCGTTTCTGCGAGGGGCGTTCCCGCGAGGGGCGTTCCTGGGAGGGGTATTCCCCCGCGTGGTGGGGGTGGCGATGGGGAAGGCGGCGCCGACCCGTTCCACCGCGAGCATCAGGCACAGCACGGCATCTTCCGCGACCAGGCCGGCGGCATGACGTCGCAATGGTCCGGGGTCGGGTGCGCGACTGGCGGAGAACAAGGCGAGCAGGCGGGCTTCGTCGTCATTGACCAGCACATAGCCGGGCGGTGCGAAGCTCAGCCGGGCAAGGCCGTCGATATTGAGCGCCGCCATCGCCATGCCGAAATCCGGCAGCGCTTCGGGCATGCCGTGCCGTGCGAATGGCCCGCGCAACGCGGCGCAGGCACAACGCCCCGCCATGGACGCGCCAACCCATGTCCGCATCGCTTCGACCAGAAAGGCCATGTCATCGTCGAGCTGCGTCAGCGGACGATCGACGAAACGATACATGGCGGAACTCCTCACGACAGTGTGGGAGCGCGACTATCGATAATGAGAGTAAGTCGCAATAGCTTTCTGAATAAAGCTCAGCGATTCCGGAGCGTGGCGAAGCGCTTGTGCGTCAGGGACATTCCCCGACACGGTTGGAGGTCATCGAGATCTTGACGTTCATCTTTTTCCCGGCGCCTGGCGACACGAAATCGGTCTCGATCATATCCTTCATTGTCGTCGTGGAATGAGTTCCGACGACCTTGACCCGCGTCTCGGCCACGCCCGTCGTGCCGCAATTCGCCGTGAATTCATGCCCGCTGCCGTTGGCCCTGAGATCAAGCCGGCAATCCTGCCCGATGCTGATGCCGGGCAGCGCGAGGTCATTATTGGCGGCGACCCCGGTATCGAGACAGATGTCGGTCTGAAATATCTGACCGATTTTGGATTGCGCCTCGGCGAATGCCTTGCCGTCCACGCCGCCGCCGGGTTTGGTGGGTTGAATGTCGATATGGATGAAGCGCCCCGCCGAATGCCATTGACCCGGCGTCAGCCCCATCCGCTTGACCAGTTCCTGTTTCGAAACGGGGGCAAGCGGGGCTGGTGTCCCCGCCTGGCCGACGAGGGTCGCGCCGGAGCCGGTCAGCGCCAGCAGGAGGGCGGCTGTACGCAGGCCGATCATTTGTTTCCTCCCACCGTCCGCATTCGTTGCGTGAAGGCCATGCATCCCCATATCCTCCAACTATGGCAATCCAGATTCGCACCAGTCTCGACGAGCCCGAAACCGGGCAGAGCTTCATCCCGCATCGCCCGGCGCGCCCGCCCAAGGTGGAAGGCGGCAAGGCGTTCAAGCTGGTCAGCGATTATACGCCGTCGGGCGACCAGCCGACCGCGATCGCCGAACTGGTCGAACAGACCGAAGCCGGCGAGCGCGACCAGGTGCTGCTCGGCGTGACGGGTTCGGGCAAGACCTTCACCATGGCCAAGGTGATCGAGGCGGTGCAGCGCCCCGCGCTGATCCTCGCGCCGAACAAGATCCTCGCCGCCCAGCTTTATGGCGAGTTCAAGTCGTTCTTTCCGGAGAATGCGGTCGAATATTTCGTCAGCTATTACGATTATTACCAGCCCGAGGCCTATGTGCCGCGCTCCGACACGTACATCGAGAAGGAAAGCTCGACCAACGAATCGATCGACCGGATGCGCCACGCCGCGACCCGGTCATTGCTCGAACGCGACGACGTGATCATCGTTGCGTCGGTGTCGTGCCTGTACGGTATCGGTTCGGTCGAGACCTATTCGGCGATGATCTTCGACCTCAAAAAAGGCCAGTCGGTCGATCAGCGCGAGATCGTGCGCAAGCTCGTCGCACTGCAATACAAGCGCAACGACGCGGCGTTCCAGCGCGGCAATTTCCGCGTGAAGGGCGACAATCTCGAAATCTTCCCGTCGCATTATGAGGACACGGCGTGGCGCGTGTCGTTCTTCGGCGACGATATCGAGGAGATCGTCGAGTTCGATCCGCTGACCGGGAAGAAGGTCGCGAGCCTCGATTATGTCCGCGTCTATGCCAACAGCCATTATGTGACGCCCGGGCCAACGTTGAAACAAGCGATGGAGGCGATCAAGTTCGAGCTCGCGGAACGGCTCAAGGAACTGGTGCCGGAAGGGAAATTGCTTGAGGCGCAGCGGCTGGAGCAGCGCACCAATTTCGATCTCGAGATGATTGCCGCGACTGGGTCATGTGCCGGAATCGAGAATTATTCGCGCTTCCTGACCGGGCGGATGCCGGGTGAGCCTCCTCCCACATTGTTTGAATATCTGCCGGATAACGCCTTGTTATTCGTGGATGAAAGCCATGTCACGATCGGCCAGATCAACGGCATGTCGCGCGGCGATCATCGTCGCAAGCTGACGCTCGCCGAATATGGTTTCCGCTTGCCCAGTGCGATCGACAACCGCCCGCTGCGCTTCAACGAATGGGAGGCGATGCGCCCGCAGACCACCTATGTCTCGGCGACGCCGGGCGGGTGGGAGATGGAGCAGACCGGCGGCGTGTTCGCCGAACAGGTCATTCGCCCGACCGGGCTGATCGATCCGCCGATCGAGATCAAGCCGGTCGAGGAACAGGTGCAGGACCTGATCGTCGAGGCGAAGAAGACGGCGGAAGCCGGCTATCGCACGCTGGTCACGACGCTGACGAAGCGCATGGCGGAGGATCTGACCGAGTTCATGCATGAGGCGGGACTGAAGGTCCGCTATATGCACTCCGATGTCGAGACGCTCGAAAGAATTGAGCTGATCCGTGATCTTAGACTCGGAGTCTACGACGTGTTGGTAGGAATCAACTTGCTGCGCGAGGGGCTCGATATCCCCGAATGCGGGCTGGTCGCGATCCTCGATGCCGACAAGGAAGGGTTCCTGCGTTCGGAAACCTCGTTGATCCAGACGATCGGCCGCGCCGCGCGCAATGTCGACGGGCGCGTGATCCTCTATGCCGATCGCATCACCGGCTCGATGGAGCGGGCGATGAACGAGACCGGGCGCCGCCGCGAAAAGCAGCTCGCCTATAATGAAGAACATGGCATCACGCCGCAGACGATCCGCCGCAATATCGGCGATATCATCAAGGACGTGGCGAGCCGTGATCAAGTCACGATCGAGATCGACGAAGACCGCCCGCACATGGTCGGCCATAACCTGCGCGCCTATATCGAGGATCTCGAAAAGCAGATGCGCGCCGCCGCCGCCGACCTGGAATTCGAGACCGCCGGCCGCCTGCGCGACGAGATCCGCCAGCTGGAGCAGGAGGAGCTGGGGCTGCCGGTCGATCAGCAGAAAGCGCCGATGATGGGCCGCTCGAACGAGGGCAAGCCGGGCACGCGCAAGACGCGCTATGGCAAGAGCCAGAAGATGCGCATGGGTGGAAGCGGGCGAAGGACCTGATCGAAGAAGGGTAGATTTAATCGCGTTTCTAGTGGCCTGAACGGAACGTCGCATCGCACCTGGCTCGAGGAAGGGGCATTTACTAAAAGGCTCGAATTGATGGTTAATATTTACTGGGTAAATCCTGGAGGCGTCTCTTATAAATCGGCGAAGATTCCAGGATTTCTATTTTCAGAAATAGACGTTTGCACCCATTTCTGATTCAATCAAAAGATTTTGACAAATTCCAGCACTTGTATTTGCGTACATTTTTCTTGTTGGGTTGGTGTAAGAAATTGTACTATTCATGAAATCGCATTGGCCAAATGGTGTATTCAGTTTAAATTGGCTAAAAGTCCAAGATGTTGGAAACGTGGTTTTCAATATCACCGGACCTTGTACACTGAATCCGGTGCAGCCGATGAGTGGATTGCTCGTAAAAGTAATCTCTCCTGGAGTAGTTGACGTCCCCATTTGAGTTATTTTCCCTGAAAAAGAAATATAACAGGGAGTTTGATTGTTCATTACGGTAACGTTTAAAGTTCCAATCATTGACATCTGTGTGTTCAATGACGGAGCCAGTATGGGAGTCGCCATTGCGGGGGTTGCCATGCTGAAACAGCTAAGCGAGGCTAAGATTATTACGATCTTCATTAATCATCTCCTGCCGATGCGCTCTCAGGGCACTTGTCAACCCCAAAGCCCAATGATTGGGCTGAAGTCGATTGAATGATCACGGCGCCATCACAGGAAAGCATAGTTCCGACTATTTTTATATATAATTTGTAACTAAACTGGTTCAATCGTTCAGCCAGAGCTGGCTTACTACTTTTGAAGAATTCCTCGCACTATACTGCTCGTGCCTCACCATGCGGAGGGTGCGGATTGCGAAGAGGTCGCCGGGGGGCAACTTTAGATCCAGGCGTCAGGCCCACCTCGGCGATCGTCATCTCAACATGAAGGCGGCATGCCCGGCCATATCAATCAAGGTATCCACGCGAACTTGTTGATCTTGCCTTTCATCAACAGCGACGCACGCGGCTGGCGGAACTCGAACCGCTCGGCCGCTTCGACTTGGCCCCGTCGGCACTTGGCGATTGGGCGCTTGATATCGACCATCGGATACCAAGCCACGTCAACGCTATGCGGTGACCGTAAGCGACAGGTCTTCCTTGCCGACGCCGTAATAGCTCGCCACCCGGTCGGCATAGGCCTGGTCGAACACCGGCGCGTTCGCCGCCCAGCTCGGGCCGCCTTCGAGCACGCGGCGGTCGATCGTCACGATATAGGTGTCGGCAACCGCGTCGAATGAGAGCAGGCTGAAGGGCAGGGGGTAATAGGCCTTGCCCATGCCCAGGAATCCGCCGATCGTCAGTACCGCATAGACCGCCTGGCCGCTGCGCTTGTTGATCATGAAGGCGTAGACATAGCCGATCTTGTCGCCGTCGCGGCTGCGCACCGGCATCACATCGACCTTGTTGGACTGGATCAGCAACTGGGTGGGTTCGTCTGACGCTTTGGACATCGGGTTTCCCTTTTTTGGAGTCGGTGGCGAAACAATCACTTCGGGCTGCGGTTCCTTAGTCTTCCTCGATCAGGCTGGTGCGCTTGGTTTCGGGCAGCATCAGAAAGGCGATGGTCGCCGCGCCGACGACCGCCGTGACATACCAGTAAAAGCCGGATTCGATGCCGCCCTGTTTGAACCATAAGGCGACATATTCCGCCGACCCGCCGAACGCCGCGTTGCCGATCGCATAGGGCAATGCGACGCCCAGTGCGCGGATATGCGCGGGGAACAGTTCCGCCTTCACCAGCGCGCTGATCGACGTGTAGGCGGAGAGCAGCATCAGCGGCACGAGGATGATCGCAAAGGCGATGACCGGGTCGCGCGTCGTTGCCAGGATGGTGAACACCGGCACCGAAACGATCATGCCGCCAAAGCCGAACAGCAACAGCATCGGCTTGCGTCCAAGCCAGTCGGCAAGCAGCCCGAACACCGGCTGTGCCAGCATGTAAACGATCAGGGCGGCGGTCATGATGAACGTGCCGGTCTGCACCGCGAAGCCGCTGGTGTTGGTCAGGAAGGTCTTCATGTAGGTGGTGTAGGCGTAGAAGGCGCAGCTGCCGCCGGCGCTGATCACCGCCACCAGGACGAATTCGCGCGGATGCGCTTTCCACAGTGCCAGCAAGCCCGACTTGGGTCGGTTGGGGTCGAGTTTGCCGAACGCTTCGGTTTCGGCGAGGCGACGGCGCAGGATATAGACGACCAGCGCCAGCACCGCGCCGATGAGGAATGCGATGCGCCAGCCCCAGTCGGCCATTTGCGTCTTGCTGAGTGTCGCCTGAAGGATTGCCGCGACTGCCAGCGCGGTGAGCTGTCCACCGATCAGCGTGACATATTGGAAGCTCGACCAGAAACCGCGCCGGTCGCGCGTCGCCATTTCCGACAAATAGGTCGCGCTGGCGCCATATTCGCCGCCGACCGACAGGCCCTGGATCATGCGCGCGATCAACAGGATCGCCGGGGCGGCGATCCCGATCGTGTCATGGCTCGGGACGAAAGCGATCATCAGCGACCCTGCGCACATCAGCCCGACCGACAGCGCCAGCCCGGCCTTGCGCCCATGCGTGTCGGCATAACGGCCCATCACATAGGCGCCGATCGGCCGCATCAGGAAGCCGACCGCGAACACCGCCGCGGTGCCGAGCATTTGCGCGGTCAGATCGCCCTTGGGAAAGAAAGTCGCGGCGAACACCAGCGATAGCGACGAATAGGCGTACCAGTCATACCATTCGACGAGATTGCCCGCGGATCCGCCGATAATCGATTTCAGCCGTTTCGCATCCAGCGCCATAAATGCCCTCCCCTGATCGGATACGTCGCTCATCCCGGCACGTTCGCCAAGGAAATAGTCGCGTCGACGGTTGAGCCTGTCGCGGGCTTCGCTCATAGACGCTGACATGCGTTCGCTTCCCTTCCTCGCCCTGCTCGTCGTGTTGGGAGGGTGCGTGGCGCCGTCCCAGCCGCCGCCCCGTCCTGCGCCCCGGCCGCTGCCGCCGGTCCAGGCGCCGACACCCATGCCCGCCCCCGCGCCGCTGGGCAGCGACTGGCGCGACTGGCCGTTCACGCCGGGCGACTGGGTCTATCGTCAGGATGCGCGCGGTTCGGTCGCGACGTTCGGTGTGTCGGGTGGCGAGGTGACGCTGATGCTGCGCTGCGATCGTGATGCGGGCGCGATCTATCTTTCGCGCGCAGGGGGTGCCGCCGGCGCGGTGCCGATGACGATCCGCACCTCGACCGTGATGCGCACGCTCAACACGACCCCGCTTGGCGGCACGCTTGCCTCGCTCGGCGTATCGATCAACGCGCGCGACAGCCTGCTTGATGCGATGGGCTTCAGCCGAGGCCGGTTCGTGGTGCAGCAACCGGGATTTCCGACTTTGGTCTTGCCCGCCTGGGCCGAGATCATGCGCGTGACCGAGGATTGCCGACGCTAGACGAACAGAGCGGGCGCGGACAAGATTCCTGACTCCTGCGTTACACGGGGCGAGGAGGTGAGACCATGATCCGCACGCTCAAGTCCGGCGCGTATTGGGGCGGAGCAGCACGAGCGTGAAGTGCACTATTTCAAGCAGCACTGCGGGTCGGGAGTGGGCACATCGCGAGCGGGTCGGCGAGACACGTCCGGCCGATTTCAGCGACGAAAGAGAATCGTCGAAAACGCAGTGAATTACAAGACTTGTATATGCGATTCGGATGATTCACATATAGGTCGTGCCCAAGCAGGGTGCGCCGTTTCAACAAGCGAAAGGAGGTGATCCGATGTCTCATGGTTCAGCAATGGGGTCGGTTCAGTTCGTTCGGGGGACGCGCCGCTAGCTCTTTGGGATGACGGCGGGGGGTATTTTCCCCTAATCAACGTCGCCGTCTATCGGAGCTTAGCGGTTCGCATGGTCTCCCAAGCTGGAGCTTCCGGCCGCTGACCATGTCAGGAGGTTGCCGGTGCCCTTGATGGGGCATCGGCAGCCTCTTTTCATGTCTGGCAATGCACTCCGGGGCGATCATGATCGCACGCATGAAATTGCCGACGCTCCTGATCGCCATATTCTGCCTCTCCGGTTGCGGTGGAGGCGATCCCTGCAGCAACACATTGGTCGAAAAATTGCTCGACCCTGCCGGCACCCGTGTCGCTTATCATTACATCCGCGACTGCGGCGCGACGCGGGACCATGCCACCAGCATCACGATCGGCGCGCCGGGCGAAGATGCAGCGAAGGCGGATGTGATCTTTACTGCCGATTCCCGTCATGGCGCTGCCCTTACCGAAGGGGGCGGCGTGCGGTTGAGAATGACCTGGACGCAGCCCGGCATGCTGTTCGTGTCTCATGCAGAAAAGGCGCGTATCTTCCGGCAGGAAAGCCAGGCGCGGGGCGCCAGGATTACATACCGTGCTAGTGATGGGCTGGTCGCTGAACCGATACCCTGAGCTGCTATGACCCCGCATCGGGCTTGTTGCTGCGCATCCCGTGCCGCACAGTTGTCGCATGAGTGAAGCCCGGTCGGTTTCGCATGAAGGGGGTAGCGTGATGCGGCATTTTCGACTGGCGTTTTTATTGGCGGCTGTGATCGCGACGCCGCTTTCCGCCCGGACGGGAGCGTTGATCGAGGAGCGCTCTATCCCGGAGCTTCAGGCCGCAATGGTCCAAGGCAAGGCGTCGAGCGAAACGATCACCAGGGCTTATCTCGCGCGGATCGCGGCGATGGATCGCGCCGGGCCGACCCTGCGTGCGGTGATCGCGGTCAATCCCGATGCGCTGGCCCAGGCCAGAGCCAGCGATGCGCGACGCAAGGCGGGCAAACCACTCGGCCCGCTCGACGGCATTCCGATCCTGATCAAGGACAATATCGAAACGCTCGATCCGATCGCGACGACCGCGGGCAGCCTCGCACTCAAGGACAATATCACGCACCGCGATGCGCCGGTGGTGGCCGAATTGCGTAAGGCCGGCGCGGTGATCCTCGGCAAGACCAACCTCAGCGAATGGGCCAATATCCGCTCATCCAGCTCGATGAGTGGCTGGAGCGCGGTCGGTGGGCTGGTGCGCAACCCCTATGCGCTCGACCGCAGTTCATGCGGGTCGTCAAGTGGATCGGGCGCGGCGATCGCGGCAAGCTTTGCGGCGGCGGCATTGGGGACCGAGACCGACGGGTCGGTGGTTTGCCCGGCATCGATGAACGGCCTTGCCGGGCTGAAGCCGACGGTCGGGCTGGTCAGCCGTACCCATGTGGTGCCGATCAGCCATAGCCAGGATACACCGGGGCCGATGGCGCGCGGCGTGCGCGATGTCGCGATCCTGTTTTCCGCGATGGTTGCCGCCGATCCGGCCGACGCGACCACCAGCGACGCGGGCAGATATGTGCATGACTATGCCGGATCCTTGTCGGCCGATGGCTTGCGCGGCGTGCGCATCGCCGTGCTGCGGCCCGATATGCCCGAAGCGCTCAAGGCGAAATATGAGGCCGAACTGCGCGTGTTGGAAAAGGCCGGCGCGGTGCTGGTCGAGGCGAAACAGCCCAAGCTCGACGGCATTGGCCAGGCGGAAGGCGATGTGCTCCATACCGAGCTCAAGGCCGATCTCGATGCCTATCTCGCCTCGACCCCTGCGAGCGTGAAGACGCGCACGCTCGATCAGGTCATCGCCTTTAACGAGGCGAACAAGGCGACTGAAATGCCTTTCTTCGCGCAGGAAACCTTCCTCATCGCGGCCCGCACGCGCGGGCTGGCCGATGCGGAATATCTCGGTGCGCGCGCCAGGTCGCGGCGATTGGCGGGCGCGGAGGGGATCGACGCGATCCTCAAGACCGCCGGGGCGACGATCATCGTCGCGCCGACCTATGGCCTGCCCTGGCTCAGCGACACTGTGTCGGGCGACGGTTTCGACGGGCCGAGCGCGAGCCAGTTGCCCGCCATCTCCGGCTATCCGCACCTCACCGTGCCGATGGGGCTGGTCAAGGGCTTGCCGGTCGGCATGTCGTTCATCGCCACCGCCTATGGCGATCAGGCTGTGCTTAATGCCGGCTATGCCTATGAACAGGCGAGCCAGGCGCGCGTCGCGCCGACATATCGGCCGATCGCCGATGTCGGGCCCGGGCTGGATGGGGTGCGATAGACGGATTCCGTCTTCACCGGCCTTGAACCTCTCGACTGGGTCGGATTATTTTCTTCAGCGTAACTATATGATATATTGAGATATTGTTCAGGATTTCTGTCGAGGTGCTGGCGGAAAAGATATGTTACATATCGGTGTAACATATCTCCGGCCGCTCATTTCCGTGCTCCTGTCGCCGGCGGCGATTCAACCGGCTCTCGAAAGGTGCCAATGCGTATTCTCCTGATTTTGGGCGCGTTGATCGTGGGAATGATAGCCGGCATCTGCCTGTTCGCGATGATCTGGCGAACCACGGCCCCGGACGGGGCGATGGCGATGACAGTGGGAGGAGGGACGCCGATTGTTTTCGGGGCTTTGGCGTATCTCGGCACGAAGGCGACCGACGGGCATAGACCAAGCCTCGGCAGCGCGCGGACATGGCTGGCCCTTTTGTGCATCGCGGCGGCGACCGCCGGGCTGTTTTTGTTGTTGATCGTGGCGGCGGCCGTGCTGGTCCAGCGCGGCTGACGACAGACGCTCGATTTTCTAGCCTCGTTCGAGCAATTCCGGCCGGATATGGATCGCGGTCAGCGACATGCGCACTTCGATCAGGAACGAGACCAGCGCGGCGATCAGCAACGCCATGGCGAGAATGAAGGAGATCGCGACCACCGTGCCGATGTGAAGCTTGGCCAGTTCGGCGACGAACAGTCCGGCGACGACGAGGCAGGTCATCACCGCGCTCGATACCGCCAGCACCAGCGCCCGGTTGATCACCGTCATGCGCCGGTCAAGCAGCCGCAATTCCCATACATGGCGATCATGTTCGGGCCCGGTCGAACGCGGATGCAATTGCTCGATCGCGCGGGCGCGGTCGACCACGCGCGACAGGCGGCCGGCCAGGACGTTGAGCAATGCCCCGATCCCGGCAAGCATGAAGACGGGGCTCAGCGAGAGCTGGATCGTCTGTGCGATGGTGGTGACGGCGGGGGTGGAGAACATCGCGCGACTGTGACGCGCGTGCGCTCATGCGGCAAGCATGAACCGGCTGGTGCGAACAGGTTGGTAACCCATCGCTCCTATAGCAGCGCGCATGAACAAGCCGATGCTCCTCGACGACTTTGTCCGCTTGCCCGCCTCGACGCGCGCGGTCGCGCTTGATGGGCTGTCGGGGCTGCTCGACCTGGTCGCCGACGCCGCGCCTGAAACGCACCGCTTCCTGCGCTATCAATGGTTCGCCGCGGCGCTGCTTGCCTATGGCGGTGCGGCGCGGACGATCGTGATTGAGCAGGACGGCAATCCGGTCGCGGCCTTGCCCATGGTTCGTTTCGGTCCGGGGCCAGCCAGGCTGGCGGCGGTGCCGGGCTGCTACTGGCCGTTCCGCAGTTTTCCCGCGAGCCGTACGGCCGACGCCACCGCCTTCAATGCGCTGGTCGACCGACTTGGCGATGAGGTCAACGCGTTGCGCATTGGCCCGATCTATGATGGCGACCCGTCGCTCGAGCCCTTGCTCGCGGCGGCGCGGGCAAAGGGCTGGGCGGTGCTCGATCGCTTCGTCGCCGACAGCTATCGGCTCGATATGGCGGCGGCGCAGGCCGAGGGGACCTGGCCGCGCAATTCGACCTTGCGCAAGAACCGCTTCCACGAAAAGCATCTTGGCGATCATGGTGCGCTCGACTGGCGCTTCCTGAGTGGCGCGGATTGGGCCGCTGGCGGGTTCGATGCGCTCGCCTCGGTCGAGGAGAAGAGCTGGATCGCGGCACGCACCGATGGCAGCGATGCCAAGTTCACTGGCACTGGGCATGGCGCCTTCTGGCGCGCCGCCGCGGCTGATCCGGCACTGGCGGCGATGATGTGGGCAGCACTTCTCACCGTCGATGGCGCACCCGCTGCCTTCTCGTTCGACGTTAATGCCGGGGCGCTGAAATACGCCATCGCCAACAGCTACGACCCTGCGTTCGGCAAGCATTCGCCGGGGAAGCTGCTTTACTACCGCAATCTCGTCCGCGCGCTGGAGGACGGCATCGCGGTGGTGGATTGGGGTGCGGGGGACAGCGGCTACAAGCGCGTGATCGGCGCGGCGCAGGGCCCGGCGATCCGCGACTGGCTGCTGGTGCGGCCGGGATTGCCGGCGATGCTTGGCCGCGCGCTGAAAAGCGTATGGGAGCGCAGCGGTAATGCGCATGCTCCGGCTGCGGCGGCAGTCAGCCCATCGGACGATAGCTGAAGGCAGGCTTCCATTCGCCCTGAGCCTGTCGAAGGCTCAGCCCGAACGGGGGAGGACCGTCCGCCCAAAGAGAGACTATCCTCCCGTCACCGCCGTCACATTGTCGTCGCTGTTGCGGTCAATATAGGTGTTGTACGGATCAATGCCGGCAAAGGCCGGTTTGCGCTTCGATACCACGCGGATCACCTGCTGGCCCGATTTGACCGGCAGGCGCGTCATTGAAATCACATCCTTCGCCGCAAAGGCGCCCATGCCAGGTCGCTGGTCGAACAGGCCGATATTGACGCTGTCGGCCAGGGGCGCTGGTTTTTCCACGCCGGTACCGTTGGCGTAGAATTTCGCGGCATTGATCGTGATCGCGGTTTCGAAATTGCCATCGGGCAGTTTGCGCGTCGTGGCGGTGGTCGCCTTCAGGTCATAGATGGTGATGCGGTCGAGCAGGTCGAGCACCAGTTCGCGCTCGGCAGGGGTGCGCGCCAGCGACAGGAAGCCGTTCACCAGATCGAGCGAGCGGGGGTAGGGCTGGCTCTTGAAGCGGTATTTGTCGAGCAGGCCGGTGAGCATGTGATTGACCCGGTCCTCGCCGAGGCGATCCTGCAGCAGGTACATCACCACGGCACCCTTGCGGTAATGGATATAGGGCTGGTTCTCGACCCGATCGAGCGGCAGTTCCTCGAGCCGGTCCGATCCCCGCCCGCGCAGGTAGCTGTCGAGTTCATATTTGAGGAAGCGGCGGATCTTGTCCTCGCCATACATGTGCTTCATCACCATCAGCGCGGAATATTGCGCCATGGTCTCGACCATGAGGGTGCCGCCCTGCATATCCGCGCTGATCAACTGGTGCGCCCAATATTGATGGCCCAGTTCATGCGCGGTGACATAAGTGACATAGTCGATCTTGTCGGGGTCCTTGGCGTCGGCGATGAAGCCGATGCGTTCCGAATAGGGGATGGTGCCGGCGAACGCCTGAGCGAAGGTGGCGTAGCCGGGAAATTCGATGATCCGCGCATAATCGAACTGATAGGGCCCGAAATGGGCGCGGTAATAGCTGAGCGACGCCTTCATCGCGGTGAGCATGCGATCGACATTGTAGGTGTGCTTGGGGTCGTAGAAGACCGACAGCTTCACGCCATCGGCCATTTCCGATTTCTCGGCATAACGCGCCGACTGAATCGAGAAGACGGCGAGGATCGGCGCGCCCGACACGAAATGCGCGGTACGCCGTCCGTTCGCGATCGTGTCCGCGACCTTGCGGCCGGGAGCGATCGGTACCTGGTCGGCATCGGTCGACACGGTGATGTCGGAATGCACCCAGTCGGCGTCGCCGACATAGTTGCGCCGCTGCGCCGACCGGTCTTCCAGCTTTGCCATGCGCAACTCGGGCGTCAGACCATATTTGCGGCGCTTGGCCCGGTCGGTCAGCAAACCGTCGCGGTTCATGCCGATCTGCGGCGCGAGGGCGAGATTGTTGAGGAAGGAGCCGTTGGCGATCAGCGTGGGATCGTCGCCATTGGCGCGCAAGCCCTGCCGATGGCGTTCGGTGCGAAAGGTGAGCGTGCCGGTGGCGCCTGGGGCGAGCGGCGTGGCGAAGCGGTAGATGCGATATTTCATGTCCGCATCGTCCGTCGCGAGCGTCGCGCCGGGAATATTGGTCGCGAGGATCCGGGTATCTTCATCCTGCAGACGGACATGCAGCGCCGGCAATGGTGCGCCGGTGTCGTTGATGAAGCGATAGCTGCCGCTGGTCTCGACCCGCCGCTCGGCCGGATAGAGTGCGACATTCATCGTGATGTCGGTCAGCGATGGCTGTAGCAGCGCCTCATATTTGAGATATTTCTTTTCGTAATCCGCCAGCCGCTTCTCGCTCTCCTCCTGGGTGCGGTAGGTGTTGAGGATGTTCATGTTGTAATAGAGGAAACCGCCCGTCACGGTCGCGACGACCAGCGCGCCGGCGAGAATCGCACCCGAAGGGCTGACGAGCCGCCGCGGCAATTGCGCGAGACGGGGCTTCAATCGCGTTTCGGTGCCGCGACGCCAGAGCAGATGCGCGAACACCGCCAGCATCACTGCAAACGCGCCCCAATAGAGCCGCAGCCACCAGCCGAGCGCGCCGCCGATCTGGGCGCCGTTCATGTCGGAGAATTGTTGTGAGCCGGTGCTGCCATAATTGTACAGCGGGTGTTCGAAGCCGATATTGCTCAGCGTGAGGGTCGCGACGAGATAGACGACCATGATGGCCCAGCCGACATATTTGTTCGGGCTGAGCGCCTGGACGAACACGGCCAGGATCGCGAGGATTGCCATGTCGACGGTTTGCGGGAGCAGATACCAGGTGAAGTACTGGCCCAATTCGACATTGCTCTGACCCCGGATGAGCTGAACCAGCACTGCCGCAACGATCGAGATCAATATCGTGGTGAACAGCACGCCGGTCACCGCCAGCGCCTTGGGCACCAGATACGCCCAATTGGGCAAGGAGGTCGCGTCGATGATCTCGTGCATCTTGCGTTCGCGATCGCGCCACACAAGTTCGCCCGAATAATAGATCGCGATGATCAGCGGGATGATGGTGAACGCGCCGATCAGGAGGCCGATCGTGGTGAAAGTCAGCGGACGGCCCGGCGTGCCGTATATCTCATTGGAGAAAAGCAGGGCGCCGACCGCGTTGAACAAGCCGACCAGCACCAGCACGAAAAAGGCCGGGCTGCGGAAAACGAGCCGCATTTCGAAACGGCAACGTGCCGACAGCCGGGCCCAGGCCGCGGCGGCGGGGCGTGCTGCGGGCAAAGTCGTGACGATCAGCGGGTCGGTCGCGGCAAGCTTCGCCGCCTTGCGCGCCTGTTTCTTCAGCGTGTGTTTCGACGCGCCACGTTCGGTGAAGCTGAAACGGACATAGGCCAGCATGAGAGCGCTCAGCCCGATGGCGAACCAGATTGCCCGATTGAGGAGCAAGACGCCGGTGATGCCGGGAGTCGCGCTGTTCGATTCACTCGCCGTCCAGTAGCGGGTGACGTTGCCGAACGCGCCAAGGCCGAACGGCTCGATATAGCCGGCCCAGTCGCGCAATTCGGGCTTCGAGCGTATCACCGTATTGAGCACGACGTAGAGGACGAGAAAGACGACGACGCCGAGATAGCTGTACATCATCGATCGCGTCATTGTCGCAACGGCGAAGAAGATCGCGGCGGTCAGGAACACATTGGGCAGCGCGAGGACGAAATAGGCGTAGAGATAATCGCCCAAGCGGTTCGGTCCGAGCGTTTCGGAATCGACCCAGGGCATCAGCGACCCGATCCAGATCGCCAGCGGCACCGCCATAAAGGCGATCGCAGCCGCGATGAATGCGCCGAGAAAGCGGGCCATCAGATAGTCGAACTTGCCGACCCGGGTCGATCGGACCATCGGCCCAAAGCCGCTTTCGTCGTCGCGCACGATCACATTGGCGACGAAGGCGGTCGTCACGAACATGAAGAACAATGACAGGATCATGTGCGTTTGCGCTATCGCGACCGGCGCATTCTTGTGGATGTTGCCCCCGCTGCCGATCTGGATCTGCTCGACCGTCATCGACCCGAAGGTCATCAGGAAGAACAGGATGGCGACGACCCAGAAGACCGGGCTGCTGAGCTGATAGCGGAGCTCGAACCGCGCGATCTTGCCGAACATGCTCGGACTCCCCTTAAGCGGCGAGCGGCGGGGCGACGCGGCGCGTGCGGGCCAGCGTCGAGAAATAGACATCCTCCAGGCCGCCTTCAGCCGTGACGAACCCATCCTCCGGATCGCTGTCGGACAGGATATGGATGATCGTCCGGCCACCGAACAGGCGCGTGGAAATGATCTCGTGCCGAGCGCGATACTCGTCCAGTGCGGTGCGATCGATCGTCTTTGCCCAGACATTGCCGCGCGTCTGCGCGATCAGGTCGAGCGGCGCGCCCTCGAGCTGGATCTTGCCTGCCGCCAGCACCGCCATGCGCGGGCAGAGATCGGCGACGTCGTCAACGATATGCGTCGACAGGATCACCACGACATTCTCGCCGATCTCAGCCAGCAGATTGAGGAATCGGTTGCGCTCCTCCGGGTCGAGGCCGGCGGTGGGTTCATCGACGATGATCAGTTCGGGATTGCCGATCAGCGCCTGGGCGATGCCGAAGCGCTGCCGCATGCCGCCCGAAAAGCCGGCAATTGCCTTTTTGCGCACCGACCAGAGATTGACCTGGTTGAGCAGGGTCTCGACCGTTTCCTTGCGCTCGCGTGCCGAGGCGACACCCTTCAGCACCGCCATGTGATCAAGCATGTCGTAAGCCGACACGCGCGGGTAAACGCCGAAATCCTGTGGCAGATAGCCGAGCCGTTCGCGCAGCTTCTCCGGGTCGGCGATGATGTCGATGTCGCCGAAGCGGATCGTGCCCGAAGTTGGCGTCTGCAGCGTCGCGACTGAACGCATCAGGGTCGACTTGCCGGCACCGTTCGGGCCGAGCAGTCCGTACATCCCCTTGGGAATGCTGAGCGTCACATCATCAAGGGCGCGGGTCCCGTTCGGATAGACATGAGTGACGGCGTTGAGTTCGAGCACGCTGAATCTCCCTTTGCGCCGCATCTTATCGCGTGTGTTAGAAAGCTAAAGCACTATTTGATCCGCGTTGGTAGCTGACGTCCGGCCAGGGTCTAACCTCTTCTTAACCGCGTTTTCCTAAAGCTCGGATGCCGCTCGCCCATCTGAAGCGGGGTGGTCTCGAACAGAAAGCGCCATGGTGAAGCACCTTCCCGAACCCGGCAGTATCAGCGCCACGCTGGACATCACCGAACGATTGTCGCTGTTCGGTTTCACCCCCGACGACATTGCGGTCGCGGGGACGATCTGGACCATCCTCGAACCCGATGCGCGCGCGGTATCCGAAACGCATTGGGAACAATGGCATCGGTTCTTCGGCGATCAGCAGCGCTTCGTTTCGCACGACCATGAACGCGCGATCGCGCTGGGCATCGATTATCTGCGCAATCGCTATCGTCATCCCGATCAGCTCGAATGGGTGCGTTCCGCCGAACGCACCGTTGCCGGCGCCTTTGCCGCGGGTGTCTCGCTCACCGCGATTCTGTCGATGACCTGCGCGGGTGCAAGCAAGGCGCTCGACATCCTGTCGAACCGTTACGATTGTTCGAAAGAAGAGCGGCAGCGCTTGAATGAAGTCTTTTCGCGGCTGCGGTCGCTCGAATGCGATGTCTACGCCACGCTTTATGGCGCATATTCGATGTTCGATGCGCGGCGGCAACGCGACACGCTGGCCGACACGTTTCGCGACGGAATCGCGGCGACGGTCGAATCCGCGACGCAGGAAAGCGGCAATTTGCGCCAGCAGGCGGCGCGGAGCTCGACCTCGGCACGCGGCATGCTGACCAAGACATCGGAAGTCGCCGCCGCCGCCGAACAATCCGCGGTGGCGATGCGCGAAGCGGCGCACACCGCCGCCGGGCTGATCCGCGCGATCGAGGATGCCCGCACCGAAGTGGAGGCAGCGACCGGCATTGCGATGCGCGCGTCGATCCAGGCGGAGCAAGCGGTCGGCATGTCCGAAACGCTGTCGGATCATGCCAAGTCGATCGAATCGATCCTGGCGCTGATCCGCGACATTGCCGGGCAGACCAATTTGCTTGCCCTCAACGCGACGATCGAAGCCGCCCGTGCCGGCGATGCCGGGCGCGGCTTCGCGGTCGTCGCGCAAGAAGTGAAGAGCCTCGCCAACCAGACCGCACGCGCGACCGACGACATCGCCGCCAAGATCGCCGCGATCCAGTCGGCCACCCGTTCGACCGTCGATACCAATGCCGGCATCAAGGCGACCGTCGCCGAAGTGCAGGAAAGCGCCAACCGCATCCGCCTGGCGATGGAAGCACAGGCGCAGACGGTGACGGCGATCACCGCCGCGGTCGATGAAACCGCGCTCGCCGCGGATTCGATGTCGAACACCATCGCCGCGATCCGCGAGGATACCGAAACCGTCGCGGCCGATATTGATGGCGTCGGGCGCGGCTTCGATGTGCTCGATGGGCGGCTGAGCAATCTCAAGGGCAGCGCGGGCGATTTCGCGGCGAGGGTCGCTGCCTGACCGTCCTATTCCAACGGTCACAGGGCTGGCTGTCGTCGAATAACAGCCGGCATCAACCATGATCTATTTCATGATGAGAAAGAGCGCGCCGGACTCCGTAGAGGGAGAATCGTCCGGCACGACGCTGGCTTAAGCGGCGCTCGCGTTGAATCGCTGCGCCTGCGGACCTTCTGCGCCAGATCGGGGTTTGGCTATCGTTGCAGCCGATGCGTCGGTCACGCGCAAAGAGGGCGCGGCGAGCCGCCGCTACCGGGGCTCAAGGGAGAATGAATGTCGCATCACTGGTGTGTCCGCGCCGCAGCCTGTCTTGCGCTGCTTGCGCCGCTCCCGGCCATGGCATCCGAATGGTGGTATGTGAACAGCGGGCCTGGCCGCGTCCTGTTCGTCGATGCGCAATCGATCGAACGCCGCAAGGACGAGGTCACCTATTGGACCATGTATGTCATCCGTCCCGGCGAGCCGGAGGTGATGACCAAGTCCCGGATGCGCGCCGATTGCGGCAAGCGCCGGATCGGTCTGCTCACCATGGTCCGCTACGACGAGCAGGGGCGGGAGATCGGCAAGCCCGCCACGCATCCCGGGTCGATGAAAGCACCGCCGCCGGATACGCTGGGTGACGCAGAGTTCCGGTTCGCGTGCGGCGATGAAGGCCACCGGGTGGCGAACGACCTGTTCCCGCTGGCCATGGACGAAGTGACCTTCGCCGAAGCGCTGATCGGACGCGGCAACAAGCCGGCGGAAGCCCATTCCCTGCATGAGGCGCTGCTCGGGCGACGCAGCGCCGCCGCCGCGACGGCCTTTCCGCCGCCGGAACAGGTCGTCGCCGCCACGCCTGCCATGACCGACGCCGTCGAGGAACCCGGATCGGTCTCCGACGGCAGCGCGCAGGAGATCAAGGCGCTGGAAGAGTCATGCGACGCCGGTAGTGCCGATGGCTGCCAGCAACTGGGCGCTCGGCTTGCCGATGGAGAGGGCGTGGCCCGGGACGAAGCCCGCGCCGCGACGCTGTTTGAAAAGTCTTGCCTTGGCGGCGAAGCCGATGGCTGCACGTTGCTTGGCCTTGCCTATCACAAGGGCAATGGTGTGTCGCGCAGCCCCGAGCGCGCCGCCGCCTTTTTCGCGCAAGCGTGCGAGAAGGGTGGCGCTGCGGACTGCAACAATATCGGGCTCGCTTATGTGAATGGCGACGGGGTGGCAAAGGATGCCGTGCGTGCGCTGGGCTATTTCCGGGGGGCTTGCGACAAAAAGAGCGCCGCCGGCTGCTCAAGTCTCGGCGCCGCCTATACGCTGGGCGTTGCGGTCAAGATCGACCTGAAACGCGCGCGGCGCCTGTTCGAAAAATCCTGCGGCGGCAATGATGCGGGCGGATGCTATAATCTCGGCGTGGTCTATGATCAGGGACTCGGTGTGAAAAGGAATCCGGCGCGGGCGGCGTCGTTGTATGTCGGGGCGTGCGACCGGGATGACGCCGCCGCCTGCGGTAATCTCGGTTCATTGACGCAAAACGGCGCCGGCGTTGACCAGGACCTGGCGCAGGCGGCGATATTGTTCGCCAAGGCCTGTCGTCTCGGAGATGCGGATGGCTGCCTCAACCTGGGCCGCGCGCATCAGGCCGGCTCCGGCATGGCGCGCGATTTGTCCCAGGCGGCCGACTTCTTCCGGCGTGCGCTCGCGATCGAACCCGACAAGGCCGAGGCGCGCCGCGCGCTCGCCAGCATAACGCCGCGCTGATCGGACGGCTTACCAGCCCGAACCGCCGCCACCGCCGCCGCCACCGCCGGAGGAGCCGTCACCCGACGATCCGCTCGAGGAACTGCTGCTCGAACTGCTGTCGGAGGAAGAAGCGGGTGAGGTTGCCGCCGAGGCGATCGTCGAGGATAGCGATGAACCGATCGTGGAAACGAAGGCGGTGGGATGGCTCCAGGGATCGGTGCCGCCGCTGTACCAGCCCGGGCCTTGCGTCACCGTGCCATCGATCGCGGCGGCGGCGAGTATGCCGGTAAAGCGTTTTGCCCAGCGGTTCTCCACATTGAGCGCGATCGCATAGGGCAGATAGCGTTCGAACAATGCCGCGGTCTTTTCCGGCGGATTGAGCCTTTCCAGCCGATCCTCCTCGGTCACCGACAGATATTGGCGGAAACCCAGGATCTGATCGCGGATCGGCCAGCCGGCGGGCGTCGGCGCGCGCAGCCGCGATTGCACGATAGCGACGAACGGGATCGCGATCAGGGGCACCCCCATCGCCAGGGCATTGCCGCTGGTCACACCGATCACCAGCAGAACCCCGCAGGCGAAGAACAATGTCGGCCAGAGCAGGATGGTTGCGACCCACGACAGTATTCGCAGCCCGCCCTTCGGCATTGTCCTGCGCGCGCGGGACAGCAGTCGCAGCACGATCCAGGCGGCAGCGATGGCGCCGACCACGCCGAAGATCGTCAGCAGCGGGTATGAATCGTCGAACACCGCCACGGCCAGCGCCACCAGCAGCAACAGGCCGCCGAAGAATTTCCAGCCGAGGAAGCTCTCCTTCGCCGCATCGGTGTAAGTGCGGTCCTCGCCATAGTCGCGATCCAGCTGCTTCACCAAGGCTTCGCGCGCGCCGATCAGCGGCTTGTAGTTGCTTTGAGTCAGCTCGACCGTCCGGCCACGTCGGAACAGGCGGTCGAGCATTTTCTGCTCGGCTATCGGCAATGTGCCGCCGCCGGCCATTTTCTCCAGCGTCCGGGCCGGCTTGCCCCGACCTTCCTGCGTTTCGACGATGCGCAAATAGCCCCGCACGCCAGCATCGACGATCGCGGCAGCGTAGACGCGGTCGTCCATGTCCATCCGCCAGATCAGGCGCAGTGCGGCGGCGGAAAGGCCGTCGGGCGGCGCGAACAGCGGTACGATCGGGCGTGGATCCGGGTTGCGCTTCACGCGCCACAGCGTGAGGGCAAGATAAAAGAGGATTCCGAGCAGTCCGGCAAAGGCCAGCAGCATCGCGCCTTTTTCGCGCAGCGCCCAGCCGAGCCGCATCGCGCGGCTCGGTTCCGCCACGATCCCTTTGCGCCAGGCGACGGCCACCGTGAGGCCCTGCTCCGCTTCCAGCCGCCTAGTGGTGCGGAAGATGATCCGGCCGGGCCGTTCATCCACGACCACCGCGTCATGCCCGGTATCGCCCTGGGCACCGGTATAGACCGCGCGCTTGCCGAAAGGCGCCGCGACCGGCAGCGTGATCCGCGCCTCCGCCTGCTCGATCGGGAACGTCCAGCCGGTGCCGGTGGCGTTCCAGTAGAGCTCATCGATATCGCTGTAGAAGGCGATCTGGCGCGTGGTGCGATAGTGAATCCGGAAGACATGCTCGCCTCGCGGCAACAGTACATCGGCGCTGCCGATCCGGACGCGCCGACCGTTGCTCATCCCGATCAGCGTATAGGGCTCGGGATGTCCGTCGCGGGCCACGGAGACGACCTGGAAGCCCACCGTGATGCTGCGCCCGATGCCGTTGCGATAGCGGGTTGGGAAATCCCGCTGAATGCCGCGCTTGATCTCGTCGCCCTCGGCGATGATGTGGATCGTCTCGACCACGTCGAGCGTCCCGTTCGTCTCGACCCGGACGTCGCTGACGAAACTGGTGATGCGTTCCTCGGCCCAGGCCGGGCTCGCAACGAACAGCACCAGCGCGGCGATCAGCCCTGGCAATCCGCGCATGCCGATCAGCTTTTCCGCTCGAAATGAACTGCGGGCGGCGTGGAGATCGCGGGGTCGTTGTCCTCGAAAAATGCTTCCTCACGAAAGCCGAACGGACGCGCCACGAGCAAGTCCGGGAAGGATGCGATCCGCGTATTCAGGTCGCGGACGGTGGCGTTGTAATAGCGCCGGGCGCCCTGCAGTTCGGTCTCGATTGCCGAAAGCTCCTCCTGCAACTGGCGGAAATTCGCATCAGCCTTCAGTTCGGGATAGGCCTCTGCGACCACCATCAGCCGGCCCAGCATATTACCGAGCGCGCTGTCGGCGCGGGCCGCGTCAGCGGGCGTTGCCGCTTTGGCCGCGTCGCTGCGCCGGGCGGTGACTTCGTCGAGCAAACCGCGTTCGTGATCGGCATAACCCGAAACCGTGCTGACCAGATTGGGCACGAGATCAGCGCGGCGGCGCAACTGCACGCTGATCCCGCTCCATCCCTCGCGCACCAAGGCACGGGCACGCACCAGCCGGTTGTAGATCAGCACAACGCCAATGAGCGCGAGCGCTACGATGATGATCGGCAACCAGAGCGCAATATTCATCGGGTTTGTTTCCAACGCGGATCAGGATGGCCGATCATGCGGGCTGACGCCGGCTTTGAGAAGGCCGGACATGATCATCGGTCAATTTGATTGCCGCGCGCTGACATCGCGCGATCGATCCCTATATCGGTCGCACCTCCTCACTTGCGGTGCCCGACATGACCAAGCCAATGAAGATCGATTTCGTTTCGGATGTTTCCTGCCCCTGGTGCATCATCGGATTGCGCGGGCTCGAACAGGCACTCGCCAACGCGTCCGACGTGGTGACGGCCGACATCAGCTTCCAGCCGTTCGAGCTCAACCCCGCGATGCCGCCTGAGGGGCAGAATATCGTTGAGCATGTCGCGGAGAAATACGGGTCGACGCCTGAACAGTCCGCCGCCAATCGCGAGGCGATCCGCGCGCGCGCCGCGGCGCTGGGCTTCACTATGGCAGGCACTGATCAGAGCCGGATCTACAATACGTTCGACGCGCACCGCCTGCTGCACTGGGCCGAGCTCGAAGGGCGGCAGGCGGCGCTGAAGAACGGCCTGTTCGAAGCCTATTTCACCAAGGGCCGCAATCCTGGCGACCATGACGTGCTGGTCGAGGTAGCCGAGCATGCCGGGCTCGATCCGTTGGTCGCGCGCGAGGTGCTTTCCTCGGGCCGCTATGCGCAGGAAGTGCGCGATGCCGAGCGGCTGTGGCAGAGTCGCGGTATCTCCGCCGTGCCGGCCGTGATCATCAATGAGCGCTACCTGATTTCCGGTGGCCAGCCGCCCGAGGCGTTCGAGCAGGCGATACGCGAGATAGCGGCCGAGGCCTGAACGGCGGCGGTGCTGCCGTCCCGGCACCGGTGGCGCAGTCCAGCAGCTCGGGTCGGGACGTCAGGCCCTGAGGTAACGGAAATACCAGACCTCATGCCCTTGCCGTCGCGCCTTGCGCTCGTAACGAGTCTCGGGCCAGTCGGCCGGGCGTTCGAGGAAGTCGCGCGGATGGTTCGCCTGCCAGGCGAAATCGCGGCGCGTGTTCATCACCATCATCGCCCAGCGACAATAGGTCGGATCATCGGTGCCAAGGCGGAATTCCGCGCCGGGCTTGAGCTTGGCCGCGATCAGGTCGAGCGGGCCGTGATTGACCATGCGGCGCTTGGCATGGCGCGCCTTGCGCCACGGATCGGGGTGGAGAAGGAACAGGCGGTCGAGGCTCGCGTCGGGAAGCCGTTCGAGCACTTCCAGCGCATCGCCCATGTGCAGCCGGATATTGTCGAGCGCGCGGTCGCGGATATGGCCGAGCGCGCCGACCACGCCGTTGAGAAAGGGTTCGCAGCCGATAAAGCCCATCGCTGGATTGGCCTCGGCTTGCGCGGCGAGATGCTCGCCGGCGCCAAAGCCGATCTCGAAGGCAAGGGGGCGGTCTGTGCCGAATAAGGTCGGCGCATCGACCGGACCTGCTTCCGGCACGCTCAACGCGGCCAGCGTGTCCTCGACCAGCGCCGCCTGTCCCTGGCGGAGCTTGTGGCCCTGGCGGCGGCCATAGAGCCGGCGGATCGAAGCGGGGTCGGTCATCGGGGCCTTCGCAAACTTAATGAAAATGTCATCATAGGATCATGGTTTACACGATAAGGCCGTGGTAAGGCCCGGTCGCCGCGCGATTATTGTTGTGCGCTGCGGCAAGCGATCGAAAATATTCGTTGTTGGCTTCGGGCAGCGGGAGTGTGGCGTCCGCTTCGGCGGGTCGCATTCTTCACCATTTTGGTAATGGAATCGAACCAGACATGAAATTCGCTCTCGTCATCATCATTCTGGCCGCGATCGTCGCCATCATCTATTTTACCATGCGCAGCCATGCGCCACGCAGGAAACGGTCGCAATTCTTCTCGCACACGTTCGACAATAGCGGGGCGGGCAAGGTTCCCGATGCGCCGTCGGCCGATGGCGACAGCTCGCTCAAGCCATGAAAACCCGGCCCGCATGCGCTGCGGGCCGGGGCGATCGGGTCAGGATCAGGCGACAGCAGCCTTGAGCTGGTCGACCAGGTCGGTCTTTTCCCAAGTGAAGAAATCACCCTCGGGCGTGCGGCCGAAATGGCCGTACGACGCGGTCTTCTGATAGATTGGCGCGTTGAGCTTCAGATGTTCGCGGATCCCCTTGGGGGTCAGGCGGACGAGCTGCGGCAGCACTTCTTCGAGCTTCGCTTCCGAAACCTTGCCGGTGCCGTGCGTGTCGACATAGACCGACAGCGGTTCAGCAATGCCGATCGCATAGCTCAGCTGGATCGTGCAGCGGCGCGCGAGGCCGGCGGCGACGACATTCTTGGCAAGATAGCGTGCGACATAGGCGGCCGAGCGATCGACCTTGGTCGGATCCTTGCCCGAGAACGCGCCGCCGCCATGTGGCGCCGCGCCGCCGTAAGTGTCCACGATGATCTTGCGGCCGGTGACACCGGCGTCCCCGTCCGGGCCGCCGATTTCGAAGCGACCGGTCGGATTGACGTAGATCGCGGTTTCGTCAGTGATGAAGCCGTCGGGCAGCACGGTGTCGAACACGCCGACGACATAGTCGCGCAGTTCCTTGTACTTCGCCGGATCGCCCTGGTTGTCGTGGAAATAATAGCCTGGCGCATGCTGAGTCGACACGACCAGCGCGGTCGCGCGGACCGGCACTTCATTCTCGTACGCGAGCGTCACCTGGCTCTTGGCGTCGGGCTCGAGGAACGGGACGACCTTGTTGTGGCGGTCATAAGCAAGCTGTTCGAGGATGCGGTGCGAATAATAGAGCGTGGCAGGAAGCAGGTCGGGGGTCTCGTCGGTTGCGTAACCGAACATGATGCCCTGGTCGCCGGCGCCTTCATCCTTGTTGCCGCTTTCATCGACGCCCATCGCGATATGGGTGGACTGGGCGTGGAGGCGGTTGATGAACTCGAACGTGTTCCAGTGGAACTGGTCCTGCTCGTAACCGATGCGCTTCACCGTCGCGCGGACGGTCGCTTCGATTTCTTCGAGCGCGCCGGGCGCCCATTCGCCATTCTCGAACACGCCCTTGCAGCGGATTTCGCCGGCAAGCACGACCAGGTTGGTGGTGGTCAGGGTTTCGCACGCGACGCGCGCATAGGGATCCTTGGACAGGAACAGATCGACGACCGAATCGGAGATCTGGTCGGCGACCTTGTCCGGATGACCTTCCGAAACCGATTCGGACGTGAAGAGAAACGAAGCGCGCATCAATCTACCCTCGGGCTGGCGCGGCTCCGGGTTCCGGAACCGCATATAAAGCTTTCCTTATATGAGGGCCACTAGCGGGGCCATCGCCTGATGGCAACGGCCAACAGCAGCAGCGCCACGGCGACGATGCCGGCCATGGCATTGCCGACACGCGCGAAGAGCGTCGGTTCATGCGGTAGCGGGATCGGCAGTTCGATCGCCCCGGCTACATTTGGCGGTACCGTCGCCAGTAGCGTGCCATTGGCGTCGATGATCGCGGAAATGCCGGTCGGCGTGGCGCGGATGATCGGCAATCCTTCCTCGATGGCACGCATCCGCGCCTGAGCGAGGTGCTGAACGGGACCCCAACTGCCGTACCAGCTGTCGTTGGAGGGGTTGAAGATGAAGCCGGGGCGATGCTTGCGATCGATCGTCTCGCCGGAGAAGATCATCTCGTAACAGATCTGGAATCCGACATTGCCGAAGCCGGGCAGGGTGAAGCCACCGGCGCCCTTGCCGGGATCGAAATCGAAATCGCCCGGCACCAGTCGCGACAGGCCGATTGCCGACATGATCGGACGCATCGGCAGATATTCGCCCCACGGCACGAGATGCGCCTTGTCGTAGCGGCCGAGAATGGTGGCCCGCGAATCGATCGCGAAGACCGAATTGGTACCGGCGATAACCTCGCCCTGCGCATCGAACTTCAGTGCATTGCCGCCCGCCAGCACGATGTCGTTCGGGCCAAGTCGCGCTGCGATGCGTCGGCGTGTGAGATAGGGATCGCCACGCCAATAGGTGGCGGGGGGATAACCGTCCTCAATGAAAAAGCGCAGCGCGCCTTCCGGCCAGACGATCAGCCGTGGCGCCGGGCCGGGAGTGCCGGTGAGCGCTTCGATCGCCAACAGATTCTGCTCGGCATAATCGTCGCGCGGGCGTTCCTCCTGATCGAGATTCGGTTGGATCACACGGACGCGCGGCGCTTTGTCGCCTTGCCGGGCGACCAGGGCAGGGGCGAGCGAGGCGAGGGCCAGGGCGGCCGCGGCGACCGCCGTACCGGCGGCGAAACGCCAGCGGCGCCGGGCGAGCAGCAGCATGCAACCGGCGACGATGATTGTCAGGCCCGACAGGGCATAGGTGCCGACCAGCCGGCCGATCGCCGCCAGTGGCGTGATCGGCAGCCATATCTCCGACAGGGGATTCCACGGATAGCCAGTGAACATCGTGCCGCGCAGCCACTCGGTCGCGATCCACGCCGCGCCGAAGATAAGGACGAAGCCCGGACCGGCAGCGGTGCGATCGTCGCCGACCGACCTTGCGCTGGCGAGGCGCCAGGCGAGCCCGGCGGCGATCGCGGGATAGAGCGCGAGATAAAGCGACAACAGGACGACCGCGAGATAGCCGAGCCAGTGCGGCATCGCGTCCTGATAGGTAAAGGCGCGCTGGATCCAGTTGTTGCCAATGGTGAAATGCGCAACGCCAAAGATCCACCCGCGCAGCAATGCCTGCTTCAGCGTGGACGCCTCGTGGATCGAGAACATCCACACGGCGAAGCAGGCGAGCGTGACCGGCCACCAGATGAGCGGCGCAAAACCGGTCGCGGCAAGCGCCCCCAGCGCGAGCGACAGGAGGAGAGGGTAGCGCTTCACTGTCCGAACCAGCATTTCCACCACCGCGTTCCCACTATCGTCTGCGGATCTCGTTCCGGCATCCACCGGGCCTCACGAGCCTCGAAGCACAGCCTATGCGGAACGGTGGACCCCGGAACAAGCCTGTCTTGCGCGTGTCGAATGATCCGGGGTAGCGAAAGGGATGGGCGAGTGTATTATACGACAATGACGCTTCGCCCCTTCCATCTCGCTTTTCCGGTGCATGACCTTCTCGCCGCGCGAGGCTTTTACGGTGGTGTATTGGGTTGTTCGGAGGGACGCAGCAGCGATGCGTGGATCGACTTCGACCTGTTCGGGCATCAGATTGTCGCGCATCTCGATCCGGCGGCGAAGCCGGTCGCGGTGAGCAATGCGGTCGATGGGCATGATGTCCCGGTGCCGCATTTCGGTGTCGTGCTGACCATGGCCGACTGGGAAGAGCTGGCGGCCCGTGTCGCGGCGGCGGGAATTCCCTTCGGCATCGCGCCGCATATCCGCTTCAAGGGGCAGCCGGGCGAACAGGCGACGATGTTCTTTCGCGATCCCAGCGGCAATGCGCTCGAATTCAAGGCATTTGCCGATGACGCGATGCTCTTCGCGACCTAAGGGACCTGGCATGGCTCAACCGATCACGCTCGATATTCCGCACAAGCATGGCCGCGACGCAGTACGCGAACGGCTCGACAAGGGCATCGGCAAGCTCGCCGAGATGTTTCCCGGCGGCGCGGTGGTCGATCATCGCTGGGACGGCAACACGATGCATTTCACCGTGCAGGCGATGGGCCAGAAGGTGGCCAGCCGGCTTGAGCTGTTCGATGCCCATGTCCGCGCGACGATCGACTTGCCGCCCTTTCTGTCGCTGTTCGCCGACAAGATCCGCGCCAAGCTGGCCAAGGAAGCGCCCAAGCTGCTGGAATAGCGCTATCACGCCTTGACCTGGTGCAGCAGCAACCCGTTGCCCTCGGAATCACGGCAGACCCGCATCCGGCAAACAGGGGTGTCGATCAGGTTCGAGACGAAGGTCACGCCCTCGCTTTCCAGCCGGGCGGTAAACGCGTCGAGATCGTCGACTTCGAACGCGATCGTGCCACCCGAATCGTTGCTCGGTCTTGCCCCGGTGACCGTGGTGAGCGCGAGGCAACCGCCGCCGGGCAGGTCATATTCGATCCAGCGGCCATCGCCCGAATTCGATCCGATCTTCAGCCCGAGCGTGGTTTCGTAGAAAGCGCGTGCGCGCGCCACATCGGTGATCGGGTACATGGTGAAGGCGATTTTCCGAAGCATCGCATGATCCTTTCAGGCGTGGCGACGCGCGAGCGCGCCGCCGATCCAGGCGAGGGGCAGGGCAGTGACCACCAGTGCGGCGGGATACCAGAGCGGCCCGAGTTTCACGATCATCGCGCCGATCAGGCCGAGCGTCGCCAGCACTGTGCCGATCGCACCGAGGATGATCGCATGCTTCATCGGCGCCGACGGCGCGAGCCGTGCCGTGATATAGCCGCTGCCGATGGCGATGAGCGCGCGATAGGCAAAGGCGAGGGCATTATCGCTGGCGTCGGTCATCGGCTGATCCCAGGGCGGGAAGACCTGAAGCGCGTGGAGCACCAGGTCGATCACCAGTGCCAGCAGCACGCTGAAGGCAATGCCGGCGACGAGCGCGACAATGCTGCGGCCGATACGGTGCGGCGCGGGAGCAACGGCGGCGTTCATTGCGCTTGCTCCTGCTGCACGGCGGCCAGGACGGTATCGAGCCGGTCATAGCCGATGGTGATTCCGCTCTCCATGGGCGACTGGACGGCGGCGTCACGCATCTCGCGCGATGGATAGACAACCGTTGTGGTCAGGCGCGTGGCATCGCCGATCGGGGTGAGCGTCGCGGTGTTGAGCGTCTCGCCACCAGTCCAGTTGTCGTCATATTTTTCGGTCTGAAGGATGCGTTCGGGCGACAGGATCTCGCGATACAGACCACCCGTGCCCATCCGGGTGCCATCGAGATTTTCCCAGACATAGCGATAGGCACCGCCGACGCGCAGATCGATCTCGCACGTCGCCAGCGTCCAGCCGTCGGGCCCGGTGAACCAGCGCTTGAGCAGGGCGGGAATGGTCAGCGCGTCGAACACCAGATGCGGCGGTGCATCGAACATGCGGGTGATGACGATCTCTCGGTCGCCTTGGGCGGTCAGTTCCAGTTTGTGGCTCATTGCGGTTTTCCTTTCTTGGCTTGGTTTTCCAGGGTCTTCAGTTCCTCGAGCAGCGAATCCAGGCGCGCATAATTGCGCTCCCAGACTTGCCGATATTGTTCGAGCCACCCGACTGCCTCGGCCATCGGCGCGCCGACAATCTGCCGTGGGCGGCGCTGAGCATCGATTGCGCCGGCGACCAGGCCGGCACGTTCCAGCATCTTGAGATGTTTCGAGATCGCCGGCTGGCTCATCGCGAACGGGGCGGCGAGTTCGGCCACCGTCGCCTCGCCCTGGGCAAGCCGGGCGAGGATCGCCCGCCGAGTCGGGTCGGCAAGGGCGGTGAATGTGGCGTCGAGGCGTTGGTCGGGGGTCATTCGCATAACTCTATAGTTCAATAACTAAATAGTTATATTAAGAACGAGCCGCTGTCAATCGCTGATCGGACACAGCCTGTGGCAAGGGAAAATGGCCGATTAAGGCGAGATGGATTTGACTGGAGGCCCCCACCGTTCGCCCTGAGCCTGTCGAAGCCCACGTCCTGTGCGCGCCCTTCGACAGGCTCAGGGCGAACGGCCGTTTGAGGGGATCAGCCCGATCCGAAATGAACGGGAGTAGCGAATCAACGCAGCTCGAAACGGTGCTAGTCGGAATGGATCTCGATCGCGCCGATGCGCAGCAGTGCTTCGGTCGTGCGCGCGAATTCGGTCATCAATGCTTCGAGCAACGGCTCCAGCCCGAGATTCTTGATCACGCCAGGCGGTGGGGTCACCCCGCCGCGCTCATCCTCGATTAGCAGCCCGCTTTCGATCATGCGGCCGACATGGCGGCGCACCGTTTCGCGTGGCAGGCCGCTGGCGGAGGCGATGGCATTGCGCGAAATCGGGACGACCCATTCGCGCGGCAATATGGCGGTCGCGGCATATTCTTCCGGAATGACTCGCTCGCGCATCAGCTTCTGCACATTGGCGACCGAGATCGTCAGATAGATGATCAGCTCAGTCGGGTTCAGATTTTGCGGCGTGGTGAAGATGCGGTGCGCCGCGAGGAACTGATTGCAGATCGACATCATCGCGACCCGCCAGTTCTCGGCCATTTTCACAGGATTGGTGACGACCCGATCGCTCAATTGCCGACATTCCCAAAATAGGGCCGATTTGGCCGTGATACCCATTATGGGTATCTTATGCTTCCCCGTAAACTATCGTTAGAGCCGAACAAGATATAGGCCATCCGGGGATCGATGAAACGGTGCCTTCAGGCAGTCGTATCAACGAGTTAACGGGGGAGGGATGTCGCGCGGGCAACTGCGGCGATATGAGATGGGCTGCGCGCTTCGGGGGGAGTGCGCAGCCCGTTTTCGTTTCGATCCCTATCGATATGACGGCGAGATTCGCTGGCCAGTCACTTGCCCGCCGCCACGCGCCAGATCGTGTTGCCGACATCGTCCGCGACAAGCAGTGCACCGGTCTTGTCGGTGATGACGCCGACCGGGCGGCCCTGCGCCTCGCCCTTGGCGTTGAGAAAGCCGCCGAGCACATCGACCGGCTTGGCGCCCTTCACCGGATAGCCATTATCACCGAACGGGACATAGATGACCTTATAGCCCGACACGGGCTTGCGGTTCCATGAGCCGTGCTGGCCGATGAACGCGCCATTGCCGAAGGCCGCGCCAAGCTTGGCGTCGGTGGCAAAGGCGAGACCGAGAGCCGCTGTGTGCGGGCCGAGCGCATAATCAGGGCGCTTGGAATATTGCTGCAGCGCCGGGTTGGGCGGATCGACGCGCTTGTCGGGATAGCCGCCCCAATAATACCAGGGCCAGCCGAAATGATCGCCGAATTCGACCTGACTCATATAGTCGGGTGCAAGGTCGGAGCCGAGCATGTCGCGTTCGTTGACCGTGGTCCACAGCTGCTTCGAATGCGGTTCCAGCGCCAGGCCATTGGGATTGCGCAGGCCGGCCGCGAAGACGCGATAGGTCTTGGCCTCGGGAAAGACCTGCAGGATATTGGCGCGGTATTTCTCCGCCTCGATGCCGTTTTCGGCGATGTTGCTCGACGACCCGACCGTCACGTACAGCGTCTTGCCGTCTTCGGCCGCGAGGACGTTGCGCGCCCAGTGATTGCCGCCGCCCGGCAGCTTGACCACGGTTTCGGGCTTGGCGGTGATCCTGGTCTCGCCGAGTTTGAACGGGAAGCGGACCAGCGCGTCGGTATTGCCGACATAAAGCCAGTCGCCCATCACGGCCATGCCAAAGGGTGAGTTGAGCCCGGTCAGGAATGCCGACCGGCTTTCCGCCACGCCGTCGCCGTCGCTGTCGCGAAGCAGGGTGATGCGGTTGGCCGAGGGCACGCCGGCACCGGCCTTGCCCATCAGGAAGCCCATGACCCGGCCGGTGATGCCGCCACCTTTGCGCGGCGGGGAATTGGTTTCGGCGACCAGCACATCGCCATTGGGCAAGCGGTAGAGCCAGCGCGGATGGTCGAGCCCGGCGGCAAAGGCGCCGACGCTGAGGCCCGCGGCGGGGGTCGGCTTCGCGCCCTTGGGCCAGCCGACCGCATCGGCGACGCCGATCGTCGGGATCATCTGCACGCGCGGTGCGGTGATGTCGGGCTTCTCTCCGCTGACCGCGGCGACCGTCAGGCGCGCTTCATCGGGGCGGCTGATCCAGAACCAGAAGGCGGCCAGAGCGAGGATGATCAGGCCGGTGACGATAAGGATATGTTTGCGCATGAGATAAGGTTACCCCGGACCACAGGGCAAAGAAAGCCCCCGGCCGTCAAACATGGAGCATATATCAGGTGCATGCGCCGGGGCTCTTCATGCGCGCGGGCAATCCTGTTTCGACAATAGGAAAGAGCGCACCGGTATTTGGAGCAATATCGGGCTGGATGGAATCACCCTCCCCGTTCTTTCTTACCGCAGAAGAAGAACGGCCCTTCGACAGGCTCAGGGCGAACGGGGGAATGTAGCATCTCAGCTCGAAACCGCTCTAATCCGGCAAGCGATGATATGCCGGATCCTGCGTGATGGTTGAATCGCCGACGGCGACAGCATCGCGGGGAAGGGCTGCGAGAGATATGTTACACCCTATTGTAACATATCTCCGGCGCGAGCCGAGCGATGCAGGCTGTCGATCGCGCCAATTCTAATAATTATCATTTATAACAATTAGTTAACTGATATTTATGGCGATTTCTGGTATCGATAATATCCGGTGAAATCCCGTTCAGCGATCAACTGAGGTTATAGCTGCGTCGCCCGATGTGCCGAATCCCAGCTCGCACTGCCGAAATACGCGGGCACAAAAAGGCCGCCGGCGAGGGGGACGCCGGCGGCCGGCCGAGCGAGATGCCCGGGGAACCTGTTATGTCGCCGGTACAGCCCTCAGGCGAGGTCGTACCGGTCGGCGTTCATCACCTTGGTCCAGGCCGCGGCAAAGTCCCTGACGAACTTTTCGCCTGCATCGGCCGAGGCATAAACCTCGGACAGTGCGCGCAGCTGCGAATTGGAACCGAACACCAGATCAGTGCGCGTTCCGGTCCATTTCTGCTGACCGGTCTTGCGGCTGGTACCCGCAAACTCCTCATCGCCCGCTTCGTCGATTTCCTTCCAGGCAGTGCCCATGTCGAGCAGATTGACGAAGAAGTCGTTGGTGAGCTGACCCGGGCGGTCGGTAAACACACCGTGCTTCGAGCCGCCATGGTTGGCGCCGAGTACGCGCAAGCCGCCGAGCAACACGGCCATTTCCGGCGCGTTCAGCCCTAGCAATTGCGAGCGATCGACCAGCAACTCCTCGGTCGGTACGCTGAAGCGGACCGAGAGATAATTGCGGAAGCCGTCCGCCTTGGGTTCGAGCGCCTCGAAGTTTTCGAGATCGGTCTGCTCCTGCGACGCGTCGGTTCGGCCTGGCGTGAACGGCACCTCGATCTTGTGCCCTGCATCGGCTGCGGCCTTTTCGACCGCAGCGGTGCCACCGAGCACAATCAGGTCGGCGATGCTGACCTTCTTGCCACCCGCGCCACCATCGAAGTCGCTTTTGATGCCTGCATAGACGTTGAGCACCTTGGCGAGCTTTTCGGGCTCATTGACGGCCCAGTCCTTTTGCGGCGCCAGCCGGATGCGGCCGCCATTGGCCCCGCCGCGATGGTCCGAGCCGCGATGGGTCGAGGCCGAAGCCCAGGCAGTCGTCACCAGTTCGCCGACCGACAGGCCCGCAGCAAGGATCTTCGCCTTGAGTCCGGCCACGTCGCCCGCCTCGATTATGGCATGATCTGCCTTGGGGATTGGATCCTGCCAGATCAGCTCTTCCGCCGGCACGTCGGGGCCGAGATAGCGCGCCTTCGGGCCCATGTCGCGGTGGCACAATTTGAACCATGCGCGGGCAAAGGTATCGGCGAAATAGGCCGGATCGGCGCGGAACCGCTCGGATATCGCGCGGTACGCCGGATCCACTTTCATCGCCATGTCGGCGGTGGTCATCATCGTCGGCACGCGCCGGTCCGGGCTGTGCGCGCCCGGCGCCAGCGTTTCGGCGGGATTGCCGACCGGCTGCCACTGGTTTGCGCCTGCCGGGCTCTTCACCAGTTCATATTCATGGTCGAGCAGCATGTCGAAATAGCTCATGTCCCAAGTGATGGGCGTGGGCGTCCAGGCCCCTTCGATGCCGCTGGTGATGGTATGGTCGCCGATGCCGCTCTCATGAGTGGAGATCCAGCCCAGTCCCTGGGTGGCGATGTCGGCGCCTTCCGGCTCGACGCCAAC
Organism: Sphingomonas sp. ERG5; assembly: GCF_000803065.1. Lineage (GTDB taxonomy): Bacteria > Pseudomonadota > Alphaproteobacteria > Sphingomonadales > Sphingomonadaceae > Sphingomonas. The sequence continues at coordinate 99,876 of NZ_JSXI01000013.1, forward strand.
CAGCGATGCGTCACCCGCGCCGTGCGCCTTGCCGAAGGTGTGGCCACCGGCGGTCAGCGCAGCGGTCTCCTCGTCATTCATACCCATGCGCTTGAAGGTTTCGCGAATATCACGGCCCGATTGCACCGGGTCGGGATTGCCGCCGGGCCCTTCCGGATTGACGTAGATCAGGCCCATCTGAATTGCCGCCAGCGGCTCTTCGAGCGCCATGCCGGCCTGGTCGTCGATGCGGGTCTGGCCGACCCACTCCTCTTCAGTGCCCCAGTAGATGTCCTTTTCGGGCTCGAACACGTCAGCGCGGCCGCCGCCAAAGCCGAACACCGGACCACCCATCGATTCGATCGCGACATTGCCGGCGAGGATCAGCAGGTCGGCCCAGCTGAGCTTGCGGCCATATTTCTGCTTGATCGGCCAGAGCAGGCGACGCGCTTTGTCGAGATTGCCATTGTCCGGCCAGGAATTGAGCGGCGCGAAGCGCTGCGAGCCGGACGACGCGCCGCCGCGGCCATCGCCGGTGCGGTACGTGCCGGCGCTGTGCCATGCCATGCGGATGAAGAAGGGACCGTAATGTCCGTAATCCGCCGGCCACCAGGGCTGGCTGTCGGTCATCAACGCGGTCAGGTCGCGCTTGACCGCGGCATAATCGAGCGACTTGAATTCGGTGGCATAGTCGAAATCGTCGCCCATCGGATCGCCCGACAGGCCATTCTGCTGGAGAATGTCCAGCGAGAGTTGATTCGGCCACCAGTCACGGCTGGTCCGGCCGAGCAGCGTGCGGAGCGCGCGCGGTTCCTTGGCCTGATCACTGAGGGGACTTCCGGTCATTGGGCAACCGCTGGTCTTGCTATCCACTGTCATCTCCTGAGTTTTCAGATTTATCGTTGAGCTCCCGCACAGGGGTAGCCGAGCGACACTGATCGGAGAAACGTTAAATAGCGAAGTCAGTGATCGGGCTGGGCGATCACAGCGCGCCTCGCACGGTAATGGGGGTCAGGTGTCGCGTTCTTCCGGCACCGGCACCGGCGGGTGCAGCCTGAGCTTGGTCACGCGGCGCGTGTCCGCGTCGATCACTTCGAGCTTCCAGCCGCTGTCATGCGCCAGGCATTCGCCGGCTTGCGGCACATGCCCGGCGATCAGCGCGGCGAGGCCGGCAAGCGTGTCGATATCTTCGTCGACGTCGGCAAGGCGCTTGTCGATCGTTTCGCCGATATCCTCAAGCTCGGCGCGGCCGTCCACATCCCAGGCGCCGCCGCCGATCGGCACGATCAGCGCTTCGGGCGCGTCGTCATGCTCGTCCTCGATATCGCCGACGATTTCCTCGATCAGATCCTCGATCGTCACCAGCCCCTCAGTGCCGAAATATTCGTCGAGCACCACCGCGAGATGGACCCGGCTCGCGCGCATGTCGGCAAGCAGGTCGAGCACGCCGCGCGACATCGGCACGAACAGGGGCTGACGGATCAGGCCTTCGAGGCTTGTCGGATGCGCCGCGCCGGTGGCGAGGATCGCGAACACGTCCTTGATATGGACCATGCCGATGATCGTATCGAGCTTCTCGCGATAGACCGGCAAGCGGCTATGCCCGGCCTCGGCGAAGATCTTGACCAGGGCGTCGAATGACGTCTGTTCCTCGATCGCGATGATGTCGGCGCGCGGCACGCCGACATCGCCTGCGTCGCGCTCGCCGAAATGGAGCAGGTTGCGCACCATGGTGCGTTCGAGTGGGGAGAGATCGCCCTTGGCGTCAGGAGCGGGGTCGCCCTCATGCGCGTCGATCGCATCCTCGAGCTGGGCGCGGAGTGAATCGTCACCCGATTCCCCGAAAATCATGGCGCGCAACGAGCGCCATATACTGCCTTCACTGGTACCGGCGTCCCCGGCGTTGGTGGTACTTTGGCCCTCGGGCATAATCGTGTGTCAGTCCTCGCGTATCAGATAAGGGTCGGCCAGGCCGAGAGCGGCAAGGGCGTCGATCTCGATCGCCTCCATCGCTTCCGCCTCATGATCCTCGATATGGTCATAACCCAAAAGATGCAGCGTGCCATGCACGATCAGATGCGTGGCGTGATCGGCGACCGAAATCCCTTTCTCGGCCGCTTCCGCTTCGCACACGCCGTAAGCCAGCACGATGTCGCCGAGCAATACTTCGCCATCATCGGAATTCTGGCTGATCGTGTCGAGCAGATCGGCCTGCACCATCGGGAAGCTCAGCACATTGGTCGGCTTGTCCTTGTCGCGATACTGCGCGTTGAGCGTCTGGACTTCGTCATTGGTGGCCAGCCGGACGGAGAGTTCGACCAGCGCCGCCGATGTCAGCAAGTCGCCATGCGTGGTACGTTCGATCGCCGCCGTCGCCGCGCGCTGGGCAAGCGCTTCCCAGTCGGTAGAATCGGGCCAGGGATTCTCCTGCGACAGCGCGGTCTCAAGCATCGACGCCCTCATAGGCTTCGACGATGCGCCCGACGATCGGATGACGCACGACATCGCCCGCGCCGAAGCGGCAGATCGACAGGCCGTCGACGCCCTCGAGCCGGCCGACCGCATCGTTCAGGCCCGAGGCATTCATGCCGCCGGGCAGATCGGTCTGCTTGGGATCGCCGCACACGACCATGCGGCTATTCTCGCCAAAGCGGGTGAGGAACATCTTCATCTGCGCCGGCGTGGTGTTCTGCGCTTCGTCGAGGATGATGAAGGCATCGGCGAGCGTGCGGCCACGCATGAAGGCGATCGGCGCAATCTCGATCTCGCCCGATGCGATCCGCCGTTCGACCTGCTCGGCGGGCAGGCAATCGTTGAGCGCATCGTACAAGGGGCGGAGATAGGGGTCGACCTTCTCCTTCATGTCGCCGGGCAGGAAGCCGAGCTTCTCGCCCGCTTCCACGGCGGGACGCGACAGGATCAGGCGCTGGACGCTGCCCGTGATCAGCTGCGCGACCGCTTGCGCGACCGCGATATAGGTCTTGCCGGTGCCTGCTGGCCCGAGCGCGAAGATGATGTCATGGTTGAGCAGTTCGCGCATATAATGCTGCTGCGCGATCGTTCGGGGCACGATGGTCTTCTTGCGCGTGCGGATCATGATTTGCGGCGCGCCGCCGGCATCGGCCTGGATGATCCCCGCCAGCGTGGGTTCCGCGGACATGGCGATCACCGCGTCGATCAGGCCGGGATCGACCCGCTCGCCACGCACGATGCGGTTATACAGGCCCTGCAGCACGTCGCGCGCCTCGGCCACCGCCTCGGCACGGCCTTCGAGACCGACACGGTTGCCGCGCGCGGTGATGTAGACGCCAAGCCGGCTCTCCAGCAGCAGCAGATTCTGGTCGAACTCCCCGAACAGCTGAGCCATGAGTTGCGGCTTGTCGAACACGACCTCTGTGCGGCTGCGATCACCGGACTGGGCGGGGACAGGCTTGCGGCTCATGCGGTTCCTTCAGGTCGGAGGAGGGCGAAGGGGCGCGACGGTGCGTCCCGGTGCTGGCTGGATCGCGGATCGAACGGGATGCCGGGGCGGTTGGTTCCGCCGGGGAGCTCGAAGGGGCGAGTCTGCTGCATCCGTGACGGAGTTTGGCAGAGCGCGGGCCGCGAGGACAGGGGGAATATCGACCCAGGGCTTTCCATTTGTCGTGTGTGCGAAACGAGCAACAGGCAGCCGATTCCACAGCGCCATCGGCTTGGGAGGAATCGCCTTCCGTTCAGGCTCAGGGCAAACGCGGGTGGGGCAATCCAGCTCGAAACCGCGCTAGGCGGCGACCCGCACCCGTTCCACGCCGGCGACCGAGTTCGCGCCGGCGGACACGATCTCCACCTCGACCAGATCGCCGATCACCGCATCGCTGACCAGATGCACAGATTGCAGCCACGGACTCTTGCCGATCAGCTGGCCCGGCAGCTTTCCCTTGCGTTCGAGCAGCAGGGCGCAGGTCCGCCCGACGGTCGCTGCATTGAAGGCTTCCTGGTCGCGGTTGAGTGCGGCCTGCAGGCGTTGCAGCCGTTCGTCCATCACCTCGGCGGGAATCTGGTCGTTCATGCCGGCGGCGGGGGTGCCGGGGCGGGGGCTGTATTTGAAGCTGAATGCCTGAGCATAGGCGACCGCATCGACCAGGCTCAGCGTCTCGGCGAAATCGGCGTCGGTTTCACCGGGGAAACCGACGATGAAGTCACCCGACAGCGCGATGTCCGGGCGCACCGCGCGGACGCGGTCAAGCAGGCGCAGATAGGAATCACGCGTGTGGCTGCGGTTCATCGCTTTCAGGATGCGATCGCTGCCCGCCTGGACCGGCAAATGCAGGAACGGCATCAGCTTTTCGACCTCGGCATGGGCGCGGATCAGGCCCTCACGCATGTCGTTGGGGTGGCTGGTGGTGTAGCGGATCCGCTTCAGTCCCTCGATCCGGTCGAGCGCGCGGATCAGCCCATCCAGGCCACCGCTGGCGCCGCTCGCGTCTTCGCCTTCCCAGGCGTTGACGTTCTGGCCAAGCAAGGTGATTTCCTTGGCGCCGGCGTCGACCAGCGCCTTGGCTTCGTCGACGATATGCGCCCAGGGGCGGCTGACTTCGGCGCCGCGCGTATAAGGCACGACGCAATAGGTGCAGAATTTGTCGCAGCCTTCCTGCACCGTCAGGAAGGCTGAAGGCGGCACGCGGCGGCGTGCGGGCAGGTGGCCGAACTTCATCTCGACCGGCATGTCGGTGTCGAGCGCGCTTTCGCCGCGCGCGGCTCGTGCCACCAGGTCAGGCAGATTGTGATAGGCTTGCGGCCCCACCACGACATCGACCTTCGCCCGGCGGACGATCTCCTCACCCTCGGCCTGCGCGACACAGCCGGCGACGGCGATCATCGGGTTCTTGCCGTGTTTGGCCATGGCATGCTTGCGAATCCGGCCGATGTCCGAATAGACCTTCTCGGTCGCGCGCTCGCGGATATGGCACGTGTTGAGCACGATCAGGTCGGCACTGTCGGCATCGGTTGCGGTCAGTCCTTGCGCCGACATGAGTTCGCTCATGCGGTCGCCATCATAGACGTTCATCTGGCAGCCGAAGGATTTGACGGCAAAAGTCTTGGGGGCGGTCTTGGAAACGGGTTTCATGGTGGCGGGCCTATAGACCGCATTTTGCTTTCGCAGAACCCTTTGTCCGGATTGGGTCTCAGCGAGGGCAATCCCGCTCCAGTTCGTTTCGAGCGAAGGAAGTGGTTATTCGTCGGAGCCGCTTTGCGGGGCCGTCATTACATCCACAGGCACGAACTTCACCGCTTCGACCGCATAGGCAAAGGGACGGAGCGGCTTGCCCAGCACCTCGACCAATGCCGCTTCGATCCGCAGACGGCTTTCCGCCGCGATCGCCTTGCGGCCCGGAAAGTCGCGCGGGTGGAATGGTTCGAGGAAATGGACCTTCATGCGAAAATTGCCCGGGCGCGAGAGGATGCGTTTGGCGTTGTTGATGCCGCTTTCCTCGCCGATCCAGCCTATCTCCTCCGCGACCGCCCCGTAATCGAGCAGCACCGGCTGGACCAGCACCGCCGGCGGTGGCGGTTCGAGTACGCGCAGCATCGGCGTCTTGAAGGGCAGGAGCGACTGGCCGTCCGTGGTGGTGCCTTCCGGAAAGACAGTGACTGACCAGTTGTCGGTCAGCGCGTCGCGCAGCTGGTTGATCTGCTCGGCCACGCCAAGCCGGTTCTCGCGCTTGACGAACACGGTGCGGTTGAGCGTCGAGAGCCATCCAACCACCGGTGCGGCGCGGATTTCCTGCTTGGCGACGAACGCGGTGCCGCTTTGTCCGGCGATGGCGAGGATGTCGACCCAGCTGAGATGGTTGGAGATATAGAAGACGTCGCGCTTCAGTGGCACGCCGACCCGCTCGACCCGGGCACCGGCAAGACGCGCGGCCCAGCCGAGGAATATCTTCGGCCAGGGCGATCCGATACGCAGAAAACGCCAGAGATAATGCAGTGGAACGGTGAGCAGCAGCGCGAAGAACAGTCCGGACGCGCGCAGCGTGATGCGGAGATAGCCCGCCGCATCGATCGGTGGTGGATTGCCGGCCGCGGCCTCGGCACGTGCCGTGGGGCTGAGGCCGCGCAAAGCCTAGACCTTGCGGTCGAGCGAGACGCCGTAGAGCTCCATGCGATGGTCGACCAGGCGGAAGCCCAGCCGTTCCGCGATCGCCTTTTGCAATTGCTCGAGCTCGGGATCGACGAATTCGATCACCTTGCCGGTTTCGACATCGATCAGATGGTCGTGATGCGCTTCGGGCGCCGGCTCGTAACGCGCGCGACCGTCGCCGAAATCGTGGCGGTCGAGAATGCCGGCCTCTTCGAACAAGCGTACCGTGCGATAGACGGTGGCGATCGAAATGCCCGGGTCGATCTGTGAGGCGCGCTCATAGACCTTCTCCACATCGGGATGGTCCTCGGCCTCCGACAGGACGCGCGCGATGACGCGGCGTTGTTCGGTTATGCGCAGGCCTTTTTCATTGCACAGCGCTTCGAGATCGATCTTGCGAGCCATGAGCGTGATGTAGGCGCTTCGACCTTATTGATAAAGGGCGATCGACTCGCAACAAGCCGACCGCCCTTAATATTTTCCTACCGGGGAGGATCGGCGGCTTACCTGGTCTTGCGACGCTTGGTGCCGAGGCCGATCTTCTTGGCCAGCGTGCGGCGCTGTTCAGCGTAGCTCGGAGCGACCATCGGATAGTCGGCGGGGAGATTCCACTTCGCGCGATACTGTTCCGGGGTCATCTGATAATGCGTCATCAGGTGGCGCTTGAGCATCTTCAGCTTCTTGCCGTCTTCGAGGCAGACAATATAGTCCGGCTTGATCGACGAACGGATCGAAACCGCCGGCTCCTGCTTCACTTCGGGAGCCGCGACGGGCGTACCAAGCCCGGAGAGCGCGCCATGCACATTGGCGATGAGAACCGGCAGGTCCGAAACCGCAACGCTGTTGTTGCTGACGTGCGCCGCAACAATGTCAGCTGTAAGCGTGATCAAGGTTTCCTGCAGATCGTTATTGATGTCCATTGTCGTCCTTCCGACCCATATTGTAGCTGCATTACGACGCAACCAATTTGGGCCTATCCTCTTTTGGATGGGTCGGTGCAAGCAGTAAAAACAAGCTGAACAAGTAAAATCAGGACAGTTCGCGACGAAAGGTAAAAGCATCAAAGGTCTGGCCGGCATTGCCGCGATAATAAGCGCGACGTTCGCCGACTTTCGCGAAGCCAGAGGCACGGTAAAGCTTGATGGCGTCATTGCCCTCGCGCACCTCAAGGTGCAGTTTTAACGCATTTTTTTCCCGTGCCTCAGTAATGACCGAGCGGAGCAGCGCCGCCGCGACGCCTTTGCGGCGACTGGCTGGTGCGGTCGCGAGCAACAGCAGTTCGGCTTCGTCGAGAATTTGCCGCGACAGGGCAAAGCCGACCGGCTTGCCATCGATCGAGGCGATGGTCAGCCACACGCCAGGCAGCGCCATGATGCCGAGGCACTGGCCGCGGGTCCATGCTTCGCCGAATCGCGGGTCGAATGCCCCGGTCATCAGCGACTCGACCGTGGCGAGATCAGCGGTGCCGCCGCTCCGTAATTCGATCATCGTCAGCACGCTGCTCATGCGGCCTGCGGCTTGGCATCGGGCGCGCGGCCATAGATCGGGCGTGGCGGAAGATCGGTGAATGCGGCCGGCAGCAGGACCGCGTCGGCGGCATCGGGCAGCGCCTCGATCGCGTCGACTGCCGGGTCAAGCGCGATGAGCCGGTGGATGCCATTGCCGACCGCATGGCGGCCTTCGAGTGCGGCGAGCGCGTCGGCGGGCTTCAGCGAGCCAAAGGCACCGGCGGGCGAGAGCGAAGCATGGAAGACCTGCATGAAGACCTCGCCATGCCCGCCTTCGAGAACCACCGCAAGCGAGTCGAGATCGGGCCGTGCGGCGAAACCGGCGGCGGCGATCAGCGGCAGCGAGGAGAAGCCGTACACCTCGGCCTGCCAGCCAAAGGCGAGCGCGCGCGCGGCAGCGATGCCGACCCGCACGCCGGTGAAGCTGCCCGGACCGCAATCGACCAGGATGCGCCCGGCGCGGCCGCCGTCGGGCAGTTCGGCGATCATTGGCACCAGCCGCTCGGCATGGCCGCGGCCGACCACCTCATGGCGCGCGGCGATTACCGCGCCGGCTTCAATCAGCGCGACCGAGCAGGCGGCGGTGGCGGTTTCGATGACGAGGGTTCGCATCAATGCCCTCTCCTTGTCGGGGAGCGGGAAATCAAGTCAGGCAATCGTGTTGAACTTTTCGAACGCCGGGCGCGGCAGGCGGTCGAAGATGCTCGCCGGGTCGCCATGGCCGAGCGTCGAGATGAAGTTCGATTTCACGTCGGGCGTCTCAGCGAAAAAGGCGGCATCGACCCCGGCATTGTCGAAGCCCGACATCGGCCCGGTATCCAGGCCCAGCGCGCGGGCGGCGATGATGAAATAGGCGCCCTGCAGGCTTGAATTGCGCATTGCCGAGACCGCCCGCCCCTGAGGATCGGCGAACCAGGGCCGCGCATCGACGTGCGGGAAGAATTCAGGCAAATGGTCGTGGAAATTCTGGTCCATGCCGATCACGACGCTGACCGGCGCCTTGAGAATCTTGGGCGCGTTCTGCGCTGAGCTGCACGCGGCAAGCTTTGCCTTGGACTCGTCGCTGACGCACCAGATCAGGCGTGCGGGTAGTTGATTGGCCGAGGTCGGACCCCATTTCATCAAGTCCCAGATGGCGTGAAGCTCGGCTTCGGCGACGGGCTGATCAGTATAACCATTATAGGTGCGCGCGGTACGGAAGATCGTATCGAGCGCCGCGTCGGACAGCTTCTCGGCCATGGCAGAACCTCGTTATGGAAAGCAGGAGAAAATCAGACCGCGCGGACTTCGGTGACTTCGGGAACATAATATTTGAGCAATTGCTCGATCCCATTCTTCAGCGTCGCGGTCGATGACGGGCAGCCGGCACAGGCGCCCTGCATCTTGAGGAAGACCTTACCCTGATCGAAGCCGCGATAAATGATGTCGCCGCCGTCATTGGCGACCGCAGGACGGACGCGCGTTTCGATCAATTCCTTGATTTGCGCGACGATGTCGGCGTCTTCGGGATTCTCGGCAAAGTCTTCGTCGGCGGAGGGCACGCTGATCCCGCCGGCGCTGCCCGGGCGGAACAGCGGCATCGCGGCGGAGAAATGATCGAGCAGCAGGCCGAGCACATCGGGTTTGAGATGTGCCCATTCGACGCCGGGCGCGGCGGTGACCGAAATAAAGTCGCTGCCGAAGAACACGCCGGTCACGTCGCCCAGGCCGAACAACTGCTCGGCAAGCGGCGACGCTTCTGCTTCTTCGGGGGTGGCGAAGTCGCGGGTGCCCGATTCCATCACGGCACGGCCGGGCAGGAATTTGAGCGTCGCGGGGTTGGGCGTCGTTTCGGTTTCGATCAGCATGACATGCATGTGGCGTGGCGACGGGGGCGGATCAAGGCAGGAGTTGGAAACGGATCAATTCCCCTCCCGCGCGCGGGAGGGGAGCGCGGGCGTCAAACGTCCATTTTCTTCATTGCGTCGTTCCAGCTCGCGATATTGTCGCGCGCTTCCTGCACGAAGGCGGATTTGCGCACGACCTTGAGGAACGTGTCGGCGATCCAGCGGCCGGGCTGGCGCAAGGGGCGCTCGAACTGCACCAGCAGGACGACGCGTGTGCCGTTGGTGTCGTTCCACACTTCATGCTGATAGGTGTCGTCGAACACCAGCGTCTCGCCCTCCGACCAGCGCACGATGCGGTCGTCGACGCGCATCCGGACATCGCCATCGGTCGGCACGATCAGGCCGAGATGGCAGGTGATCAGACCCTTGGTCACGCCGCGGTGATCGGGAATGTGCGTGCCGGGGGCGAGGATCGAGAAAAAGGCGCTGTTCAGGCCCGGGATCTGCTCGACGATCGCCTGGGTCTTCGGGCAGCGCGCGAGATTGTCCTCGATCGGAAAGCCATAGCCCCACAGGAAGAAGGAGCGCCACATATTCACCTGGGCGATCGCGCGGTGGTCGGGCGAAATGGTCGCAAGGCTTGGGGAGGCCTGGCCCTGCAGTGCGACCGTGATCGCTTCGTCGCGAATGACTTCCCAATTGTCGCGCAGAATCGTGGTCCAGGCGAAGTCGCGTACGTCGAGCACCGGATCGTTGGACACCAGCGACGACGAGGCGATCAGCCGATCGAACAGGCCGCGCAAATGCTTGCCGAAGCGAATGATGAAGGGCCGGTTCGGGTCGGCCTCGAGCTTCGCACCGGGGACTGGTGCGCCCGATATGACGTTCAGATCGGGCACGCGAATGGTGCGCTGATCCTCGGAGGTGCCTGATTTAGGCCATAATGCGGTCGCTGCCGCGGTGGTTTCTGCAGTCACTGACATACTCGCGTTCGTGGGGGCGGTGCTCAACCAGCCCGGATTTCCTCATGTTGCACCGCAGCGACGTATGCCCCCAATCGCTTCGGTCCGGCGGGACCTAATGGCCGTGTTGGTCTAAATGATGGCGGTTTGTGTCCTTAGCGTGCCATGGACGGCATCTGGCGGTCGTCGGCGAACGCGGCTAGGATCACCGCCATGCATGCTCTTTTGCGCGTTACGCGTTTTCCGCTGATCTCCGCCCTCCTGCTCGGTCTGACGCTGCCCGCCAGCGGCCAGAACGTCGCTCCCAGCGCAGACGTTCCGGTATCGACACAAAAAATCGATCATTCCGCCTGGCTTTACAAGGGCAGCGACATACCGCCCGATCCGGCATGGCGATTCGGTACGCTGCCCAATGGCCTCCGTTATGCGGTGCGGCGAAATGGCGTGCCGCCGGGTCAGGTCGCTATTCGCGTGCGGGTCGATGCCGGGTCGCTGATGGAGACCGAAAGCGAGCGCGGCTATGCGCATCTGATCGAACATCTCTCATTCCGCGGTTCGGTCTATGTGCCCGATGGCGAAGCGAAGCGGATCTGGCAACGTTTCGGCGCGACCTTCGGGTCGGATACCAATGCCCAGACCACGCCGACGCAAACGGTGTTCAAGCTCGACTTGCCCAGCGCGACCGAGGCCGGGCTCGACGAGAGTCTGAAAGTGCTGGCGGGCATGGTCGACAAGCCCAACATCACCACCGCGGCGCTCAATGCCGAGCGGCCCGCCGTGCTGGCCGAGCAACGTGAAGCGCCAGGACCGCAAGTACGCTTCAGCGATGCGCGGCTGGCGAGTTTCTTTGCCGGACAGCCACTCGCCAACCGCTCACCGATCGGCACGATCAAGACGCTGGAAGCGGCGACCGCCGAGGGCGTCAAGCAATTCCATAATCGCTGGTACCGCCCGGAGCGTACGGTCGTGGTGATTTCGGGCGACCTCGATCCGGCCTTGTTCGAGCGGCTGGTCGTGAAGAATTTCTCCGGCTGGCAAGGAAATGGCCCAAAACCCGCCGAACCCGATTTCGGCAAGCCCGACCCGTCTCAGCCATCGACGGCGGTGATGGTCGAACCAAGCCTGCCGCCCAGCGTCACGCTCGTCCTGTTGCGACCCTGGAAATACCAGGACGATACGGTGATCATGAACCAGAAGCGGCTGGTCGACTCGGTCGCTGCGGCCGTTATCAGCCGTCGCCTCGAAACCCGCGCACGGGCGGGCGGAAGTTTTATCGCTGCCGGGGTCAACATTTCCGACGAATCCCGTTCCGCCAACATGACTTATGTCCAGATTCGCCCGATCGGGGATGATTGGGAAGCGGCGCTGAAGGATGTGCGTGCGGTGATCGCCGATGCATCGACTGTTCCGCCGAGCGAAGCCGAAATCGCGCGCGAGTTGGCCGATTTAACGACATCCTTCCGTACCGTTGCCGAGACGGCGCCCGCAGAAGCGGGCGCGTCACAGGCCGACGATATGGTTCAGGCGGTCGATATTCGTGAGACGATGACAGCGCCGGCAACGATCTATTCCGTGTTCAAGGATGCGCAAAAGAAGAAGATGTTCACGCCGGCCACGGTGCTGGCGTCAACCAAACGCGTGTTCGTTGGCGACGCCACCCGTGCGTTCATCAATATCCGCACTCCCGACGAGGGGGCCGCGACCAAGCTGGCGGCAGCGCTCAAGGCCGATGTCGGTGGCCTTGCCGGCACGCGCACGGCGCAGGCCAAGGTCGATTTCTCCAAACTGCCCAAACTCGGCAAGCCGGCCACGGTCGTCAGTCGCGAGAAGATCTCCGACATGGATATCGAAAAGGTCGTGTTCTCGAACGGCGTGCGGCTGATGCTGCGCACTAGCCCGGCCGAAGCGACTCGCGTCTATGTCCGCGTGCGCTTCGGCGGCGGCTATAATGCGTTGCCTGCCGATCGCGAGACCCCGAGCTGGGCGGGCGATCTCGCGCTTGTCGCGGGCGGCATCGGCACGCTCAAGCAGGGTGACATCGATCAACTCACCGCCGGCCGTCGTATCGGGCTCGATTTTGACATTGACGATGATGCGTTCAGCTATGGCGCGATGACCTCGCCGACCGATCTCGCCGATCAGCTGCGGCTGATGGCGGCGCGAATGGCCGCACCGGGCTGGGATCCGAACCCGGTCGCGCGCGCCAAGTCGCTGATCCTCGCCGGCTATAACGGCTTCGAGGCGTCACCCGACGGCGTCCTGTCGCGCGATCTGGAAAGGTTGCTTCATGACGGTGATCCGCGCTGGGGCACGCCGACTCGCGAAGAAGTGACCGGGACGACCGCAGCGGACGTGCGCAAATTGTGGGAACCGCTGCTCGCCAATGGCCCGATCGAAGTGCAGGTGTTCGGCGACATCAACGCCGATGCGGCGATCAAGGCGGTCGCACAAAGCATCGGCGCCCTGCCGCCACGTGTCGCCTCGACCGTGGCCGCACCGCCGATACGCTTCCCGGCGCATAATGTGACGCCGCTGGTCAAGACTCATACCGGCCCGGAAAACCAGGCGGCTGCGGTCATCGTCTGGCCGACCGGAGGCGGGGTCGAGCAAATCACCGAGGGCCGCTATCTCGACGTGCTCGCCGCGATCATGAGCGACCGGCTGTTCGACCGGCTGCGCTCAGAAGCCGGGGCGAGCTATTCGCCATCGGTGCAGAGCCAGTGGCCGATGGGCCTGAGCGGTGGCGGTCGCCTGTTCGCGATCGGCCAGGTCGCGCCGGACAATATCGCGCTGTTCTTCAAGATGTCGCGCGAGATCGCTGCGGACCTGGTCGCCAATCCGGTCAGCGATGATGAGCTGCAGCGTATCCTGACGCCGATGAAGCAGTCGATCATGCGCTCATCGACCGGCAATCAGTTCTGGATGATGAACCTTGCCGGATCGATGTATGACGAGCGCCGGATCGCGGCGCTGCGCGGCCTGTTCAGGGATCTGGCGCGCGTGACCTCCGCCGATGTGCAGGCGACGGCGCAGAAATATCTGCAGCCGGACAAGGACTGGACGATGGCGGTGGTGCCCAAGGCACTCGCCGACAAGCCATTGTTGCTGCAGCCGACAATCGCGGCGACCGTGGCGCCGGCCAGCACGCCAGCTGTGACGAAGAAGAAGCCGGTGGTGGTGGGGCGCTAACGTACCAAATCAGACGAGTGATCAGTGCGCGGCGCTGGTCATCCGTCCCGGCCCGGCTATCCCTTGTACAGCGCGTCCAGCCGCGGCCCATATGCTTCCTTCAGCACATGGCGGCGGATCTTCAGTGACGGCGTGAGCTGTTCATTCTCGATCGTGAAGGGGCCATCCGCGATCACGTAGCGGCGCACGCGTTCGATCACCGACAGATCCTTGTTCACTCGTTCGACCGCGGCGCTGAGCGCGGTGCGGTAGCTGCTATTCTCAACCAGCCTGGCGAAGTTGCAGCTATCGCCATTCTTCGCGCACCATTCCTGCGTCCATTCGGGGTCGGGCACGATCACCGCGACCATATAGGGCTTGCGATCGCCGAAGATCATCGCCTGGACGATCTCGGGTTGAAGCGTGAGCATCCCCTCGACCTTTTGCGGCGCGACATTGTCGCCCTTGTCGTTGACGATGATGTCCTTCTTGCGATCGGTGATCTTGATCCGGCCATTCGCGTCGATCAGGCCGATATCGCCGGTGTGGAGCCAGCCATCCTTCAGCACGCGGGCGGTTTCCGCTTCGTTGCGCCAATAGCCATGCATGACGAGTTCGCCGCGCACCAGGATCTCGCCATCCTCGGCGATGCGCACTTCGGTATCGGGCAGAGGTGGACCGACCGTATCCATCTTGAGCCCGGCGCTCGGACGATTGCACGAGATGACCGGCGCAGCCTCGGTCTGGCCATAGCCTTGCAGGAAGGTCAGGCCGAGCGACTGGAAGAAGATGCCGACTTCCGGAGTCAGCGGCGCACCGCCTGACACCATCGCCTTCAGCCGTCCGCCGAACCGCTTGCTGATCTTGGGCTTGATCGTCGCGTTGACCACGAGGTTCATCGCGCGATCCTTCAGGCTCATGCGGCCCTCATAGGATTTGGCGCCGACATCGAGCGCGCGATCGAGCAGATAGTTGGAGACCTTGCCCTGTTTCTCGATCGCCTTGGAAATGCGCGTGCGCAGCACTTCGAACAGCCGCGGCACGACAACCATGATCGTCGGGCGCGTTTCCTCGATATTGGAGGCGAGCTTGTCGAGCCCCTCGGAATAATAGATCTGCGCGCCCAGCCCGATCGGGAAATGCTGGCCGCCGGTATGTTCATAGGCGTGGCTGAGCGGCAGGAAGGACAGGAATACCTCCTCGTCCCACCCGAAATCTTCGGAAATGATGGTGGTGCAGCCCTGCACATTGTGAAGGATCGCGCCATGATGCTGCATCACGCCGCGCGGCGCGCCACCGGTGCCGCTGGTGTAGATGATGCAGGCCAGATCCTCGCGCTTGAACGTTGCGTCCGCCGCCACGTCCTTTGGATCGGCGGCATGGTCGGCGATCAGCTTCGACCAATTGTGGAATTCGAGCGCACCGGACTGGGCGACGCGGATATCCTCGATGCCGATGACGATCTTCGCCGCCGTCGCGCGGACTGTGGCGGGAAGCAGCACTTTGGCGAGTTTGGCGGTCGAGACGATCACCGCCTTGGCACCGCTATTCTCGATGATGTGCGTATGGTCGCGTTCGGTATTGGTGACATAGGTGGGCACGGTGACGCAGCCCGCCGCCATGATCGCCAGGTCGCTGAGGCACCATTCGGGGCGGTTTTCCGATACCAGCATCACCCGGTCGCCGCGCTCCAGCCCGATCGCTTGCAGTGCGCGCGCCAGGCTCGCCACCTGTACCGCGGCCTCGCGCCAGCTGAGCGCGACCCAGCCGCTGCTTTCCTTGTGCCACAGGAACGGCTTGTCGCCCCGTTCCGTCGCACGCGTGAAAAACATGGTGACCAGATTCGGGAAATGTTCGAGCGTGCGCATCTGTCTCTCCTGAACGCGCGCCGTGTTCGGCTGCGCGGATTGTTCGCCAAATCCCGTCGGTCGGCCTATTCGGCCAGCGCGACGCCAACGCTGCGCGGGTCGGCGGCACCGACCCAGCCCGACACGGTCAGCTCGGCGGCATTGGCCTTCAGCCCGAGCTTGGCGATGTTGACCTTGTGACCGAGCTTTTCCAGCGCGGGCTTGAGGGCCTCGCGCCCGGTGCCCTGTTCGAGGACCAGCGTATCGCCGTTAAAATAGATCAGGCCTTCACCGATCGCATCACGCGCCGATTCGTTCCAGTCGAGATGCGCGATCAGCGCCTTGGCGACCTGCATGATGATCGTCTTGCCGCCGGCCGCGCCAACCGTGAAGATCGGCTTGCCCTTGGCATCGTACACCATAGTCGGCGACATTGACGACAAGGGCCGCTTGCCCGGTTCGACCCGGTTGGCGACTGGCTTGCCGTCCTTTTCCGGCGCCATGGTGAAGTCGGTCAGCTCGTTGTTGAGGACAAAGCCATTGGCAAGCAACTGGCTGCCGAACGGCCCTTCGACGGTCGAGGTCATCGAGACGACATCGCCATTGCGGTCGACCGCGACGAAGTGCGTCGTGCTCGGCACTTCGTTCTGGACCGCGGCGGTGCGCGGTTTCGCGCCCGGCGGTGTGCCGGCTTCATAGCTGCCCAGCGACTTGGTCGCCGAAATCAGCCTGGAGCGTGATTTGACATAGGCTGGGTCGATCAGCCCGGCGACCGGCACATCGACAAAGTCGGGATCGCCGAGATATTTCTCGCGGTCGGCATAGGCGAGCAGCATCGCTTCGCCGATCAAATGCCAGGCGACCGGCGAATCCTTGCCGAGCTTCTTCATGTCGAACCGCTCGATCATGCCCAGGATCTGCAGCACCGTGGTGGCGCCCGACGAGGGCGGGCCCATGCCGCAAATCCGGTAGCCGCGGTACTTGCCGCAGACCGGTGGACGTTCCTGCGCCTGATAGGCGGCCAGGTCGGCCAGCGTCATGTCGCTTGGATTCTGTGATGCGCCGGTCGTGACCCTGACGATCTCTTCCGCATTGGCACCGCTGTAAAATGCCTCTGGCCCTTCGTCCGCCAGCCGGCGCAAAATGGCGGCAAGCTTCGGATTCTTCACCGTCGTACCGACCGTCAGCGGCTTGCCGTTGGCGTCGAGATACTGTTTCGCCGTATCGGGGAACTTGCTCCAATACTGGCTGACGAAACCGATGCCATTGGCCATTGGCTGGGTGACCTGATAGCCCTCTTCGGCGAGCTTGATCGCCGGTGCGAACAACGCCTTCCACGGCAACTTGCCCCATTTCGCATGAGTCATTGCCAGCAGCCGGACATTGCCGGGCACACCGACCGAGCGGCCGCCGGGGACTGCCTTGAAATAGGGCAGGGGCTTGCCGTCTTCGTCAAGAAAGCGCTCGGGCGTGGCGGCCATCGGCGCCTTTTCCCGCCCGTTGATCGTCTCGAGCTTGCCGGTCTTGCCGTCATGATGGAGCAGGAAGCCGCCGCCGCCGATGCCGCTCGATTGCGGCTCGACCACGGTCAGCGCCAGCATCATCGCCATCGCCGCGTCGGCGGCGCTGCCGCCCTCGCGCAGGATCTGTTGCCCTGCGGCCGAAGCGCGCGGATCGGCGGAGGAAACGATGCCCTGGGCGGTGACGGCGGTGGGCCCAAGGAGCAAGGCGAGCACGAGGATGAGTTTTTTCATTGCCGAAAAGCGTAAGCGCGGTTTCCGACGCGAACAAGACGCTACGTCATTCCATATCATTCGATGCCCATAGCTTCCGCTACATTGGCGAAACCATCGCGGCGCAGGAGCCGTGCCAGGCCGTGGTTGATGCGCTGCGGCAGGCCGGGGCCTTCGTAGACCAGGGCGGTATAGAGCTGGACCAGGCTCGCCCCGCCACGAATGCGGGCATAGGCTTCTTCCGCGCTGCCGATGCCGCCGACCGAAATCAAGGGCAGCGCCGCCCCGGTCGCCTTGCGGAAGTCGCCGAGTCGCTGGCGCGCGAGCGTGGCAAGCGGTGCGCCCGACAGGCCGCCCGTCTCGATCGCGCGTGGCGATTTGAGGCCCGGGCGCGAGAGGGTGGTGTTGCTGACGATCAGCGCATCGACATGATGCCCGATCGCGGCGCGCGCGATGCCGTCGATCTCCTTGGCATTGAGATCCGGTGCGACCTTCAGGAACAAGGGTGTCGGGAGTTGGGGCGGGCGCTGGGTCGGAATGCGCCGCGCTTCGTCCGCGGCGGCGAGCAATTCGGTCAGCGCCGATCCGTGCTGCAAGTCGCGCAGGCCCGGCGTGTTGGGGGAACTGATGTTGATCGTGACATAATCGGCGATCCGCGCCGCGCGTTCCACGCCGGTGCGATAGTCCGCGATGCGATCCGCGGCATCCTTGTTCGCGCCGACATTGATGCCCAGCACGCCCTTGCGCTTCGCCCGGCTTGCGCGGGGCAGGGCGGCGTCGATGCCGCCATTGTTGAACCCCAGGCGATTGATCACCGCGCGATCCTCGCGCAGCCGGAAAATGCGCGGGCGCGGGTTGCCCGGTTGCGGCAGCGGCGTGAGCGTGCCGATCTCAACGCTGCCGAAGCCCTGTCCGAAAAAGCCGTCGATCGCCCGGCCGTCCTTGTCGACCCCGGCGGCGAGACCGACCGGATTGGCGAAGTCGAGCCCGGCCACGGTGGTGCGCAGGATCGGGTCGGCGTGGTGCGGCGCACCGCGGCCGCCCCAGGCGGCGAGCATGGCGATGGTCAGGCCGTGCGCGCGCTCGGCATCGAGGGCGAACAGGGTAGGGCGGATCAGCGGGAAAAGCATGGGCGCGACATGGCATTGGCGAGGCGCGCGGTCAAAGCCTGTAAGGAGGGGGCCTGTAAGGACGGGGCCTGTAAGGACCGGGCCTGTAAGGACGGGGAATCTGCCGCCGTGGCGGTTTCGTCCAATACAAGGGGAAGCCGATTTGCTCAAAGGCCTGTGCGACCCAAGGAACCCTTTCGCAACAGGGGGTTCTTTCACTTACGGCCCGGGCGGTTCTCCGCCCGGGCCGCTTTTCTTTTGTGTCCCGAAGGGCTAGACTCTCGGACATAAAAGAACAGGGGCGCAATCATTGTCGGATTTTCAGCTGGACTATGCGGTCCCGGCCGCAGACCTGTCCGAATATATCACGCTTTTCTATTACTTTCGGGCCGATGTTCCCGTGTTCGAGGATAGCGAACGCGCCGATCATGCGCAGCTTCGCGTTCGCCTTTCCCCGGGCAGCGCGGAATACCGATTCCCCGATGACTCGATTCAGTCGCCCGCGGAGTTCCACGTCATCGGCCCGACCAGCGGCCCGATGCAGGTCCGCGTGATCGGACCGGTCGAGGTTTTTGGCATGGGGGTGACCGCGGCGGGGTGGGCCGCGATGATCGGCAATGAGGCATCGTCGGTGCTGAACCGCACGATCGACGCCAGTGTCCTGTTCGGATCGGCACGGCTGAAAGCGACGGCGACGGCATTGCGCGCAGCGCCCGACAATGCGGCGCGGTTTGCGATCGGCGAGGATCTGGTGCGCGAGCTCGTCCGCGAGGGCGACGAGCCGGCATGCCAGTTCGCGCGCCAGGTCGATGGCTGGCTTGCCGCGAGCCCGTCGCCGGAGATGGAGGATCTGGTTACCGCGACTGGATTGTCGCGGCGTCAGGTCGAACGCAAATGCAACGCGATGTACGGCGCCCCGCCGAAACTGCTCGCGCGCAAATATCGCGCGCTGCGCGCCGCGGTGGCAATGGTGGCGGACAGCGAGGACGTCGACGACATCATCGCGCGCGGTTTTTACGACCAGTCGCACTTGATCCGCGAGGTGAAGCAGTTCACCGGTCTGACCCCGCGCCAGATCATGGCGGAGCCGGGCGTGCTGCAGCGGCTGACCATGCGCCAGCGAACCGCGCTGGACGGACAGGTCAGCCCGCTGATCAGCGGGACGTAATTCCTCCCGTCAGGGAGGATTTTAGGTTGACCCGCTCCCTTTGCATCCCCACATGCCCAATCGGAACGAATCAATCCGATTAGGAATTCATGCGCCTTTCGAGCCTTGCCGATTATGCCGTCGTGATGATGAGCGCGACTGCGCGTCATTGCGGTGGCGTGGCGCGGCTCAACGCGACCTTGCTGGCCGAGGAAACCGGCGTGCCGCTGCCCACCGTGCAGAAACTGGTCAGCCGGTTGTCCGGCGCGGGCCTGATCGAGAGCGCGCGTGGCACCGGTGGCGGTTTCCGTCTCGCGCGGCCGGCGGCGGCGATCAGCCTTGCGGACATCATCGAGGCGGTCGAGGGGCCGATCGCGATGACCGCCTGCGTCGAGGCCGGGCGCCACGACTGCGGGCATGAGGATGTTTGCCGGGTGAAACCGCACTGGAACACTGTCAACGGCGCGGTGCGCGGGGCATTGGCGGGCGTCAGCCTCGCGACATTGTCCAACTTGCCGCTCCAAACCAATCCGGCCGGAACCAGGGTCGACATGGCGCTCGGCGCCGAGGTGATGAATTAAGATGGCCACCAAGAACGCCGAAGCGCATGCCGCCGCCAACAAGACGTACGAATGGGGTTTCCATTCGGACATCGAGCAGGAATTCGCACCCAAGGGATTGAGCGAGGATACGGTCCGCTTCATTTCGGCCAAGAAGAACGAGCCGGAATGGATGCTCGACTGGCGGCTCAAGGCGTATCGCCTGTGGCTGACCATGACGCCGCCCGACTGGGCCAAGCTCAACGTGCCGCCGATCGATTATCAGGACGCCTATTATTACGCCGAGCCCAAGGCCAAGCCGAAACTCGGCAGCCTGGACGAGGTCGATCCCGAGATTCTGCGGGTCTATGAAAAGCTCGGCATTCCGATCGAGGAGCAGAAGATGCTCGCCGGGGTCGAGGGCGCGCGCAAGGTCGCGGTCGACGCGGTGTTCGACAGCGTCTCGGTCGCGACGACCTTCCGCGCGGAGCTTGAAAGCGCCGGCGTGATCTTCCGCTCGATCAGCGAAGCGATCCGCGAATACCCTGATCTGGTGCGCAAATGGCTCGGCAAGGTCGTGCCGCAGCATGACAATTACTTTGCCGCGCTGAACTGCGCGGTCTTCAGTGACGGCACCTTCGTCTATATTCCGGAAGGCGTGCGCTGCCCGATGGAGCTGAGCACCTATTTCCGCATCAATGCCGAGAATACCGGCCAGTTCGAACGCACTTTGATCATCGCCGACAAGGGGGCCTATGTCTCCTATCTCGAAGGCTGTACCGCGCCGATGCGCGACGAGAACCAGCTCCACGCCGCCGTGGTCGAGCTGGTCGCGCTGGACGATGCCGAGATCAAATATTCGACCGTGCAGAACTGGTATCCCGGCGACGAGAACGGCAAGGGCGGCATCTATAATTTCGTCACCAAGCGCGCCTTGTGCCAGGGCAGGAACTCCAAGGTCAGCTGGACTCAGGTCGAGACCGGCAGCGCGATCACCTGGAAATATCCCAGTTGCGTGCTGGCGGGCGAGAACAGCGTCGGTGAATTCTATTCGGTCGCAGTGACCAATAACCGGCAACAGGCCGATACCGGTACCAAGATGATCCATCTCGGCAAGAATACCCGCTCGACCATCGTGTCGAAGGGCATTTCGGCCGGCCGCTCGGACAACACCTATCGCGGCCTGGTCCGCGTCGCTCCGACCGCCGAAGGGGTGCGCAACTTCACTCAGTGCGACTCCCTGCTGCTGGGCGACCAGTGCGGCGCGCATACCGTGCCCTATATCGAGGTGCGCAATCCCTCGGCGCAGATCGAGCATGAGGCGACCACCTCGAAGATCAGCGACGACCAGATGTTCTACGCGATGCAGCGTGGGCTCGACAGCGAGGCGGCGGTCGCGCTGATCGTCAACGGCTTCGCGCGTGAAGTGCTGCAGCAGCTGCCGATGGAATTCGCGGTCGAAGCGCAGAAGCTGCTGGGTATCTCGCTTGAGGGGAGCGTGGGGTGAACCTGTCCGACAAGCCTCGCATAACGGCATATCACGCATTGGTGCAGGGCAGCGACGGCCCGGAGGGCGTCCATTCGCGCGTATCGATCGACGCTGAAAACCTGACCGATGCCCAGGCTCGAATCGAAGCCGCGTATCCCTCTGGGCGCGTGGCCAGCATTTGGGGTGATTGGGAATCCGACCAACTACGCGGCTACTCGCTGGAATCGTCAAATACGGCGGTGCAATGCTGAAAATTGGAAACTTCCGCGCCGAGATCAGGCGCAAGGTGAACGCGTGATTGTCGTGCTCACCCTTGCCGCCGCGCTTCAGCAGATACCCGCAGCCGCCCCCGACACGTCAGACGACATCGTCGTGCTCGGCAAGCGGCTGCAGGAAGTCGGCGTGCGGATGAAGATCGATCGCAAGGGCCGACTGCGCACCTGTTCGGTCACCAAATCGGTCGACGATGCCGATCTCGACCGGTTCTGGTGCGATGCGGGCGTGGCCTGTGCCGCGACCAGGCCAAAGGGTGCGGCGGCGCTGACCGCCTGTGTCGAAGGCCGGCGCGGAGAATTTTTGGAACGGCTCGCCCAGGTGCGCGCCGTCAATGAGCGGAATTGACATGCTGACTATCGACAATCTTCACGCCGAAATCGACGGCAAGGAAATCCTCAAGGGCCTTTCGCTCACGGTCAATGCCGGCGAAGTCCATGCGATCATGGGTCCGAACGGCGCGGGCAAGTCGACGCTTGGCTATGTGCTGGGTGGGCGCCCCGGCTATGAAGTGACTGACGGTTCGGTGACCTTTGGCGGCGAGGATTTGCTGGAGATGGCGCCGCACGAGCGTGCTGCCGCCGGCCTGTTCCTTGGTTTCCAGTATCCGGTCGAAATCCCCGGCGTATCCAACGTCCAGTTTCTGCGCGAGGCGCTCAATGCACAGCGTAAGGCGCGCGGCGAAGCCCCGCTGTCCGGCGGCGAATTCCTCAAACTGGCGCGCGCCCAGGCCGATCTGCTCTCGATGGATCAGGAAATGCTCAAGCGCCCGGTCAATGTCGGCTTTTCCGGCGGGGAGAAGAAGCGCAACGAGATGGTCCAGATGGGCATTATCGGCCCGAAGCTGGCGATCCTCGACGAAACCGATTCCGGCCTCGACATCGACGCGCTGCGCGTCGTCGGCGATGGCATCAACCGCATCATGCGCGCCCCCGACAAGGCGGTGATCCTGATCACCCATTATCAGCGGCTGCTCGATTATGTGAAACCCGATTTCGTGCATGTGCTGAGCGGCGGGCGCATCATCCGCTCCGGCGGCGCCGAACTCGCGCACGAACTCGAAGCCGAGGGCTATGCGGCGGTGGCGGCATGAGCATTTCTTGCGCCGCAGGCTTAACGCCTTCTCTCCGCGTCTCCGCGTCTCCGTGGGCACCCATTTTCTTGTTCACGCGTAGCGGCGGAGACGCGGAGAGGGAGTTTGTGAAATGACCGCGCTGGCTGTCCCCACCCGGCGTGATGAAGCCTGGCGCTACAGTGATCTCGAAGCGGTTGCCTCGGTCTGGCCGGTCCCCGAGCCCGAACTGGTCGAAGTCTCCGCCGGGGAATCAATCTCGCGCGTCATCGTGCAGGACGCGTCGCTCGATGCGGTCGCGATCCGCGATTTCCGCGTCGTGCTGCACAAGGGCGCGACCGCGACCTTCCATATCCTCAACATCGGTGGCAGGCTTGGCCGCGTCGCGATCGACGTGACCTGCCATGAAGGGTCGCATTTCGAACTTGGCGGCGCGATGCTCGGCAGCGGCAACCAGACGCTCGAGATCGTCACCACGCTCAACCATATCGAACCCAATGCGACCTCCAACCAGCTGGTCCGCTCGGTGCTCGGCGGCAAGGCGACCGGCAGCTATCTCGGCAAGGTGGCGGTCGCGCGCGACGCGCAGAAGACCGACGCCAGCCAGTCGGTCAAGGCGATGCTGCTGACCCGCACCGCGACCGCCAATGCCAAGCCCGAGCTCGAGATTTTCGCTGACGATGTGAAGTGCGCGCATGGCGCGACGGTCGGCGAGCTCGACGCGATGGCGCTCTTCTATCTGATGAGCCGGGGTATCGCGCCGGCCGAGGCCAAGGTGTTGCTGCTTCAGGCGTTCGTTGCGAGCGCTTTTGCCGGCATCGAGGATGCTGCCGAGCGCGAGGCAGTGGAAGCGGCGGCGCAAGTCGCGCTGGAGCGGATGCTGTGAGGATTGCTCTCAGCCCTCCGTTCGTGTCGAGCGACGTCGAGACACAGATGCGCAGCATCTGTGGCCTGTTTCTCGACATCGCTCGAAACGAACGCGGAAGGGTTGGCAAAGCATGACCACACTCACCGATACCCGCCCGCTCGACGTGCTCGCCGATTTCCCGGCGATCCCGGCCGGCTGGGCCTATCTCGACACCGCCGCCACCGCGCAGAAGCCGCAGGTCGTGATCGACGCGATCACGCGCGGTTACGACACGACCTACGCGACCGTGCACCGCGGCGTGTATCAGCGCTCGGCCGATATGACGCTCGCCTATGAAGCGGCGCGCAAACGCGTCGCCGGCTTTATCGGCGCGGCCTCGCCCGACGAGATCGTCTTCGTGCGTGGCGCGACCGAGGGGATCAACCTTGTCGCGCAATGCTGGGCCGGGACTCAGCTCAAGGCCGGCGACCGCATCCTGCTGTCCACGCTGGAACATCACTCCAACATCGTACCGTGGCAGCTCGTTGCCGAGCGCGTTGGCGCCGCGATCGATGTCGTGCCGCTGACCGCCGATCACTGCATCGATCTCGATGCGATGGCGGCGATGATCACGCCCGATCACAAGCTGGTCGCCCTTGCTCATGTCTCGAACGTGCTGGGGTCGGTGCTCGATGCGAAGCGCGCGGCGGATATCGCGCATTCGGTCGGCGCGAAGATTCTGCTCGACGGCTGCCAGGCGGTGCCGCGCCTTGCCGTCGATGTCTCGGCGCTTGATTGCGATTTCTACGTCTTCTCGGGCCACAAGCTCTACGGTCCGACCGGGATCGGCATATTATGGGCCAGGGCTGAATTGCTCGACGCGATGCCGCCCTGGCACGGCGGTGGCGCGATGATCGACAAGGTCACCTTCGCGCGCACCACCTATGCCCCGCCACCGGCACGGTTCGAGGCGGGCACGCCGCACATCGTCGGCGCACTCGGACTGCATGCGGCGATCGACTATGTCGAAAGCATCGGGCTGGATGCGATCCATGCACATGAGACGGCGCTGGTCGCGAAAACCCGTGAAGCCTTGTCGCAGATCAATTCGGTCACGCTTTATGGTCCGGAAGAGTCGGCGGGAATCGTTTCCTTCTCGATCGAGGGGGTGCATCCGCACGACATCGGCACCATCTTGGATGAAGCGAAGGTCGCGATCCGCGCCGGGCATCATTGTGCGCAGCCGTTGATGGAGGCGCTCGGAGTGCCGGCGACGGCGCGGGCGAGCTTCGGGGTTTATAATGGTGCCGCGGACGTGGACGCGCTGGTCAAAGGTATCGAACGAGTGACGAGGATCTTCGGATGAACGAAGAACGCAAGATTGCGGTCGAAGAGGTCGAGACGGTCGAGGCGCCGCCGCGTGCGCGTGTCGAGGCCCCGGCCGAAACGCTTGAGCGCAAGCGCGATTATCTCGAGGGCTTTCTGGCGCAAAGGCCGCAGGGGCTTGCCGCGGGCGAGCCCGGTGGGGCGCTGTACGAAGCGGTGGTCGATGCGCTGAAGGAAATCTACGACCCGGAAATTCCGGTCAACATCTATGATCTCGGGCTGATCTACGGCGTTGACGTGACTAATGACGGCCATGCCGTGGTGACGATGACGCTGACCACGCCGCATTGCCCGGTCGCTGAATCGATGCCGATGGAAGTTGAATTGCGCGTCGGCGCGGTGCCCGGTGTCGGCAGTGCCGAAGTCAATCTGGTGTGGGATCCGCCCTGGGACCCGCAAAAGATGAGCGACGATGCGAAGCTCGAACTGGGCATGTTGTGAGGCGATTCGAGAAGCCAGGGCGGGTCAAGGGGGACTCGGACCGCCCCGGCTTCTCTTTCGGGGGCATGGAGTAGACGATGTCAGATGTGAAAACCCGCAACCGCCCGGCGGCACTTTTATTGACCCCCTCGGCCGAGGCGCGGATTGCCGAATTGATGGCCAAGGCGCCGGCCGACGCGATCGGCGTGAAGCTGTCGACACCGCGCCGGGGCTGTTCGGGGCTGGCCTATTCGGTCGATTATGTGACTGAGGCCAAGCCGTTCGATGAACGCATCGACACGCCCGGCGGCACGTTGTTCGTCGATGGCGGGTCGATCCTGTATCTGATCGGATCGACGATGAACTGGGCAGAGGACGATTTCGCCGCCGGCTTCGTATTCCAGAACCCCAACGCCAAGGGCGAGTGCGGGTGCGGGGAAAGCTTTACGGTTTAGGGCGGATCACCGTCAGCCCGGGAGCTCGACGATCATCTTTCTAGGGAAGCAGGGATTTATGCTGTTTCAGGTTGCGGCCTTGATTCAATCCCGATCCCGATCATGACAGCGTAGAGCCCGGCGGAATGCTGTTTGCGCCCGCCATGCTCTTTCTCATGACCGCTCAATCTTGAAGGCCTGGATGCCGCTGTCCGGGCGAAAACAGCATGCTGTTCCGCGCTGTTATCATGCTGTTATCATGCTGTTATTCAA
Organism: Sphingomonas sp. ERG5; assembly: GCF_000803065.1. Taxonomy (GTDB): domain Bacteria; phylum Pseudomonadota; class Alphaproteobacteria; order Sphingomonadales; family Sphingomonadaceae; genus Sphingomonas. Next base: position 126,009 of record NZ_JSXI01000013.1, read on the forward strand.
TAACAGCATAAATGAACGCAAGATCTTGAAAATAGACGGAAAATTTCCGAATAAAATCCAACTTAACAGCATGGAAAAAATTGCGCCGAAATAACAGCAAGGAACAGCATCTTTGGACGGGTCCGAATCGCCCTCCGGGCAGAAGCGGGAACGCCTAACCCAGCCCGCCAAAGCCGCGCCCCGCGGTCCAGCCGCCATCCGCCGGGATGACCACGCCGCTGACATAACGCGCATAGTCCGACGCCAGGAACAGGCACACATCCGCCACATCATCGACCGTGCCGAGCCGTCCGAGCGGCACCGCACGCGCCGACGCGGCCTTGGCTTCCGGTGTGGGAGCCAGCCGCTCCATCCCTTCGGTGCCGTCGATCGGCCCCGGCGACACCGAATTCACCCGCACGCCCTCACGGCCCCATTCGATCGCCAGCGTCTTGGTGATCATGTCGACACCGGCCTTTGCCGCGCAGACATGGATTTGCATCGCCATCGGAATCCAGGCCTGTGGTGCCGACACGTTGATCACGCTCGCGCCGGGCTTGGTCAGATATTCATACGCCGCGCGCATCACATGGAAGGTGCCGAGCGTGTCGATATCGGTGACGGTCTTGAACCCCTTGGGGCTGAGCATCGCCGCGGGAATCGGGAAATTGCCCGCCGCGCCGGAGATCAGCACATCGATCGAGCCGCGCTTGTCGTGGAAATCGACGATCGCAGCCTGCACCGCATCGAAATCGCGCACGTCGAGCGCATAGCCCAGCGCCGGGTTATCGTGCGACAGCGCTTCGACGGCGGCATCGACCTTGTCCTGACTGCGGCTCGCCACCGCCAGCTTCGCCCCGGCGCGCGCAAAGGATTTGGCGATGCCGAGATTAATGCCGCTGGTGCCGCCGAACACCATCACCGTCTTGCCGCTGAAATCGAATGCCATCGCGTCTCTCCCTGGGTTCGATTTGAACTCGCTCAGTCGGCGAGCTTGTACTTGAACCCGTAATGGCTCTTATCCCAGCCGAGCCGCTCATAGAAGCGGTGCGCATCGGTCCGGCTGCGATGCGAGGTGAGCTGCGCCATCCGGCATCCGCGCGCGGCGAAACGGGCATTGGCCCAGTCGATCATTTGCGCGCCGATCCCCTGGCCGCGCAGTTCGGACGACACGCGAACCGCCTCGATCAGCCCGCGCCACGCGCCGCGATGCGCGATGCCGGGGAGGTAGCTGAGCTGCATCGTGCCGACGATCTTGCCGTTCAGCTCGGCGACGATGCTCTCCTGGTTCGGATCGGCATCGATCGCCTCGAACGCCGCGACATAATGCGGATCGAGCGGCAGGCCCGGGTCTTCGCGGGTGCTGCCGAGATCGTCATCGGCGAGCAGCGCGACGATGGCCGGAAGGTCCGACCGGGCGGCGAGGCGGAGGGTGATGCTCATGTTCCGAAACGCTCCCTAGCTGCCGTTCGGGCTGAGCCTGTCGAAGCCCATGGCACCAGGTGCGACGCTTGCGGCAAGCAGCCCTTCGACAGGCTCAGGGTGAACGGGCTTGGGAAAACTCACTCCGCTTTCTCGATCCGCGCCAGCACCGCGCCCTCGCTGACTTGCCCGCCGGTCTCGGCGTTCAGCTCCGCCACCGTCCCGTCGAACGGCGCGACCAGGCTGTGCTCCATCTTCATCGCTTCGAGCGTGACCAGCTTCTGCCCCTTGGTCACGACATCGCCCGCCGCCACCTCGACCGCGATGATCCGCCCCGGCATCGGCGACAGGATCGCACCGTCGCCGGCCGCGCCCACCACGAGCCCATCGAGGCGACGTTCGAGCTCGATGAAGTGTGACCTGGTTACGCCATCGATCCAAACGCCTTTGCCATCATAGTCATAGACCAGCGTTTCCACCGGCCCAGTGGCGGCGATGTCGAGAATGCGTGGTTCGCCATCGACAGTTAGCCTCAGTTTGCGTGCCGGCAGAGCGTTGGCACGGAAGCCGAACATGGGATTCCATATAGTGGATGGTCCAACGACCCATTCCCGCTCGCCTGCTCCATTCAGGATTGGCTGCCGCGTCAGATCGTCGTCTGCCAGCAGCAAGATCGCGGCGGCCGAACAGTTGGCGTCAGTTGCAGACTCGACGCTCGTCAGTGCTTCGAGATTGCGTTCAATAAATCCCGTATCCACTTCGCCGACGACAAAACCAGCGTGGCTGGCCGCTCTCGACAGGAACTCCGCGTTTGTTCTGACGCCGCGTATGCGCGTCCCAGCGCAATAGTCGGATAGCGCCGCGCAAGCTCCGCTCCGTGAGTTGGCATGCGTCACGATTTTGGCGATCATCGGATCGTAGAACGGTGAAATATCCGATCCCAAAGCAACGCCGGTCTCGATGCGTGCGCCATGCGGAATATGGAATGATTCGAGCCGACCGGTTGACGGCAGGAAACCTTTGCTCGGATCCTCGGCGTAAAGCCGTGCTTCCATCGCCCAACCGTAGATCGCCAGCTCATCCTGCCGCTTCGGCAGCGTTTCGCCGGACGCCACGCGCAGTTGCCATTCGACCAGATCCTGCCCGGTGATTTCCTCGGTCACCGGATGCTCGACCTGCAGCCGCGTGTTCATCTCCATGAACCAGATGCGATCGGCACGCAGGCCTTCGCTCGCATCGGCGATGAACTCGATCGTGCCCGCGCCGACATAGTCGACCGCCTTGGCCGCCTTGACCGCCGCGGCGCAGATCGCTTCGCGCGTGTCCTCATCCATGCCGGGGGCAGGGGCTTCCTCGATCACTTTCTGGTGGCGGCGCTGGAGCGAACAGTCGCGCTCGAACAGATGCACGACATTGCCATGGCTGTCGCCGAACACCTGCACTTCGATATGGCGCGGGCTAAGGATATACTTCTCGATCAGCACCTGGGTGTTGCCGAAGCTCGACGCCGCCTCGCGCTGGCATGAGAGCAATGCATCGGCGAAGTCGGCCGGGTCGTCGACCCGGCGCATGCCCTTGCCGCCGCCGCCGGCGACTGCCTTGATCAGCACTGGATAACCGACCTTGGCCGCTTCCGCCGCGAGCCGCTCGGGCGACTGGTCTTCGCCGAGATAGCCCGGCGTGACGGGCACGCCGGCGGCGATCATGCGCTCCTTGGCCGCGTCCTTCAGACCCATCGCGCGGATGCTGTCGGGATTGGGCCCGACCCAGATGATGCCGGCATCCTTCACCGCCTGCGCGAAATCGGCATTCTCCGACAGAAAGCCATAGCCGGGATGGATCGCCTCCGCGCCGGTCGCCTTTGCGGCGGCGATGATCTTCTCACCCACAAGATAGCTTTCGCGCGCCGGGGACGGGCCGATATGCACCGCCTCATCGGCCTGGCGCACATGCAACGCCTTGGCGTCAGCGTCGGAATAGACCGCGACGGTGCGCACGCCCATTGCCCGCGCAGTGCGGATGATGCGGCAGGCGATCTCGCCGCGATTGGCGATGAGGAGAGACTTGATCATCGATACACCTAAAGGACCAGGAAAATGGAATTGCCGAAATTATGTAGCAGGACGGGCAGCACCAGGCTGCCGGTTCGTTCGCGCAGCCAAACCAGAATGAAGGCGGGCAGCGCGGTCAGCGCCATGCTCATCAGGTCGAACGACCAGCCGTTGTGCGAATAATCAAAGGCATGGCCGAGCCCGAACGCCACGCAGGACAGCAGTGCACCCCATCCCAGGTCGATGCCCAGCATCCGGATCCGCCCGCGCAAGGTCTCGTTGAACGCGAGCAGCAGGATGCCGCGATAGAAAGGCTCTTCCTCCAGGCCCGGCATGGTCAGCTGAAACGCCAGCGTCTGATGATCCAGCGGCTCATTCGACATGGAGATCGCAAAGCCGATGAACACCAGGCAGACAATCGCGGCGACCGCAAAAGTGACCTTCCATCCCGCCATATTCTGCACCAATGTCAGGCCGGAGCGGCGCCACCCGAACGCAGGGTGCGATGCGACCGCGAGGGTTAAAGCAAGCGCCAGAAGCTTGCCTTGCCAGTTCCAGCCGCTCCCGCGAAACATATCCGGGAGGACGCCATAGCCGTTGGTCAGCGCACAATCGTTCAGAAAGGCGAGGCCGGCAGCAACCAGCAGCCAGCGGATCGAGAACTGGTCCCGGCGCAGCAAGCCAAGGCCGATCCCCAATATGATGAGGATCGCCGCGGCGGCGAACATCCTGATCAGCGAGTTCGGCACTCAAGCCCCCCTTGTTGCGCCCCCTGGTTCAACGCCCCGGGCATCCCGTCTTGCGCTGAGTCCAGGTGACGTTCTGGATCTTCCATATGCCTTGCACACGGATCAGGTCGAAATGGTTGATCCCGCAATGCGAGAATTTGCCGTCCAGCGTGAATTCGTAAGGCGTCCAGACCATGGCGATATCGCCATCGACATGGACATGCGGATCGATATTGCGCTCCACCGGTTTGCCGGGGACCTTGGCGAGGCGTGCGGCAAAGCCGGCCCAGTCGCTTGACGTGACGCGGTGTTCGCCGGTGTCGGTCACCGCCGTTCCCGTCGCGCGGCCCTCGGGCACAGTGACGGCGATGATACCGGCCGGATCCTTGGCCGCCAATGCCGTGAACATGGTGTCGATCGTCGCGAGCACCGCGGCGGCATCCTCGTTCGATCCATGGTTCGGCGCCGGCGCCTGTTGCGCGGCCGCCGGTGTGGCGAAGAGGAGGGCGGTCGCAAGAAGGCGTATGGGCTTCATGTCATGCTCCGAGTGACTGACCGACGGGCGCTCAGCCCGCGCAGCCGGTGGTCCGTACCGACCATGTGACGTTCTGGATCTTCCAGCGGCCTTCTTCCTGCACCAGGTCGAAATGCTGGAAGCCGCAATGCCGCACCGTGCCGTCGATCGAGAATGTATAGGGGCCCCACACCATGGCCATCGCGCCATCGATCTCGATCGCGGGGTCGGTCATCCGCTCCTCATATCGTTCGGTGCCGGCGCTTGCCTCGGCATAGGCGGCGATCGGCATGTTGCGGACGGTACGGGTGCCGTCGGGCTTTTCCATCAGCACCGTGGCGGTGCCGTTAGGGCGCAGCTGGGCGAGAATGGCGGCCTGGTCGCGCGCGCTGATCCCGGCAAAGGCCGCGTTGATCGGTGCCATGACCGCCGCTTCGTCGGTGCCCGGCGGGGGCAGGCCAGTGCCCTTGGGCAGGGGCTGGACCGGTGTCGTCTGGGCGAGAAGCAGGAGCAGGAGAGACACGACCATCGATTATCCTTGGCGGAAGCGGGAAGGGGAAGAAGGTCAGCGATGCCGGATCAGGCCAGCCCCACTTCGCTGTCCATGTTGGCCCAGGTGAAGAAGTCCGGGTGATTGGGGATGGCATATCCGAACGCCACAAATGCCTCGACCACCTGTTCGACTGTAAACAGAGTAATGTTTCCCGATGCGACGGCGCGGTAATGGTGCTGCGGATTCTGCGTCCGGCATTCGATGACGAACGCGTCAGCCTCGACCGCCGTTTGAATGAAGTCGCCATCGGCCAGAGTGAGGATGGCGAAGCTGTTCGCTGTCCCCGGGGCCAGCATGCGCAGCCAATGATCGAGCGTTGCGTGATTGGGCTGGACGAATATCTGTCCGTCTTCGAGTTCAAATTCCATCGAATTTCCTCACATCCGGAACACACCGAACGCCGGGCGTTCGGGGATCGGCGCGTTGAGCGTCGCGGCAAAGGCGAGGCCGAGCACGTCACGGGTCTGCGCCGGGTCGATGATCCCGTCGTCCCATAGTCGCGCGGTCGCGTGCCAGGGATTGCCCTCATCCTCGTAGCGCTGGCGGATCGGCGCCTTGAACGCTTCGGCCTGTTCGTCGGTCCAGCTGTCCGCGTCGCGGTGCACCGTCGCCAGCACGCTGGCGGCCTGCTCGCCGCCCATCACCGAGATACGGCTGTTGGGCCAGCTGAACAGGAAGCGTGGCGAATAGGCCCGCCCGCACATGCCGTAATTGCCCGCGCCGAAGCTGCCGCCGATCAGCACGGTGATCTTGGGCACGGTCGCGGTGGCGACGGCGGTGACCAGCTTGGCGCCATGCTTGGCGATGCCCTCGGCTTCGTACTTTCCGCCGACCATGAAGCCGGAGATATTCTGCAGGAACAGCAGCGGAATACGCCGCTGGCAGGCCAGTTCGATGAAATGCGCGCCCTTCTGCGCGCTCTCGCTGAACAGCACGCCGTTATTGGCGAGGATCGCGACCGGAATGCCCCAGATATGCGCGAAGCCGCACACCAATGAGGTGCCGTAGAGCGACTTGAACTCGTGAAACTCGCTGCCGTCGACCAGCCGCGCGATGATCTCGTGCACGTCATAAGGCGCGCGAACATCGCTTGGCACGATGCCGTACAGATCCTCGGCATCGAACTTCGGTGGGCGCGGTTCCTTCAAATTCACCTCGCCCGCCGTCTGCGGTTGCAACGTGGATACGATGTCGCGCACGATGGTCAGCGCATGTTCGTCATTCTCGGCGACATGATCGACTACGCCCGAGCGGCGGCCATGCGTGTCCGCGCCGCCCAACTCCTCGGCCGAGATCACTTCGCCGGTCGCGGCCTTCACCAGCGGCGGGCCGGCGAGGAAGATCGTGCCCTGGTTGCGCACGATCACTGTCTCGTCCGACATCGCCGGGACATAGGCGCCGCCGGCGGTGCAACTGCCCATCACGCAGGCGATCTGTGGGATGCCGAGCGCCGACATGTTGGCCTGGTTGAAGAAGATACGCCCGAAATGATCGCGGTCGGGAAACACCTCCGCCTGGTGCGGCAGGTTCGCCCCGCCGCTGTCGACCAGATAGATGCAAGGCAGGCGATTGGCCTCGGCGATCTCCTGTGCGCGGAGATGCTTCTTGACCGTCATCGGGAAATAGGTCCCGCCCTTCACCGTCGCGTCGTTGCACACGATCATGCACTGGCGGCCCGACACGCGGCCGATACCGGCGATCATGCCGGCGCCTGGCACTTCGCCGTCATACAGGTCGTTGGCGGCGAGCTGGCCGATTTCCAGAAACGGCGAACCGGGGTCGAGCAGCCGTTCGACCCGGTCGCGGGGAAGCAGTTTGTTGCGCGAAACATGCCGTTCGCGACTTTTTTCGGAGCCCCCCAGCGCCGCCGTCGCGACATCGGCGCGCAGCTTGTCGGCCAGCGCACGGTTATGCGCGGCGTTGGCACGGAAGGTTTCGCTCTCTGCGGCGAGTTTCGTGTCAAGCACCGGGGCACTCATGGGGCGGTTTTCCTCTATCGTTTCGATCGTGCCTAGCGGCGGGTGCGGGCGATGGGAAGTGGATCGACTGGATCGATCGCTGTGCCGACAGGCTGGCCCATGGGTTGGCAGGGCGGCGCGACTGGGTGTAGTTCTGTCATCATACAGCAATACCGGAGAGAGTGCCCATGAAGCGTTCCATTGTCCTTGCGCTGCTGCTTGCCAGCGCCGCCTGCTCGCCCTCGGCCACCACGAGCAGCACGACTCAATCCGCCAGCGGCACGCTTGCCGGAGTCGACCAGACGCTGATCGACAAGGCAGTGAAGCCGGGCGACGATTTCAACGCCTATGCCAGCGGCGCCTGGGCAGCGAAGACGGAGATCCCGGCCGACCGCTCATCCGCCGGCGTCGGCTATGACGTGTTCAAGGTCGCTGAAGCGCGCAACGCCGAACTGATCCAGGCGGCGGCCAAATCCAATCCCGCGTCAGGCACCGACGAGCGCCGGATCGCGGATTATTACGCCGCCTATACCGACACGGCGGGTATCGAGAAGCGCGGCATGGCGCCGCTGAAAGCACAGCTTGATGCGATCGCGGCGCTGAAGGACAAGGGCGCGCTGTCGGCGATGCTCGGCGCGAGCATGCGTGCCGACACCGATCCGCTCAACGCGAGCAATTTCCAGACCGAGAATCTGTTCGGCCTGTTCGTGACACAGGACCTGAACCGGCCGGACGTGACCATTCCCTATCTGATGCAAGGCGGGCTCGGTCTGCCCGACCGGGACTATTATGTATCGGCCAAACCCGAGATGGCGGAGCTGCGCGCCGGTTACAAAGCCTATGTCACCAAACTGCTGACTCTGGCCGGGGTCAGCGATGCGGCTGCGCGTGCTGACCGCATCGTGGCGCTTGAGACCAAGATCGCCGCGGCGCATTACGACATCGTCACCAGTCAGGACGCGCATGGCGCCGCATCGTGGAAGCGTGCGGATTTCGCGAGCAAGGCGCCGGGGATCGACTGGAATGCCTATTGGAACGCGGCCTCCTTGCCGTCGCAACAGGATTTCACGCTGTGGCAGCCGGGTGCAATCATCAAATTGTCCGCGCTGGTCGCCAGCGAGCCGATCGCGACATGGCAGGACTGGCTGACTTTCCACACCATCAATCAGGTGACGTCGGTGCTGCCTCAGGCGATCGATGCCGCGTCGTTCGATTTCAACAACAAGACGCTGAACGGCACGCCGCAGCAACAGCCGCGCGACAAGCGCGCGATTGCGTCGGTCAACGCCCAACTCGGCGACGCGGTCGGGCAAATCTATGTCGGCAAATATTTCTCCGCTTCATCGCGGACCGAAATCCAGGGCATGGTCAAGAATATCGTCGCCGCATTCGACAATCGCCTGGCCAAGCTCGACTGGCTCGCGCCCGCGACCCGGGATGAGGGACGCAAGAAGCTGAAGGTGCTGATCGTCGGGGTGGGCTATCCCGACACCTGGCGCAGCTATTCGGCGCTGGAAATCAAGGCGGACGATCCGGTCGGCAATCTGCAGCGTGCGCGGCTGGCCGAATATCGCCATCAGATCGGCAAGATCGGCAAGCCGGTCGATCGCAACGAATGGTGGATGACGCCGCAAACGGTCAACGCGGTCAACCTGCCGGTGCAGAACGCGCTCAACTTCCCCGCCGCGATCCTCGAGACGCCCTATTTCGACGCCAAGTTCGACGCGGCCGCCAATTACGGCGCGATCGGCGCCGTGATCGGGCATGAGATCAGCCACAGCTTCGACAATCTCGGTTCCGACTTCGATTCGACTGGCCGGTTGCACAACTGGTGGACCCCCGCCGATCTCAAGCATTTCGAGGAAGCGGGTGCGGCCTTGGTCGCGCAGTACAACGCCTATGAGGCGCTCCCCGGTCTGCACCTCAACGGGAAACAGGAACTGGGCGAGAATATTGCCGACGTCGCCGGCCTGACCGCGTCCTACGAAGCCTATCGCGCGTCGCTCGGCGGCAAGGAAGCCCCGGTGATTGACGGGCTGACCGGCGATCAGCGTTTCTTCCTCGCCTTTGGGCAGAGCTGGCGCACCAAGATGCGCGAAAAGGCGTTGCGCGCGCGCGTCGCGACCGATGTCCATGCCCCGGCGCCGTGGCGCGTGCAGACGGTGCGCAACCTCGATGCCTGGTATGCCGCTTTCGCCGTAAAGGCAGGCGAGAAGCTGTATCTGGCACCCGACAAGCGCGTGAAGGTCTGGTGAAGGGGAGGCGGCGCACGGCAACAGATGCTGCGCGCCGCTCCTGTCTTCAGGCGCGCGGAAGATACGGCACGAGTGCCTCGACGAAGGGGGCGATGGTCTCTTCGCGAAGCCCGGCAATGTTGATGCGGCCCGAATCGGGCATGTAGATGCCGTGCCGTTCGCGCAATGCCAAGACAGCCCCGCGGTCGATCGGCAACAGCGCGAACAGTCCTTGCTGCCGTGCGATCGACGCAAGCATGGGATGCGAGCCACCGAGCGCGGCGCGCAAGCTGTTGATCCGCGTGCGCATTTCGTCCAATTCCGCGCGCCAGTCGGCAGCGAGTCCAGCATCGTCGAGAATCAAGCGCACGGTCGCCGCGCCATGATCAGGAGGCATCGACCACAGGCTGCGCGCGAGCACGAGCATTGTCTCGCGCACCGGAAGCGCCGCGTCCGGCGACGCCGCCTGTACCCACAACGCACCGACGCGATCGCGATACAGGCCGAAATTCTTGTTGCAGCTATAGGCAACCATCGCCTCGGGAACCGCAGCGAGCATCGTGCGCGTTCCCGCCGCATCCTCGTCCAGGCCGCTGCCCAGCCCCTGATAGGCGAGGTCGATCAGCGGTACGATTCCGCGGGTCGCCAAGTGCATTGCCAGTCTGTGCCATTGCTCGGTCGAGAAGGCCGCGCCGGTCGGATTGTGGCAGCAGCCATGCAGCACCAGAACGTCGCCTGCCTTAGCCTCGGCTATGCCAGCCAGGAAGGCGGCAAGGTCGATATCCGACGGATCGGCATCGAAGCAGGCATGGGCGCGTACCGTCAGGCCTGCCTCGCGGAAGATCGGCCCATGGTTCGGCCAGGTCGGCGCGCCAACCCACAAGGTGGGGGTTCTGCCCGACCGGGCGATCAGTTCCGCACCGAGCCGCAGCGCCCCCGTGCCGCCTGGCGTCTGGATGCCGGTGATTCGCGGGTTTGCTGCCGTTGAATCGCCGAACGCGACAGTTGCAAGCAAGTCGGTGAAACGCTGGTCGCCCTCAGCCCCGAGATAACCTTTGCTGCTCTGTTCCACGAGCAATCGTGTTTCGGCTGCCTTGACCGCTCGCATCACCGGTGTGGTGCCGTTGGCGTCGCGATACACGCCGACGCCAACGTCGATCTTGTCGGGACGCGGGTCAGCGCGGTGCATCGCGATCACGGCCAGCAACGCGTCGGGGCGCTGGCGCTCCAGCATGCCAAACAGCGGGAAGGGTGACTGTCGCTCAAGGCCGGAAGTCATGCTGTCACCTTTGCGCGAGCATAGGCCTGTGTGCCGCGGGTATGGACATGGTCGTTCGGCAGAATCGCCTCGATCTCAATGTCCGGCGCGCCGTCGAGTTCGGCATAGAGCGGGCCGAAATCGGTGTTGAGCGTCTGGTCGAGCAAATCCTCGAAACTGTCGATGACGAAGTAATTCTGCTGGAAATCGTCGATGCGATATTTCGTGCGCATGAGCCGCTTCAGGTCGAAGCCGATGCGGTTGGGCGATGGATCGTCGAGTGCGAAAACCGATTCAGTGAAGGAGGAAACGATTCCAGCGCCATAAAGCGCAAGCTCGTCGCCCGACCGCACCAGTCCGAACTCGACAGTGTACCAGTAGAGCCGCGACAGCCGCTCGATCGCGCCCAGCCCGGCGGCGCGCCGGCCGCCAATGCCATAGGCCTGCATATAGTCGGCGAACACCGGATGGACGAGCAGCGGGACATGCCCGAACACGTCGTGGAAGACATCGGGCTCCTGCAGATAGTCAAGTTGATCGGCGCGGCGGATGAAATTGCCCGCGACGAAGCGGCGATTGGCAAGGTGGTCGAAGAACACGTCGTCTGGCACCAGCCCCGGCACCGCGACGACTTGCCACCCGGTCGCGCGCATCAGGCGTTCCGACAATTCCTCGAAATCGGGAATGCCCGGCTTCGACAGGCGCAGGACGTCGAGACCGGCCATGAATTCGGGTGTCACTCGGCCAGGCAACATGCGGACTTGCCGGTCGAACAGCGTGTCCCATGTGGCATGCTCCTCGCGCGAATAGGCGGCCCAGTCCTGCGGAACGGTCCAGTCTTCAGCGGTGCCCTGGGGGCGGATCAGGTTCATGTCGGCCATGGGATGCAGGATCGCATCACCTTGCGCGAATTTCCTGTCTTTCTTTGGATATTTTTGCCTAAAATCGAAATGATTTTATGGATATCAGGTCAAATATGAAACAAGATCATCTTCTCGATCCGATCGATCGCCGCATCGTCGCCTTGTTGCAGGACGATGCGACGTTGAGCCATGCCGACCTTGCCGAGCGCGTCGGTGCATCGGCCGCATCCTGCTGGCGCCGGGTCAAGGCGCTGGAGACCGCCGGAGTGCTGCGGCGCACGGTGCGGCTGGTCGATCCGGTTGCGGTGCGGCGGGGCGTCAACGTGCTGTGCAACATCCGCATGCGCAGCCATGCGATCGAGGCGCGGCAAGCCTTTGAGCGCTTCGTCGACGACCGTCCCGAAGTCGTCGAGTGTTTTTCCATGTCGGGGGACTGGGACTATCTGTTGCGTATCGTCGTCGCGGATGTGGCAGATTATAACAGCTTCCTGATGCTGACATTGCTCGGCCATCCCGGGGTTGCCGGCGCCTCGTCGCATTTCGCACTGTCGATGACCAAATACACCACGGCGTTACCCATTTAGGAGGACGCTGCGCGGAGCCGTCGACCGATCTAGTCGGCCGCGATCGGCCCCTTGGGCGCGGACGGTCGGCGCGTCAGCCATACGGTGCCGATCAAGGCTACGCACAACCAGGCTGAGACCCGGAACAGATCGGTCGAGGCAAGCAGATAGGCTTGGCCGACCATCTGGCGAGCGATCGATGCCGTTGCCTGCAGATCGGTAAGGCCGAGCCGCTGCAGTGTGGCATGCGCCATCTGGAAGGGCGATGCGCTGCCCACCGCATCGGACAGATGGCTTTGGTGCAGCGCCTCGCGCCGGTCCCACATCGTGGTGGTGATCGAAGCGGCAAAGCTGCCTGCGGTGATGCGCGCGAAATTGACGATGCCGGTAGCCGACGGCATCCGCTCCGGCGGGATACCGTCGAGCGAGATCGTCACCATCGACAGGAAGAAAGTGCTCATCGCCACGCCCTGGACCAGCATTGGGAGCACCAGATCCCAAGTGCTTGCGCTCGTGTTCAGATTGGAGCGCATGAAATAGGACAGGGCAAAGGCAATGAAGGAAATCGTCGCCAGAATCCGCGCGTCGATCTTGCCCGACGCACGCGCGACAAAGGGCGTCAGTATCACCGCAACGACACCGCTGGGCGCTGCGACCAAGCCGGCCCAGGTTGCGGTGTAGCTGAGCTGAGTCTGCAGCCACAGCGGCAGGATCAATGTGTTGGCGAAGAACACCGCATAGCCAAGGCAGAAGGCGATCGAGCCGAACGCGAAGTTGCGATATTTGAACAGCGACAAATCGACGGTTGGATTGGCGTCGGTCATTTCCCAGATCACCCAGGCGAAAAAGCCGATCACGGCGACCACCGTCATCACGATGATCCGGGTGGAATTGAACCAATCGTCATTCTTGCCGAGATCGAGCATCATCTGCAGCGCACCGACCCACAGCACGAGCAGCACGAGACCGACCTGATCGATCGGAAGCTTGCGCGTCGCCGTCTCCCGCGTGCGCAGGCCGCGCCAGCAGATCAGCGCACAGAAGATGCCCACCGGCACGTTGATCAGGAAGATCCAACTCCAGTGATAATTGTCGGAAATGTAGCCGCCAAGGATCGGCCCCATGATCGGCCCGACCAGTGTGGTGATCGACCAGACGCCCAGCGCTGTGGAGCGTTTGTCCGATGGGAAGATCGAGATCAGCAGTGCCTGGCTGCCCGGGATCATCGGCCCCGAAACCGCACCCTGCAGGATGCGGAAGCCGATCAGCGATGGCAGGTCCCATGCGATACCGCACAGGAGGGACGCGATGGTGAACAACACGACCGATGTGCAGAAAGTCTTCACCACGCCGAACCGGCCCATCAGCCATCCGGTCAGCGGCACCGCGACGCCATTGGCGACGGCAAAGGCGGTGACCACCCAGGTCGAGTTGTCGCTGCTGACACCGAGATTGCCTGCGATCGTCGGCAGAGAGACATTGGCAATCGTCGAATCCAGCACCTGCATGAAGGTACCGAGCGCCAGTGCGAAGGCCGTGAGGGCAAGTGCGCCACCCCTGAGCGGCGCCTGGGCGGCGGCGGACATTAGCGGTTGGCCGCGATGATCTGCGCGATCCGCGCTTCCACCTTGGGGTCGGCCGCGTCCGTCTCGATGCCCTGATAGGCCTGGCGAGCGGGCGCACCGATGCGGGTGCCGGACGTGTCGCTTGTGTCGATCGTCGCGTTGACCGACAGGCCGACGCGCAGCGGATTGGCGCGCAGTTCTGCGCTGTCGAGCACGATACGCACGGGCAAGCGCTGTACGATCTTGATCCAGTTGCCGCTGGCATTTTGCGGCGGCAGCAGCGCAAAAGCGTTGCCGCTGCCGGCAGCCAGGCCAATGACATGACCGTGATAGACGGTGTTGCCGCCATACATATCGGCGGTCACCGTCACCTTCTGGCCGAGACGGATATCCTTCAGCTGCGTTTCGCGGAAATTGGCGTCGACCCATACCCGATCGAGCGGCACCACCGCCATCAGTGGTGTGCCCGCCGCGACTTGCTGGCCGAGCTGGACGGTGCGTTGCGCGATCACGCCGTCGATCGGCGCGACAATGTGCATATGGCTGCGCGTGATCGCGGCACGACGATACGCGGCAATAGCGGCAAGCACTGCCGGATTGTTCGAAACGGTCGTGCCCTGCACCCCGGTGCGCGATTGGGTCTCCTGGCTCCGGGCAAGCGCGAGGGTGGCCGTCGCGACCTTCACGGCGTCGGCGGCATGGCTCAATTCCTCGCCAGATACGGCACCTTCGGCGGCCGCGCCGCGCCGGCGGGTCAGGTCATTGCGGGCGCGAGCCAATTCGGCCTGAGCCTGGACGACGGCGGCGCCGGTCTCATTGAGCTTGGAGAAGTCCGACCGAGTCGAACGCACTGCACGCGCCAGCTCGGCGGCGGCGGAAGCGAGTCCGACATCGGCGGTTGCCGGATCGAGCTCGAGCAAGGGCTGGCCGGCGCGCACCGTCTGGGTATTGTCGGCATGGATCGCCAGGATCATGCCCGGGTCGCGCGCGGTGATCGAGACCACATCACCCGCGACATAGGCGTCGTCGGTCTCCTGCGACGGCGTGGCGAGAAGGAAATGGAATACGCCCCACACGATCGCCGCGATGGCGACCAGCGCGATCAGGACGGCCAGCGCCCTGCGCCGCAGCCGGGGATTGCCGCGCACGGGAACGGCAGGCGCTTCTGACGCGTCGGGTGCTTCGACCTTTTCGATATAGCTCATTTCATGTCCTTCGGATCGAAGCCGCCACCCAGCGCCAGGACCAGCGCGACGCGCTGGCTGGCGGCGTCGGCCGCCAGATTGGCATCGGCTTGCTGCGCGTCGAGCAACCGCACATCATTGTCGACAAGGCCAAGCCGGGACTCGAGTCCGCTCGACACGCGGATCGTGTTCAGGCGCCCGGTCTCGGCAAAACCGCGCACCACCTCGGCCTGGCGCGCGCGATCGGCGGCGAAGCTCTGGATGCGAGTCAGCGCATCGGCGGTCTCGCGCACAGCGCTGACGACCTTCTCGTTATAATCGGCGATGGCGAGATCGACCCCAGCGGTCGCGCCGGCAAGGCCAGCCTTTAACCGGCCATTGTCGAAGATCGGCAGGTGGATCGCCGCGCCTGCACCCGCGGTACCAGCATCGGCGCTGAAGAAATTGCCGATGCCGATCGCTTGTAGTCCGACCAAAGCCGACAGGTTGATGTCCGGATAGAAAGCGCGCCGCGCGGCGAGCCGTCCTTCCGATGCCGCATCAATGCGCGCGAGCGCGGCCGCCACGTCCGCCCGGCGCGCGAGCAAATCCGCCGGGATGGACGAAGGCAAGGGCAGGGCGGTGTCGAGTTTCAGCGTCGCCGGGGTGATCGTCGCGGGATAGTCCGTGCCGCGTCCGGCCAGTGCGGCCAGCGCATTCGCCGCCAGCGCGCGCTGCGCGGTCGCCCGCACCAATGCCTGCTGTGCCTGGGCCAGCAGCGTTTCAGCCGCCTGGGAGTCGAGTTCGCTCGCCAGCTTGTTGCGGATACGGACCTGGACGAGCCGCAGCGAGCCCTGGCGCGTCACGATCGTACGCTGCGCAATGCCTGCCAACTGTTCGGCCCGGGCCAGCTCGATATACGTCTGAACCACCGATCCGGCGAGTGCGAGCCGTGCGGCGGTCGCATCCAGCAGAGCCGCGCGGCTCGATGCCCGGGCGCCGGCGATGACTGCCTTTTGCCGGCCGAACAGATCGAGGTTCCAGTTCAGCCCGGCCTGTGCCTGGCCGAGGAAGCGGGTCGTGCCGGCAAAGGGCGGCGGGATTTCATACTGACCGCTCGGCCGGGAATATTGCGCCGATGCATCGAAGGCGGCGTTGGGGCCGTTGTCCGCGCGACTGCTCGCCAGAATTGCGCTTGCCTGGCGGACGCGGGCTAACGCGGCTTCCAATGTCGGATTGCCGGCCTGTGCGTCCGTGACGAGGCGATCGAGCTGTGTGTCGCCAAAGGAGCGCCACCAATCATCGGCGATCGCCGGGGTTTGTGCAGCGCCGGTGGCGGAAAGCCCAAGCGATGTGTCGGGAAGCGGGGAAAGCTCAGGCCGGGACGACGGTATCGCGCAGCCGGCGAGCAGCACGGAGGTTGCCAAGGCGATGCCGGTCAGGCGCATGGTTCGTCTCCAACGGCGGCGTCGAGCGACGTGCGCAACCGCTGAAGGTAGCCAATCAGCCGGGTTGCATCTTCCGGCGACCAGTCCGCGAGCCAGCCGTTCCACAGGTTCAGGACGCGCAACATGCAGCGCCGGGCGATCTCCTCCCCTTGATCCGTCACGCGCAGATTGATGACGCGGCGATCTTCGGCATCACGGTCGCGAACGACCAGGCCGCGCTCTTCCAGCGTGTCGATCAGGCGAGTCGTGGCGCCCTTGTCATGGCCCAGGTCATGCGCGAGCGCGCGGCATGTAATGCCCCGGCCATACAGGATCGAAACCAGGGCAGACCATTGCAGATAGGAGACGTCCTCTCCGACAAAGGCCGGCTCCAGACCCTTAAGCGTGGTCTGGAAGACTTGCTTCGCCAGATAGCCCACGGAAATGTCCGGGTTGAAATTCTCGGCAGTGTAAAACGGCATGTCGTTGCCTCAGCAATGGTTGCTTCGGCAATTAATATGATTGAGGGTAGTGTTGTTCAAGAGCCCTCGGCGCAAAAAACGGCAGCGTGATGCATCGATTCGATCACGCGGTCATCGGAGTGCCTGGTCGCCCAACGCGCTGCGGACGCGCGCACAGACCGCAGCAGGTCAGCCGCAGCTCGTCGCAGCGAAGAAAAGATTTCGTCGTTGAAAGTGGAGAACCGATTGCCGCCGCCATATTTCCCATCAATCTAGTAGGAGATTGCGGGGGAATAGCGAATGACGATGATGGGGACGCAGGCATGGTTCAAATCGGGAGTGGCTCTGGCGGCGTTGATCGTGGTGGTTCCGGAAGCGCAGGCGCAGGTCGAGAATGGCGTCCAGCTCGTCGCCGACGATGCTTCGGCCGGTGGGGATAGCGAGATTTCGGGCGACATTCTCGTCACGGCGCGACGCCGGGACGAACGGCTGCAGGACGTGCCGGCGGCGATCAGCGCGGTTTCGGGGGATACGCTGCAGACCCAGCACCTCGACCGGATCGCTGACTTCGCGGCCAAATTGCCCAATTTTTCGGCGGTCCAGCAGAACACGCGGGTCTCGGGACTGTACGTACGCGGGCTGGGCGGCAACGCTAACAATGACGGTGCCGAAGCGGGCGTCGGCCTGATCGTCGACAATGTATTCCTGACGCATGTCGGCTTCAGCTGGCTCGATTTCGTCGATCTCGATCATATCGAACTGGTGCGCGGGCCGCAGGGCACGTTGCTGGGCAAGAACACCACGATCGGTGCGCTGATCGTCACCACCAAGCGACCGAGCTTCACGCCCGAGTTCAACCTCGAGGCGGGCTATGCCAATTTCGGCCGGTACCAGATTCGCGCGAATGCGACCGGCCCGGTGATCGGCGACACGCTGGCCTATCGCCTGACCTTTTATCAGGACAAGTCGAACGGCTGGGCGCGCAATCGTGTCGACGGTCAGAAATATCTCGACGTGAATCGCTGGGCCGTGCGGGGGCAGCTGTTGTTCGACAGCGGACCCGTGACGAGCCGCTTGATCGCCGAGCATTACGAGACCAGCGAATATAACAATTATTATCCCAACTATGCCGACGCGACGAACTTCGTGAATGGCACGCCGCGCACCGGAAGTTGGGACACCAAGATGCGCACGATCTTTGGCTACACGCCAAACTATGAGGTCGGCAAAAATGCGGATCTCAACACGCAGGATCGCATCGATAGCCGCGTCAACGGCATTTCCAACGAGTTGAACATCAAACTCGGCTCGCATACGCTGACTGCGGTCACCGCGTGGCGCCAGCTGCGCTTCCGCCCGCGCAACGACAGCGATCAGTCGCCCTTTTCGATCCTGCGCGCCGGCTTCGACGTCGATGTCGATCAATATTCGCAGGAAGTGCGGCTTGCCTCGCCGACCGGCGGTGCGGTGGATTATCAGGTCGGCGGCTATTTCCTGCGTGAGGACCTGGTCAGCAACAACCGTTCGATCTTCCAGTCCGATTCGACGAAATGGTTTCTGACCGGCTCGCTGCCGCCTGCCTTTCTGCTGCCCGCGATCCTCAACGGGGTCGAATATGATCAATACGGCAAGCTGAAGGTGACCAGCGGCGCGGCGTTCGGGCAGGCGACATGGCATATCACCGACCGCGCCGCGTTAACCGGCGGCGTGCGCTTCACGCGCGAAACCAAGCGTGCATCGAACACTGGCAGCGTGTTTGGCGGAGCGCCGCTCCCGGCCCTGCTGGAACCGGCGCGGACGGGGATTATCGCGGCGTTCGGCGGGATCTTCTCGGTCGCGGACAGCCGTACCACGGACAGTTGGTCGTGGCTGATCAACCCGTCCTACAAGATCAGCGACGATGTGCTGCTCTACGCGTCGGTCAGCTATGGCGAGAAGTCGGGCGCGGCCAATCTCAGTGCTACGAAAAACAAACCGGTGATCATCGATCCGGAAAAGTCGACCGATTACGAGATCGGGGTGAAGGCGACGCTGGCCGGCGGCCGCGCGACGCTGAGCACCAATTTCTACTGGACCGATATTCGCGACTATCAGGCAGTGCAGATCGACCCGGCAAAGGTCGGGCTCGGTAATTTCCTCGGCAATGCCGCCGCGGTCCGGCTACGCGGTGTCGAGGTCGAGGGCGAAGCGAAGCTCGGTGCGGGGTTCAGCGCATCGTTCAGCGGGTCGTACAATGACGCGACCTACCGTTCCTATCGCAATGCGCCGGTGCCGATCGAATTCGCTTATCCAAACGGGCCGGCCAACCTGGATCTGTCAGGCAAGCGGGTCATCGGATCGGCCAAATGGTCGGGCCAGGCCAGTATCGCCTATGACGCACCGATCAGCGACCGCATCGGCCTGAACGGCTATATCAACCAGACCTATCGCAGTGCCACCAACCTGCTCAATCCCTATTCGGCCTATGGCAATCAGGCAGGCTATGGCCTGACCAACGCCGGCATCGGGCTGCATAGCAGCGACGACCGCTATTCGCTGCTCTTCTGGGGCCGCAACCTGTTCGACAAACGCTACGCCGTGGGTCTTGGCGCGGCAGGAGCGGTCAATCCGTTCATTAAGGTCCTCGGTGACCCGCGCACCTTCGGTGCGACCCTCAAGGGGCGCTTCTGATCATGGTCCGGCGCGCATCACGGCTGCCCGGCATCATCCGTCACATCACATCCGCAGCGAATGGAGAATAGCGATGACCGCATCTGCCCCCGCATCTGCATCTGCCAATGCCTATCTCAACGCGCCTGATCCGGAGGGCCCGCTCGACGTTGTTCCGGTCGGTGGCCGTATCGGTGCGGAGGTGCGCGGGGTTCGGCTCGGTGCCGATCTCGATGACGCAACGCTTGCCGCAGTGCGGGCGGCGCTGGTGCGGCACAAGGTACTGTTCTTTCGTGACCAGGGGCATCTCGACGATGTCGGGCATGAGGCATTCGGCAAGCGGTTCGGCACGCCCGTTGCGCATCCTACCGTGCCTAGCCGTGGCGGCGACTTTCTGCTCGAACTCGACTCGCAACTCGGGGGGCGGGCCAATCATTGGCATACCGATGTCACTTTCGTGGACGGCTATCCGTTCGCTTCGATCCTGCGTGCGGTGACGATCCCGCCGGCTGGGGGTGACACGGTGTGGGCGAACACCGCCGCCGCCTATCAGAACCTGCCCGAGGAATTGCGACTGCTCGCCGACCGGCTGCGCGCGATCCACACCAATGCCTATGACTATGCCACGGTCCGTCCCGAGGCCAACGAACGCGAACTGGCACTTCACCGCCATATCTTTGCCTCGACAGTTTATGAGGCCGAGCATCCGCTGGTGCGCGTCCATCCCGAAAGCGGCGAACGCAGCTTGCTGCTTGGCGCGTTTCTCAAGCGTATCGTCGGGCTGAGCGCCAGTGAGTCACAGCGCATCTACGATATCCTCCAGGGCTATGTGATCCGGCTGGAAAACACGGTGCGCTGGCGCTGGAAAGAAGGCGATGTCGTGATCTGGGACAATCGCGCGACGCAGCATTACGCAATCGACGATTATGGCGACCAGCATCGTGTCGTGCGCCGCGTGACTCTCGATGGCGAAACCCCCGTTGGTGTCGATGGACGGCCCAGCCGGCAGATACTTCCCGAACCCGTTGCATTCCAGGAGGCCGCAGAATGATCCGTCGTCAGATTCTTGCGTTATTGGCAGGTACAGCCGTAGCGCTGTCGCTCGCCGGCTGCGGTGGCGCGGCCAAGCAGCAGGCTACGCAGAAGGGCATCGTCTTCGCCACGCAAAAGAACGGCGTGCCGTTCCTGGCGCAGGAGCGTGGGGAATTCGAGAAGAGGTTGAAGGCGAAAGGGATCGGCCCGGTCAAATGGGTTGAATTCTCGTCCGGGCCGCCATTGATCGAAGCGATGCGCGCGGGCGCGGTCGATATCGGCCTCGTTGGCGATACGCCGGTAGTCTATGCGCAGGCTGCGGGCACCGATCTCTATTATGTCGCAACGCAGAGCCTCCCGGGGCTGGTCGGCAGCGGGCTGGTCGTGCCCAAGGGGGCCACCGTCCGCACCTTTATCGATCTGAAGGGCAAGAAAGTCGCCTATACCAAGGGGTCCGCGTCGGAATATGTGATCGCCTCTGCGCTCGGCCGGGTCGGGCTGACGCTGTCGGATATAACGCCGGTCTATCTCGCGCCCGGCGACGCGCAGACCGCGCTGGCCAATGGGTCGATCGACGCGTGGCTGACTTGGGATCCGTATTTCACGCTGGCGCAATTGCGTGGTGGCGCGCGCGAGATCGCCTTACCGCAGAGCGATCTGCGTACCGTGTCATTCTACATCGCCTCGGGCGGTTTCGCTCGCGAACGCACCAACACGCTGAAGACCACGCTCGACGAGTTGCGCACTGAAGCGAAATGGGGAAACGCAAACCGCAATTACTACCGGGATGCCGTCGCCAAGGCGACGCGTTTGCCGCCCGCCGTGCTCGACGGCATGCTCGCGCGCTACAAGGACTTCCTGTTTGCGGTCGATCCGGTAACGCCCGCCGACGTCGCGACGCAGCAGCGGGTGGCCGACTATCTCTACACGGCGAAAGTGATCCCGGTGAAGGTCGATGCGGCAAAAGCGGCGTGGACCGGCTGGACGCCAGCCAAATGAACCATGCGCGACGCTGGACGCTCCGCGACAGCGCGATCACGCCGGTGATCGTGCCGGCAGGGCTCCTGCTCGCATGGCAACTCGCCTCCAGCGTGGGACTGCTGCCGTCGAACATCCTGCCGGCACCCACGGCCGTGATCGTCGCTGGGGGTGAATTGATCGGCAATGGTCAACTGATTGCCAATCTGGCGGTGAGCACCGCGCGCGCACTGACCGGGCTGGTCGCGGGGGGCGCGGTCAGCTTCCTGCTTGGCTTGCTGTGCGGTGTTTCGCCCACGGCGCGGCGGCTGCTCGACCCGACGCTGCAGATGGTGCGCACCATTCCGCATCTGGCATTGCTGCCGCTCGTCATCCTGTGGTTCGGGATCGGCGAGCAGGCGAAAATCCTGCTCGTCGCCTGGGGAATTTTCTTCCCGATCTATCTGAATACCTATCACGGCGTGGTCTCGACCGACCCGCAATTGATCGAGATGGGGCGTAGCTACGGCATGAGCCGATGGGAGATGTTCCGCCGGGTGATCTTTCCCGGGGCCTTGCCTTCGATTTTGGTCGGCTTGCGCTTTGGCCTCGGCATCATGTGGCTGACACTGATCGTCGCCGAGACGATCGCCGCCAATTCGGGGATCGGCTATATGGCGATGCAGGCGCGCGAGTTCAGCCAGACCGATATCATCGTGCTCTCGATCTTCGTCTATGCCGCACTCGGCAAGCTGGCCGACAGTTTGACCCGGCTGCTCGAACGCCGGCTGCTGTGCTGGAATCCCGCTTATGCGTCGGCCTGAATCATGACCGTTCCGCTCCTCCGCGTCATCGATCCGTCCGCGACGCCACGCACTGGAGCGCCCGTTTCGGTGCATGGCCTTTCGGTCGAGTTCGGCGAGAACCGCGTGCTCGACCGACTCGATCTCGATCTCGCGGCCGGCGAGTTCGTGTCGATCGTCGGCCGATCCGGATGCGGCAAGAGCACATTGCTGCGTGCGATCCTCGGGCTGCTAAAGCCCAGCGAGGGGCGCATCGAAACCGATGTCGCTGCCGCGCGCGTCGTTTTCCAGGAACCGCGCCTTCTGCCCTGGGCGAGCGTGCGTGATAATGTCGCTGTCGGTGCGCGGAGCATTGCTGACCGCACAATACGCGACCGGCTGATCGATGCGCGGCTGGAAGAAGTAGGCCTTGCCGACAAGGCCAATGCCTGGCCCGCGACCTTGTCGGGTGGGCAGCGGCAGCGCGTGTCGCTTGCCCGTGCCCTGATCAGCCGGCCGCGGTTGCTGGTGCTCGACGAGCCGCTTGGTGCACTCGATGCGCTGACCCGGATCGAGATGCAGGGGTTGCTCGAACGCGTGTGGGCGGCGGAGAGTTTTTCGGCACTGCTGGTGACGCACGACGTGGCCGAGGCGGTTGCGCTGGGCGACCGCGTGATCGTGCTTGAGGCGGGTCGTATCGCGCTCGACATCCGCATCGACCTGCCCCGGCCGCGTCGCCATGGCGATGCCGAACTCGCGCGGCTGGAAGGGCTGATCCTCGACCGGCTGCTGGGCCGCTGACGCGCGTCAGGTAAATCGTCCCGCCGAACTCTTTCCGGCAACCGGTGGCAGGAACGGCAAGATAGGAGGTAGTGTCTCGACGCGCAGGTTCGGCAGGTTGAGCTTTGGGAAGAGCAGTTCCGCGACGCGGTACGCCTCCTCAAGATGCGGATAGCCCGATCCGATGACCGTATCGATCCCGATATTGGCATATTCCTGCAGCCGCTCGGCGATACTGTCCGGACTGCCGACCAATGCGGTGCCAGCACCTGTGCGCACAAGACCGATACCGGCCCATAGGTTCGGGGTGATCTCGAGATTGGCGCGACTTCCTTTGTGCAGCGCCTGCATCCGGGCCTGACCGACCGAGTCCGTGCCGTGCGTCAGCATGCTCTGGAACTGTTCGATCTGTTCGTCGGAGACGTGTCGGATCAGATCGTGCGCGGCGGCCCATGCCTCGTCGTCGGTTTCCCGAACGATGAAATGGATGCGCAATCCGAAGTGAATCGTGCGGCCATGCGCGGCCGCCCGCGCTCGGACATCGTCGATGATTTCCTTCAGTTGCTGCGGTGGTTCACCCCAGGCCAGATAGACATCGACATGTTGGGCCGCGATCTCGCGCGCGATGTCCGAGGAACCGCCGAACCAGACTGGCGCGTGTGGCTTCTGCACGAACGGGAAACTCAGGCGACCGCCGGTGATCGAAAGATATTTACCCTCCTGCGTGACGGTGTCGCCACGTGCGAGCTTGCGCCAGATGTCGAGGAATTCGGCGGTCTGTTCATAGCGTTCGGTATGGCCGAGAAAGATTCCGTCCTGCGCCAACGTGACTGGGCTGCCGCCGGTAACCACATTGAGCAGTGCGCGGCCGTCACTCAGGCGATCGAGTGCCGCCGCCTGACGCACCGCTTCGGCGGGCGCAATCAACCCGGGGCGCAGTGCGACGAGCAATTTCAGCCTTTCGGTGAACGGTGCGATCGATGCCGCGGTTATCCAGGCGTCGGCGCACCCGGCACCGGTCGGCATCAGCACGCCATAGAAACCGAGGCGGTCGGCGGCGACCGCCACTTCGCGCAGATAGGCGGGGGTCGGGGCTCGCTCGCCTACCGGCGATGCGAGATAGCGCGCGTCACCCCCTGAAGGCACGAACCAAAGGAAATCGAGTGGACTGCGTGAATGAGAGGCGGCTGTAGAAGGGATATCAGTGGCGATATTCATAAAACACTCCGCTGCGGTGCCAGGAGTGGGGCGCCATGTTGATGAACGACGGGCCGCGGCCGCCGGAGATCGTTCGATCAAAAATGCATCTGCCAACTCTCATCATTCGCAATATCCCCTCAATTGATAGGAATTGATAGGGGATTGCGCGTTGGCAGGCACGAAGTTTT
The DNA here is from genome assembly GCF_000803065.1 of Sphingomonas sp. ERG5. Taxonomy (GTDB): domain Bacteria; phylum Pseudomonadota; class Alphaproteobacteria; order Sphingomonadales; family Sphingomonadaceae; genus Sphingomonas. Next base: position 150,336 of record NZ_JSXI01000013.1, read on the forward strand.
GCTATTGGCGACCTGCCCGGCTTGATTGGGGTATCGGGTATCCGGGTCTGGATTCCGGCCACAGTCCGTGGGAAAGTCGGCAAATCTGCCGTTATGCGATATAATTCAGGCGCGAAACGAATGTGTCGCCGCCACTTATTGAAATCGCTGGTGATCCCTAAAAGAATCGAAAGCGTGTTTTCGCCGTTCGTGGCTCACGTGCCGGTCATCGTGGCGTACGGAGCAAGACCGGCTGCCTTGCACCATTTGGTCCATCCTCTTTCGACTTCGGCCCGGGCCTCTTCCGCATTGGCGACATGGCCGTCGCATCGCGCCAGGCGGTTCATGACGACGCCGTCCAGCGTATACCACCATTTACCCGGAGCATGGCTCAACGGACCTATCATTCCAACGCAGAACTCGCCGCTGAATGCCCGCTCAGCGTTTTCGAGGCATTGTTCTCGCTCCCAGCGCAGCATTTCATCCTCCGCAATCACTTGACCGCCGGGTACGCTCGTTTGCGATTCGCCGTATCCAGCCATTGGATGCGCACTCCGAAATCTGCCTGGATTGTCAATGCCAATGAGCATGCAAACGATCCTGAATCCGCCAGAAGGAAGTGTCGCCGGGAGGGAGCGTGGTGCCGTGTCACTGTTCCGGAAAAATGCGCTCTTGCGTTGCGTCTCCGGTCACTTCGATTAGGAAGGAAGCTGAGGAGATTCGGTTTTAGTATGAATCCCGATTTCAAGACTCCGTTGCTCGATACGGTACATAATCCTGCGGATCTTCGCAGACTCCCGGTGGCCCAGTTGCGGCAGCTTGCCGACGAACTGCGCGCGGAGACGATTTCCGCGGTTGGTACGACTGGCGGGCATCTTG
>NZ_JSXI01000014.1 GCF_000803065.1 Sphingomonas sp. ERG5
CGATGCCGGGCTCAAGATCCGCACCATGCGCCTGCCCGACATCTTCCAGGACCAGGACAAGCCCGATACCCAATATGCCGAAGCCGGCCTCGACGCCGACGCCATCGTCGATACCGTACTAAAGGCATTGCGCCATAACAGCAGCGCGGTCGTGGAGGGCGCGCGGGCTTAACGCCCTTTGGGAAATCGAACGCCCGCCACTCCGTTCGTGCTGAGCTTGTCGAAGCATCGTTCTTCTTTCCGACCGTGGAGAAGAATGGCCCTTTGACACGCTCAGAGCGAACGGCGGGAGGATTTCACCGGCCCAGATAATGTTCCTGCGCTGCATCGGTCGCGTTGATCGCCAGGATCGACCGCGCATCACCCGGCGCACGCGGCTTGCCCTTGCGGTCGCTGCCGGCGGCGATGACGCGTTCGAGCAATTCCTGCCCTTCGTTCCACCAGCCGATGCCGCTTGCTGCATTGAGATGGCCCTGCTCGCCGGCGTCGACGAAATGGCTGCCCCATGACACCGCCAGGCTGTGCGCGCGATCGATGTCGATCCAGGGATCGTCGCGGCTCGCCACGACGATTGATGGGAAGGGCAGGGGAGTGGTCGGCGTCGGGCCGAATGCCTTCAACTCGGCCTGCGCCTTGGAGCGGTCGGCATCGGCAGGCGCGACCAGCAACGCCCCGGCGACCGGCCAGCCATAGGGCTGGCGCGTCAGTTCCGCCCACCACGCAACTGCGAGGCAGCCCATGCTGTGCGCGGCGAGAATCACTGGGGCCTGGGCCTGGCGGATCGCCTGATCGAGCTTGGTCACCCAGGCGTTGCGGTGCGGTGTGTTCCACATGCCCAGTTCGACGCGCACCGTGTCGGGGCGCGAACTTTCCCATAAGGTCTGCCAGTGTGAGGGCCCCGAACCGCCCAGTCCCGGGACGGTCAATATGGTCGGTTGCGCAGGGTCGAACGGCGAAAAACTGCCCATCTTCTGTCTCCCGAAAACTGGTGAAACTGGCGAGAAGACGTGGCCAAGCTTTGCTCTAGGGGACGCCGCACGGCCACGCCTCCCTTCACGAAACTTATTCCTACTTAAATGATAGGCAATAGGTGTTGCGACGAAATGAGGACCCGCAGCGCCGGTCGGAAAATTACCGTTCGATCGGGCATGATCCGGGCCGTTTCATCGGCGCCCAATCAGCCCAGCGGGATGATCGTGGCCTGTGCGACGGCGGCAAGTACTGGCGGTGTGCCGTCCGACTCGGACCAGACATCGGCGCGCACGATCACTTGTCGCTTGCCCGCCTTGACCACGCTCCCCTTGGCGCGAAGGCGGCTGCCGGTGGCGGGCGAGAGGAAATTGATGCTGTATGATCCGGTCACGACATCGCCCGCGACCGAACTTGCCGCCCAGGCGCAGGCATTGTCCGCCATCAACCCGACGATCGCGCCATGCGCGAAGCCATGATGCTGAGTCATGTCCGGCCGCACGTCGAGCGTAAGTTCGGCTTCGCCCTGCCAGCAGGTGACGGGTTCGACCCCGAGAAAGTTGGTGAAGCCGGAGGCGGCCACCGCGACTCGCTTCATATAGGCGACGGCCTCGTCATTGTCGGCGAATGCGTGCGGGGGCATGGGTTACTCCAATAAGTCTGTAAAGCAGACTATATCCCTGCTATGCTGATCGGCGCAACCTTCATAGACATTGGCGACATGAAATCCTTTACCCCGTCCCGTTCTCCTTGCCCGATTGGGCGCGCGTCGCGGATCGTCGGCGACCGTTGGGCGCTGCTCATCCTGCGTGAGGCGTTTTTGGGGGCGGAGCGGTTCGAGCAATTTCTCGACCGGCTCGATATTTCGCGTGCCGCGCTGACCTCGCGGCTCGGCATCCTGGTCGCCGCCGGCATATTCGAGCGCGTGCCGCCGGAGGGCAAGCGCGCGGTCTATCGTTTGACTGAGGCAGGGCAGGCGCTGCGGCCGACCATCGAAGCATTGCGTGCGTGGGGCGACGCCTGGCTGTTCTCAGCGGAAGCTCAGGCGAGCCGCTGATCATGGCCGGGCCGGCCCATGATCAGCGGGGAACGGCGCCTTCTCAGCGCTTGCAGCCCCGTGCGCTTTGCAGGCCGCGCAGGAACCCGCGCCTCGCGACGCCGGCGCTGATCGCCGCCTGCAAGCGGCGTTCGGCTGGGCCTGCGCCGCTGACTTCGCGTACCAGGCCGCGGAACGGGATGAGCGAATTCACCACCGCGGCACCGCCCACCTTGGCGATGTTCTGCTTCTTGACCGTCTGCGGGCCGGTATAGTCGGGGCCGAGCACATCGGTGAGATCGTCGATCGAGGCTGCGATCTGCCGGCAGGTGCCGGCGCCGGCCATGCCATAGGGCGCGTTGCTCACTTCGACCAGCAGTGGCGGAATCTTGGTCTTTTCAATGCCGACGTCGCGCACCGGCTGCGAAGCGACTTCCTTCACGTCGGTCACCGTCGAGCTTTTGTCCTGCGGATCCTTGTCCTGGGCTTGAGCAGCGCCGAGGGGCGCGATCAGCAGCGCCAGCGTTGCGACAAAAGACCATGGGGTCGTTGCGCTGTTTCGGAGTGTTACTGCCATGGTGATACCTTTTGTTGCGGGCCGATGCGGCAAGCGTAACGATAACCGCTCCACACCCCGTCCGGTTCCGCCCGGCCTTCCCATTGTACCGATCGCGCCGTGCGTCGTCATCGCCGAACCGCTAAGAACGGCACGAATCGAGAAAGCAGGCATGCCCAAGACCCGTGTTGACCAATTGCTCGTGGATCGCGGCCTGGTCGAAAGCCGCACCCGCGCCCAGGCACTGATCATGGCCGGGCTGGTGTTCGCCGGTGAGCGCAAGATCGACAAGCCGGGGCAGGCGATTGCCGAGGACGTCGTGCTCGACGTGCGCGGGCGCGATCATCCCTGGGTATCGCGCGGTGGCATCAAGCTGGCGCACGGCCTCGATCATTTTGGCTGGGATGTGACCGGTACCGTGGCGATCGATGTCGGATCATCGACCGGCGGCTTTACCGATGTGCTGCTCCAGCGCGGCGCGGCGCGGGTCTATGCGGTCGATAGCGGCACCAACCAGCTTGCCTGGAAGCTGCGCCAGGACGACCGTGTTATCGTGCATGAACAGACCAGCGCGCGCATTCTGACGCCGGCGCATATTCCCGAACCGGTCGACCTGATCGTGTGCGATGCCAGCTTTATCGGCCTGGCCAAGGTGCTCGACGTGCCGCTCGGCTTTGCCGCGCGTGGCGCGCGATTGATGGCGCTGATCAAGCCGCAATTCGAGGCCGGCAGAGAAGAAGTCGGGAAAGGCGGCGTTGTGCGCGATGCTGCGATTCACCGTCGCGTCTGCGAAGAGGTGGCGGACTGGCTCGCGTCGCGCGGCTGGATTGTCGCTGGGGTCGTCGAAAGTCCCATTACCGGTCCCGAAGGCAATATCGAATTCCTGATCGCCGCTGTTCTTCAATAGGCCAAAGTCGCGGGCGTCCTGATTTCGTTCGCATCTGCGGAATTTAAGGCTCCGCTTCCGCTTGCGTTCTTATATACCTTGAACAAAGTGTCGCGGGACCGACGCACGCTTATCAACGTGCGCTGGTCGCGGCAGGACGGGAAGGGCGGCTGAGTTGAGGGAAATCGCATCGAAACAGCAACTGCGTCTGGCGTTTCTGCGCTGGGCGATGGTCACCGTGCCGTTCGTCCTGCTGCTGGGCTTCGCCTCTGCGCGACTGGCCCCCGTCGGCGCGGCGAATCGCTGGTATGCGGCGTTGGTCAAACCTGCCCAGACCCCGCCCGACTGGGCGTTTCCGGTCGCCTGGACGATCATCTATATCTTCATGGGCGTGGCGCTGGCGATGATCATCCATGCGCGCGGATCCAGGCTGCGCGGCACGGCGATCATCCTGTTCGCGCTGCAACTGGTGGTCAATCTGATCTGGAGCCCCTTATTCTTCGGCGCGCATCAGGTGTTCGCGGCGCTGATCGTGATCGCCCTGATGTTCGTCCTCGCGCTGGCCACGACGCTGCTGTTCGGGCGGATTCGCGCCGCTGCGGCATGGTTGTTCGTGCCTTATCTGGCGTGGCTGGTGTTCGCGGGGCTCTTGACCTTCGAGATCGATCGGTTGAACCCCAATGCGGAAACACTTGTGCCGTCGTCGAGCAGCACCCAAATCAGCCTTTGACGATTTTGATCCAGGAATAAGACACCCATGCAATCCGACAACAAGCTCTTCGATGATTTCGTGAAGTTCGTGAATGGCGCCGCCGGCACGCTGGCCGGGGTCGGCCGCGAAGCCGAAGCAGGCGCACGCTCGCGCGCCAAGGAATGGATCGGCGGGCTCGATTTCGTGTCGCGTGACGAATTCGAGGCAGTGAAGGCGATGGCCGCGGCCGCACGGGACGATGCCGATGCGTTGCGCGCACGGCTTGATGCACTTGAGGGCAAGAGCGCGGAGAAGCCCGCACGGAAGCCCAAGGCTGGAGCCTGATCATCTTTTCCACAGTTTTTTCGAAAGCCTTGCCGACCTCCGGCTTGCATGAGATCATCCACCCCGGCACCGCTGTGTTTATGAGCGATGCCGCCAGGGGTTTCGAGTGATGCTCGACGAAGCCGATTACGAACGCGACGATGCCGCGCCGATCGATATGCTGGAAAGCTATTTCTCGGCGCATGGCTGGGAGCATGAGCGCCTCGAGGATGAGGTGATCGCCAAGGTCAAGGGCAGCTGGACGCAATATGAGCTTCGTGCGCTGTGGCGCGACGAGGATAGCGTGCTGCAATTCCTTGCCTTTCCCGACATTCGCGTCACCGATGAACGTCGCGGGGCGATCTACGAAGCGATCGGGCTGATCAACGAACAGCTTTGGGTCGGGCATTTCGAGCTTTGGTCGTCGAGCGGCATCCTGCTTTACCGGCACGCCGCGATGATCGAGGGCGATGGCGGCACCTTGTCGCTTGGCGCAGCGGAGTTGCTGGTCGAATCCGCGATCGATGAGTGCGAGCGCTTCTATCCGGTGTTCCAGTTCGTCATGTGGGGCGGCAAGAGCCCGAAGGAAGCGATGGCCGCGGCAATGACCGAGACGCAGGGCGAGGCGTGAGTTCCCCGCGATTGTGGCTGGTCGGCTGCGGCAATATGGGCGGCGCGATGCTGCGGCAATGGGTCGCGAGCGGTGTCGTGGCGCCCGGCGGGATCGACATCGTCAATCGGAGCGACCGGGAATTTCCCGCGGGCGTGCGCCAGGCGCGCGACCTGCCGGACGGGGCGTTGCCGGACATGGTGATGCTGGCGATGAAGCCGCAGCAGATCGACGATATTGCTGCGCGCTATGGCGATCGCCTGGCCGGCGTGCCGGTCCTGATCTCGATCCTGGCAGGGGTCGAGGAGGCGGCGCTGGCGAAGCGCTTCCGCGCCGGCGCGATCGTCCGCGCCATGCCCAACCTGCCCGTCGGGATCGGTAAGGGCGTGGTCGGGCTTTATTCGGAGAGCGCCGATGCGGGCGTCCGCGACCAGGTCGCCGCGCTGATGGCGCCGCTTGGGCTGGTCGCATGGATCGACGACGACACGCGCTTCAATGTTCTGACCGCGCTTGCCGGCAGTGGCCCGGCCTTTCTCTATCGCTTCATCGATGCGCTGGCCGGGGCGGGGACCGCGCTCGGCTTGCCCGCCGACCAGGCCGAACGGCTGGCCGTCGCGACCGTGCAAGGCTCGGCGCTGCTCGCGGCTGCGGCCGATGTCTCGCCGGCTGTCCTTGCCGATCGCGTGGCCAGCCCTGGCGGTTCGACGCGTGAAGGGTTGAACATCCTCGATCACGACGATGTTTTGAAGACCCTGCTCGTCGAAACGATCCGCGCGTCGGTCAGGCGCAACGCCGAAATGGCCGCCGCCGCGCGCTGAGCTCCAAACCGCACTTGGTTCCGGAATGGAGCCAATAGCGATTGCCTTGGAGGGGCCACTATGGTCCCACTCCATCGTAGGGGAGCGGATCATCTTATCGATCCAATGGCTGTCATCGGCGGATTGTCCGCCGATTGCCGAATGGCGTCCCTGCGTATCGCGTAGCCCCGATTCAGGAGATCGATGATGCGCAGCACTCACTATTTAGGAAAGGTCACGCTCGCGGCATCGATAGCCACCAGCCTCGTCTTGTCGGGCACGGTTTTGGCAAGTAGCGCGGTTGGCCAGGACACGCCGGCCGCTGCCGTCGCGCCGGCAATTGTCTTCCTCGATCAGGGCAGCGCCTGGACCGATGCGGCGCGAAGCGATTTCTACAGCCGGGATCAGGGCTCGCAAATGATCCCCTTCGCCTGGCTGGCGGCACTAAGCGCGGCTGATGGGCAACCTTTTCTTGGCGATCAGCTTGCGCGCTACGGCTATTTGCCCAACCCCGGTGCCGATTTGCCGGTCGGCTTCACCAAGGCGGGCCCCGCCGGACAAGAAATGGCCGGCATGACCTGTGCCGCGTGCCACACGCGCCAGATCAGCGTCGGTCCGCAGCAATATCGCGTCGATGGCGGCCCGGCACTGGTCGATTTCCAGGCCCTGTTGTCCGACATGCTCGATGCGGTCGACCGGGTGTGCGCAACCGATGCGACATTCGCTGCGTTCGCCGCAACGGTCCTGGGGGCGAATGCGCCGAAGAAGAAGGTGACGCAGTTCCGTCAGGACGTGGATCTCTGGTACCTGCGCGAAAACGCGCTGCGTACCGGGGCGTATCCGACACCCTTATGGGGTGTCGGGCGGCTCGATGCGGTGAGCATGATCTTCGACCGGCTGGCCGGGCTCGATCTCGGCAAATCGCCCAGCTATCTGATCCAGAGCAATATCAAGCTGGCCGATGCGCCGGTGCGCTATCCCTTTCTGTGGAACGCACCGAAACAGGATTACACGCAATGGCCGGGCTTCGCCGCCAATGGCAGCGACATTTATGGCCTGGCGCGCAACACCGGTGAAGTGGTTGGCGTGTTCGGCAAATTCCGCCCGCGCAAATCGATCTTCCATCTCTTCGGGATCGATTTCCTCAACAATGGCACGCCCAATGAAACCTCGGTCCAGTTCGATGGGCTGCTCAAACTGGAAAATCTGGTCAAGCTGATCGGCGCGCCGAAATGGCCCTTTGCGATCGATTCGACGCTTGCCGCACGGGGCCAGGCGATCTTCAACCTGCCCGATAGCCAGGGCGGCTGCGCCTCCTGTCACGGCGTCACGCCGGGCATCAAGCGGCTCCCGGGGCAAAGCACTTGGGCCACGCCGCTGCTCGATGTCGGCACCGACACAAGGCAATATGATATCCTGGCGCGGGAATCGGATCCCGGCGTCCTGAAGGGCGCGCATATTCCGTTTCTGACCAAACCGATCAAAAATCCGGCGACGACCTTCAGCCTGCTCGGCGTGGCGGTCGGCGGCGCGATCCTGCAAAGTGGATCATGGGTGCCGGCGATCTGGCACGACCTTGGCGCGAAGCCCAATCCGAACATGAGTATGGCGATCCAGGCGCCGATGCCGTCGGATGATGTGAAGAAGGCGCTCGACGATTCGTTCAACGAAGCGGCCGCAGCGCCGGCCGATGGCAAGCATCGCTACGAGTCGCGCGTGCTGTTCGGCATCTGGGCGACCGCGCCTTATCTCCATAACGGATCGGTCGCGAGCCTGGCCGATCTGCTCAGGCCGGCCAGCCAGCGTGCCGCCTCGTTCAAGGTCGGCGCAGCCTATGACACTCAGGCCGTGGGGCTCGCCGCCGTGCAGCCCGGCCTTAACAGCGATCGGGTGACGACGGGGTGTGAGGATCTCAATTCCGGAAACAGCCGCTGCGGGCATGAATTCGGCACGACCTTGTCCGACGCCGACAAGCTGGCCTTGCTGGAATATCTCAAGATGCTTTGATCGGGCATTCGGCCCGTTGCGAACCATTCGGCGCGCTTGACAGGCTCGCCACAGAACACTGTGCAAGTCGACAGAAAGCCTGTGCCTCAGTCGCGCAAACCCTCGACTCGCGGCCGCTCCTCGGCCGGAATCAGCCCCTCGAGCACGGCCCAGAAGCCGCCGACCGCCGCCTGTCCAGCACTGGCATAAGCCGCCGACAGGCGTTCGCGCAGCGCTTCGAACAACTCATTCTCGAGTGTCGCACCATCAGCGGTCAGCCGTAACAGGCGTTGCCGCCGGTCGCGTTCGCCGGGCCGGGTTTCGATCAATCCCCGATCAGTCAACTCGTTGAGAACGCGGCCCAATGATTGCTTGGTGATCGCCAGCAGGCCGAGCAACTGGCTGACCGTCATGTCGGGCTGGCGCGCGACGAAATAGAGCGCGCGGTGATGTGCACGGCCCAGACCCTGCGCCGCCAGGCCGCGATCGATCGAGCGCGTCAGGTGGCTGTTGCCGAAATAAAGCAGTTCCACGCCGCGCCGGATTTCGGGTTCGCGGAGGAACAGTGGCGAAGCGGATTGGGTTGGGGCAGCCATGTTGACCCGTTTTGCCATCCGTCTTACCCGTTCGCAACCAGTTTGCCGCTCCAATCCGGTGCGGCGGCCCCGATCCTCAGAGGAAAGTCATGACCGCGAATACCGGCCTGTCGTTCGAAATCGAAACCAATGCGTCGCCCGTCGACGCCAATGAGCGCGCCGCGCGCTTGGTCGATCCGGGTTTCGGCCGCGTCTTCTCCGATCATATGGCCACTGTACGCTATACCGAGGGGCAGGGGTGGCACAGCGCCCGCATTCATGCCCGCGCGCCGCTGCAGATGGATCCAGCCTCGTCGGTGCTGCATTATGCGCAGGAGATTTTCGAGGGCATGAAGGCCTATCGCCTGGCCGATGGCGGCACGGCGCTGTTCCGGCCCGAGGCAAATGCTCGTCGCTTCCAGGAGTCGGCGCGGCGCATGGCGATGCCCGAATTGCCCGAAGAGATTTTCCTCGAGTCGGTCCGCAAGCTGGTCGAGATCGATCGCGACTGGATTCCGGAAAGCGATGGCGGTTCGCTCTATCTGCGTCCCTTCATGATCGCGAGCGAAGTGTTCCTCGGCGTGAAGCCGAGCTCCGAATATCTCTACATGGTCATCGCGTCGTCGGTCGGTGCCTATTTCAAGGGCGGCGCGCCGAGCGTCTCGCTGTGGGTGTCGCAGGACTATACGCGCGCGGCGCCGGGCGGCACCGGCGCGGCGAAGTGCGGCGGCAACTATGCCTCTAGTCTGCTTGCCCAGTCCGAGGCGATTCGCCAAGGTTGCGATCAGGTCGTGTTTCTCGATGCGGTCGAACGCCGCTGGATCGAGGAGCTGGGCGGCATGAACATCTTCTTCGTGTTCGACGATGGATCGATGGTCACCCCGCCGCTTACCGGCACGATCCTGCCCGGTATCACGCGCGATTCGATCCTGAAACTGGCGCGCGAGCAGGGCATTACGGTGCGCGAGGAACCCTATTCGCTCGACCAGTGGCGCGCCGATGCGGCGAGCGGTCGGCTGACCGAATCCTTTGCCTGCGGCACCGCTGCGGTGGTGACGCCGATCGGCAAGGTCGCAACGCCGGAAGGCAGCTTCACCATCGGTGGCGGCGGCGCAGGGCAACTCACTACCCTGATGCGCAGCCGGCTGGTCGAAATTCAGCGCGGCCAGGCGCCCGATCCGCATGGTTGGGTCACGCGCCTCGATTAAGAGTGCGCGGCCCGGTGCTTTGCCTCTTTTCATCAGGCATTCCCGGCCTTAAGGCCGCGCATTCTCGTTGGGGCGTCGCCAAGCGGTAAGGCAGCGGCTTTTGATGCCGCCATTCGCAGGTTCGAATCCTGCCGCCCCAGCCAGAACTCTTCCACGCGGCGCCCGGCGCCGCGCTGCCAGCCCGTCAGGCAAAGATTGGCGGCCGGCGACTGGCCCAGGGGCGCGCCCGTTCCAGCTCGAATGCCAGCTCGAACAAAACACGCTCCTGACCGCGACGTGCGGCGAATTGCATGCCCACGGGTAAGCCGTCCCGCGTCCAATGCAGCGGAACGCTCATCGCGGGTGCCCCCACCACATTGTGAACCGCAGTGTAGTCGGCATATTTGCTGCAGCGATCGAATGCGACCTCGATCGGAAGCTCTCCATTTATCTCCCCGATCGCGATGGGAGGGGTCAGCAGCACGGGGGACAGGATAACATCATATTTGTCGAACCAGGCATCATAGGCTGCGGTCACGGCCTCAAATTGTTTGAGCGTCGCCGCAATCTCTTCGGGGGAGAGTTTCGCCGCCATTGCCGCCATTGCCAAAGTGAGGGGCTCGAACTGTGAGGCGTCGGGGGCGCGGCCCGTCATTGCCTGGAATAACTTCATCACCTCAAGCGCGGCCATACTCCACAGCGCACCAAAACCGCGGGAGAATGCGGCGCCATCGAAGGGCCATGCGGTGGAGTCGACCTTGTGGCCCAGAGTTTCGAGCAACGCAGCGGTCGTCGCTACGCCGGCTTTGACTTCGCCGTCCGGTGCATGGCCGGACAAGCTGTTCAACACCATCCCGACACGGAGCCGTCGCTTGGACGGCGCGCTGACCACCCCGACCGGCTCGAGCGGAGCGCCGGCGCCGGTCCGTTCGGTCAATGCAAATAATGTCGCCGAGTCGCGAACGCTTCGGCACACGGCGTGTTCGACCGTCACGTCCAGCTTTCCTGCCTTGGGTTGATCCCCGACCATGCGACCCCGTGACGGTTTGAGACCGAACAGACCGCATGCCGAAGCAGGAATGCGGATCGACCCGCCGCCATCGGCGGCGTCCGCCATGGGAACGACACCGGCCGCGACCGCTGCCGCAGCGCCGCCCGAGGATCCCCCCGTCGAGCGTCCAGGATTCCACGGATTACGCGTCGGTCCAAAAGCGAGTGGCTCGACCGTCGGCAGGAAGCCGAATTCGCCCAGGGCCGATTTGCCGATCGAGATCAGCCCGGCTGATTCCAGCGTGTTCATCATAGCGCCCTGGCTGGTGGCCGGCGGCAGAGGCTTGGTGGCGCGCGAGCCATAGCGGGTGGTAGCGCCGATCGTGTCGTACATGTCCTTTATGAGATAGGGCACACCGGCAAAAGCGCCGGTCAACGGCATATTTTTGGCCCTGTCGCGCGCACGCTCGAACGTCGGCGTGACGAGGAAGTTGAGCTTGCTCTGAATCGCCTCGGCGCGGGCGATCGCCTGATCGATCACTTCCAACGCGGTAACATCCTTGCGGCGGATCATCGCCGCAATCTCGGTCGCATCAGGTTTGGCGGCCTTGCCTGACTTGCTGGCAGAAACTGCCCTGGCTGCAACCGGTGAGCCCAGCGCGATGGCGCCAAGGCCAATGCCGCGCTCGAGGAGTTTGCGGCGATCAATATCTCCAGACACATTCTGCTCCATTGTCTTGCGATGAAGTTTCAGTGCGCCCAGCTTATGTAAAAAATATACTTATGGCTATATAATAGTGATGGATACCGCAAATGATATGGGCGGCAGCTTTGCATTGACTGCCCCGAGGCAATTTTGCTCCGACAGTAAGAAAGAGCACGCCGGTAGCCGTCCGGCAAGCGATGGCAGGCCCGGCCCTGTTTGACGGTGAATCATCGCTGGTGACAGAGCTGCGGGGACGAGTGAGGGAGATTTGGGATACCGTAATGTTGCATGTCTCTTCGCCGCCGCTAGCGCGATGGTTTTGTGCCGACATCCAGCCGGCCGCCTCTCATCCGCCGGAAGAATTCTCCGCTTCCAGTACCTGGGCGCGGATTTCGCGCTTGAGCACCTTGCCCACTTTCGAGCGCGGCAGGTCGGGCCAGATCTCGATCGATTTGGGTGTCTTCACGCTGCCGATGCTGGCCTTCACGCTTGCCAGTATCTCGCTGCCATCGGCGCTCTGGCCCTGGCGGAGTTGCACGACCGCACAGACGCGCTCGCCCCATTTAGGGTCGGGCAAGCCGAACACCGCGCAATCCTGTACCGCCGGATGGCGCAACAGCGCCTGTTCGACCTCGGCCGAATAAACATTGAACCCGCCGGTGATGATCATGTCCTTGGCGCGGTCGACGATGAACAGGAAATTGTCGGCGTCGAGATAGCCGATATCGCCGGTGCGATGCCATCCGTGGCGGCTCGCCGCCCGGGTGGCTTTCGGGTCCCTGTAATAGCCATCCATCACCAGCCGGCTGCGCACGACGATCTCGCCGCGCTCGCCGCGGGGCAGCAGCGTGCCATCGGCATCCATCATCTCGATCTGTACCAGCGGTCCGGGACGTCCGGCAGAAGACAGGCGGTGACGCGCAATGCTGCCGTCGGCGTTGAAATGATCGCGCGGGTGCATCATCGAGATCATCATCGGTGCTTCGGTTTGGCCGAACAATTGCGCCATCACCGGGCCGATCTTGTCGATCGCTTCCTCGAGCCGTGCCGCTGAGATCGGCGCCGCGCCGTACCAGAAGCATTGCATCGTGCTGAGGTCGGTCGCGGGCAGCGCGGGATGATCGATCAGCATGTAGATCAGGGTCGGCGGGAGGAATGTATGGGTCGCGCGGTGCCGTCCGGCGAGTTCCAGAAAGGTGCCGATATCGGGATAGGGCATGATCACCACCTCGCCGCCAAGGACAAGGATCGGGAAAGCAAGCACGCCCGCCGCATGGGTGAGCGGCGCCATGGCGAGATAGATCGGCCGTCCCTCGAACGGATAACCCATCAAGGTGAGCGCGGTCATCGTCTCCAGATTCTGATTGGAGAGCATCACGCCTTTCGGGCTGCCGGTAGTGCCGCCGGTGCCCGGGATCATCGCCAGGTCGCTGACCGGTATGGCGGTGACCGGCGCATCGTCGACGCCTTCGAGCCATTGCGCCAGCGACGGCGCGAAGGGCTGCAGGGCATCGAGGCAGACCAGAAGGCGCAGCTTGGGCAGCGACGGGCGTAACTCGTCGACCAGATCGGCGAACTTACTGTGGAAGATCAGCGCGACGCAGTCGAAATTGTCGAGCACGAAGGCATTCTCGGCCGCTTCGTTGCGCGGGTTGATCGGGCACCACACACAGGCCGCTCGCGAGATCGCGAAGACCGCGGCGAAGGCGACCGGATCATTGCCCGACAGGATCGCGACATGGTCGCCCGGCTTGATCCCCGAACGATCGAGGCCGCGCGCGATACGGTGGGTCAGCGCTTGTACCTCGCCATAGGAGAGGCTGGTTTCACCCATCGTCAGGCACGGCGCCGCACTGCCGAGCGACGCGCCCTTGTCCAGGAAATCGACTAATCGCACGCGTCGCTCCGATCAGTCGTGAACGGTCAGGATCGGCTTCATCACCAGTCCGAAGCTGCGCAGCACGCCAAGCAGTTCGCGATGGCCGAATGCCTGACAGGCCGAGGCGAAGCCGGCGCGGCGTGGCGGTTGCTGGAGCAGCGAATAGGCTGCCCAGGCCTGCAGCAAACCGGTCTGCTTATAGTTGCAATTGCCATGAATCACGACATGCGCGCGGCCAAGCGGGCCGGAGGCATGGACTGAATCGATCGTGGTGTTGAGCCGCGGGTTTTCGCGCGGCGGCATATCGGCCTGGACTGAATCCGCCATCTTGGCGAGCGCCACTTCCTGTTCGGCGAAGGGCAAAGGCAGGATGTCGGTTTCGACCATCTTGGTCATCGCCACCACGCCCTCCATCACTTCGCGCGCGAACACGCCGCCGGCGACCTTCACATTGGCGACGCGGGGGTCGTTCTTGAACCAGATCGGGTGCGAGGTGCCGCCCCAGGGCAGAGCGAGCGTATTGAGATGCTGGCCTGGCACATTGACTTCGAAGGTCGAGGTGATCGGCCATTGAACATAGTGATTCTGCTCGAGATAAAACCATTTCGCCTTGAGGATGGTGAAGATCGTCTGAGTCGAGGCATAGGTTGGGAAACCCTTCCACAACACTAGCACATCAAGCGTATCGAGCCCGGGTGTTTCGAGTGCGATGTTCGCCGCGATCTCGCCGGTGGTGTACATCTGCGCGATGCAAGGGGAGAGCAGCAGGCCCTTGGCGGCGAACTTCGCCCCCCACTTCTCCTGCGCTTCGATCATCCAGTCCTGTTCGCCGGTGGTGTCCATATAATGGCACCCGGCGGCGAGGCAGGCCTCGACCACTTCGGGGCCGTATTTGATGAACGGGCCGACCATGTTGCACACGACGCTGGCGCCCTTGAACAGCTTGGTGAGGGCGGCAACCGAATGCTCGACCTCGACCACTTCATAGTCTGCGCTCTCGATTCCCGGGACCTTGTCGAGCACTTCCTGGACTCGTTTCCGGTCGCGGCCCGCGGCGATGAAGGGGACGTTCAATTCACGCAGATATTCGCACACCAGGCGGCCGGTATAGCCCGACGCGCCATAGACGATGACTGGTTTGCTGCTGCTCATAAGTCCCCTGCTCCTGATCCGGTTGACGAGTGTTTCAGCTGCCCATGCCGCCATCGACCGACAGGCCGGTGCCGGTGATGAAGCGCGCGGCGTCGCTGCATAGAAAGACGACGACGTCGGCCATGTCGGCGACCTCGCCGAGCCGGCCGAGCGGGGTCAGGCCGATCACGTCGCCGACCGCTGCCTCAGGGCTTGGCCACAGGCCGATCTCGGCCATGTCGACGGCAAGCTTGCTGCCCATTGCGGTGGGCACCAGGCCGGGAAAGACGCAATTGACGCGCACGCCGTAACCGAGCTTGCCGGATTCGACCGCGGCGATGCGGGTGATGCGGTCAACCGCCGATTTGGTCGCCGAATAGCCGCCAATGCCGGGGAAGGGGATGGTCGCCGCGACCGAGGCGATGTTGACGATCGCGCCGCCCTGGCCCGCCGCGCCGCCGGGTTTCATCGCGCGAAAGCCATGTTTGATGCCAAGCGCGGTGCCGACGATATTGACGTCACACATCCGCCGCAGATCGTCCGCCGACTGGTCGATCAGCAGCGAGGAGATTTCGATTCCGGCATTGTTGATCAGAATGTCGAGTCCGCCGATCCCGGCAACGACCTCCGGGATCACGGCCTCCCAGCCAGCGTCGGAACAGACGTCGAGCTTCACGAAACAGGCGGTGGCACCCGATGCGCCCAGTGCGGCGGCGGTGGCGCGTCCGGCAGCTTCGTCGATATCGAGGATCGCGACCGCCGCACCCGCTGCGGCCAGCGCTTGGGCGGTGCCGGCACCGATGCCGGTCGCGCCACCGGTGACCAGGGCCTTGCGCCCGGCCAGGTCGAACTTGCTCATCGCAGTACCTCCTTCGAATTGAAATCAGACCGCAATATAGCCTCCATCGACGACCAGTTCGCTGCCGACCATGTAGGAAGCGTCGTCGCTGGCGAGGAACAGCAAGGGGCGGGCGATCTCGGTCGGCGTGGCGAGGCGGCCGAGCGGGATGGCGGCGGCCACTCCCTCGGCAAACGCCGCCGCGTCGTCGCCCAGCGCGGTGATCGCGTCGCTGACCAGCTTGGTGTCGGCATAGCCCGGGTGGAGCGAGTTGATCCGGATCGGATAGCGCCTGCGCGCGCAGTCCACCGCGGCCGCCTTGGTGAACATCGAAACGCCGCCCTTGGTCGCATTATAGGCGGGAAACATCGGCTCGGCGACATTGGCGGCGATCGACGCGACATTGACGATCACACCGCCGCGCTGCTTCATCGCGGCGATGCCTGCGCGGGTGCCGTAGAACACGCTTTCGAGATTGATCGCCATCAGCCGCCGCCAATCCGCGCCGCTGGTCTCCTCGATCGATTTGAGGAAGCCCGCACCGGCATTGTTGACCAGCACATCGACTCCGCCATGCTGCGCAACAATGCCGGCGATGATCTCCGCCCAGCGATTCTCGTCAGTCACGTCCTGGTGCAGGCCGGCAACGCGCAGGCCCTGTTCTGTCATTGCCCGCACCGCCGTCGACAGTTCGTCCCGGTCGATATCGGTGGCGACGACGATTCCACCCTCGCGCGCGAACTCCTCGGCGGCGGCTCGGCCGATGCCGCGCGCCGCGCCGGTGATGAGAATGATCCTGTCAGTGAAGCGCTGCATGGGATGGGCCTTGGGTTATCCGCGGGCGGCTTTTCGGGGAGAAGGCGTGCCGCCCGCGAATGCGCGATCAGAACTTCATCGTCGCTTCGACGCCATAGGTTCGCGGCATACCGCGATTGAGGTAGTCGAGGCCGAACACGTCGATGTTGAGACCGTAAGTGTAGTAATATTTGTTGGTCAGGTTCTTGCCCCACACGCTGACCGAGAATTTCTTGTCGAGCTCATAAGTGAGGCGGCCGTTGAACAGCCAGTAACCCGGGTTGCCGCAGGTGATCCCGACCCCCGCCGGGCGGATATTGCCGGGCGCGCCGGCACGATCGCAGGGGCTTTGGCCATAGTCGCCGAATGGGTCGAAATAATATTTACCCATATAGCTGGTGTCGCCGCGCAATGTGACCTTGTGCTTGCCGGTATCGATCGCTGTCCATTCGAACCCGGCAGTGAACGTCGTGCTCGGCGCGTTGGGGAAGGGGTTGCCGTTGACGTTGCGCGTCGGGCTGCTCGGGTCGGCCGGGTTGAGCACATTGCCGGTATATTTGCTGTTGAGCAGCCCAAGCGCCGCGTCGAAGCGGAGATTGTCGAGCGCCTGCACGGTCAGTTCGGCCTCGCCGCCATAAAGCCGGCCATTGGCGCTGCGCGTGAAAGTGGTGGCGCCGACCACCTGGGTCACCTGGTGATTGGCATAGTCGTAGTAGAAGCCGGCGAGATTCAACTGCACGCGACGGTCGAAGAAGCGCATTTTCAGGCCGCCTTCATAGGCGTTCACCTTCTCCGGCTTGATGTAATAGACCTGATTGGTGCCCTGATAGGCGAGACCGTTGAAGCTGCCGCTGCGATAGCCGCGGCTATACTGGATATAGCCCATGATATCGTCGGCGAATTCATAGCTGATATTGGCCCTGCCGGTCAGGCGGTTGGCCTTTTCGCGCTGCTCGAGTGGCTTCAGATTGGGATTATAGGTCTGGCTATAGGGGATCAGATTGGCCACCGGCGTGGTACCGGCAAGATCGTACAGGATCGTGCTGCCGTTGAGGTAATTCACCTGATCCCAAGTGTAGCGCAGCCCGAGTGCGACGGTCAGCCGGTCGGTGGCCTTCCACGTGACGTCGCCATAGATCGCCTTGGAGGGACGTTCGACATCGTAGCGCTGCCGTCCCAGGATCGGGCCGAACGGTGGCGCGCCGGCGGTGCGGCACGCTGCGGAATAGGCGCCGCCGAAACCGCCGCCGCCTGAATTGTTGAGCGCGATATCGGTCTGCAGCGCGACCAGCGAGCGCGCATCGAGGAAGCCATTGGGGTTGATCTCGATCCGGTCGCAGAAGCCGGCATCGCCGGGACGAAGCGCCGGGTTGGCGAGGAAGCCGGGGATGTAGCGGATCGCGTCGGGCGTGCCGATCGCGGCATTGTTGGTGCTGCCGGGAACGCCGAGGCTGAGCAGGAGCGGGCGCAACACCCCGAAGAAGTCGGGCTCATTGGTCGTCTTGACCGTGTCCTTGCCGTAATAGAGTCCGGCGACGACATCGAATTTGCCGGCCGAATAATTGAAGCGCAGATCCTGGTTGAAATTCTCGCTCTCCGAATAATAGCGGATCGAGCACAGGTCGTTGGGCGACCCGTCGCAATCGGTCGGGGCGTTGCGGTATTTGCCCTTGTCGTAGCCGGTGATCGAGGTGACGGTAAGGTTGTCGGTCAGCTCATAACTGATGTTGAGCGCGACGCCCTTGGAGTTGGTGTAGAGCGTGCCGCCGGTATTGGCGGCGACCTCATCCCGGCCGAGCGCGCGGCCGCCATTCTGCGCCGGATCGAAGCGCGAATAACCAAGCGCATCGCGTCCGCCATCGAGCTGGCCGATGCCATAAGCATTGGCGCCAAGCGGCTTGTCGGTTGCGACATAGAGCTTCAGATTGACGTCGAGCCGGTCGCTTGGCTTCCAGCGCAGCGAGATGCGCCCACCGACCGAATCCGTCGTGCCGACATGGCGGTTCTGCGCTGGGTTATATTGCCAGCCGTCACCCTTCGCCCAGGTGCCGGCGATGCGGATGCCGAGTTTGTCGGGGACCAGGGTCGCTTCGACCGCGGCCTGGGCGGTCTTGGTGTCGTAATTGCCGTAACCGACCGTCGCATAGCCATTATAGCCCGACAATTCCGGCTTGCGGGTGAAGAAGCTGATCGCGCCGCCGGTTGTGTTGCGGCCATAGAGCGTTCCCTGCGGTCCGCGCAGCACTTCGACCCGGTCGATATCATAGAGTTGCTGGCCATGGCTGGCGCGGAAGCTTTGATAGACTTCGTCGACATAGACACCGACCGGCGAGGCGGTCGAGGCGGAGAATTCATTCGCGACAGAGATGCCGCGCAACGCGAAATTGGGTTGGGTACGGCCATAAGGCGTCGTTACCTGCAGGCTGGGGATCGCACCCATCAGATCCGACGTCTCGGTAATGCCGCGTGCCTGCAATGCCTCGGCGTTGATCGCCGAAATGGCGGCGGGCACGTCCTGCAGATTCTGCGCGCGCTTCTGCGCGGTCACGACGATGTCGCCAAGGCCGCCGCTATCCTGTTCGGCAACGGCGTCGACAGGAGTGGCGGCAGGAGCAGTGGGTGCCGGTGCGCTATCCTGCGCCAGGGCCGATGCCGACCATGTCATCGTCATGGCGGCCAACGCGCAACTGCCCAGCAGGTGGAGCTTCGTCATCATCACTCTCCCCAAGGTCGCGCCTCGTTGGGCGCCTGTCTTGAACAGACGCTAGGCGGGAGGGGGCACCGACCACAATCGATGCGATGGGGGGGACGGCGGGGGGGCGTAACCCCCGGACCCGAACAACACTTGCCAGACGGAGCCGGGCTGGGCAGGTTATGGTGGGAGTAGGAGAGTGATGGCAAGTTCGCGGCCGCGACTGTTGATCGACACGCGAGATGATGGTGATCTTCTCGCCGCTTCCTCTGACGCGATCCTGTTCACCAGAAGCAAGCTGGCGCCGCCGCTGCGGCCGGCGCATCCCGTGGCGCTTGACCGGCACCGCCAGCGACTGGCATCATTGTTCGATCACAGCCTGTGCGTGGTTCATGCGCCGAGCGGTTATGGCAAATCGACCTTGTGTGGCGACTGGTATCACGCGCTGGCGGCGCAGGGCTGCCGGGCCGGGTGGGTCTCGTTCGACTATGATGACGACGAATCCGCGCGGGCGATTTCCTACATCATGGAAGCGGTTCGACCGGCCCTGGCATCGCATTCACTAGGCGAAGGCTGGATCCACAATGCGCTGGTCCCCCCCGTGTCGATCGCCACGCGCCTGATCAACGCGATCCATGACAGCGCCGAGCCGTTCGCGCTGTTCCTCGACGATGTCGACCGGCTGACCGATCCCCGCATCCTGCAATTCCTCAACTATCTGCTGCTGCATTGCCCGGCCAATCTGCACATCGTGCTGATCTACCAGACTCAGCCGGCATTGCCGCTGGCGCACCTCAATCACCGCGGCATGGTGCTCCGGGTCGGGGTGGAGGATCTGCGGCTGCGCGACGACGAGGCGTGCGACTTGCTCGCCGGGTCGGGGGCAGGGCTCGACGAGACGGAAATCCATATCCTCAACAAAGCGATGAGCGGCTGGGTGACCGGATTGCGCATCGGTTCGGCGGCGCTGCGCAACAATCACGATGCCTTGTTCGACATTGGCCTGACCCGACACAGCGCGCACTGGCTGAGCGATTATCTCGACGAGAATATCCTGCGCTATCTCACGCCGGCCTATCGCCGCTTCCTGACTCATTGCGCGATCGTCGAGACGGTCAGCGCCGATTTGTGTCAGGCCCTGACCGGCATGACAGAGGCCGCGGAAATGCTGCGTTGGCTGGCGGAGCAGGATCTGTTCGTCCAGCCGCTCGACGATGACGGGGCATGGTTCCGTATCCATCCGGTGTTTCGCGAATTCCTGCTCGCGCAGCTGACGCGAACCGACCCGGCGGCGCTGCCGGAGCTGCACGAACGGGCGAGCCGCTGGTTTGCCGGGCAGGGCCGGCTGGCCGAGGCGATCGGGCATGCGTTCGAGGGCGGCGATGCCGAGGGCGCGGCGGCACTGATTGCCGAGGCCGCGATGCCGATGCTGGAACGGTCCGACGTCCTGTCGCTGCTCGGCTGGATCGCGCGGCTACCGAGTGCGGTGATCGAGGATCGCATTCCGTTGCGGCTGGCCGAGGCCTGGGCGCTGACGCTTTGCCTGCGGCCACAGGCGCGCCCGTTGCTCGATGATCTGCGCGAGCGTGTCGCCGGGCTGCCGGACGATGCGGAGCGCGCGGCGTTCCAGCAGGAACTGGCCGGGATCGAGACGATCTTCCTCGCCGTGTTCGAGGATCGGCTCGATGCCGCGATCTGCCAGGGCCGCTCCTTTCTCGACGCGTCGCGTGATGAGGGAAGTTTCGTCGAACGCGCGGTGCGCAACGCCGCAGCCTATTGCGAACTCCACCGTGGCGATCACCGGCTGGTGCACGATATGGTGCGGCCGGCGCAGCTCTATGCGCAGCGTGCGGAGCAGATCTTCCCGACCGCCTATCGTCATGCGATCATCGGCTCCTGCTTTCGCGCACAGGGCCAGCTCGAGGAAGCCGAGCGGACTTTCCGTATCGGCTATGATCTGTCCGACCGGCTGGCCGGGCCGCAATCCGCTTCATCGGCATTGCTCGCGCCGTTTCTGGCGCGCAGCCTGTATGAGCGTGACGACCTGCCCGCTGCCGCCGCCGTGCTCGACGGACGGATGCCGATCATCGACGAGGCCTGTTTCCACGAAGCGGTGATCCATGCCTATCTGGTGTCGGTGCGGATCGCGGCGCAGCAAGGATTGCGCGCTGAGGCCGCGTCGCTGATCGAGCATACTGAACTGCTGGGATATGAACGCGGCTGGCGCCGCTTGCAGGCAAGCAGCATCGTCGAACGTGCGCGGCTCGGCCTGCCCCAGACGATGGATCCCGATGCGCTCTTGCCGCTGGCGATGGAAGAAGCGGCGATCGCGCAGCCGCTGTCGCTCGACGCGCGGGTCTTCGCGATCCTTGCCGAGGCGCGCGTCTATGCCGCGATCGAAGCCAGCGACCGTCCGCGCCTCAACCAGATTGCCGAAAGGCTCGCCGCACTCGCCGACCGGACCAACGACACCGAACTCAAACTAAAGGCCGCCCTGTTCATGGTGCTGCCGCAACTCAGCGGGCGCTGCGACCGGATGGTCGATCTCGACACGGTCCATCTGCTCAATCACGCCGCACAAAGCGGCTTCCGTCGCACGATCCAGGATGTACTTGAAGTCACCGGGGTCGGGGCGATGGCGCAACTGACCAATGGCGGCTATGCGCCCAATTCGTTCCTGTCGCTGGTCGATCAGGTTGGCCAGTCGCGCATGTCCGCCAAGGCGACGGCCAATGACACGGCGCTGACCGGCCTCACCGTTTTCTCCATTTTGACGTCGCGCGAAATCGATGTGCTGACCGCGGTCGGCAATGGCGATTCGAACAAGGAGATTGCGCGGCGGCTCCACCTCACCCCTGAAACGGTTAAATGGCACCTCAAGAATGTGATGCGCAAATTGGGCGCGGAGGACCGGGCGGAAGCGGTACGCAATGCCTCGACACTGGGCCTGTCGCTCGCGCCGGCCTAGGGCGCTTTTCGATCATCGCCATCGGCCTTTCGCCCCTGTTACCCCCTGTTATCTCCTGTTTTTGGCATGGTATTTTTCACCCCTGTTATTGTTGGATCCGGTTGCCAGATTATTTGCTTGTTTTCAGTGGCTTGGTGGGATCAGCCCCTGTTATGAAAACAGGGCGGAACAGGGGCAATAACAGGGCCATTTCGATCGAAACAGGGGCGATATTGCTCAGTGCTTCCCGGCCATGTGAAAGAGCGCGGTCAAGAGCGCCGGCCTGGCGTCTCGTCCGACCCTCACCGTGCGGCATCCCGCAATGTTGTTGAATCACTGGTGGGCGGACCGGTCTCGCTTCGCCATCTCGTCGAGAGCCGCGCCGATCCTGGTTGCGGTGCTCCAGTTGCGGTTGGTGCCGACCGCGCCGAGCGATTTCAGGCCGAACCCGCCGATCAGTTTTGAGTCCGCGATTTCGCCGTCACCGAACCAGCAATAGAAATCGCCGCTTGCGATGCGCTCGATACGCTCAGTGCCGCGTGCACGCCGGTGGAGCTGTTCCAGTCCATGATCGGGCAGCGGGTCGCGCATCGCCCAGAGGATCACGCGTGACGGCGTTTCGAGCGCTTCTGCCGCGAAGGGATTGGCGGCGAGCATCGTGCGCCATTCCTCTGCTGTCTTGACGACGATCTCGGTCGCGCGATCATATTCCTCGGCACAGGCGGCTTCGAGCTCGCGGGTCAGCCGGCCCACGCTCTTGCGCGATCGGAACAGGAGATTGCCGGTGGCGATCACCGTCCGGGCATCGGCGCCACCGACCGCGTTCGCGATGCGCAGCAACGCCTCGCGCGTCAGCCGGCGGTCGCCGATCACCATGCTGCGGAACAGGGCGATTTTGATTGGCATCCGATCGCTCAACCGCCGACAGGATCACAAGGTCGCGGAGCACGGGCGCGTTCGGGCAATATCATTAAGGGGACGTAGCGCGAACCGAGGATAAGTCGCGAGTTCATTGAGCTCAAATTCCAAAGTCCGATCTGATGTCGCTGTGGTTGCGCATCCTGAAGGGCTGCGGCTCGACCTTTAGGTCGAGATCGATACAAGAGACAATCGGTTGCGAAGAGGTCGCCATGTCCCGGATTTACGTGTCGCTTGTCCTGCTGTTCGCCGCGCTTGGCTGGTCAGTGCCGGCAATGGCGAGCGGCGATTTCGGATGTTCGACGTCCTGGAAGCTGCAACATCGCGACATGACCGGCTGCGATAGCATGGCGATCCTGTCGCCCGGCAACGATACGCGGGTGAATCTGGTGCTTTTGATCGGTCGAGGCACCCCGAAACAAGCTGTGACTCCGTTGAAATCGGGGCCGGAATCGGGCCCCTTGTTCGATTGGTCGACATTTTCGGGCCATGCTTATTCGGGTCCGGAAACGACCGCCAATCTCAATTATGCCAATGGTGAGGGGTCGCGCTGCCTGAGCAATCATTTCGGCACGGACGATTTCGTGGCGGCGGTCGAGGCGGAGCGCAAGGTGCCGGAGCGCGACCGGGTCGAGCTGGTCCGCGCCCGGCGCACGTTGCAACCGAACTGTACGGCGGCGGTTGGAACGGCGCCGTTTGCCAAGGGCATCCAATCGCCACACGGAAAATTATTCGAGCGCTATTTGACGGGCGCGGCTGCTTTTTATGCGGGGGACTATGATGCCGCCGCCATGGTGTTCCGGAGTCTGGCTGGGGCGGACCAGTCATGGGTTGCGGAAACAGCGCGCTACATGCTGGCGCGCGTCGAAGTGAACCGTGCCCAGATCGATGCCTTTGACGAATATGGCTCCCCCAAGGCGGGGTTTTCGGCTGAGGCCGGGATCATCGATGCGGCCGAGACGAATTTGCGCGACTATCTCCGCGCGTATCCGCAGGGGCGCTACAGTATCTCGGCGCGAGGCTTGTTGCGGCGGGTCTATTGGCTGGGGCGGCGAACCGAAAAGCTGGTGGCCGAATATGTCGCACTATTCAAACTGGCCCCGGAAAAACGCGGCATCGATGCCGCCGATCTCGCGCAGGAAGTGGACAACAAGCTGCTGCCGCTTCTCACGACAGCCAATACGACGGACCCGACCCTGCTTGCGGTGATGGATCTCGCGCGGATGCGTGGACCCGATAGCGATAAGGCCAATGACTGCTGCATGACGCCGATCCCGCTTGGCGAGCTGCAGGCGCAGCGTGCGCATTTTTCCGGCAATCCGGCGCTGTTCGAACATCTGCTCGCCGCCCATGCGCTGTTCGTCGACAACCGTCCTGCCGATGTCTTGCGGCTTATTCCGGACGCGGCGCGGCAGCGCGTGTTCGACTATCTCCAGTTCAGCCGGCAAATGCTGCGCGGCATGGCGCTGGAGCAAAGCCGGGATCGCAACGCGCGCGGTTTCTGGATCGAGATGCTTCCGGGCGCGACATTGCCGTTCGAACGCCCCGCGCTCGAACTCGCGCTGGCGCTGCATGACGAACGTTCCGCCGGCCTCGAGCGAATCTTCGCCAAGGAATCGCCGGTTGGGGCACCGGATATCCGTGAGATATTGCTCAAGAATGTCGCGGGGCCGCAATTGCTCCGACGCCAGGCCAGGGATGGCAATATTCCGCGCCACGAACGTGGCGTGGCGCTTGCCACATTATTGTACAAGGAGATGGGGCATGGATTGTATCAGGACTTTCTCGACGATCTGAAAGCCGTGCCGGCTAATGCGCCGGTGGGGAGCAGCCTGTATGATTTTGCCGCGACGGATGATCCGCCGCTGGGAGTTTTCCTGCAGCCTGGCAACATGGGGGATTATGGCTGCGTATCTTTCCGGCAGACCATGATGTCACTGGCGAAGGCGCCGCGCGATGTGACGGCGCGTCTGTGCCTGGCCGAATTCGTGCGGGTGAACGGTTTCGATCAGTCCGCGTTCGACAGCCAGCCACCGGCTGATCAACTCGGCGGCACACCATCGCTGTTTCCGGGCCAGCCCTATTCACGGCTGGAAGTCTATAAATCGATTATCGCCGACCCGCAGGCACCGGCGCGCGGCAAAGCATATGCGCTGTATCGCGCGATCAATTGCTACGCGCCGGGCGGCAGCAATCAATGCGGCGGGACCGACGTGCCCCGCGCCCAGCGCAAGGCTTGGTTCGCCCGGCTGAAAAAGGAGTATCCGACGTCGGATTGGGCGCAGAACTTACGATATTATTGGTAATCGATGATCCGCGGAGCGATCACCCTGCTTCTGCTTGCGGCGGCAAGCGTGTCGCTATCACCGGTTCCGGCGGAGACGGTCGATGCGCGCCGTTACGACGCGTTCTGGCTCTGGGCCGGGGTAAAGCCGCAACCGGTGCTGAAGCAGGCGAAGCGGATCTATTTGCTGCAAGGGCAGGTCGAGTCCGGCAATCCCGTTCGGCTGGTTCAGCAGCGTCCGGCTGTGCCCCATATCAAGGGCCGGGAAATATGGATGGTCGTCCGGGTCGAAACGCTGGCCTGGCCGCCACAGATCTATCAGCAGGTGAGGGCGCAACTTGTCCGATGGCGCGCCGCCGGCAATCGGGTGGTGGGAATCCAGATCGATTTCGATGCCCGCACGCGCCACCTCGAAAATTATGCGGTGTTCCTGGCCGACCTGCGGCGCCGCCTGCCTGCCGATTGTCAGCTCGGCATCACCGGATTGCTCGACTGGAGCGCCAATGGTGACCCCAAGGGGCTCGACGCACTGGCCGGCACGGTCGATGAGATCGTATTGCAAATCTATCAGGGCCGCCGCGTCATCCCTGGTTATGCGACATATCTCTCCCGGCTCGATCGCATGAAGACGCCGTTCCGGATCGGCCTGCTGCAAGGCGGCGCGTGGCATCCGCCCACCACGCTGGAATCAAATCCGAACTTCAGGGGCTATGTCGTCTTCCTGCAAAACGGCGCGGTTGAATGAGCCGCGCCGGTTGCCCGAGTTTCGACGATCAGGCGCCGATCAGCTCGCGCCCGATCAGGAAGCGGCGGATTTCGTTAGTGCCGGCGCCGATGTCATAGAGTTTGGCGTCGCGCAGGAAGCGTTCGACTGGCCATTCCTTGGTATAGCCGGCGCCGCCCAGCGCCTGGATCGCCTCGAGCGAAGTCTTCACCGCGTTTTCGGAGGCGAGCAGGATCGCGCCCGCCGCGTCGAAGCGCGTCGTCTTGCCCGCGTCGCAGGCGCGCGCGACGGCATAGACATAGGCGCGGGCGGAATTGAGCGCGACATACATGTCGGCGATCTTGGCCTGCATCAGCTGGAACTGGCCGATCGGCGTGCCGAACTGTTTCCGCTCGCGGACATAGGGCAGCACGACGTCGAGGCATGCCTGCATGATGCCGATCGGTCCCCCGGAGAGCACAGTGCGCTCATAATCGAGCCCTGACATCAGCACGCCGACACCGCCATTGACCGGGCCCATGACATTCTCGGCCGGAACTTCGCAATCCTCGAACACCAGCTCGGCGGTGTCGGAGCCGCGCATGCCCATCTTGTCGAGTTTCTTCGACACCGAAAAGCCGGGCATACCCTTTTCGATCAGGAAGGCGGTGATGCCGCGCGGGCCGGCCTCGCCATCGGTTTTGGCATAGACCACGAGCGTGTCGGCTTCGGTCGAATTGGTGATCCAGAATTTGGTGCCGTTGAGCAGATAACGGTCATTGCCCTGCAGGGTCGCCTTGAGCTTCATCGAGACGACGTCGGAGCCCGATCCGGCTTCGGACATGGCAAGGCTGCCGACATGTTCGCCCGAGATCAGCTTGGGCAGATATTTCGCCTTTTGCTCCGGGTTGCCCCAGCGGCGGATCTGGTTGACGCACAAATTGGAGTGCGCGCCATAGCTGAGTCCGATCGAGGCGGAGGCCCGGCTGACTTCCTCCATTGCGACGACATGTTCGAGATAGCCAAGGCCAAGTCCGCCCCATTCTTCCTCGACGGTAATGCCGTGCAGACCGAGTTCGCCCATTTCCGGCCAAAGCGAGCGGTCGAACTTATTCTCTTCATCGATCGCGGCGGCGCGCGGTGCGATCCGGTCGGTCGCGAACCGTTCAGTCGTGTCGCGGATCATGTCGGCATTTTCGCCCAGGTTGAAATCCAGGGTCATGCTCATTGTCGCTCTCCAGAACTCGGTTGGGCAGAAGTCGGTTGAGGTTTCGTCCTACGCGCCGATCCGGCGATGCGCCACAGAGTCACTATGCCG
This sequence comes from Sphingomonas sp. ERG5, assembly GCF_000803065.1. Classification (GTDB taxonomy): domain Bacteria; phylum Pseudomonadota; class Alphaproteobacteria; order Sphingomonadales; family Sphingomonadaceae; genus Sphingomonas. Next base: position 26,819 of record NZ_JSXI01000014.1, read on the forward strand.
ATCAGCAGCCATAATATGTTCAACACGGTGGAGGGCAGCGCGCCGTGCCAGCCGCTGTTGACGATGAAACAGGCCGCACCGACCAGATTCATCCATTGGAACGCGGCGGACTGGCCGGTGAGCCGGCCCGCCGAGACCATCAGATAGGCGACGAGAATGAGGACGGCGCCGGTCCACCCCACAATCTCGATCGCGATTATCAAGCGGCGAGGTTCCTGAGGACGTACTGCAGGATGCCGCCGTGCAGGAAATATTCCAGCTCGTTGACGGTATCGATGCGGCAGCGGGTCAGGAAGCTTTCGACCGTGCCGTCGGCGCGGGTCAGGGTGACCTCGACATCCTGGCGTGGGCGGATTTCAGCGACCTTCATGATGGTGAAGCTTTCCGAACCGTCGAGCTTCAGCGTCTGGCGCGTCACGCCTTCGGCGAACTGCAGCGGCAGCACGCCCATGCCGACCAGGTTGGAGCGGTGGATGCGCTCGAAGCTTTCGGTGATGACCGCGCGGACGCCAAGCAGGTTGGTGCCCTTGGCCGCCCAGTCGCGCGACGATCCGGTGCCATATTCCTTGCCGGCGATAACCACGAGCGGCACGCCGTCGGCCTTGAAGCGCATCGCCGCGTCATAGATCGGCATGACTTCGCCCTTGTAGGACGACATGCCGCCTTCGATCCCGGGGACCATTTCGTTCTTGATGCGGATATTGGCGAAGGTGCCGCGCATCATCACTTCATGGTTGCCGCGACGCGCGCCATAGCTGTTGAAGTCGGCCTTGCTGACCTGATGTTCCTGCAAATAGGTGCCGGCGGGCGAGTCCGCCTTGATGCTGCCGGCGGGCGAAATATGGTCAGTGGTGATCGAATCGCCGAGGATGGCGAGCGGCCGCGCCTCGATGATGTCCTGCACCGGGGCCGGGGTCATCGTCATGCCGTCGAAATAGGGCGGGTTGGCGACATAGGTCGACCCGGCGCGCCACTGATAGGTGTCGGAGCCAGTCACGTCGATCGCCTGCCACTTCGCATCGCCAGTGAAGACATGGGCGTAGCGCGACTGGAACATGCTGCGGTCGATATTGGCATCCATCACCGCGCGAACTTCGGCGTTCGAGGGCCAGATGTCCTTGAGATAGACGTCGGTGCCGTCGGTCGCCTGGCCGATCGGAGTGGTGGTGAAGTCCTCGGTCACCGTGCCCTTCAGCGCATAGGCGACGACCAGCGGCGGGGACGCCAGGAAATTGGCGCGCACGTCTGGCGAGACGCGGCCTTCGAAGTTGCGATTGCCCGACAGGACCGAGGCGGCAACGATGTCATTCTCGTTGATCGCGGCCGAGATCGGCGCGGCGAGCGGGCCGGAATTGCCGATACAGGTGGTGCAGCCATAGCCGACCAGGTTGAAGCCGACCGCGTTGAGATCAGTGGTAAGGCCGGCCTTGTCGAGATAGTCGGTGACGACCTGCGACCCCGGTGCGAGCGAAGTCTTCACCCAGGGCTTGGGCTTCAGGCCAAAGGCATTGGCCTTGCGCGCGACCAGGCCGGCGGCGACCAGCACCGATGGGTTGGAGGTGTTGGTGCAGCTGGTGATCGCGGCGATGACCACGTCGCCGTCGCCGATATCGTGATCGCGGCCTTCGACCGGCACGCGCTTGGCCGAACCGTGGTTGTAGACTTTGGCGAGGTCGGCGTTGAAGGTGTCGTCGACCTCAGTGAGGATGACCTTGTCCTGCGGGCGCTTCGGGCCGGCGAGCGACGGTACGACATTGGCCATGTCGAGTTCGAGCGTGTCGGTGAAGAGCGGGTCGGGCATGTCGGCGAGGCGCCACATGCCCTGGGCGCGGGCATAAGCCTCGGTCAGGGCAATCTGTTCGTCGGTGCGACCGGTCAGGCGCATATAGTCGAGCGTCGCGTCGTCGACCGGGAAGAAGCCGCACGTCGCGCCATATTCGGGCGCCATATTGGCGATCGTCGCACGGTCGGCGAGGCTGAGCGCGTCGAGGCCCGGGCCGAAGAATTCGACGAAGCGACCGACCACGCCCTTGGCGCGGAGCATTTGCGTGACGGTCAGCACCAGATCGGTGGCGGTGATGCCTTCGGCCAGTTCGCCGATCAGCTTGAAGCCGACCACTTCGGGGATGAGCATCGATACCGGCTGGCCGAGCATCGCGGCTTCGGCCTCGATCCCGCCAACGCCCCAGCCGAGTACGCCGAGGCCATTGACCATCGTCGTGTGGCTGTCGGTGCCGACACAGGTATCGGGATAAGCGATGTTGCTGCCGTCGGGCGCGACCGAGGACCAGATCGCCTGGGCGATATTCTCGAGATTGACCTGGTGGCAGATGCCGGTGCCGGGGGGCACGACCTTGAAATTATCGAGCGCTTTCGACCCCCATTTGAGGAATTCATAGCGCTCGTTGTTACGCTGATATTCCAGCTCGACATTGTCTTCGAACGCCTTGGGCGTGCCGAATTCGTCGACCATCACCGAGTGATCGATGACGAGATGGACGGGCACCAGTGGATTGATCTTCGCCGCGTCGCCGCCGAGCTTGGTGATCGCGTCGCGCATCGCCGCCAGGTCGACCACGCAGGGCACACCGGTGAAATCCTGCATCAGCACGCGCGCCGGGCGGTACTGGATTTCCCGGTCGGAGCGGCGCTCCTGCTGCCAGTCGATGATTGCCTGGATATCGTCGGTGGTGACGGTCTTGCCGTCCTCGAATCGCAGCATGTTCTCGAGCAGCACCTTCATCGAGAAGGGAAGCCGCGAGATGTCGCCATATTTCGCCGCCGCGGTGGCGAGCGAGTAATAGTCGTAGGACGTGCCGTTCACGTCGAGCGTGGTGCGGGCGGAGAGTGTGTCCTGGCCGATGGCGGTCATGTGGCGGAGTATCCTTCCATTAAGTGCGCGTACCGGAGCGCGGCGGGGAGGCGGGAAACCCGCGCGGGCGCGCTTGCGGCATGTGCGGATGCCTAGAGTCGGGCGGGCTTTAGCAAGGGGGTGCGGGTTGGGGAAGGGCGCGGCGCATGATGATGATCCGGCGAATGCGCTGGAGAGAATATGACACGCGAAGGAACCCTTGCCCGGACGACGGGTTCGCCCGATAGGATGGCGGTAAATGCCGCTGGGGCAGAAACGGAGACACGGACATGCGGATGGTTCTGATCGGGACGACGGCCCTGGCGATGCTGGCCCTGGGCGCGTGCAAGGAAAAGGACAAGGCGCTGGAAACCGGTACTCCGGTCGCTGGCGGCGCGCATGCGGTTGCGACGCTCCGGACCGCGGCAGGCGTCGATGTCGGCCGGGTCACGGCGAGCGAAGTCGCAGGCGGACTGCGCTTCACCATCGACGCAAAGGGCATGCCGCCGGGCACGCATGGCGCCCATGTCCATACCACTGGCCTGTGCGAGGGGCCCGATTTCGCCAGCGCTGGCGGGCACTGGAATCCGACCGGCATGAAGCATGGGTCGATGAACCCGCAAGGACCACATGAAGGCGATTTGCCCAATCTGATCATCGGGACCGATGGGCGCGGGACGCTGGGCATCACCATACCCGGCGCGACCATGGCCGGACTGCTCGATACGGACGGGTCGGCGATGATGGTCCATGCCGCCGCTGACGACCTGATGACCGATCCGTCGGGCAACAGCGGCGCGCGGATCGCTTGTGGCGTGTTCGGCGCTTCATAAGCGACGCGGCCTGGCATAAAAGTGTTGCCGTTATTCGATAAGGAGCATATCGTTTTTCGATAAAGAATCGAGGAACGATATGGTCAGGTTCGTCCGCAGGCTGATTCCGTTGCTGCTTCTGCTCAACTGGCTATGCGCGGGTGGCTTCGCGCTTCTGTTGCTGGTCAGCCTGGTGGAGCCGATGATGGCTGCGCATATCGCGCGGCGCTTCGGGCCGGATATCCTGTCGCTGGTGCTTTGGTCGATGCGGGCGATCCTGCTGCTCGGGATCGGCGTGGCCTGTGTCGCGCATGTCATTTTCCGCCGCCTCGCCGCGATCGTGGCAACGGTGGCGGCGGGAGATCCCTTCGTCGCGGCCAATGCCCGGCGATTGCGGCATATCGCCTGGGCCTTGCTCGCGATCCAGTTTCTCGACCTGGTCTATGGCCTGATCGTCGTGCCGCTGAGCGCTGCGACGCATGAATATTTCGGCTGGAATTTCTCGCTGACCGGCTGGCTTGCCGTGCTGCTGCTCTTCGTGCTGTCGCATGTATTCGCGCAAGGCGCAGCGATGCGCGACGACCTGCAGGGCACGGTCTGACGTTATGCCGATCCGTATCGATCTTGATGACTTGCTGCATGCGCGGCGAATGACGCTGACGGAGCTTGCCGAACGCGTCGATATCACGCTCGCCAACCTGTCAATCCTGAAGACCGGCAAGGCAAAGGCGATCCGTTTTTCCACGCTTGAGGCGTTGTGCCGCGAACTTGGCTGCTTGCCGGGCGACCTGATCGGATACGACCCGGGCGGCCCCGACCTGTCCGAGCAAGAAGAGGGAGCCGAATGATGCTGCGTGCGATCCGCTATACCTATGGCCTGACCTGGCGTTTTCTGAAGGCTGCACCGGTGATCGCGCTGGCCATCATTGCCGTCGAGGGGGTGCAGCATGTCGCCGAGTGGATGACGGGGATGTTTGCATCCCCCGAAGCCGCGAAAGCCGTGCAGTTCCATCCGGCGCGGATGGCGATCGGTGCGGTCAAGACGATCCTGCTTCTATTCGTCATCTACTGGATCGCCCGCTTTGCCTTTAGCGGAGAGAGCGTTCCCCGTACCTTCGCGGCGGATCGCGACGCGCTGCACCGTTTTTCGCTGGTCGTCCTGCTCACGCTGGTGGTGGGAGTGGCGATGCAGGCGCTGCAAGGCGTGCCGATGGATGGGATGGGCCGGGCCGCCATTTTGACGATCATATTGGGTTCGATGTTCGGATGGTTGCTGCTGCAGGTCGCGCTGACGCCATGGATCGTCGGGGCCGCCATCGGTGACCCCAAGGCGACGCCGATTTTCGCATTGCGTCAGTCGATCGGGCATCTCCTCTGGGGATTTGCTTTCACGCTGGTGATCATGTTGCCGCCGATGGTCGTTCACTATGTTCTGGGCGGGCTGGCGATGGTCAGGCCGGGGCGGCTCGGCGTGATATTGCTGGTGGTGGATTCCGTATTCGTGGCGTTCCTGGGCGTGCTGATTGCCGCGTCGTCGGTCGCGATTGCCTATCGCGTCGCCCGGCGCCAGGGATATTCGATCGATGGCCTGGATGGCGAGGCGCGGCCGATCGCCGCATTGGATTAGGGTCTGGACCCCAGATCGATACGCGCCAGCACCAGGATCGTCAGAACAAGGGCCAGCGCGCAATTGCCTCATAGCGCGCGCCGCCCGGGCCAAGATGGCTTTCGAACAGCATCAGATGCTCAAGCCGGAACGGCTCGCTCGCCAGCGCGCTGTGCTCCTCGAGCCAATGTCCGATCTCGGGTGCGGCGCCGGCCGCAACGGGCAGGCGCGCGAGGGTAACGTGCGGCAGATAGGCGCGTTCCTCGGCGGCGAGGCCGAAGCGGATCAGCGCGTGGTCGACCTTCTGGTGCAGGGCCGCGAGCGGTTCGGCCGGCGTCACGCCGGCCCATAGCGTATGGGTGCGGCCCTTGCGGTCGAACTGGCCGACGCCGGTCAGTCGGACGTCGATGGCGGGAGCATGGATGCGGCTGAGCGCATCGGCAACGTCCTCGGCCGTGCGGCGATCCACTTCGCCGATATAGCGCAGGGTCAGGTGAAGCTGTTCGTCATCCTGCCAGCGCGCCTCCGGGACGCCGTCCATGAGATCGGCCATGGCGTCGCGGATCGGGAGAGGCGGGCGGAGAGCGACGAACAATCGATGCATTGAGTGGCTTTAGCGCCTGTCACAGGGCGAACGCCAACCGCTTTTGCTTGAAAAACGGGGCCGGAGCGGCGATATTCAGTGTATCCGGCATCATGCCGGGCATCAGGAGTTTATTCGACATGGCTAATTGGTCTGACCCCCAGCCGAACGCCGCGCCCTTCGCGACGGCGGGTGCGCGTACGGAAGCGTACGACGCGGGTCTCCGCGCCTATATGCTGTCCGTCTATAATTACATGGGCTCGGGCATCCTGCTCACCGGCGTCGTCGCGATGCTGTTCGCATCGGCCGGTTATGCCGAGGCGGTATTCCTCAACCCCGGCATCCTGAAATACGTCATCATGTTCGCGCCGCTGGCGTTCGTGTTCGGCATGAGCTTCGGCCAGGGCCGGATGTCGTTCGCCACATTGCAGGCGATGTTCTGGGGCTTCGCGATCGCGATGGGCCTGTCGCTCTCGACCATCTTCCTGCGCTACACCGAGACCTCGATCGCTCAGGCCTTCTTCGCCACGGCCGCCGGTTTCGCGGGCCTGTCGCTGTACGGCTACACCACCAAGCGCGATCTGTCGGCGTTCGGAACCTTCCTGATCATGGGCCTGGTCGGGCTGATCGTCGCGATGATCCTGAACTTCTTCTTCCAGTCGACGGTGATGGCGCTGATCATCAGCATCGTTGGCGTGCTGATCTTCGCTGGCCTCACCGCCTATGACACGCAGAAGACGAAGAGCATGTACGCTTATGTGGCGGGCACCGCCGACGAAGGTCGTGTGGTGATCATGTCGGCGCTGAACCTGTACCTCGACTTCATCAACATGTTCCTGTTCCTGCTGCGCATCTTCGGCTCCAGCCGGAACTGAGGCACGTCCGGAATGAGAGAATCGGGCCCGGCGGGGAAACCTGCCGGGCCTTTTCTTTTGCGTCGCGGACGCAACATTGAGCGATGTCATTTTCCTTGAGTGTCCAGCCCGTATGAGGGCGTGATCTACGCCATCGCTGCCGTCCCGACCGTGACGGCCCCAGGAACATCAATGCGCCTCTTGATCGACGTCATGCTGGATTATTTCGTCGATGACAGCGCGGAAGTGCTGCTGCAGATCGAGGCGGCGGCGATGGCCGACCAGCGGCTCGAGCAGCAGGATTTGCGCGTCTATTGCGACAACCCGCTGCGCGCAATGACGGGCGAGGAGGGGATCGGGCAGCGCACCTGGGCGCGGGCCTCTGGCTCGTTCCAGGCCGAATATCGCGCGATCGTGGTGATAGACCGGACCGAGGTCGATCTGTCGACCCTGCCCCCGACTGCGATGGCTGACCTGCCGGCGGAGGCGGTCCCCTATCTGTTGCCCAGCCGTTATTGCGAATCCGACCATTTCGAGGGCTTTGTGCACAGTGAGTTCGCTGGGTTGGAGGGTGGGGCGCTCGCCGCGGCGCTCGGTGCCTGGGTGCGAGAGCATCTGACATATGCGTCGGGATCGAGCAGCGGCGTGACCACCGCGATGATGACCTTCGCCGACCGGCGCGGGGTGTGCCGCGATTATGCGCATCTGCTGGTCTCGCTGGCGCGCGCCGGCGGCATTCCGGCGCGTTGTGTGTCGGCTTATGCTCCCGGCGTCGACCCACCCGATTTCCATGCTGTCGCCGAAGTGTGGCTTGCGGGTGGCTGGCATCTGATCGATGCGACCGGCATGGCGGAATGTGGCGAAATCGCGCGCGTGGCGGTGGGGCGCGACGCGACCGATATCGCCTTTATGACCGTCTTCGGCACCGCGACGATGTATAGACAGGTCGTGAAAGTCACTCGGCTGGACGATGCGGTACGGAACGGGGACGCTGACTGATCGTTCTACTCCCGGAACAGCCGAGAGAGGATTGGCCATGACCGAGGACAGCAAGACGATCGACCCGAAGGCGCTCGACAGCCTGTCGATCGCGGCGCCCGACCCGGAGGCGGAGTCGGAGCCGCACGAAAATGATCAGATCCATCACCCGCGCCAGAATGCCGGGCAGGACGAATCGATCATGAAGCGGCTGGAAAAGGATCCGGAGAATGAGGATGCGCGACTCGATGCCGCGCTGGACGAGTCGATGGACGCATCCGACCCGCCGGCCTCGACGCAGCCAGTGCATAATGTGACGCCGCCGGCCTCGTCAGGCTTTGATGCGAAGGCCGAAGAGAAAATCCAGGCTGACCGGAAATGACCCGGCGCTCCCTGCACAAGCGGGAGCAGCACGGGAAAAATGTTGCGTAACTGTCGCACCTGGCGAGCTTTTTGATCGCTGCATGTCGTTCGTCGCAACCTTTGTTGCGTCGCAACAAGAACTATGATTCCATGCTTAACGCCGGACGACACGGTGTTAAGCATGGCGTTAACCATCTTGGCGCATGATCCGCTCCGGTCCAACAATGCGGGCGGGGTGACGACATGGCTTCGAGGATGAAACCAGCCAATGGCGCAATGACTTTGGCTGAAATGAAGGAATTTGCCGGGTTCAGTGCGGCGACGCAGCGTTATGTGCGGCGCTCGCTCGACATCGGTCTCGATCGTGACGATGCGATGGTGCGCTGGTCGCGCGACGTGGTCGAGGCGGCGAGCATCCGGGCGCAGGCGCGGCTTTACGAGCGGCTCCCCGATATTCGCGCGATGGTGCCCGACGATAGCGGTCTCGACGCGGTCGAACCCTTCCTCGCGCCGTTGATGACCGTCACGGCATTCGATCTGGGGCAGGGGCGGCTGACGACCTTTTCGGCCTATCGCTTCCTGTATGAGCGGCTGATCAGCGCTGATGTGCGGCCGTGGCTCCCGGCGGCATTCTGTTCCGCGGCGGCGCTGCCGCATCTCCATCCCGATTTGCGGCGTAAATTGCTGCAGTCGATCAGCGAGGCGGCGGCAACGGCGTCGGGCTGGTCGAACCGGGCGCCGGCCTTCTTCCCCAATTGGGTCGAGAAGGTCGATATGGCGGCGCTGCCCCACTGATCCGCGTAACGCCCGCCCCGATCGGGACGGGCGTTGGACGGCATCAATCCGCGCGGAACTCCATGATGTCGCCGGGCTGACAATCGAGCTCGGTGCAGATCCCTTCCAGTGTGGCGAAGCGCACGCCCTTCACCTTGCCGGTCTTGAGCAGCGACAAATTGGTGATCGAAATGCCGACGCGTTCCGCCAGGACATTGAGCGGCATCTTGCGGCGGGCCATCATGACATCGAGCGTGACGATGATCGGCATTACACGATGCTTTCCGAATCTTCGCTGAGTCCCCGCCCGATCGCAAAGGCCCGGGCCAGCGCCAGCGCGACAAGCCCGGCGGCGACCTTCATATAATCGAGAGCATATTCAAGCCGGAAGACGTTCACGGGCAAATGATTGCCGGAACGCGACAAGCTTGATCCGAGCGATATCGCCGGGTTGGCCGGTATTGCGGTCGCCAGGATCAGCGGCTCGACGACCAGCGCGTTCAGCAAGTCGAATCCTGCCCAGGCGATCGCCAACAGCCCGATCCAGCGCAAACTGCGGATGGTCGAGGGATCGAACGGCATGCCGGCGGCGATGCGGCGCAGGACGTGCTTCAGATTGATGATCGCGTAGTTCGCGCCCCATGCGAACAGCATAACGAAAAGCATCTGCGCAAATTCCGGGTACCAGTCGTGCGAGGCAAGCTCGACCCGGCCATGATCGATCACGATCGACCCGACATTGCCGGCGAGCGGCAGGTTCGCGCCCGCGCCGCCGGCCACCGGCCAGTTGGCGGTGAACGGTCCCCCCTGCGCGGCATGGGCGACGAATGCGATGATCGTGATGGTCGCGGCGATCCCGATCAGGATCTGCGTCGCTTGCAGAAGCCAGACGAGTACACGGATGGACATGACGGCATTCCCATTCTGTTGAATGCCGCTCAGATAGGCGCACCGAAAGTGTTTTGCAACAATAAATTATCGTAAAACGATAAATATAATATGTTCTACGCTACCGACACGTGCGCCAACTCATCGCGCCGCGCTCCGCCTGGTCGAGGTGCAGATGGTCGCGGTGCGCTGCGTTGTACTCCGGCGACAACGTGGTCGAGAACAGCCCGCACGCGCCGTTGCGCACGCTGCGCAGGAACGTGCCCTTGTCGCCGGTGTCCGCCCAATCGCCGAGGATGGTGACCTTCGTCCCGTCCTCCAGCGTGAAGCCGGCGATATCGATCGCGTCCGCCGTGGCATGCTCGCTCAGCGGCCCAGTTGGACGGTTATAGATATTGCGGCAATTATAGCTCCCGAGATGGTTGATGCTGGCCACGCGCTGCCCGAAATAGCGCCGCGCGGCGGGCTGAACGACATTCCATTCCCATACCGACAGGGCGGCGGCCACCGGACAGGATGTTCCAGTCGTCGCCGGTGCATAGGCGGTGCGCCGCGCGCCACCGGGGGCGAAGCGGACGCCATCGGCATAGCCGCAGCGTCCGGCATGCACGACGGGCATCAATGTGTAGTTCACCCCCGCTTTGTCGAGCAGGGCGCGGCATCTGGGGAAATCCCGCGTCAGCCCGGCGAGCTTGCGCCCGGTGAACAGGCCGGTCGGCTGGCCCAGGTCAAGCGGGGTCCAGGGCAGGTCCTGCGGTCGCCCACGCACCGCCGCGAACAAGGCGAGGATCGCAGTCAGCGCGATCGCGGCGATAACCGCCACCGCCGCAATGCGACGCACGCCGGTCATCAGCCGCGCCCGATCTCAGCCGCGTCTAAATTAGCCACGCCCAACTTAGCCACGCCCAACTTAGCCACGCATAGCGCTCGTGATGGTTTCCGAGGCTACCGGATAGCCGATGTCGGACGGGATGCAGAGATACTCCTGCCCGTCGCGTTCCTCGATCCAGGGCGTGACGGTCTTGATCGGATGCCGGATCGCATCGTCGACCGCATCGGCAAAGCTGCGATACTGTGCGAGCCGTTCGAGATTGCGGCGCGTCGGGAAGATGATGCGCACATGCCCCGCATCGGCATCGTCGAGCACTTGCTGCGCGGTAGCCCAGAGCAGGCGGACATTCTCGGTCGCGTCGACTTGCGGCAGCGGCGCGTCGGCGGGCAGGCGCGCGAGATAGAAACGCGTGTCGAAAATCCGCATATGCGCATGTCGCGGCAGCCAGCGCGCATAGGGAATGAGCGATGACGGATCGAGCGACAGGTCGGCATCGGCCAGCGCTTCGCCGAACGAGGTGCCGCCATGCAGCGCGGCGCGCAACGCCGCCAGCGTGTCGGGTGTCGGCATCGGGGTGAGCCCGATTGGCATCGCCACTTCCTCGACCGTCTCGCGGATCGCAGCGATACGGGCGGCCATATCCTCCGAATCGCCGCCGAGGATCGTCGCGAGTGTATGGTCGCCGGGGTCGATCCGACCACCCGGAAAGACCAGGGCGCCCCCGGCGAACACCATTGCCTTGGCACGCTCGACCATCAGCAATTCGGGCGGTCCGTCGGGCATGTCACGGAACAGCACCAGCGTGGCGGCGGGGATCGCGTTGGGAAATTCTTCGGTCATGGGCAGGGTGTAGTATCGAGCGAGCGAGGGCGATAGTTCCCTTGGCAGGCGCGCGAAACCCGCTAGTCTTTCCGGCATGAATCATATCGCACTTCGCGCGCTGATCGGCGTTGCCCCGATCGCTCTCAGTTTCGCCCTTGTTCCCACCGTCGCCAATGCCAGGCTCAGCCCGGTCGAGACGCGCATGACGAAGACGGTTGATGCCGAATATGAACGCTCGGTCGCCTTGCTGCAAAAGCTGGTTGACCAGAATAGCGGCACGATGAACTTCGCCGGGGTCGACCTGGTCGGCAAGATGATGCGCGCGGAACTCGAACCGTTGGGCTTCACGGTCGAATGGAAGCCGCAGGCGGCGGCGAACCGCGCCGGACATCTGATCGCCACCAAGAAAGGCCGGGCGGGTGCGAAGAAGCTGCTGCTGATCGGCCATCTCGACACCGTGTTCGAAAAGGATTCGCCGTTCCAGAAATTCACCCGCAAGGGAGAGGAAGCCGAGGGGCCGGGCGCGGGCGACGACAAGGGCGGGATGGTCGTGATGCTTGCCGCATTGCGCGCGATGCAGGCGGCGGGGACGCTCAAGGACGCCGATATCGAAATCATGTTGTCGGGCGACGAGGAGGATGCCGGCGATCCGATCGAGGTGGCGCGAGCCGACCTGATCGCAGCGGGCAGGCGCGCCGATGTCGCGCTCGATTTCGAAGGGCTGGCGACCGAGGGCGGCAAGGATATGGGGTCGATCGCGCGGCGGTCATCCAACAGCTGGACGATCACGACCACCGGCAAGACCGGCCATTCCTCGCTCATTTTCTCCAGCGAATATGGCGATGGCGCGGTCAATGAGTTGACGCGCATCCTGGCCGCGTTCCGCAAGGAATTGCCCGAGCCCAATCTGACGTTCAACACCGGTATCATCGCCGGCGGGTCGAGCGCCGCGCTCGATGCCGATGCGGTGCGCGCGACGGCGGCGGGCAAGGGCAACATCATTCCCCAGACGGCGGTGGCGCGGGGCGATTTCCGCACCTTGTCGCCCGAGCAGACCGATCGGGTGCGCGCCAAGATGCAGGCGATCGTCGCCGCGCATGCGCCGGGCACCGATGCGAAAATCAGCTTCGATCCCGGCAGCTATCCGGCCATGGCGCCGACGCCGGGCAACAAGGCGCTGCTCGATGCGCTGAATGTGGTGAACAGGGATATGGGGCTCGAACCGATGGCTGCGCTCGACCCGTTGAAGCGCGGCGCCGGCGACATTTCGTTCGTGGCGAGCGATGTCGACGGACTGGTCGGGCTCGGCACCACCAGCCGGGGCGATCATGCGCCGGGCGAGACGGTCAATCTCGACAGCATCCGCCGCCAGGCCAAGCGCGCCGCGATCCTGATGACGCGGCTCTCGTCAGCGAAATGACCGCTGACGCCAGCGCCGACTTGCCGCAGCACCATAAGGCGACCCAGAGCGAGAAGCTGGTCATTGCCGCATCGTCGCTGGGCACGGTGTTCGAATGGTACGACTTTTACCTCTACGGCTTGCTCGCGACGATCATCACCAAGCAATTCTTCTCCGGCGTGAACGAGACGACCGGGTTCATCTTCGCGCTGGCGGCGTTCGCGGCGGGTTTCGCGGTGCGGCCGTTCGGGGCGTTGCTGTTCGGGCGGATCGGCGATCTGGTCGGGCGCAAGAACACCTTCCTGGTCACCATGGGCATCATGGGCCTGTCGACCTTCCTGGTCGGCTGGTTGCCCAGTTATGACACGATCGGCGTCGCCGCGCCGATCATCCTCGTGCTGCTGCGCTTGCTGCAGGGCCTGGCGCTGGGCGGCGAATATGGCGGTGCGGCGACCTATGTCGCGGAACATGCGCCGAACCATCGGCGTGGACTGTACACCAGCTTCATCCAGACGACCGCGACGCTTGGCCTGTTCGCGGCGTTGCTGGTGGTGATCGGGATCCGCACCGCGGTCGGTGAGGTCGCATTCGCCGACTGGGGCTGGCGCTGGCCGTTCATCATCTCGATCGTGCTGCTCGGCGTATCGTTGTGGATCCGGCTGCAACTCGAAGAAAGCCCGGTGTTCCTGAAGATGAAGGCCGAGGGCAAGGGATCGAAGGCGCCGCTGACCGATGCCTTTGCGAAATGGGGCAATTTGCGCATCGTCATCATCGCGCTGGTCGGCGCGGTCGCCGGGCAGGCGGTGGTCTGGTATACCGGCCAGTTCTATGCGTTGTTTTTCCTGGAAAAAATGCTCAAGGTCGATGGTGCGACCGCCAATATCCTGATCGCCATCGCGCTCGCGCTGGGCACGCCGTTCTTCCTGATCTTCGGCTGGCTGTCGGACAAGATCGGGCGCAAGCCGATTATCCTCGCCGGTTGCGCGCTTGCCGCGCTGACCTATTTTCCGCTGTTCCACGCGCTGACCAATGCCGCCAATCCGGCGCTGGCGGCGGCACAGGCCAGCGCGCCCGTGACGTTGACCTCCTATAACGACGCGTGCTCGTTTCAGTTCGACCCGATCGGCCGGAACCGCTTCGATGCGTCGAGCTGCGACGTCGCCAAATCCTATCTCGCCAAGGCCGGCATTCCCTATGCCGCCGCCAGGGGCTCGGATGCTGGTTTGCCCGGCGCACCGACGCTTAACCGCCAGACAGTGATCGCAATCGGCGGCGCGACCCTGTCAATGCCGGATCCGGCGGGCTTGGCGCCCGAAGCGCGCAAGGCCGCGATCGCCGCGTTCCAGGGTGAGCTGAAGGCCCGGCTGAATGCCGCCGGCTATCCGGCCAAGGCCGATCCCGCCCGGATCGACAAGCCGCTGGTCGTCGCGATCCTGTTCGTCCTCGTGCTGCTGGTGACCGCCGTTTACGGCCCGATCGCGGCGTTGCTGGTCGAACTGTTCCCGACCAATATCCGCTACACATCGATGTCGCTGCCCTATCATATCGGCAATGGCTGGTTCGGCGGTTTCCTGCCGACCACGGCGTTCGCGATGGTCGCGGCCACCGGGGATATCTATTACGGTTTGTGGTATCCGATCGTGGTCGCTGCCCTGACCGTGATCCTGGGGCTGTTCCTGTTGCCCGAAACCTTCAGGCGCAGCATCGACTGACGATTGATATGCGGCAATCCGGTGTCCCAGATTGCGGCTGGGCTTACGCATCGGGCACCACCAGGCCGAATTTCGACTTGCGCCAGGATTTCACCGAAGGCGGATCGGGCGTGGCCGACTGGAAGCGAGTCCTGCCCGCGGCGTATCGCGCCGGCGTAGGCACTGCTTCGTCGAACAGGAGCCGCCGTACGAATTCCCGCCGTTTGAGGCATTACGCAAGAGTTTCGGCTATCTGGTGCGCTGGTCGCCTGACGGACGCGATCTGACGTCATTTTGCTCCAGCGGCGGTCGCCAGCAAGACATTGGCCGCAATCGGTTTGCCCAGCCCCAGCGCATCCAACCGCGCCATTTGCGTTTTCGCGTCGCCAACCACGACATAAGTCATGTGACCGGGCTGGATATATTTCGCGGCGATCGCGCGCACGCTGTCGCGTGTCATCTCGTCGAGCATCTTGCCTTCGCGCGCCGGATAATCGTCGGGCAGGCCATAATCGCCGATCACCGCGAGCATATCGAGCTTGTCCGACAGCGCCTCGAACTGGATCGCGCGGCTCTTGATCAGGTAATTCCGCGTCACGGTCAGGTCGGCGGCGGTGAAAGTCGCGGGATAGTCGGCGACGATCTTGTTGATCAGCGCGGCAGCCTCCAGCGTGACATTGGCGCGCACTGGGCTGTAGATCTGGAACATGCCGCCTTGCCCGTACCCGGCAAAGGCCGAGCGCACACCATAGGTATAGCCGTTGCCCTCGCGTACTTCCTGCGTCAGCCGTGAGGCGAAGCCGCCGCCGCCCAGAATGAAATTCGCCGCCATGGCGGGGAAATAATCCGGATCGGCGCGGCGCAGCGACGGCGCACCGAACAACAGGGCCGACTGTTTCGCATCGGGGATATCGTAGAAATACAATGCGGGCCGGGTCGGCGGTGCCGGCACCGGATAAGCCGGTACCGGTGTCGGTCTGGCCGTCCAGCCGGTGGCAAGCGGTGCAAGCGCGGCCGAGACAATTGCCTGATCGACCGCGCCCGCAACCCGGAAGCGGGCATTCGCCGGGGCCAGTTTCGCCGCATAGTCCTGCAGGTCGCGCATCGTCAGTGCGGTCACCGATGCTTCGGTGCCGAGAATGTCGCGCGACAGGATAT
This sequence comes from Sphingomonas sp. ERG5, assembly GCF_000803065.1. Taxonomy (GTDB): domain Bacteria; phylum Pseudomonadota; class Alphaproteobacteria; order Sphingomonadales; family Sphingomonadaceae; genus Sphingomonas. Next base: position 42,430 of record NZ_JSXI01000014.1, read on the forward strand.
GGTCGGGACCATAGGTCACCTTGTCCATCACGCGATGGGCCAGCGCGCGTGGCTCCGCGCTGTTGTCGGCGATTTCCGCGACCACGGCATCCTTGACCAGCGCGAGCTCCGCCTGGTCCCAGCGCGGCTCGAGCAGCATTTCGCGGATCAGCGCCATGGTCGGCGCGAAATTACGCGCCAGCGTCGTGCCCGACACGATGATCCGCTCGGCCTTCGCATTGGCGGCGACCTTCGCGCCGAGTGTCTTGAGCGCGTTTTCCAATTCGGCGGGCGTACGCTTGGCGGTCCCGCGCGTCATCAGTTGCGCGAACAGGTTCGCCGCACCTGGCCGGGCAGGATCGTCGCGCAATTGTCCGCCATCGAGCGACAGGGCGAATTGCGCGACCGGTAATTCGGTATCGACCACACCGCTGGCCGCCAGTCCGTTGGCTAGTATGGCGTGCCAGATTGCCGGCGCCCTGACCTTGGGTTCGGGGCCGAACGGCGGTTCGATCGTGCGATCGATCTTTGACGGCGTGCGGGCATAGGCCGGTTCGCCGCCGGCGGTCTGGTCGACTGCCTGTTCGGCGCCTTGCACGATCTTTTCCTCGGCGATCAACTGCGGCGTCGCCTTGGCCAAGGCAAGCCTGGCTTGTCCCTTGGGCACGATGCTCAGCGCGATATGCGGCTGCGCGGAGATGTAGCGGCGATAGACGCGCAGCACATCGTCCGCAGTCACCGCGCGCAACTGCGCGATCCTGCGGTCGACAAAGTCGATTTGCCCGCTCGCCGCTTCGGCGCGTGCGATCGCCTCGGCTTTGCCCTCGACGGTTTGCAGCGCGGCATAGAACGCTGCTTCCTGCGCCGTCTTGACCCTGGCCAGTGCGGCCGGATCGATACCGTCCTTGTCGAACCGTTTGAAACCGGCATCAATGCCCGCCTGGACACGATCCAGGGCAACACCGTCGAATGCGCGCACGTCGATCTGGCCGGTGCTGGCGATCTCGCCTTCATCCTGTCCACCGGAAACCTCGTCGGTCAGCTTCAACTCGTCGACCAATGTCCGGGTCATCGGTGAATCGCGGCCATCGACCAGCAAGTCGAACAACACCCCGATCGCTGCCGCATCCGTATTGGTCACCGCGACAGTCGGCCAGGTGAGCGTCAGGCGTGGCAGCTTGGCGAAGCTGTCCTCATACATCAGCGACTTGGTCGCCTTCAGCATGGCGGGACGTGGTGCGGCGCGGGGGACATCGGCACCGCGCGGAATTTCGCCGAAATATTTCTCGATCCAGTTACGCGCCTGCGCCGGCTCGAAATCGCCGGCGATCACCAGCGTCGCGTTGTTCGGCACGTACCAGCGATGGTAAAAGCCCTGCACATCCTTCAGCGTCGCCGCGTTGAGATCGGCCATCGAACCGATCACCTCCCAGCTATAGGGGTGATCGGCCGGATACAGCGCCGCGAGGATGATTTCCGCGGCATGACCGTATGGGCGGTTGTCGGTGGTCTGCCGTTTCTCGTTCTTGACGACTTCCTTTTCCTTGGCGAGCACCGGATCGGTCACCGTCTTGATGAAATAACCGAGCTTGTCCGCTTCGGCCCAGATCATCTTCTCCAGCGCGTCATTGGGTACTTCCTGGAGGTAGATCGTCACGTCGGTACTGGTGTTGCCATTGGCACCCGATCCGCCGACGCGTGCGCTCAGCTTGTCGAGCCCGCCGCGACCGAGATTCTCCGAATTGAGGAAGAACAGATGCTCGAACATATGCGCAAAGCCGGTGCGCCCCGCGGTCTCGCGCGCTGAGCCCACATGCGCGGCAAGGGCGACCGAAGCGACCGGGTCCGAGCGATCGATATGGAAGATGACGCGGAGGCCATTGGGCAGCGTGAAGGTCGTGACCGGCAGGAGCGGGACGGCATCTGCCGCGGGTGTCGATGCCGGTTGTTCGCCCGCGACCGCGCCGCTCCCCGTGCACAGGGCGATGGCGCCCGCCGATGCGATCGTCAGAAATCCGCTTCTCGTCATGCCGGCCTCCGTTGCCGCAACCTATCGCGACTGCGATGTTTTGACAGTGGGAAAGCGATCGCATGATTGTCGCGATTCACTCAGGGATGAGCCGGGTCCGCAGCATAGACCAATTCATACACATGGGACTTCGCACCCTTTCTGCTGACCCAGATACCCTCGGGCGGGAAATCGGGCTGGTCCATCGGCGGAATATCCCAGGCGCGTCCGCTCAGGGATCCGTCGCTGGTCCAGCTGGACCAGCCGAAACGGGGATCGTGAATAATCTCCACCATCTTGTCGCTGCGTTCATAGACTGCGGCGGTCCCGAGGCCGGCGCGTCGGGCGAATGAATAGACAAGGCCATCCGCTTGTCGCCGCAACTGGAAGCTGTCCTGCATCGGCCGTGCCTCTTCATTCTCCGAGGGACATCCTGCCACCGGTTCGCGGCGATTTCGACCGCTATCCCTGTTTCGCCGGGCGGCAAAACGGCACCAGCACCAGCGCCGCGATGAACAGCCAGGCCATGATGCGGAACACGTCATTGAACGCGAGTGTCAGCGCCTCCCCGCCGACGACATGGCCAAGCGTCGCTTTCGCCATCAGCAACGCACGGTCGGGGTCGGGCGTGGTCTGGCTGAAGCGGGCGGCAAGCCGGGCGATCATCGTCGCGGCGCCGTCGCCGATCGAGCCGAGCGTCTCGGACATGCGCAGCATATGCAGCCGTGCACCGTCCTGCAGCCAGGTGTTGACCAGCGCGATGCCGATCGCGCCCCCTAGGTTGCGCATCAGGTTGAACAGGCCCGAGGCGTAGCGAAGTTCAGGTCCGGCAAACCCGGTCAGCGCCAGGTTCACGCTCGGCACGATGCACAGCATGATCGCGAAACTGCGCACGGCTTGCGGCCAGAACAAGGCGGCAAAGCCCCATTCGGGCGTCATATAGGAGAAGAGCCACAAGCCGAGCGCGAACAGGCTGAGCCCGAAGGTGATGACGATGCGCGGGTCGACGCGTTGCGACAGGCCTGCGGCGATCGGCACACCGAGCATCTGCACCACGCCGGCAATGAACACCGTCGTGCCGATCTCCGACGCGTTATAGCCGCGCACCTGGCCGAGGAAGAGCGGCACGAGATAGGTCGCCGAGTACAGGCCGAAGCCGATCACCAGGTTGAACACACAGGCGAAGATGAAGGTCGGGCGGCGGAAGGGCGACAGGTTGACGATCGGGCTGGGGGAGCGGAGCGATCGTTCGAGAAACAACAGGAAGGCGACGAAGGAAAACCACGCACCGGTGGCGATTGCGCTGTCCTCGAACCAGTCATTGCGTGGCCCTTCCTCCAGCACATATTCGAGCCCGCCAAGAAACACCGCCATCGCCGCGAGATGGACCCAGTCGATCCGCTTGAGCATTGACGGATTGGCGCGATCGACCCGGATAAAGGCGATCGCGAGCAGGCACACCAATGTGCCTGGCACGATGTTAATATAGAACACCCAGCGCCAGCCGAACGCATCGGTGATCCACCCACCCAGCGTCGGCCCGAGCGTCGGGGCAAGCACCGAGACCATGCCGAGGATCGCCGGGATCATCGCGCGCTGCTTGCCCTCGAACATCGCAAAGCCGGTCGCGAACACCGTCGGCACCATCGCCCCGCCGACGAACCCCTGCAGTGCGCGGAACGCGATCATCGATTCGATGCTCCACGCCAGGCCGCAGAGCGCGCTCGCCAGCGTGAACAGCCCGGCCGACAATGCGAACAGCCAGCGCGTCGACATCGACTGGGCCAGAAAGGCGGCGAATGGGATCATCACCAGCTCGGCCATCAGATAGGCGGTCTGCACCCAGCTGATCTCGTCGGCGCTGGCCGACAGTCCAGCGCGCACTTCGTTCAGCGACGAGGCGACGATCTGGATATCGATCAGCGCCATGAACTGCCCGAATGCCATCACGCCGAAGATCAGGAACTTGATCCGGTCGGGCAGGGCCATCGGGTTGATGGCGGGCGGGGCAGGGG
>NZ_JSXI01000015.1 GCF_000803065.1 Sphingomonas sp. ERG5
ATTATAATCCCATAATCAAATTTTGATATAAATATTGCACCCCCTTTACCAAAAAACGGATACAGATAACCCTGCGATGCAACCTCTATTCTCGGGCGATTAATCATAAGAAAATTACCGTAAAAGAATATTGATGCCAGCGCACACACGAATAGAGTTATAAATATATATTTCATGAGCTTTGCCGTGGAATTGCGCTTCTTACAGCCTAGCATGTCAGCCTCCCCAGCAGATTAATTGAAGGCGACACAAAGGTGTCAGTGACACCAGCGAAGGATGTTTCGCCTCCACCGGCTCCTGCCGTTACACCCCCGCCGACGCCGAGCGTAGCCACCAAAGCCGTCGACCGTCCCCCCAATGCCTAAACCACCGCCGCCGCTACCGTTCGCGAAAATGCGCCCTCCCCAAGTCTTGCACCGTGGGCGCGTTGGACCCTTGAAGGGATAACCCGGCGGCACCTCCCCCGCCGGCTCCTCCACCAGGTCCAAACGTCCCATACAGCGCCAAATTACCATGGCTATCGAAGGCCACGCCAACGGCAATCTGGTATGAGAAAATCCCCAACGTACCTTGACCGGACAGTCCAACTTGCAAGGTGGCGCCACTACTAGCCGGCGTGCACTCGTTGTTATTTTCCGGTTTCGCGGAAACGACAATATCATCAGCGCGAAAGCCCGAATCACTTATCTGGATGCCGTTGAAGTAGCCGAAATCTCCCGGCGAAGATGGACCCGCATTAATATCAAACGATAATTCCCTAAACCTTTTTCCCGTAACGACGATGTCGCCGTCGTTGTCGTAAAGGGTGCTTGTGGTAATAAGAATATCGCCGCTATCTTGGATGTCCTTGTCTCGTGTACCGTTCCTAAGCCCACTCGGATCGGTGCTATTGACCGGATCCCCACCAACATAATTATACCAGTTCATGCCGTCACCGTAGCCGATCGGATCAGTCTGCATGAACCGTCCGAGCGTCGCCGAGTAGAATCGCGCCTTGTAATAATAGAGCCCGAGCTCCGACAGCCAGGCTTGACCGGTATATTGGAACCGCCCGAGATTGTTTTTGCCGGGGATGCCATATTCGTCCATGTCACCTGTCTCTCGACCTGAATATCCTCTCGGTGAAAGATATCCACGCCTTTGTTATGACATAGATTATCAAAGCACTAGGCAATACAATAATAATTGCTTTTAAATCATCTTCGCTGAACCCCCATCCTAGTTTGAGCCATACATCCAGGGCAGAGGCGATTAAGATGAATATGCCCATGAAGAGAGCAAGAAAAAAAACTCGGTCAACGGATACCGAAACGAACCGAAAATAGCCTTTCATCCACTGCACCCAATCTGCGGTGTTGCAGCCGTGAAGCTGTGCTTATCACCTGTTGCAATATATGCACCACCGCCCGCTTTTGGACCTCCACTTATGGATCCCGAGCCACCGCCTTCGTACGTGTACGTCCCTTCGCCCCCGGCACCCCACGCGGCTCCAGCTTGGACAACCGAGGATTTACTGTATCCGGAGTTAATGGGCCCATCGTTGTATCCGCTGCCCAGACTCTCCCCGGCGCCACCAAATAGACCATACCCACCCAAGCCAGTTAAGTTTACGCTTAAATAGCTTTGGGCTCCACGCAACCAAGATGTTTCAGGTATTGCCACACCAACTTCCGCATTGAAACTGATACCGCGATCGAAAACAAATAATGTAAAACCAAAACTGTCGGAAAATGTATGCCGCTTGAGGAGAAGCAGGGCCGCCACGGCAGGTCGAAACGCGGGTCTGGCGTATCCGGCTCGGCAGTTGAACTCGATGAGGAATGCCGAGTCCGGGAATTAATCACAACCTCAGATGACGCCCGCCAAGACAGCGAAAGCGGTCGCCCACCACCCTCGCACCACATGATGCCACCGCAGATCAGCAGTTGTTTTTTCCAGACCGGCCAATACACTCCCAATCAAGCTTATAAAGCCTGTTGGGAAAAGGGGATTTGCCATGCGCACGATGACACTCGCACTTGCGGTTACCGGGTTGCTCGCGGCGCCGATGCTACATGCCCAGGCGCCCGCCGACGGCGACACCAAATTCCTCGAATTTCCAATGGTGACCGATGTCAGCGCGTCGAAGGTGCCGGCCTTTGCCTGGCTGGTACGGCAGGGCGAGAATAGCGTGCTGATGGTCGCGCGCGGGCCGGACTTCCGACCGGTCAGATTGTTCGCCCAGGCCGATGTCGATGGACAGCCGATCAGCAGCGTGGCGATATCGCCGGACGGCAGGTTCGTCGCGTTCCAGACCGGCGTTCCCTTCAGCGGCAGCGGAGAAGGCTTCAACCCCGCCAGCCTCATCGAAGCACCGAAGCTGACATTGTGGGTCGTGGCGGCCGAGGCCGGCGCCAAACCCATCAAGATCGGCACCGGTTCCGGGCCCGACTTCACGCCCGACGGGCAGCGGATGCTGTACCGGCAGGGGCGCGATCTGTGGGCGGTCGACCTGACCAACCCGTCGGCAAAGCCGGCGATGCTGGTGCCGGGCGGCGGCGCGTTCGGCCAGGCGGTATGGGCCAAGGACGGCAAATCGATGATCTTCGCGCAGGATCGCGGCGGCTGGTCCTTTCTCGGTCGCTACACGCTGGGCGATGATCGGGTCCGCTGGCTGGTCACGGGCGCCGATCGGCTGAGTTCGCCGGTGCTGTCGCCCGACGGCGCGACCGTCGCCTATCTGCGCTGGCCGGGTAGTGAGCACACCGTCACCGAGGACCTGCTGGAAAACAAGACCTTCGCGATCGAGACCGTCGATCTCGCCAGTGGACAGGTGCGGACGCTGCACCAGGCGAGCGGCAAGGCGGGGCCGCAATTGTCGGACGACCCGGAAGGGGCGCTGCGCTGGGCCGATGATCGCAACATCGTTTTCCGGTCGGAACAGGACGGCTGGGCGCGGCTCTACGCGATCGCGCGGAGCGGCGGGACACCCCGCGCGCTCACCCCGGCGAACTGCGAGGTCGCGGAAAGCGAGCTGGCCGCCCCCGATACGCTGTTCGTCATCCATAATTGCCGCGACATCGACACGCGCCAGCTTTCCAGCATCACCGTGTCGTCCGGCCGGGAGCGCGCGATCCCGAGCCAGGACGTCGTGATGGGCCTGGCCAGCGCGGTCGGCGACGGGCGCCATGTCGCGTTCACCGGCAGCAACGCCGAGAACGCGCCGTTGTTGCGGGTTCTGGACCTTAAATCGGAAAAGCTGGCGCTGACCGAAAAGCCGGCCGATTACGGCTATGTCCACCGCTTCGACGCCCCCGCGCCGCAAGTGGTGCGGATCAAGGCGAGCGACGGCGGCACCGTGCCGGCGCAGCTGTTCCTGCCCCGCACGCCAGGGCCGCACCCGGCGCTGGTCTATGTGCATGGCGGCCCACCACGGCAGATGTTTCCCGCCTTCCACTTCAGCGGCTATTACGCCAGCGACTTCGCGGTGAACCGCCATCTCGCCGAGCTTGGTTATGTCGTCGTCAGTGTCAATTATCGCTCGGGCGTCGGCTATGGCCGGGCTTTCCGCGAGGCGCCGGAGCGCGGCTGGCGGGGCGGGTCCGAATATAATGACGTGCTTGGCGCGGGGCGCTGGCTGGCGGAGCGCAGCGATGTCGATCGCAAGCGGGTCGGTATCTGGGGCGGGTCCTATGGTGGACTGCTGACCGGCCAGGCGCTGGCGCGCAATTCGGACGTCTTCGCGGCCGGGATCGCGGTACACGGAGTGTATGACTGGTCATGGCCGTCGCCGACGCCGGGGCATCAGAATCCGAGCAAGGTCTTCGGTGTCGGCGAGGCCGACAAGCCGCTGGCCTTCCGGTCGTCGCCGCTTGGCGCGATCGACGGGTGGAAATCGCCCGTGCTGTTGGTGAGCGGCGATCGCGACATGAATGTGGATGTGCTTGAGACGATCGACCTCAACCAGAAGCTGCGCGCCAAGGGCGTGGACGTGCGCACCGTGATCATCCCGGGCGAAGCGCATGACATGATCCGCCATTCCAGCTGGCTCACCCTATGGGCCGAAAGCCGCCATTTCCTTCAGGAGAAGCTGGGAAAATAACGTCCGCGCGGCGCGGTGCCGCGGATGGAATGGCGGCGTCCTTCAAAAAGCGGCAGCGGCCGATAGCCCGCTCCCGGCCGAACCCGACGATGCGTGGGTTCGGCCGGGCTTCCCCGAATCGATCCACATTGACATTTTGCACCGCAGCATTTACATAGCGCCCATCGAGGCGTCATGCAGCGTGATCGGACCTGAACAAGGTCCAGGCTCCGCCTCGGTCGTTTTTAACGGGCTTCCCTTTTCACGCGGGGTGTCATTCTCCCCCGCCATTCGTGCGTCCGCCGGACGTGCGGTCATGGCCGATTCAGGCTTTTATTTCATGTCTTTCGCACATCTCGGCCTTGCCGAACCCCTGGTCCGTGCTCTCGAAGCAAAGGGCTATACCACCCCCACCCCGATCCAGAAGCAGTCGATCCCGACTCTGCTCGAGGGCCGCGACCTGCTCGGTATCGCGCAGACCGGCACCGGCAAGACCGCCGCATTCGTGCTGCCGTCGATCCAGCGCCTGGTCAATGAAGAGAAGCGCGTGCTGCCGACGCATTGCCGCATGCTCGTGCTCGCCCCGACGCGCGAACTGGCCAGCCAGATCGCCGACAGCGCGCGCGATTACGGGAAATTCTCCAAAATGTCGGTCGCGACCGTGTTCGGCGGCACCAGCATCAACAAGAACCGCCAGGACATGGCGCGCGGCGTCGACATCCTGGTCGCCACGCCGGGCCGCCTGCTCGACCTGATCGAGCAGCGCTTCGTCAGCCTGGCGACGCTGGAAATCCTCGTCCTCGACGAAGCCGACCAGATGCTCGACCTGGGCTTCATCCATGCGCTGCGCAAGATCGTCCGCATGCTGCCGAAGCAGCGCCAGACCCTGTTCTTCTCCGCGACGATGCCCAACGCGATCCGCGAACTGGCCGACCAGTTCCTGAAGGATCCGGCGACCGTCAAGGTCGCACCGGTCTCGACCACCGCCGAGCGCGTCGAGCAGCATGTCACCTTCATCAACCAGGCCGAGAAGCAGGCGCTGCTGACCATCCTGCTGCGCGACGAAGCCGTCGAGCGCGCGTTGGTCTTCACCCGCACCAAGCATGGCGCCGACCGCGTCGTGAAGCTGCTCGGCCATGCCGGCATCCTCGCCAACGCGATCCATGGCAATAAGAGCCAGCCGCAGCGCGAGCGTGCGCTGGCCGAGTTCAAGGCGGGCAAGGCCAAGGTGCTGGTCGCGACCGACATCGCCGCGCGCGGCATCGATGTGTCGGGCGTCAGCCATGTGTTCAACTTCGAGCTGCCCAATGTGCCGGAGCAATATGTCCACCGCATCGGCCGCACCGCGCGCGCCGGGGCAAGCGGCATCGCGATCAGCTTCTGCGCGAGCGACGAGCGGCCCTATCTGCGCGACATCGAAAAGCTGACCCGCGTCAAACCGAACGTGATGGAACTGCCCGAGGGCTTCACCGCCGAAGCGGCGAAGATCAAGGCCAACCGCCCGGCCGGCGCCGATGACGAGCGCCGTCGCGACGATAGCGGCCGTCACCGTGCGCCGCCACGCGCCACGCATGCCGCACGTCCGACCGGCCAGCGCGCCGAGGGCGCCGGCCGTCCGGGCGGTGGCCGTCCCGAAGGCGCCGGCCGTCCGGCCGGGGGGCATCGTCCCGGTGGTCCGGGCCGTCCCGGCGGCAATGCCGGCCGTCCCGCGGGCGGCGGTCCGCGTCGCCAGCATTCGGGCGGTGGGCGTCGGTCGCCAGCGGCTTAATATACTAAGCTCCTCCCCGGAACGGGGAGGGGAACCGCCCGCTTTCTTCAAGCGGGTGGTGGGGGGGCTCTCCACAAGCGCAACGCTGCCGGCC
>NZ_JSXI01000016.1 GCF_000803065.1 Sphingomonas sp. ERG5
GAAAAAAGTTCTGATAAGAATAGATCTATTCATCTTTCTTTCCATTTCCTATTTCATATGCTGTGATAGTGTTCGGGGTTTCGCTAGGTGAATTGAATGCTTTCCAGGTAAAAACTTTAAATCCAAATTGCTTTGCGACTTGGTCATGTTTGTAGATAGTTTTTATTTCTCCTCCAGCACCATTTTTGGCGCCAAAAACTCTCAATCCAACCACCTGCGGAGACCGATCACCTTTTGGAGGGTTTGATGCAATAGATAATCCCGGTATACTGGAGGTTACTGTTGGGTTGACTATATTAAATCCTTCTCCTTTCCTGTTTTGAAATGTTCCTGATACAGTTACTCCTGACGTAGTTAAAGAGATTTTATTCCCATGTCTTTCGAAGGAGATTTTGGTTTTATTATTTAGCGTTATTTCTTGCTTTCCGTCTCCTCGAATTATTTTGTTTATTGCTGCGGCCAGTGCATGTTGCTCCTTCATTTCACTTTTAATTTCTTCTAATCCGCTCGGGTCTCGGCCATTGACGGGATCATTGCTAACATAAGCGTAAAGGTTATTCTGATCCTTATACCCGATTGGGTCGGTCTGGAGGAACCGCCCAAGGCTGGGTGAGTAGATCCGCGCCTTGTAATGGTACATGCCAAGCTCTTGCAGCCAGGCTTGGCCGGTATATTGGAACCGCCCGAACTGCCCTGGCGCGGCGGTGCCGTACCCGTTGGGGATGCCATACTCATCATAGGCGTTGATTGCGATCAGCGTGCCCGCCGCATTGGCCGTCGAGACGATCGAGCCCTGATGATCGCTCTGCAATGAGCGGCGGTCCGCGAGTGTAGCGCCCTCGTACCAGAGCAGCGGATCGTCGTCGGCCGGGCCGTGAACATAGCGCCGGAGCAATGTGCCCGCTGCGTTATACTCCGCGACCAGTTCGTCGCCATCGTACAGGAACCGCGTATCGGTCGTTGGGCTCGATACCCTGTACAATCGCCCCGTCGGATCCCACGCCAGCGCCACGCTGCCCGATGCCGTGACCAGCCGGTTCTCGACATCATAGCTATACGCATTGGTCCCGTCCGAGGTCAGGTTGCCATTGGCATCATAAGCGAACGCCGCCGGACCGCCGGTGGTGTACTGGTTGAGCCCGTTGACCGCGTAAGTGCGGCTGACATTGGTATAGCCGCTGAACGCATAGGCCGTGTTGCTGCGCGTCCGGCTCACCATCTGGCTTGCCGATGTATAGCCGAACGTTGCCGTCACATCGCTCGCCGTACCTGTCAGATCGTCAGCGATGCTCGCCAGCCGCGAGACTGGGTCATAGCCATAGCTGGTTGCCACGCCGCCGCGATTGCTGCCCGAGCGCCGGCCCTGATTGTCGTAGGTGATCGTCGCGACCGTTGTTGCCCCATTCTCCTTGACGATCGTCGCGCGGTCGAGCCCGTCATAATCATAAGTGAAGTAGGTGGCGTCAGGATGCGTCACCCGCGTCCGGCCACCATCGGCATTATACTGATAACCAAGCGTTCGCGTCGTGCCGCCCTGGTTGGTCGTGCTCGATGTCAGCCGCCCGAACCCGTCATAGACCTGACTTAGCCCTTCGCCCGTCGCTGATCCGAACCGCGCGTAAAGCTGCAGGTTCCGCAGGTCATAGCCATAATAGACATCCGCCGCCGTCCCACCGGGGATGTCCTTCACCGTCACCCGGTTGAGCTTGTCATAGCTATAGCCGATGACCTGACCGTCGCGCTTGCGTAGCGAGGTCCGGTTGCCGTTCGCATCGTAAGCGTATTCTTCATAGTCGGTCGTACTGACCGCGCCGACCATGGTCTTCGACGGGAAGGTCCAGCGGCTTTGCCGGTCCTGTCCGTCCCAGCTCATCGTCGCCTTGTTGCCATTGGCGTCGACCATCGAGGCCATCTTGCCGGTCTGGCTATAGGTGTAGGTCGCGTAATCCTGCTGCAGCGGTCGGCCATAGGCCTTCTGCACCTTCAGCAACTGCCCCGCCGCGTCATAGACGCTCCTGGTGATCCGGTCCGCGCCCTGGCTACCCGTCGTGCCCAATGTGCAGGCGCTTGCCGGCAGCGATCCATAGGCCGCCGGGTTCATCCTGATCGCCGTGCATTCCAGCCGGCCCAGCGCGTCATAGCTATATTGTGTCAGGCTGTATTGTGTCAGGCTGTACGCCGTGCCGCCCGCCGATATCTTCTCGCTCAGCTTGCGGTCCATCATGTCATAGGTCGTGTCGACCGTCTGGAACACGCTGAACCCGCTCCATGCCGCGGGGGCGACCGTCTCCGACTGCCATGCCGCAAGCTCGCCTTTCTCGACCTTGATCAGCCGTCCGATCACATCATAACTGTTGCGCACCGCCGCAAAGCCGATCGGTCCCGCACCATCCGGATCGGGCGCGATCGTCCCCGTCACCCGCCGCTCGACATCATAGCGTGTCGCGCTGGTGAACGCCGAAGGCGCCGACTGCGCTGCCGCTGCCGAGGGCAGTCCTGTGGCGAGCAGCCCTGCAAGGGCGACGAACACCCGGCCCATGCCGCGTTCCATCGTGCCGCTCATGAGCACACCGCCAGACCCGCGCGCGGGCTCGTCTCGCTGATCTTGTTGCCGGTCGCATCATAACCGTAGCACGTGCGCAAGCTGACCCCGTCCGCCGTCACCACCTTGCCGCGCAACAGTAAATTGTTCGGCCCCGAGTCCGGCCCATAGTCGAAGCTCGTCACAACCTCGTCCGCCGTACCCCCTGCGCATGCGCCGCTGACCGTCGCCGTGGTACGACAGGTCCTGACCGTCGCTGCCAGCCACACTGGTGTCGCCGCCTGGGCATAACCCCCCGCACCATTGCTGACCCAGGCATAACGCTGGACATAGTCGTTCCGCGTCACCGCCTGGATGCCGTTTGCATCAGCCGGCTTGGTCTCGGTCAGGATCTCGCCATTTTCCGGCTTGTAGGTGTAGCTCGTCACATTGCCGCGTGCATCGGTGATCGAGGTCGGCTTGCTGCACAGCTTCGCCACCGTGCAGTCAAAGGTCGCCGCCGTGATGATATCGGCCAAGCCGCTCCCCGGCTTGGCGATGCGTCGCGACTGGGTGACGTTGCGGCCGGTATAGCTCAGCACCGTCTTCACCCCTTCCGGATCGGTGAAGTTGCGCAGCGGCCCCATCACGCACCGATTGCCATAATAGGATGGCAAGGTCTGCAGGAAGACCGGGTCGCAATAATCGAACACCGTCTTGCGCCCCAGTGGATCGACAATCTCGGCCGGTCCGGTCGTCCGCTGATAGACGATCTTTGGGAACTGGTCGGGCGGGTTCTCATGGCAGCTATTGATCGGTATGCAGGGCAGGCTGTCCTGTGGTCCGGTTCCCGGCAGGATCGGGAAGTGGTAGCCAACCTTTGTGACGTTGCTGAGATTGTCCTGATAGGTCCCACCCTCGGCGGTCTGATAAGGACCATCGTAATGGGAAAAGACATAGCTATAGCTCCGGCCATCGGCGAAGCTCTGCGCTTCCACGATCTCCACCTCCGGGCCGTCCGGACCGTCGCTGCCAGGTACGACGGTATTGGTCAGCCAGGGCGTGCTTTGTCCCGGCTTGAAAAACTTCATCAGGAAAGTGCCGCCGGGCTGCGGCACATAATCGAAGCTCGCCGTCTGGCCATCGGGTCCGGTCACGCCGGCAAGCCGCTCGCCGGTATAGCTATAGCTTGTCGTGGCCAGCGCCGTCGCCGGGCAATATCCGGGCAGCGTCGTCAGCGCCAGATTGACGATGCACGCCTTGGTGATGCGGTTGCCCAGCCCCGCGCCTCCTTCGAGCTCCAGCCCATAGCCGCGTGAACTCACCACACTGCTCAGCCGGGCATAGCCCCCGCTGACCGGGGTATAGCTCAGCGTGTATTTGGTGCCGTCCGGCTCAGTGATCGATGAGGCATAGGCGGATACCCAGCCGGGCAGAATCGGCGGACCCGCGCTGCCGACCGCGTTGAACACCACCACCGTGCCGTCGCCGGCGGTATAGGTGTAAATGGTCGACGCGCCGGTGCGCGTGCCGCCGCTATAGGTCAGATACTGGGTCGGGCCGTCCGAGGTGAGCCCATATCCGGTGGCATAATCAGCCGAATCGAAGGTCGTGGACAAGCCGCGCGAATAGACGATCGCGCGATAGTCCGTCGTGGCGCCGTCGCCATCGATATCATAAAGATAGATGTGCAGCATCACATGCCAGTTGCTCGCGAAATTGCCGAACGAATTGTTGGCGCGCATGGCGGGGTCCGGCATGGTGCGCGTAAGCGACAGGCTGCTCGGCTGGCCCGCGCCGCCGATCGCCAGGTCGGTCTCGTTATAGGCATAACGGCCGGTTCGCATGTCGACCCCGCCCGGCGCGATGGTGAAATGGTCCGCCGGATTGCTGACGAGGCGCGAATCCTGCCCCTGCCGGCACCGCGCTGAACATCGCCAGGCACAGGAGTCCGCCAAAAGCCGCCAACCGCTTGCTCACACGAATAACCCCCACCGCAGACCCCTCTCAAACCGGAATACATCATCACGCCGGACCTTTCGGGCCCGCCAGCGCCCTCAGGGCGTCGGTGTCGGTGTCGGCGTCGGGCACACCGCCGGCGCGCTCGTCGCGACATCGTAGCGCACCCGGTTGCCCGCCGGGTCGAAACAGGTCCCGGTCTGCCGGTTGGCGTTCGGCCCGCCGCTCAGCACGCTCCCGGTCAACCGCCCGAGATCGTCATAGCTATAGGTGGTCGTCTCCTGCGCCAGCGCACCCGCCGCGCCGCCGACCAGCGTCAGGCACGCCGCGCCAGCCAAGAATCTATGCTTCCGTTGCATGCGTCCTCCGAGAACAAATCGGGATCAACATACGCGAGAATCCGTGCGGATCCAGCGCTCAATCGGCGCTCCATCCGGAATGGACCATTCTTGTGTAGCAAGCGCGAAATCGGCTGAGGCCGTCACCCGCCTCCATCCCCGCGCGCGCCGCCCTCATGCCCCGCCAGATGCCGCTCGATCACCGCACACAGCGCCAGCACTTCGTCGCGCCTGCGGCTTGAACGCGTCGCGAAAAGCGGCTGGCCCGCCCAGTTCGCGTCGCGCTGGTGCCGCGCGGCATCGGCCGTCAGCCGGGCCAGCGTGGTACGCAGGCTGGCCAGCGTCGCGTACCGGCCCGGCGTCGGCGGCGTGCGATACGTCACCGTTTCCGTCTCCGCGTCGATGATCACGTCGTCGGGCGGCGGCATTGGCGCTTCGATCCCGACCTCCATCCCCTGGGCGGCGTGCAGCATCTCCAGCCACGCCGCCTGATAGGTGCTCGACTCCGCCACGGTCGGCGCCGGGCCCGGCTCCGCCACCGCCGCCGCCTCCATCACCGGCATCGCGGTACTCGCAGCGCATTCCGCCGCATCACCCGGACCAGTTTCACGCCCGTCCGTTCGACCCGCCTCCGGTGCGCCATCGTCCATGCCATCATGACCTGGCGGCGTCACCGCGTCACCCGCCGCTTCCGCACCCGTCCGGGCGGCGGCGTCCCACGCGCGCAGGCTTTCATGTCGCTCGCGGTCATATCGTGCCAGTGATCGCAGCGATCGGTCGCGCACCCGTTCCTCGGGCGGGCGCATGTCGGGCTCGATCTGCCCGGCATAGCGTTCGGGCAGATGCTCGGCGATCAGCGCGCGGACATCGTCCAGCGCGAACCATCCGCACCATGCGGCGGCCTTGTCATATCCCTCCCGCATCGCTTCGATCGCCGGGCGTCGCGCCGGCAATTCCGCCTGCAGCTCGGCATGCATTGTGGCCAGCCGGTCCAGCGACAGCATCTCGCCCGGCAGTGACCCCGGCCAGTGCGCGACGCCCTTCACCAGGCCGATCGTGATATCGTCCGGATGGGGCGTCGGCGCGGCAAGCGCGGCGCCCAGCGTGGCCGCTTTGGTCAGCACCCGTGTCCAGATCGCCTTATATTCCCCGGCCGCCTCGACTGCCGAGGGCGCATCGGCCAGCGCCTCGGGCGTGCGCAGCGCGTCGAACCACCCGGTGGCGGTGGCGGTCGCGGGCGCGGTCGCCGATGCCGGTTCCGGCGCGGCGCGGCGTTCCGTGGCGTCCGACCGCATCACCAGCTGCGTCATCGTCGCCATCGCCAGCCGGTTGCCGCGCGCCGCCCGCATCGCCACGGCGCGAAACGCCGCTTGCAGCGCGGGGATCTCGACCATGCGCCCGCCGGCCTTCACCCGCACCATCCGCCGCGCCTCGGCCACCAGCATTTCATGCACTGAGTCAGCGGTCAGCTGCGGCAGCACCGTGTCGGCGGGCAGCACCCTGCGCCGCTTGCCGCCCGGATTGGCGCGATTGCCTTTGGCGAAGCGGTGCTCGATCGGCGGCTTGCCATAGCCCACGCAATAGCCGCTCCCCGCCGGGTCGCCTGTCGCGCCCACGGCTTCGCCTGCATCTTCGCGATTCAACTCGCCCTCGGGCATCGTCATGTCTGCTCCCCGCATTGTTGCGCGCCAGGGATGAAAGCGCATCCGACGGCGCATTTGAATCGCGCAGGCACGAGATTGGACAGGTCATGACTTTCACCCCGCCATTTCCCGATTTTCGCGCAAGCGCCGCGCCAGAGTCCCGCGCCGCCGCGCCGGAATTCCCGCAGGATTTCCCGCAGCTTCCCGCAGGACCCGGTAAAAAGCGGTTTCCCGTGGCCCATCCCGCAACTGCGCGAATTCGGTGCCCCCATGACCAGGTGCCTTATGGAATTGATACACCCTCTTCCAATTGCGCAGCGGGCGCGACACTATGCACGCCATCGCATCGCCATCCGGGGGAACCCATGACCAGCCTGACTCGCCGTGAGGCGCTCGCCGCCTCGGCCACCACAACGCTTGGCGCCGCTTTTGCCGCCACCTTCGCCGGTGCGCTGCCCGCCTGGGCGCTGGACGCCACAACCATCCCGTCGGCGAGCGGCGCGGCATGGGACCTGTCGGAAATCTACCCCAGCGATGCGGCATGGGATGCCGCGCGCAAGGCAGCGCTGGCGGCGGTGCCGTCGCTGACCGGGTATCGCGGCAAGCTCGGCGACAGCGCCGAGACGCTCGTTCGGGCAATGGTCGCCGCATCCGACATGGGCCGGACGATCGCGCGCATCTATGTCTATGCCAGCCTCAAGGCCGATGAGGATGTTCGCGTCTCGGCCAACCAGCAGCGTCAGGCGCAGGCGATCGATCTCTACACCGCTTTTGGAGAGGCAGGCTCCTGGTTCTCGCCCGAAATACTGGCGATCGGCGCGGAAAAGATCGAGCGCTTCATTGCCGGCAACGCCGTGCTCGGGTCGCGCTTCGATTTCTATCTGCGCAACATCCTGCGTCAGGCGCCGCACACGCTTGGCGCGAATGAGGAAGCGTTGCTCGCCGGCACCAGCGGGCCGCTGCAGGGACCGGAGGATATTCGCGGCCAGCTGGTCGCGTCCGACATTCCCTGGCCGACCATTACCTTGTCGACCGGCAAATCGATCCGGCTCGACGATCAGGGGTATACGCAGGTGCGCGACGCGCCGGACCGCGCCGATCGCAAAAAGGTCTTCGACACTTTCTGGGCGACCTATGGCCAGTTCCGCAATTCGCTTGGCGCGGCCTATCTGTCGAAGCTGAAGGCCGATGTGTTCGACATGAAGGCGCGGAAGTACAAGACATCGCTCGCCGCCTCGCTGTCGGGCAATGACGTGCCCGAGGCGGTGTACCGCACCCTGGTCGCCGAGACCAACAAGGGTCTGCCCGAACTGCACCGCTATTTCGAACTGCGCCGGCGGCTGCTCAAGCTGCCCGACATGGCCTATTACGACATTTATCCGCCGCTCGTGTCGCTCGACCGCAAGGTGACCATCCCGGAGATGCGCAGCGTCGTGCTTGAGGCGGTCAAGCCGCTTGGTCCCGATTATGTCGCGCTGCTGGGCAAGGCCACGGCGGGCAAATGGATGGACCCGCTGCCGCGCCAGGGCAAGCGCTCGGGGGCCTATATGAACCCCGGCGCCTATGACGTTCATCCCTATCTGCTGCTCAATCTCGGCGAGAATTATGACGGCATGACCACCTTCGCGCATGAATGGGGCCACGCGATGCACTCGCTGCTCGCGGCCAGGGCGCAGGTCTATGACAAGGCGGATTATCCGCTGTTCACGGCCGAGATCGCCTCGACCTGCAATGAACAGCTGCTTGCCGCCTATATGGTCGGGCGAGCGAAGACGAAGGAAGAGAAGCTCTTCTATCTCGGCCAGCAGCTCGAGGGGATTCGCGGCACCTTTTTCCGCCAGACCATGTTCGCCGAATTCGAACTGGCCTGCCATGACAAGGCGGAAGCGGGCGAGGGGCTGTCGGGCGAGGCGTTCAGCGCGATCTATCTCGACCTGCTCAAACGCTATCATGGACCAAAGGTGGCGATCGACCCGGCCTATGCATCCGAATGGGAGTATATCGGCCATTTCTATTCGAGCTTTTATGTCTATCAATACGCCACTTCGATATCGGCCGCGTCCTATTTCGCGCGCTCGATCCTGAAGGGCGGGGTGAAGGAGCGGGATAATTATCTCGGCGTGCTGAAGGCTGGCGGATCGGACCATCCGGTCGCGTTGCTCAAGCGCGCGGGGCTCGATATGGCGTCACCGGCGCCGTATCAGGCGATTATCGCGACCTTCAGGGACACGCTCGATCAGTGCGAAGCGTTGATGGCGTAAAAGGGGATATACGAATGCGAAGCCTGGTCTGGATGAGCGCCGCGACCACTCTGCTGGCGCTCTCCGCCTGCGATTCCACGCCGGCGCCGGTCGCGGATGACGATAGCGCCACCAACACGGTGGCGTTGACGCGGCCCGCCTTCGCGGCCGATCTGAACGGGGCGACGACGGCGATCGAGGAAGCCGGCGGCCCGTGGAAGGGCGGCACGGTCAAGGACGGCATTCGCGACACGACCACTGGCGGCGCGATCCGCACCATCACCGCGCCCGGCGGTCTCGCGCAGGTCTTTGTGCTGCCCGATGGCAAGGCATGGCAGGTTCGCCTGATCAGCCGGCCAAAGACCGGGTGCAGCGAATCCGCGCCGCTCAAGGCCGCGTTGCCGAATCTGGTCGCCACGCTGGCGCCCGCGACGCCGCTGAGCGCGGCGGACCGGAACGCGATCGGCGACGATCTGGTGTCGACCGCGCCGAAGACGCACGACCTGACCGCGATCCGCATTACCGTGTCGGGCGGGTGCAGCCACAGCATGACGCTCACGGCGCTCTGACCCGGCGGGCTGGGGGCCGGCCGTTAACCATTTGTCGAAGCGTGGCGGGGCATGGCTGACGACGGATGATGCGCCGTTCCCTGCCTTTGATCGCGCTTGTCGCGCTTGCCGTCACGGTCTTTGCGGCGTGGATGCATCCCGGCGTGCTCGATCCGGCCAATGTCGGTTGGCTGATCGACGGGCACGACCGTGGGCAAAGCGCGATCGGGCTCGCCGCCTATCTGCGCGCCGGCGGCCCCTGGCCCTTGCTGCATCAGCCGCTGCTGGGCGCGCCGGAGGGGATGACGCTGTTGTTCACCGACAGCATCCCGCTGCTCGGCATCCTGCTTGGTCCGGTCGCGCGCTGGTTGCCGCCGGGGCTGCAATTTCTCGGCCTGTGGTATCTCGCCTGCATGCTGTTGCAGGTCGGGTTCGCCTGGGCGATCGTCCGGCCGCGCGCGCGCGACGGGCTCAGCGCGTGGCTGTGCGCCGCGTTGCTCGCGCTGATGCCGGTGCTGATCAATCGCTACGGCCATGCCAGCCTGTGCGCGCAATGGCTGATCCTGTGGGCGCTATGGCTGCACCTCGATCCGGTGCGGTCGCGGTCGCACTTGTGGTGGGCGGCCGTGCTCGCGACGGCGGCGCTGGTGCATTCCTATCTGCTGCTGATCGTCGCCGCGATCTGGGCCAGCGCGATGCTGCGGGCGTTCTGGGTCGAGCCGCGGCGCTGGCGCACCCTGGCCGGCAGCGTCGGCGTGGCGGCGCTGGTGGTGGCGATCGTCGCGCTGCACGGCGTGCTGGGGCAGCACTTCGCCTCGACCGGCACCTATGGCGCGTTCCCGGTCGCGCTCGATGCGTGGTGGAACCCGGCCAACCCGTCCTACGCCGCTTTGTTGCCGTCATCGCCCGATGACGGGCATGGGTTCGAGGGGTTTCAATATCTCGGCGCGGGGCTGATCGCGCTGCTGCTGATCGGGCTGGGCTGGTCGGTGGCGGGCGCCGCGCGCGGCGTGACGCTGGCCGTGCCATGGGATGCGTTGCGGCGGCTGGCTTGGCTGGTGCCCGCGCTGCTGGTGCTGGCGGTCGTCGCGATCGGGCCGCAGCCCAAGATCTGGGGCGCGCCGCTGTGGACCGCGCATCTGTCCCCGGCGCTGATCGACGCGCTCGACCCGGTGCGCGCCGGCGGGCGGCTGTTCTGGCCCGCGACCTATACGCTGGTGATCGCGGTGCTGCTGGTCATCTGCAGCATGCCGCGTGCGGCGCTGATCCTCGCCGGGGCGCTGGCGCTGCAACTGGTCGACCTGATGCCGATGCTTGCCGCCGTCCGCGCGACCAGTGCGGTGGCGGACTCGTCCGGTACCTATCGCCGCACGCATGACCCGCGCTGGGATGCGCTGATCGCGCGCGCGGGCTCGATCGATTTCCAGCCGCCCAACCCCTTTGCCGATCTGGCGCTGATGGAGGAAGTGACATGGCGCGCCGTCCGCCTGTGCCGCCCGGTCCGCTTCACCTATGCCGCGCGCGAGACCGCCATGATGCGCGCGCGCCTCGATGCCGAGGCGCTGGATTTCCAGGCCGGGCGGATCGACCCGACGCGGCTCTACGTGTTGCTCGACGGCACGGTGCCGGGCGCGCTGACGGCACGGGTGCGCCGTCTCGATGGTGTCGCGATCATTCCGCCGAGCGCCTCGGCACTCCCGCCGCGCTGCCGCTAGCGGCTAGTCGCTGATCCCCGACCAGCCCGGCAGATGCGCCGTGTCACGACTGTTCGCAAAGGCCAGCGCATCCGACAACGCCTTGTCGAAATGGTCATCGACCCGCGCCGGCTTGATCCGCCGTCGGAGGAAGTCGGCCCAGAGAAATTCGGCATAGGGTGTATCGACCTTGGCGTAACCGCCCGCGCGCCGCAGCGCGCCAGCGAGCGAGCGATACGGATCGTCGGCCAGGCCCGCGACCTGTTTCGGAATGTCGTCATAGTCCTGGCGAACACCCTTTGCGTCGAACGGATGCAGCCAGTTGCGATTGTCCATGAAGGTGATGAAGGCGGGCCGGGCGAGCATGCTCAGATCGGCGATGACATGGACCAGGACATGCTTCACGCCTTCCCGGTGGAGGGCGAGCGCCAGATGGTGGTTGTCGATCAGATAGGCGCGATCCTTGGGCCCGATCACCACCGGCAGCATGTGGCGGCCGAGAAAGTCCGGCCCCTCGCGCTCCGCCCGATGGCGCCATTCCTGCTGCTTGCGTTCGACTTCGCGTAGGCCGACCGTGATCTGCGTCGGGCGCAGGCTGGAAATCTCCCGGGGATGGAGGAGCGGCTCGGGGTCCTGGATCATTGGCTGGCTTCCTGTGACAGGCTGGCGACGGCATCGTCCACGCTATAGCTGGATCGCGCGGCAAGATCATGCGATCCGGCCGCCGTCAGCAAGTCGCGCACCCCGTCGCGCACGCGCGCAAGCAACAGGCGGGCGCCATTGATCCGCAGACGCGCGTCGAATTCGATCAGCGCATCGACCGCAGTGCTGTCAACGTCGAAGCTTTCCTCCAGGCTGACGATCACCGTGGTGATGGTGCGATCCGCGGCCTGATGGTCGGTGATCAGCGCCAGCACAGCTTCGGCATTGGCGAAGAATAAAGGCTCGGCCGGCCGCCAGATCGCCACGCCGGGGATGGCGCTGGCCTCGGGATGGCGGGCGAGGTCGACGAAATTATGCGAACTGCCCAGCCGCCCCAGCCTGACCAGTTGTGGCGAGGCCAGCCGGCGGACCAGCGCCGCGATCGACAATAATATGGCGAACAACATGCCGTTGAGCACGCCAAGAGCAAGCACGCCGATCGCTGCCCCGATCGCCACATATTGATCGCGCCCGAGACGCCATAGCCGGACGATTGGCTGCGGGTTGAGCGCGTGGGAAAGCGCCGCGATCACCACTGCCGCCAGCACCGGTTGCGGCAGATGTGCGATGAGCCGGACACCGGCCAGCATCAGGACGGCGAGCCCGATCGCGGCGATCGCGCCGGCTGCGCGCGTCTTGGTTCCCGCCGCTTCGCTGGCCGAGCCGGCGGAAAAGCCCGCGCCGACCGGCAGCCCCTGCACCAGCGCGGAGCCGAGATTGGCCATGCCGAGTGCGGCAAGCTCGCGGTTGGGCTCGATCCTGTCGCCGTGGCTCAGCGCCAGCGCGCGCATCGTACCCCAGCTCTCCGCGAGCAGGATCAGGACCAGCGGAATGACCAGCTCGGCCAGCCCCATGAGCATCGGATAGGGGATATGCGGCAGCGACGGCATGGCGATGCTCAGGTCGATCAGGCCGACGGTGGCGACATGATGGCCCGGCAAGTCGAACAGGATCGACGCGGCAATGCCCGCCGCGAGCACGACGAACGCGGCCGGGATCATGGGCAGGCGGCGCAACGCCAACAGCAGGAGCAGGGCGGTGGCTCCGGTGGCGATGCTGATCCAGTTCCACGCGCCCATTTCGGCGAGCAGGCCGGCGACCAGCCCAAAGACATTGCTCGCTTGGGGCGCGACGCCGAAGACCAGCGGCATCTGTTTGAGGATGATGGTGATGGCGAGGCCGAACGCGAAGCCGCGCAACACTGGCCGGGAGACGAATCCGGTCAGTCCGCCCAGACGGGCCGCCGATGCGGCGAGAAAGGTGATGCCGACAAGGGCGACCGTTATCGTTGCGAGCGCGATCTTCACGGCGGGATCGACGGTCAGCGTGCCGAGCGACGCAGCCAGGATCGCGGCCGAGGAAGAGGTCGGAGACACGATGGCGAAGCGGCTGCGGCCGACCGCCGAGTAAACCAGCGCGCCGACAATCGCAGCGAGGATGGCCTGTTGCGGGGCAAGGCCGGCGATACCGGCATAAGCGACCGCTTCGGGCAGCATCAGCCCGGCAACCGACAGTCCGGCGATGACGTCGGTTTTGCGCACCGGCCGCCGCTAACGCGGCTCGCGCCGTTCAGGGGTGCCCGCAAGGGCCCTGAGCATGGCGCGCTTCATCGAGACTCTCCCTGATTGGCGCGCCAAATCTGCGCCGCTTTTGATCGGAGAGCAACTGATGCAATCCGATTACCCCCACGGCCCTGTTGCTGACGGCGATTCAACCATGACACAGACTGGGGCATGTCATCCCTCGCCGGACCTGTACCGGTACGCTCTTTCCCATTGTCGGAAAAACAGGGCTGCCACGGTGCTGGCATAAAGCCTCACGCTAACCGAGCTGCTCTTCCAGGCTGCGGGTGCGCGAGGTGACTTCGTCTCCGGTATGCTTGGTCGATGCCGGCTCGATCAGCAGCACCCAGCATTCCTCGTCCGCGACCGGGTTATGCCGGACGCCGCTCGGCACGGTCAGGAAGTCGCCTTGTGACAGCTCGACCGGGCCAGCCTCGAACTCGATGCGTAGCGAACCCTTGACGATATAGAACAGCTCGTCCTCGCCGTCATGCGCGTGCCAGACGAACTCGCCTTTCAGCTTGGCCACCTTGAGCAACTGGTCGTTCACGCGCCCGACCACTTTGGGTGACCAATAATCGGTCACGCGATCGAAGGCGGCGGTCAAAGTCGTGG
Organism: Sphingomonas sp. ERG5; assembly: GCF_000803065.1. Taxonomy (GTDB): domain Bacteria; phylum Pseudomonadota; class Alphaproteobacteria; order Sphingomonadales; family Sphingomonadaceae; genus Sphingomonas. The sequence continues at coordinate 13,823 of NZ_JSXI01000016.1, forward strand.
GGGATAGCATCGTCTTTGCTCCGGGCTCGTCGTCAACAGCCATCATCGGGACATCGGGTTCAGGGCGCAAGCCGGAGCGACGGCGATAGCGCTTGTCACAGCGCTCATATCATGACCAAGGACAAGGCCATCATTGCGGTGGCCGGCGCTCGGCCAGAAACCGCAATCGCCTCCGACATGATTGGACTTCCCCATGGGACAGCTACGCACCGCCAACAAACGGCGTAATCGCGCGCTCGCACGCCCTCTCGCCAAGCCAGCCGTCGCGGCTGCGCCGGCAAAGGCAAAAACCGTCAAGACCGTAAAGAGCGCCACGACCTAACCTTTGTACCGCATCGCCACGTCGCAGCGTTCGTAGCGTGCACCGAAATCGCGCATGATCTCCGCATCATGGGTGAAACCGAGCTTTTCGTAGAGATGGATCGCGGCGGCGCATTTCGAGCTGGTCAGCAGATAGAGCGTCTCGATTTCCATCTGGCGGGCGCGGCGTAGTATCGCCTCGAGCAGATACTCGCCCGCCTTGCGGCCTCGGGCGGATTCGAGCACGCCCATCTTGGTGAGCTCGAACTGGTTTTCGCCGGTCTTCTGCAATGCACATGTGCCCACGATGCCGAGATCCCTTGCCTCGACGAACAGGATTACCCCGCCCGGATCGACGATCCGTGCGCGGGGATTTTCCAGCACATCGCGGTCGGTCTGCTCGATGCGGAACATCGACGCGATCCATTCGGCGTTGATGTCGTGGAAATCGCGCGCCAGTTCGTCGGAAAATTCGCGGATCGTCAGCCCCGACACCGGTCCAGCCAGCACGCGTTGCTCGATCGAGTTACGCTCGAGCGCATCCTCGATCGCCGCGATCTGGTCGAGCAACGGGCCATCCAGCCCCGCGCATAGTTCGACCACCGCCGCGTCGATATGCGGCCAGACCTCGCGCTTCGATCGCGCCATCGCGTCATGACCCGCCTCGGTCAGCGACAATGACCGGCGCCGCTGGTCGCCCGGCGTGGCGACTGTCTCGATCAGGCCGAGTTCGACCAGTCTCGTGATGTTGCGCGTGATCGCCGGCTGGCTCAGCCCCAGTTTCTCGGCCAGCGCGCCGACGGTCAGTGTGCCGCGGTCGAGCGCAATGAGGATTGGATATTGGCTCGGCTGGATCGCCAGCCCGACGCGTTCGGCGATGCTCGCGACATCAGCCTGCATCCGTTCCGCCAGCCGCTTCAGTCGGCTGCCAAGGAACAGATAGCCCATTTCCTTCATGATGTCGTTCGTCATGCCGTCGTCTCCATCGAGTCGATAGCATGTTATATACCCTGTTATGCAATTTCAATCCCAGCGCGGATCAGGGCTTGTCTTTCATTGCCTCGATCAGCTTCCTGACCTCCTGGCTGCGGCCGCGCGGCAGGATCAGCACGTCATTGCCGCTGGCGACGACGATCAGATCCTCCACGCCGACGATGGCGATGCGCACGCCATCGCTGCGCACCAGGCAATTGGTGGTATCGATCGCGACGACCTCGCCGCCGCCATGGCCGGCATGGGCATGGCCGTCGGCATCGGCGCTGAGCGTGTAAAGTGCGTCCCAGCTGCCAAGATCGCTCCAGCCCATTGCGACCGGTACCACCGCGACGCGCTGGGCCTTTTCCATCACCGCATAATCGATCGAGTCGGCGGGGGAGGCGGCAAAGGCGTCGGCGTCGGGGTAGACGCGGCTCCCGTCATGTCGTGCCTTGTCCATCGAGCGCTGCGCAGCAACCAGCATATCGGGCGCAAAGGAGGCCAGCGCGCCGAGATACATGTCGGCGCGGAACAGGAAGATGCCACCATTCCAGGCATGGTCGCCGGCCGCGAGCATCGCCTCGGCCTTGTCCAGCGGCGGTTTTTCGACGAAGCGCACGACCCTGTGCACACCCTCGGCGATTTTCTCGCCGACCTGGATCCAGCCATAGCCGGTTTCCGGCGCGTCGGGCTCGATTCCGAACGTCACCAGCCAGCCTTCGGCGACCAAGGGCATCGCGGCATGGATCGCGGCGTGGAACGCATCGACATCGGCGATGACATGATCCGACGGCATGATCAGCAACGGCGTCGGCCCGCCGCCCGCCGCGATCGCGGCAAGGGCGATGGCCGGTGCGGTGTTGCGGCCCATCGGTTCGAGAATCACCGCCTGCGCGCCGGCCTCGACTGCATTGAGCTGTTCGTCGATCATGTCGGCGTGCCGCGCATTGGCGACCACGATCGGCGCCGCGAAGCGCTCGCCGGTCGCGCGCCGCGCGGTCAATTGCAGCATCGTTTCCTCGGCGGTCAGCGCCAGCATCTGCTTGGGGCATTCGGGCCGCGACATCGGCCACAGCCGTGTACCCGATCCGCCCGAAAGGATTACGGGGACGATCGGTCTGGAAAGCGGCATTCGAATCCTCCTGTGGCGCTCTTTCCTTAGGGCAGGCTGCGCACCTGACAAACTGTCCTCGATCAAGCGCGATCCCGGCGTTCAACCTTTATTTGTCAATTTCTGCGACAGCGGATCGCACGTGTCGGAAAAATTTACACGGACCGACTGGGACTCGACCGCAATGATCAGGCTGTTCAAACATTATATACCACATGCCGTGCTGCTGCTTGGCCTGTTCGATGTCGTGTTGTTGCTGGCCGCGGCCGAGTTCGGCTGGATCTATCGGGCCAACCAGATCGAGATGCTGGTCGAGCCGATTCACACCCGCATCCCGCAATTATTGACCTTTGCCGGTTCGCTCGAACTCGCGATGATCGCGGTCGGCGTTTATGGCGCGAGCTCACTGCAATCGCTGCGCTACGCCGCGGCGCGGCTGGTCGTCGCCATCTCGCTCGGCGTGATCTTCCTCAGCGTGATTTTCTTCATCATGCCGGCGATCACCTTCTGGCGCTCAAATCTGCTTTATTCGATGGGCGCGGCGGTGGTCCTGCTGGTCGGCTTGCGCATTCTGCTCGGCAAGATGATCGGCGGGCAGGCGTTCAAGCGCCGAGTCGTGGTGCTCGGCGCCGGCGCCCGCGCCGCGCGGCTCAAGGCGCTCGCCGCGACGCCGGGGGCCGGCTTCGTCGTGGTCGGCTATGTCTCGATGAGCGAAGCCGCGCGCGTGATCCCCGAGGCGATCGCGCGCGATGCGATCTATAACCTCGCCGATCATGTCGTGCTGCTCAATGCCAGCGAAGTCGTGCTCGCGCTCGAGGAACGCCGCAACGCGTTGCCGTTGAAGGATCTGCTGCGGATCAAGACCACCGGCGTGCACGTCAATGAAATCTCGACTTTCCTCGAACGCGAAACGGGCCGGGTCGACCTGCAAAGCGTCAATCCGAGCTGGCTGATCTTTTCCGATGGCTTTTCGTCGGGGCGGATGTTGTCGAGCGTGTTCAAGCGGCTGTTCGACATTGCTGCGAGCGCTCTGCTGCTCGCGCTGACCGCGCCGATCATCCTGCTTACCGCGATCGCGATCAAGCTGGAGAGCAAGGGGCCGGCTTTCTACCGCCAGCGCCGCGTGGGCCTGTACAGTGTCGGATTCGATTGCATCAAATTACGCTCGATGCGCCAGGATGCCGAGATCGGCGGGCAGGCGGTATGGGCGGAGAAGGACGATCCGCGCATCACGCGCATCGGCCGCTTCATTCGCAAGGTGCGGATCGACGAACTGCCGCAGACCTGGTCGGTGCTGAAGGGCGAGATGAGTTTCGTCGGCCCGCGCCCCGAACGACCGCAATTCGTCGACGATCTCGAACAGCAACTGCCCTATTATGCCGAGCGCCACATGGTGAAGCCAGGCATTACCGGCTGGGCGCAGATCAATTATCCCTATGGAGCGTCGATTGAGGATTCGCGGCAGAAGCTCGAATATGACCTGTACTACGCCAAGAATTATTCGCCCTTCCTCGACATATTGATCCTGCTGCAGACGATCCGCGTCATATTGTGGCCGGAAGGCGCGCGATGAACGCTCCCGGGGTCATATAACCATGGCGATGACGCTCATCCTGTGGGGCCATGCGTTCGCCGCCTTGCTCTTCGGCATGATTGCCCTGTCGCAACTGCGCGATGCGGCGACCGCCTTGCCGCGCCTCACGTTCGTCGTCGCCCTGATCGCGACCGCTTTATGGGCGCTGGCAGTGGCGGGGATCGATCCCCGCGATGTCATGGCCCGGATCGCCGAGAGCGGGCGCAATCTTGCGTGGCTCGGCTTCATGTTCGCGCTGGTCCGGCGTGACCCGAGCGCACCGCATGGCAAGGCGGTGGCGACCGTCTACGGCGTCGTCGCGCTGATCGTGCTGGCCGGGATCGCGCTGGCCATCGCGGAAACCACTCTGGCCCCGGCCGACGCCATATCGATGGGCTCCGCCCGGTTGTTGTTGCGCATGATGGTCGCGGTGAGTGCGCTGGTGCTGGTCCATCACCTTTATTCCGCCGTCGCGCCACGGGCGCGGGGCGGCATCCTCCTGGTTGTCATCGCGCTGGCCGTGATGTGGAGTCTCGACCTGGCCATCTATGCCACCGCTTATCTGACGGGGAGCTGGGGCATCGAACTCGTCGCGCTGCGCGGTGCCGCGATGGCGCTGCTCGCGCCGCTGTTCGCGCTCGCGGTGATGCGCAATGGCGACTGGAGATTGAAGCTGTCGCGTACCGTCGCCTGGCAATCGCTGTCGCTTGCCGCGACGATATTGTGGCTGGCGACGATGGTGCTGATCACCAGCGGAATCGCTGCGTTCAGCGGCACCTATGTCCGCATCGCCCAGACCGCCTTTGTATTCGGCTCGGCCGCCGCGACGCTGACATTGGTCTCCTCGCCCTGGCTCAAGGCCTGGGCGAAGGTGAAGCTGGCCAAGCATCTGTTCAATCATCGCTACGATTATCGCGCCGAATGGACTCGTTTCACCGATACGCTCGGCAAGCCCGAAGGCGCCGCCCCGCTTGACGAGCGTATCGTCAAGGCGGTCGCCGACTTGACCGATTCGCCCGCGGGCCTGCTGCTTGTGCCCGACGGGGCGGGATTGGGCATCGGCGCCACCTGGAACTGGAATCGCGACGGGCTGCCCGTATCGGGCGGCGACGAATTGCTTGCCCGTCATCTCGTCCATAGTGGGCGGATCGTCGAACTCGACAAGATCCGCGGCGATGTCGGAGACGAATCCGAACTCAGCGCCGAAGCGGCGAGCGTGCCGCAATGGATGCTCGATGACGGCACCACCTGGGCGCTGATCCCGCTGGTCCATCTCGACCGCTTGCAGGGCGCGATCCTGCTCGCGCGGCCGCCGGTCGACCGTGCGCTCGACTGGGAGGATTTCGACTTGCTGCGCATCGCCGGCCGCCAGGCGGCGAGCTATCTGGCGGAAGCCCGTGCGCAGGAGGCGCTGGCCGATGCCGAGCGCTTCGACGAATTCAATCGCCGCTTCGCCTTCATCCTGCACGACATCAAGAATCTGGTGAGTCAGCTGACCCTGGTTGCGCGCAACGCGGAGCGCCATGCCGACAATCCCGAATTCCGCGCCGATATGATCGCGACATTGCAGGATTCGGCCGGACGCATGAACGATCTGCTTGCGCGCCTGTCGCAGCATCATAGTGCTCGTGCGGAGGAACTGCGTCCGGTTGAATTGATGCCACTGGTCGAGCGTGTCGCCGCGCGTCGCCGTGCGCAGCATCCCGTCGCGATCGTCGGGGGGCAGGCATTGGCGCAGGCCGATCCGGTACGGCTCGAACAATTGCTCGGCCATTTGCTGCAAAATGCGATCGAGGCGAGCCCGGCGGTCGAGCCGGTGACGATTGCGATCTCGGTCGACGCGGGGACGGTGCTCATCGACGTGATCGACCAGGGTTGCGGCATGTCGCCCGCCTTTCTGCGCGACAAATTGTTCAAGCCATTCGTTTCCTCCAAGCCCGGCGGCTTCGGCATCGGCGCGTTCGAGGCACGGCAGCTGGCCCAGGCGATGGGCGGCACGGTCGAAGTCAACAGCCGGGAGGGGGAGGGCACCCGCTTCCGCGTCATCCTGTCATCCGCCCGCGCGCTACCGATGGAACAGGCTGCATGACCGCCAAACCGAAGTTGCTCATCGTCGAGGATGATGTCGGGCTGCAGCGTCAGTTGCGTTGGGCTTATGAGGGGTATGATGTGGTGGTCGCGTCGGACCGTGCGAGTGCGCTCGATGCGGTGCGCGCCGAGGAACCCGATGTCGTCACGCTTGACCTTGGCCTGCCGCCTGATCCGGACGGCACGATCGAGGGTTTTGCGACACTGCAGGCGATTCTCAGCCTCAAGCCCGATACCAAGGTCATCGTCGCCTCCGGGCATGGCGCGCGCGAAAGCGCGCTGCGCGCGATCGCCGAGGGAGCATGGGATTTTTATGCCAAGCCGATCGACATCGACGCGCTTGGCCTGATCGTCGCACGCGCTTTCCATGTCCATGCGCTGGAGGCGGAAAATCGCCGGCTCGCCGACCGCACCGGCTCGACCGCGCTGGGCGGCATGATCACCGCGGCGCCCGAAATGCTCAAGGTCACGCGCACGATCGAACGCGTCGCCGGGGCGGATGTGTCGGTCATGCTGCTTGGCGCAAGCGGCACTGGCAAGGAATTGCTCGCGCGCGGTGTGCATGATTCCAGCCCGCGCCGAAAGGGAGCGTTCGTCGCGATCAATTGCGCGGCGATCCCCGAAACCCTGCTTGAAAGCGAATTGTTCGGGCACGAAAAAGGCGCGTTCACCGGTGCGGTCAAGACCACCGAAGGCAAGATCGAACTGGCACAGGGAGGGACCCTGTTCCTTGACGAAGTCGGCGACATTCCGCTGCCGCTCCAGGTCAAGCTGCTGCGCTTTCTGCAGGAGCGCGTGATCGAGCGGATCGGCGGGCGCAAGCCGATTGCGGTCGATACGCGGATCGTCTGCGCGACGCACCAGGATGTCGATGCGATGATCGCCGATGGGCGTTTTCGCGAGGACCTCTATTACCGTCTGGCCGAGATCGTCGTGCGCATTCCCTCGCTTGCCGAACGCAGCGGCGACGCTGGCCTGCTCGCGCAGCATTTCCTCAAGAAATACGCCAAGACCATGCACTCCGCGGTCACCGGCCTGTCGCCCGATGCGCGCGCCGCGATCGATGCCTGGGGCTGGCCGGGCAATGTCCGCGAGCTGGAGAACCGCATGAAGCGTGCGGTGATCATGGCCGAGGGCAAGCTGGTCACCGCCGCCGATCTCGACCTTGCCGGCGATGCCGAGGATATACCGCTCAACCTGCGCAGCGTGCGTGAAGTCGCCGACCGCAAGGCGATCCGCCACGCGCTCGCCCGCGCCGATGGTAACATTTCCAATACTGCCAAGCTGCTAGGGGTGAGCCGGCCGACCCTGTACGATCTTTTGAAGAGCTATGATCTCCATGCGTGACATGCCCGCTCCCAAAACCCTCATGCGTCTGGCCGGCGCCGTCGCATCGTCGCTCGGCGCCGCGGCGTTGCTCGCCTTCGCCGTCACCACCCCGGCCCGCGCCGATGCCGATTCCGCGCGCCTGTCGCTCGCCAGGAGCCTGGCGACGCTCAAGACCGGCAATTTCAGTGCGGCGCGCAATCACGCGCAGGCCGCGATCAAGGAAGACCCCAATTGGGGCCTTGCCCATGCGGTACTGGCACGCACCTATTTGTCGCTCGGCGACGGACTGGGCGCCGAGGCTGAGCTCGATCGCGCCAAGGCGGCCGGGTTCGATGTAAAACGCGCACAGCAACTCTATGCCCATGCCTATCTGTTGCAGGGCGATGCGAAGCGTGCGTTGCGTACGGCGGCGACGGTCGAGCCGCGTTTCTCGGGCTATGCCGTCCGTGTCGGCGCGCGCGCACTGGCCGCGCAAGGCGATTTTCCGGGCGCGCGGCAGGTGCTGGTGGATTTTTTGTCGGTAGACCCGGCCAATAGTGCGGCCTGGTCCGATCTTGGCCGGGTGCGCTTCGACAGTGGTGATATCGGCGGCGCGATCGTGGCGGCGACCAAGGCGACCGAGCTTGACCCCGCCAACCTCGAAGCGCTCACCCTGCGCGGTGAACTGGTACGTGGCCAATATGGCCTGGTCGCGGCGCTGCCCTGGTTCGAAGCCGCGCTCGCCCGCGACGCCTATTATCATCCTGCGCTGATCGAATATGCCTCGACGCTCGGCGATGCCGGTCGTTATGGCGACATGCTCGCCGCCACCCGCCGCGCGCTCGCCGCGCGCCCGGACAGCGCGCAGGCCTTCTATCTTCAGGCGGTGCTGGCGGCGCGCGCGGGCAATTACGATCTCGCCCGCACGCTGATGCAACGCACCGGCGAGGCGCTCAATGGCTTGCCCGGCGCGCTGCTGCTCGGCGGCACGCTCGATTACGAATCGGGCGGGTACGAGCAGGCAATCAACAAATGGCGCGAGCTGGTCGGCCGCCAGCCGATGAACATCACCGCGCGCCGGTTGCTTGGAGCCGCGCTGCTGCGTTCCGGCGATGCGCAGGGCGCGCTCGACGTGCTGCGCCCGGTCGCGATGCGGTTCGATGCCGACAGCTATACATTGACGCTGGTCGCACGGGCGTTCGAACGCACTGGCGAACGCGACTGGGCCGGCAAGTTTCTGGACCGCGCCGCCTTTCCGGCGCGCGATGGTTCGGTACCGTTCGGAACCGATGACAGCCTGGCAGTGCTCGGCGGTCTCGCCAACGACAATCCCGACGACCCAGTGCGGCGCATCGTCTTTCTGCGCGGACTGGTTGATGCCGGCGACAATGCCGAAGCACTGGCTCAGGCGCAGGCATTGGCGCGGATGGCGCCCGGCGCGCCCGCGGCGCATCTTGCCGTCGGCGACATGTTGATGGTGATGAAGCGTTACGACGACGCTGCCGCCGCTTATCGCCACGCCGCCGATATCCGGTTCGACGAACCGACCATGTTGCGCATCGTCGACGCGCTCGACCGCGCCGGGCACCGGTCCGAGGCGTCCAACGTGCTGGCGCTGTTCCTGTCGCAGAATCCGCAAAATATCGCCGGCCAGCGGCTCGCCGCGCATTGGCAGATCGCGGCGGGCGAATTCGCGGCCGCGATCGAAACGCTCGAAGGGCTGCGTCAGCGTATCGGCAACCGCGATGCCGCGCTGCTGACCGAACTGTCCTATGCCTATATCGGCGATGGCGATGACGTGACCGGCTTGTCCTATGCCAAGGCGGCCTATCGTCTGGCGCCGCTCAACCCGGCGACCACCGATGCCTATGGCTGGGCGCTGTATCAAGGCGGCAACAATGGCGCGGCGGTGCAACTGCTCGAAAAGGCGGTCGCGATCGCACCCGAACATGCCATGTTGCGCTGGCATCTGGGACAGGCCTATGCCGATCTTGGCCGTGGCGCCGATGCCCGGGCGCAGGTCGACGCGGCATTGAGCGATCCGACCTTTACCGATCGCGAGGCCGCTGCCGCATTACTCAAGACCATTTGATCCGCGTCGCCCGGGCGGACTAAGGGAAGCGGATGACCGACCCGCTCGACCGTATCGCCGCCGCACTCGACCGCATCGCCCCGCCGCCGCCGGTGCCTGCCGACCCGCTGGCGCATCCGGCCTATATCTGGCGTGGCGCCGCGCTGGCCGCCGCGCGCGATTTCGCCGCGCTGCCGCTCGGCGATCTGCACGGCATCGATGCGCAAAAGGCGACGCTTGTCGCGAATCTTGATCGCCTGGCGCAGGGGCATGCCGCGCATGACGTGCTGCTATGGGGCGCGCGTGGCACGGGCAAGTCGGCGCTGGTCAAGAGCAGCGTCGCCGCGTTGCAGGCAGAGGGCAAGGCGATCGCCTTGATCGAAGTCGTCACCACGCAACTCGACACACTCGCGACGCTCTTCGCCGCGATTGCCACCATCCCGCGCGCCTTTGCGCTGTTCATCGACGATCTTGGCTTCAATGCCGCCAGCGACGCCCGCGCGCTGCGCTCGATGCTGGAGGGCGGGGCGGAGGCGCGGCCCACAAATGCGCGGCTGCTGGTGACGTCGAACCGCCGCCATCTGGTGCCGCGCGACATTGCCGAGCAGGAAAGCGCGATCAACCCGCGCGATGCGGTCGACGACAATCTCGCGCTGGCCGATCGCTTCGGCCTGAGCCTCGGTTTCCATGTCGTCGATCAGGAAGGGTATCTCGCCATCGTGAAGGGCTATACCGACACCCATGACTTGCCCTTCGATCCGGTCGAGGCGGTCGGTTGGGCGACCCGGCGTGGCAGCCGGTCGGGTCGTGTGGCCTGGCATTACATCGTCGATCTGGCCGGAAAGCATGGCAGGTCGCTGAGATTATAGCAGATTTGGACCAGGTTACGCTAAACGTAGCTTGACTTGACCCGCCAGCCGCTGCTGTCTTGCTGAATGGCCCGTATCGGCGAACTCGACCTGTGCGATCGACTCTCGCCAACCATTCCGGTCTGGGTGACTCAAGTCATTGTCGGACTGGTCGCGTCGGGCGCGACGCGTCTTCTGCGCATCGGCTTCGACATCGTTGCGGGTGGCGCCGCGCCTTTCGCATTGATCTACCCCGCGATCATGCTCGCGACACTGTTCGCGCGCGCCTTTGCCGGAATCGTCGCCGCCACGGTGATGATCCTGTACATCTGGTATTATCTCTATCCGATCCCAAACTCGTTCCGCTTTGTCGATTCTGCCGGGGCGCTGTCGGTCGGTGTGGTGGTGGTCACCGCCCTCATCACCATCGGACTTGCCGAGCTGTTCCGCCGCGCGGCGTATCGCGCAACGCGCGAGCGCGACCGGGAGATTGCCGATCGCGACCTGTTCCTGGCTGAATTCGACCATCGCATGAAGAATAATTTCGCGATCGTCGCCGGGCTGCTCGACATGCAGAAGCGCCGCGCGACCGATCCGGCGACGGCCGAGGCGCTGGGCGTCGCGCAAATGCGCATCGACAGCATCGCGCGTGCGCACCGCCACCTCTATCGCGGCAGCGAACAGCCCGGCATGGTCGAGATGCAGGAATATCTGCCCGATCTGTGCGCGGCCTTGTCCGAGGCCCTGTTCCTGCGCGGCGGCATCACCCTTGCCTGCGACACCGACCAGGCATCGGTGCCGCGCGACCGCGCCGTGTCGATCGGGCTGGTCATCAACGAACTGGTCACCAACGCCGCCAAGCATGCCTTTCCCGGCCGGGATATCGGCAGCATCAGCGTCGTCTTCTACAACCGCACCGGCGGTGGATGGACCGTCACGGTGACCGATGACGGCGTCGGCTTGCCCCGGAAACCCGTTGCCCCCGGTCCCGATCATGGTCTGGGCAGCCGTCTGATCGAAGCGTTCGCACGTCAGGCGGGGGGGACGATCACCACGGACAGCGACCGCACCGGAACACGCGTGACGCTGGAGCTGGCGGCCTAGAGTTTGATTCAGCAAGACGGCACCGCCCTCCACAGCCATTCCAACGATGCGTTGCATCGCCGGAACCTTGGGCTGCTCCGCGCTTCAGCGCAGCTGGATCAAACTCTAGGTCAACGCCTCGACCTGTTCGGCGAGTTCCAGCCAGCGCATTTCCGCCGCATCCTTTTCCTCGCGCGCCGCCTCGATCGCCTTGGTCAGCCGTTCGAACTTGGCGAAATCGCGCGAATAGAGCGCCGGATCGGCGAGCAATGCCTCGTCACGTTTGATCGCCGCCTCGATTTCTTCGATCCGCTTGGGCAGCAGATCGTAATCGCGCTGGTCCTTGTAGCTCAATTTCACGCGCGGCGCGGCCGGCGCGGTTGGCTCCACCTTGCGCGGATTGGGCCGTTTGCCGCCGCTGACTTTCAGCCGGCGGCGCTTTTCCCAATCCTCATAACCGCCCGCTACAACATCGACTGTGCCCGATCCGTCGAGCCCGAGGGTGATCGTCACCGTGCGGTCGAGAAAATCGCGGTCATGGCTGACGATCAGCACGGTACCGTCATAATCGCCGATCACTTCCTGCAGCAGGTCGAGCGTTTCGAGGTCGAGATCGTTGGTCGGCTCGTCGAGCACCAGCAGGTTCGATGGCCGGGCGAATTCGCGCGCCAGCAACAGGCGTGATCGTTCGCCGCCCGACAGGGTGCCGACCTGCGCATCGACCAGCCCGGGTTCGAACAGGAATTCCTTCAGATAGCCGATGATGTGCTTCTTGATGCCCTGGACCTCGATCCAGTCGCCGCCGTCCGCGAGCACTTCGCGCACCGTCTTCTCCGGCGCCATCAGGCTGCGTTGCTGGTCGATCACGATTCGATCGAGCGTCTTGGCGAGGCGGATATGTCCCGAATCGGGTGCGAGTTCGCCAGTCAGCAGCTTGAGCAACGTGGTCTTGCCCGCGCCGTTGGCACCGACGATACCGATGCGGTCGCCGCGCATGATGCGCAGAGTCAGGTCCTTGATGATCGGTCGATCTCCGAAGGATTTCGACACGCCCTTCACGTCGATCACCATCTTGGTGCGCGCGTCGTCGCTGCCGATCGACAGGTTCGCGGTGCCCGGCGGCCCCATCATCGCCGCGCGCGTCTCGCGCATCTCGAGCAATTTGGTCAACCGGCCCTGGTTGCGCTTGCGCCGCCCGGTGACGCCGCGCAGCAGCCAATGCTCCTCCAGCTTGAGTTTCGCGTCGAGCCGTTCGGCATTGCGCGCTTCGTCGGCATAGACTTGTTCGGTCCATGCCTCGAACCCGCCAAAGCCGATTTCCGCGCGGCGAATCGTCCCGCGATCGAGCCACAGGGTCTGCTTGGTCAGGCGGGTGAGGAACGTACGATCATGGCTGATCGCGATGAACGCGCCGCGGAACCGGCCGAGCCAGTCCTCCAGCCAGTCGATCGCCGCGATGTCGAGATGGTTGGTCGGCTCGTCGAGCAGCAGTACGTCGGGCTCCAGCGCCAGCGCCCGCACGATCGCCGCGCGTCGCCGCTCGCCGCCGCTCGCGCTTGCCGCCTCACGCGACAGGTCGATGCCGAGTTGATCGGCGATCGCATCCGCTTCGTGCGGCAGCGGCGCATCATCGCCGTGAAGCACATAATCGAGCAGGGTGGCATGCTTGCGCAGGTCGGGTTCCTGTTCGAGCAGCACCACGCGCGTGCCGGGCTGGATCGTCCGCCGTCCTTCGTCCGCATCGACCGCACCGGCGATCAGCTTGAGCAAAGTCGTCTTGCCCGCACCGTTGCGCCCGATCAGCGCAAGCCGGTCCCGCGGCTGGATATGGATGTCGAGGCCGCGGAACAGCCACCCCGATCCCTGGATGATGCCGAGATTTTCAAATGCGAGGATTGGGGCTGCCATGGCGGTCCGTTAGGCGGCGGATGCGGACACGGCAAGTTACGCTTGCCTGACCGACACATTCACAGGCTGTTCAAGCCGGCCCGGCTATGCGACGCACATGAAGATGTTGCTGCCTGTCACAATCTGCCTCCTTGCCGCCACTGGACCGGCTCTGGCCGAACCTGCGCCCGACCAGCGTCGGGGCGATCAGGTCGAAGCGTTCGATCAGCTCAAAAAGGGCCGATTGCTGCCGCTTCATGAGATTGAACGCCGTGTCGTGCCGCAAATGCGCGGTGCGCAATATCTCGGCGTCGAACTCGATTCGATGAGTGGCATTTACACGCTCAAATTCCTGCGCGATGGAAATGTCATCTGGGTCGAGGTTGATGGCCGGTCGGGCCAGATCATCGGCCGCACCGGTAACTGAATTCGCCCGATCGTGGCTAGAGGGGAACAAGAATGCGCGTCCTGATCGTCGAAGACGAACCCAATCTCGGTCAGCAACTGAAGAACACGCTGGAAGGCGCGGGCTATGCGATCGACCTCGCCACTGATGGCGAAGAAGGTCATTTCATGGGCTCGACCGAGAATTACGATGCGATCGTGCTCGATCTCGGCCTGCCCGAAATTGACGGGCTGACCGTCCTGGATCGCTGGCGCAAGGAAGGCCGCACCGCGCCGGTGCTGGTGCTGACCGCGCGCGACAGCTGGTCGGACAAGGTCGCGGGTCTCGATGCCGGCGCCGATGATTATGTCGCCAAGCCGTTCCAGTCCGAGGAACTGATTGCCCGGCTGCGCGCGCTGATTCGCCGTGCCTCGGGCAATGCCTCGTCGGAACTGACCGCGGGCGATGTCCGGCTCGACACGCGCTCGGGCAAAGTCACGCTCGCCGGCGAACCGGTCAAGCTCACCGCGCAGGAATATAAATTGCTCAGCTATCTGCTCCATCACAAGGGCAAGGTGGTCAGCCGCACCGAGTTGATCGAACATATCTACGATCAGGATTTCGACCGCGATTCGAACACCATCGAAGTGTTCGTGACGCGCATCCGCAAAAAGCTCGGCCAGGATGTGATCACCACGATCCGCGGCCTGGGCTACAGCCTCGAAGATCCCGATGCGTAATTTTCGGATTGTCCTCTCCTCGTTCGTGCTGAGCCTGTCGAAGCACCGTTCTTCTTCCTTCTGACCGTGGAACAGGAAGAGCAGCCCGTCGACAAGCTCAGGGCGGACGGAAATGAGGTCGCGGTACCTGATACGGCCGATGCCGACGCGCCGCTTGGCCGTGGCTATGTCCGTACGACGGGTTCGCTCAGCCGCCGGATGATCCTGATCGCGGCGGCGTGGATCCTGCTGCTGCTGACCGGCGGCGGCTTTGCGCTCGACCGGGTGCTGTCATCGGCGATCACACGCAATTTCGACGATCAGCTCGAATATGTCCTGACCGCGTTGATCGTCTCGGCTGAGATCGGCCCGGACGGCGAGGTCGTGTTCAATCGCGAGCCTGCCGACCAGCGCTTCCTCGAACCCTATTCGGGCCTGTACTGGCAAGTCAGCACCAAGGGGCGTGAGGATTTTCCCTCGCGCTCGCTGTGGGACCGGCGCCTGTCGTTCGGGTCGCAGCATACCGATCTCGGCATTCACAGTTACGACAGCGTCCAGTTCAATGCCGAGAAACTGCGTATTCTCGAACGCGATGTGAAACTCCCGGGATCGCCGCTGCGCTGGCGCTTCCAGGTCGCGCAAACGCGTGAAGGGCTTGATGCGCAGATCAACGCGCTGCGCCGGACATTGGTGCGCAGTTTCGTGCTGCTTGGCCTCGGCCTGATCATCATGGCCGCGCTGCAGACCTTTTACGGCCTGTGGCCGCTGCGGAAAGTGCGTGAGGAGATTGCCCGCATGCGTGCCGGCAAGTCGCGGCAGATCGAACGCGCCATGCCGATCGAAGTCGCGCCGATGGTCGAGGAACTGAACGGCCTGATCGCGCATAACGAACGCCAGGCGGAGGAGGCGCGGCGCCACGCCGGCAACCTCGCCCATGCATTGAAGACGCCGCTGACCGTGATCATGAACGCGGCCACCGCTCAGGCCGATGATCTCGGCGAAACGGTGGTGCGAGAGGCGCGGACGATGCGCCGCCAGGTCGACCACCATCTCGCCCGCGCCCGCGCGGTCGGCCGCCGCGGATCGGCGCATAGCCGCGCCGATGTGTGGCCGAGCCTCGAATCGGTCGAGCGCGCCGTCGCGCGGCTCTACCGCCATGTTCGTATCGACATTGCGGGACCCAAGACGCTGCAGGTCCATGTCGAACGGCAGGATCTCGACGAGATGCTTGGTAATCTGATCGAGAATGCCGCGAAATATGGCGGCGGCAGCGTGTTCGTGACGGTCGGTCAGCATTCGGGCTTTGTTGAATTCCTCATCGAGGATGACGGCATGGGCATCCCGGAGGAACAACGCGTGCGCATCTTCGACCGCGGCGTGCGGCTCGATTCGGGCAAGCCGGGCACCGGCCTGGGCATGGCGATCGTCCGCGACGTGGCGGAGATTTACGAAGGTACCGTCAGCCTCGAGGAGAGCGAGGATCTGGGCGGGCTGCTGGTGCGGTTGCGGTTGCCCGCCGCGAACTGAAGCAGGCTAGCCGATCCGGCTCGCACATGAGGCCGAACCCAGCCAAGTGTGAGGGTTGCCATCCCAGCACCAACCAAGGTTCGGCTGGCGAGCGGCGTTAATCCATATCGCAGGAACGCGCTGATCGCCCGCGTGGCGCGACGCCAGAAGCGAGTAGCAATTATTCTTCCTGAGAAAGTCGGGGAATTGTGTAGCGATCGCAATGCCTTCTTCGATCGTCAGCGCTAGCCTGGCCTGGTCCTTGATCAGGATGAGCGCTTCGTTCGGCGGCAGGTTCCTGTTCTGCTGCCCGCGATCGATGTCGACGATCAAATAGGCCGGGTTGTGCGGCAGGACGGTGTCGGCTGTGGTGTGGAAATCGGCTGCCGAGCGCGGAAACAGTTTTGAAACCCCGTGCCGGCCATCTTTGCTGACGGCGGCCATCTGTATGTCGGCCGCAACCAGCTCGCTTTTGACGGCAATGACGAACGGCAGTTTCCCGATCTCCACGTCGCTGGCGCCAACCTGAAGCGTCATGGCCTTTTCGCCCAATGGTGCCAGCAGTGCGCGGAATACGGCTTCATCCGCGCCGCTGTGCTGCAGATAATTCCTTTCGATCAGTACCGTGATCTGGCGATCGAATTCATGCGTCAGTTCTGCTGGTGTCATAGGGCGGCGCTCCATCATTCGCGGGAGCCCGATATGGCGTCGCCAGTTCATAGTTTCACGTTGCCGGTTTGTTCCGCATTGCCGACGGCGACCCGGTTTTCACTTCAGCGGCCAGGCCCTGCAGCCACCTAATCCTCGCCGCGCGGTAGCGATCTGACCTCGACCGTGCCGCCGCACTCATAGACCGGATTGCCGGCGACACGGCTTTTCGCATCGGCAAGGTCGTTGGCTTCGATGCGGATATAGCCGACGAGATGGTCGGCAACCGGACCCGCCGGCCCATCCTTGCGGACCGTCTCACCGCTGCCGATCGAGCTTCCGCCGGAAAAGCCGCCGCGTTGCCGCAGGCTGGTGAAATAGCTGTCCCACATATCGGACGATGGCTCGCGCACAGTGTCGTTGTGCATCAGCAACATGAAGTCGGGCATGCATTCCCTCCTGCGGGGTGCGGCGGTCCTTATGCCGTCGTGACCAACTCTCGCATTACATCCGCGGTAATCTCAAGGCTGTGTTTGCGGGCTTCATGGTCGTAGATCGAGCTCGCCACCATGATCTCGTTCACGCCAGTGCGCTCGACGAATGCGGCAATGCCGCGCGCCACCGTGGCGGGGCTGCCGACCGCCGAGCATTGCAGCACATGGTCGAGAATGCTGGCACCCTGCGGACCCAGCGACTGGCGATAATTCGCGACCGGGGGTTTCATCTTGCCTGGATTGCCGGTGCGTAGCGCAACGAACGCCTGCTGCTGCGAACTCGCCAGCAGTTCGGCCTCATCGTCGGTGTCGGCGGCAAAGACATTGAATCCCGCCATCACATAGGGCTTCGACAGCGCCGCCGAAGGGCGGAAGTCGCGACGATAGATCGCCAGCGCCCCATCGAGCGCATCGGGCGCGAAATGTGAAGCAAAAGCATAGGGCAGGCCAAGCGCGGCGGCGAGTTGTGCGCCGAACAGGCTCGATCCCAGGATCCATAATTTGATGTCCGCCCCGGCGCCGGGCGTCGCGCTGATCCCGGTCTGTCCGTCATCGGCGAAATAGCTTTGCAGTTCGAGCACGTCCTGCGGGAAAGCGTTGGCGTCGCTTTCCAGCGTCCGGCGCATGGCGCGCGCAACCTTCTGGTCCGACCCCGGTGCGCGGCCCAGCCCCAGGTCGATCCGGCCCGGGAACAGGGCATCGAGCGTCCCGAACTGCTCGGCAATCACCAGCGGCGAATGGTTGGGCAGCATGATCCCGCCCGCGCCGACGCGGATCGTACTGGTCGCGGCGGCGACATGCGCGATGACGATCGAGGTCGCGGCGCTGGCGATGCCTGTCATGCCGTGATGCTCCGCGGTCCAGTAGCGGCTGAACCCCAACGCCTCGACATGCCTGGCGAGATCGGCGGCATTGGCGAGCGACTGGGACACGCTGCCGCCTTCGACGACAGGAACGAGATCGAGCAAGGAATAGGCTGTCATGGCTGGAAGATGGGGAGGGGCACGGGGCTTCGCCAGATTAGAAAATCTTCGTCGCGCCGAACTTGTTTGCGGGTATCGGGCGCGGCGCATTTGATCCGAGCGCTTCGTGCCGAGCAGAGTGCATTCGGTACGGAAAGGGATCGGGAGTGGGATAACATTCGGTTGGACCACTCCCGTCATTCCCGCGAAAGCGGGAATCCCGCTTTTTTTCTGAGGATGGGGCAAGGCAGCGGGATCCCCGCCTTCGCGGGGATGACGGCAGAGTTTGTCTCAAGGATTAAATACATAAGTATCTGATAGATAATAATATTTATCTCATCTCACCGAAGCTGCCCTACATGAGATATGTTACACGTCTGGTGTAACATATCTCCCGCCGACACCCACATTACTGCCCCCTGGTCCTGTCGCTGGCGGCGATTCAACCATGACACGGGAACGGGCATGTCATCACTTGCCGAACTTATGGCACGCCGCCTTGCCCGATCCGCACCCCCGGCCTAGAGCCTCGCCCCTATGGACCCGCGCCTTTCCCATATCCGCACCTGGATCTTCGATCTCGACAACACGCTCTATCCGGCGAGCGCGAAGCTGTTCGACCAGATCGACGAGAAGATGGGCGCCTATATTTCGCGGCGCCTCGGCGTCGACCTGGTCGAGGCACGGCGTATCCAGAAGGGCTATTTCCACGGCCACGGCACCACACTGGCCGGGATGATGGCCGAACACGGCGTCGATCCGCACGAATTCCTCGATTTCGTCCATGATATCGAGATGGACGTGCTGGAGGAGAATGCGCCGCTCGCCGCCGCGATCGCCAAGCTGCCGGGACGCAAGCTGGTCTTCACCAATGCCGACACGCCCTATGCGACCAAGGTGCTCGGCCGGCTCGGGCTGGGCGAAACGTTCGAGGCGATCCACGATATCCACGCGATGGATCTCGCCCCCAAGCCGCAGGAATCGGCCTATGCCGGGCTTTGCGCGGCGTTCGATCTCGATCCGCATACCGCGTTGTTCGTCGAGGATATGGCGCGCAACCTTGCCCCGGCCAAGGCGATCGGCATGACCACGGTCTGGGTCGATAACGGCTCGGAACAGGCGGTCGACCGCGATCGCAGTTATATCGACTTCACCACCCATGACATCACGCACTGGCTGCAAGCCGTTCTGGAGGCGCAATGACCGACCATCTGCAATCCGTGATCGAATCCGCTTGGGACGACCGCGATAATCTCGGCTTCACCACGGTCGGCGCGGTGCGCAAAAGCGTCGATGATGCGCTGGCGTTGCTCGATTCGGGCGCGGCGCGCGTTGCCGAACCGGACGGGGCGGGCGGCTGGCGAGTCAATCAATGGCTCAAGAAAGCCGTGCTGCTCTCGTTCCGGCTCAACGACAATGTGCTGATCGACGGCGGATCGGCCGGCGCGCCCGCGTTCGACAAAGTCCCTTCCAAATTCGCCGGCTGGGGCGAGGCGGAATTCCGCGCCGCCGGTATTCGCGTGGTGCCCGGTGCAGTCGCGCGGCGTGGCGCGTTCATCGCCAAGGGAGCGATCCTGATGCCGAGCTTCGTCAATATCGGCGCCTATGTCGGCGAAGGGTCGATGATCGACGCCTGGGCGACGGTTGGCAGCTGCGCGCAGATCGGCAAGGGCGTGCACCTCTCCGGCGGTGCTGGTATCGGTGGCGTGCTCGAACCGCTCCAGGCCGATCCGGTGATCATCGGCGACGGTGCCTTTGTCGGTGCCCGTGCCGAAGTCGCCGAGGGTGTGCGCGTCGGTGAAGGCGCGGTGCTGTCGATGGGCGTCTATCTGGGCGCCTCGACCAAGATCATCGACCGCGCGACCGGCGAAGTGTTCCGCGGCGAAGTGCCGCCCTATGCGGTCGTCGTGCCGGGATCGACCGGCGGTGGCGACGGCAAGCCCAGCCTGTATTGTGCGGTGATCGTCAAGCGCGTCGATGCTCAGACGCGCTCCAAAACCAGCATCAACGAGTTGCTGCGCGACTGAGGAAAGATCATGCCTGACAGCCATGCCTCCGACAGCCAGACCATCGCCGAGATCATCCGCGTCGTCGATGCGATCGACCGGGCGGTGGATGGAAAGGACTGGGCCGTGGTGCGATCCCATTTCGCTGATCGGCTGACCGCCGATTTCAGCACGCTGTCGGGCCAGCCCGCTGCCGATATTCCGAGCGATGCGCTGGTCCAGGCCTGGGCGACGAATTTGACTGCGGCCAAGACCAGCTTCCATATGCGCACCAATCATCAGGTGACGCTTGCCGGCGACGTGGCTGAGGTGGAATCCGCCGGTTATGCGTGGAACCGAATGGAGGGTAATGGCGACCCGTTATGGGAGGTTTGGGGTACCTATCGCCATCATCTTTTCCGCACGTCTGATGGATGGAAGGTCGATGCCATGACGCTGATTGTCGCGCATCAGCGCGGCAATTCCTGGGTTCGCGATACGGTGCCCGCAGCGTGAGGCGCCGGCTTCTTCTCGCCGCGGCGTTGCTCGCATCCGGCCCTGCCGTGGCGCAGCAGGCGCCGGTCGAGGCGGCAAAGGTCGTGCGGACTTATCCGCACGACCCGCGCGCCTATACCGAGGGCCTCTTCTATCTCGACGGCATGCTCTATGAGAGCACCGGCGAAGTCGGCCGTTCGGGCATCCGCAAGGTCGTGCTCGACAGCGGCAAGGTCGAGTCGAGCGTCGCGGTGGAACCGCCGCTGTTCGGCGAAGGCATCGCCCCATGGGGCGGCCAGATCATCAGCCTGACCTGGAAGAACGGCATCGGCTTCCGCTGGTCGATCAACGGCTTCAGGAAGGTCGGCAGCTTCCGCTATCCAGGTGAGGGATGGGCGCTGACGTCGGATGGCACCAGCCTGATCATGTCCGACGGCACATCGACCCTGCGCTTTCTCGATCCGCGCAATTTCCGCCAGCGCCGCACGCTCCGCGTCACCGCGAATGGCCTGCCGATCGAGCAGCTCAACGAGCTCGAATATGTCGATGGTGAGATCCTCGCCAATGTCTGGCTCACTGACCGCATCGTGCGGATCGATCCGAAGAGCGGCCATGTGATCGGCTGGATCGACCTGTCCGCGCTGCATGCGCGCGCCGGCGTCTTCGGGGAGAATCAGGTCGCCAATGGCATTGCCTGGGACAAAGCGCGCCGCCGTCTGTTCGTGACCGGCAAGGAATGGCCTTATCTGTTCGAAATCGTACCGCCCAAGGGCACACACCCAAAAGCCGCCGGACGACGCTAAGGCCGACGTTCGAGATTGGGCCAGTCTCGACAATGCAACGTGCGCCGCCTATCCGCGCCGACAAAGATCAGAAGAGGATTCCCATGAACACCACCGCCAGCAAGGTCCTCGACCGCGTTCTCGTGCTCGAAATGGTCCGCGTGACCGAGGCTGCGGCCATTGCCGCATCGACGCTGGTCGGCCGGGGCGATGAGAAGGCGGCCGATGCCGCGGCGGTCGAGGCGATGCGCGCCGCGCTCAACGAATTGTACATGGATGGCACCGTCGTGATCGGTGAAGGTGAGCGTGACGAGGCGCCGATGCTCTATATCGGCGAGAAAGTCGGATCGGCGATCGGCAAGGGGCCAAAGATCGACATCGCGCTCGATCCGCTCGAAGGCACCACGATTTGCGCGACGGCCGGTCCGAACAGCCTCGCCGTGCTGGCGATCGCGGAGCAGGGCGGGCTGCTCAACGCGCCCGACGTCTATATGGAAAAGATCGCGATCGGCCCGGGCTATCCCGACGGCCTGATCGATCTCGACAAATCGCCGACCGAGAACGTGACTGCGCTTGCCGCCGCCAAGGGCGTGGCGCCATCGCAGATCATCGCCTGCGTGCTCGACCGCCCGCGTCATGAGAAGCTGATCGCCGAATTGCGTGCGCTCGGTGTTGGTATCATGCTGATCGGTGATGGCGACGTTGCGGGCGTGATCGCGACGACCAATCCGGACACGACGATCGACATCTATATGGGATCGGGCGGCGCGCCGGAGGGCGTGCTGGCGGCCGCTGCGCTGCGCTGCGTCGGCGGTCAGTTCAAGGGCCGGCTGATCTTCCGCAACGATGACGAACGCGCGCGGGCACGCAAATGGGGCGTGACCGACCTCGACAAGCAATATGACCTGACTGAACTGGCCCGGGGCGATTGCATCTTCGCCGCGACCGGCGTGACCGACGGATCATTGCTCGCCGGGGTCAAGCGCAAGGCCGGCAAGATGACCACCGAAAGCGTGGTGATGCGCGCCAGCTCGGGCACGGTGCGCTGGGTGAAGGGCGAACACCGCCTCTGAGGCGGCGCTCAATCCGCTCGATTGACAGGGAATCGCCGCGCGCCTTTAGTCATCGTCTCACATCAGGGGTGATGAATATGCGGATTCGCGGCTTCCTTTCTCTCGCGGCGGTATCGGTCGCCAGTGCCGCGCCGCTTGCCATTGCCCGACCGCAGGCGGCCCCGGCTGCCGCGCCCGCTGCGCAGTCGCCTTTCACCTTTGAAGAGGTGATGATACCGATGCGCGACGGGGCGAAGCTGCAGACCGTGATCTGGCGCCCGCGCGACGCGAAGGGGCCGTTGCCGATCCTGCTGCAGCGCACGCCCTATGGCGTCCCGGACACCGTGCCACCCGCGATGCCGGACCGCTTCAGCGCGTTGGCGCAGGATGGCTATATCTTCGTCTTTCAGTCGATGCGCGGACGCTTCAAATCGGACGGCGTGTTCACGCTCTCCACCGCGATCAGGAAGGGCGCGAAAGCGGTCGACGAAGCGACGGATGCCTATGATACGGTCGACTGGCTGGTGAAGAATGCCAAGCCGAACAACGGCAAGGTCGGGATGTGGGGCGTGTCCTATCCCGGCTTCGCCGCCGCAGTCGCGCTGGCCAAGCCACATCCTGCGCTGAAGGCGGTTTCGCCGCAGGCCGCATGGATCGATTATTGGCAGAATGACGATCTGCACCGCAATGGTGCGCTTCGCCTGAGCTATGCGACCGACTGGGTCTCTTCGCTGCAGTTGAGCAAGACCAATGATGTCGGGCCGGAATACGACACGCTCGACACCTATGACTGGTTCCTGCGCATGGGCACCGCCGAGGGTATCGACAAAGCGCAGTTCAAGGGCCGCTCGCCGATGTTCACCGCGCTCCTCGATCATCCCAATCACGACAGCTTTTACACCGACCAACGCTGGACCGATTCACTCGGCAAGACCGTCGTGCCAACGCTCAATGTCGCGGGCTATTGGGATCAGGAGGATCCATGGGGTTCCTGGCAGATCTATGCCCGGCAGAAGAAGAACGATCCCGATCATCTCAGCCAGATGGTCGCCGGCCCCTGGGCGCATGGCGGATGGCAGGGCAATACGTCGATGATCGGCCGCGTGCCGCTTGGCGGCGACAGCGGCAAGGATTTTCGCGACACGATTCAGGCGCCGTTCTTCGCCTATTGGCTCCATGGCAAAGGACCGCGGCCCGATTTCGAGGTGAAGAGCTTTCAGTCAGGATCGAACGCCTGGAAACAATATAAGAGCTGGCCGCCCGTGGAAGCCAGGGCGACCGATCTCTACTTCCACGCCGACGGGTCGCTATCCTTCACCGCGCCCGCCGCCGGGGAAGCATGCCGCGACTATCTGTCGGATCCGGCCAATCCGGTGCCGTTTCGCCCACGGCCGATCTCGAAGACTTATCCGCGCCCCGAATGGCGCTGGTGGGAGGCGGAGGATCAGCGCTTCGTCGATCATCGTCCCGATGTGCTGAGCTATGTCAGTGCGCCGCTCTCCGAAAACCTGACCGTCACCGGCACGATCGTCGCGCAGTTGATGGCCGCGACCACCGGCACTGACAGTGACTTTGTCGTCAAGCTGATCGATGTGCTGCCCGACGATTTTGCGCCGTTCAACTATGGCGCGCCGCTCGGTGCCTATCCGCAGCAACTGGGTGGCTATCAGTTCCCGATCGCGATGGAGGTGCGGCGCGGCAAGTTCCTGGCGAGCGGCACCGATCCGCAGCCACTCGTGCCGGGCAAGGTGACGGCATGGGACGTGCCGCTCAAGGATCACGACCATGTCTTCCTCAAGGGGCACCGGCTGATGGTGCAGATCCAGTCGAGCTGGTTCCCCGTCATCGATCGCAATCCGCAGAGCTTCGTGCCCAATATCGCGCGGGCGAAGCCGGGCGATTTCGTCAAGGCCACGCAAAGCGTGTGCTCGGGCTCGAAGATCGTGTTGCCGGTGATCAAATAGATCCTCCCCCATCGGGGAGGATCTGAATCAGCTCTTCAGCCGGTATCCCGTCTTGAAGATCCACGCGATCACGCTGAGGCACAGGATCATGAACAACGCCGTGACGCCAAGGCTGATGCCGACGCTGACATCGCCCTTATCGAAGAAGCTCCAGCGGAACCCGCTGACCAGATAGACCACTGGATTGAACAGGCTGATCGTCTGCCAGGGCTGAGGCAGCATGCTGATCGAATAGAATGCGCCACCCAGGAAGGTCAGCGGCGTGATCAGCAATGCGGGCACGAAGTTCAATTGCTCGAAGCCCTTGGCCCATACCCCGATGATGAAGCCGAACAGGCTGAACGTCACGCTGGTCAGCACCAGGAACGCCAGCATCGCGAACGGATGCGCGATCGGCAGCGGTACGAACAGCATCGCGGTGATCAGGATGATCAGCCCGAGGATCACCGACTTGGTGGTCGCGGCGCCGACATAACCCAGCACCATTTCCATCGCCGACACCGGGGCGGAAAGCAGTTCATAGATCGTCCCGGTGAATTTGGGGAAGTAGATGCCGATCGACGCGTTGGAGATGCTTTGCGTCAGCAGCGACATCATGATCAGCCCCGGCACGATGAAGCTGCCATAGCCGACGCCGTCGACCGTCTGCATGCGGCTGCCGATCGCGCCGCCGAACACGACGAAATACAGCGAGGTGGTGATGACCGGCGTGACCAGGCTCTGCCACAAAGTGCGCAGCGCGCGCGCCATTTCGAAGCGATAGATCGCCCAGACGCCATGCGCGTTGAAACTGTGTCCGCTCATGCTGCCACCCCCGTCTGAGTCTGACCCTGGGCAACAAGATCGACGAAAATATCCTCCAGCGACGATTTGCTCGTCTCCAGATCCTTGAAGCCGATGCCGATCTCGGCAAGCTTGCGCAGCAGCGACGGGATTCCGGTGCGCTCGCTGGTCGCGTCGAAGATATAGAGGAGTTTCTTGCCGTCATCCTCCAGCTCGAGATGCCACTCCTCCAGCTCGGGCGGGATCACGGTCATCGGTTCCTGGAGCGCGATCAGCATCTGACGCTTGCCCAGTCGCTTCATCAGTTCGGTCTTGCGCTCGACGAGAATCAATCTGCCCTTGTCGATCACGCCCACCCGGTCGGCCATTTCTTCGGCCTCTTCGATATAATGGGTGGTGAGAATGATCGTCGTGCCCTTGTCGCGCAGCCGGTGGATCAGTTTCCACATGTCGCGGCGCAAGGAGACGTCGACGCCGGCGGTCGGTTCGTCGAGGAACAGGATGTCGGGCTCGTGGCTCAGCGCCTTGGCGATCAGCACGCGGCGCTTCATGCCGCCGGACAGTTCCATGATCCTGGCGTCACGCTTGTCCCACAAGGACAGGTCGCGGAGAATTTCCTCGATATAGGCATCATGGCCCGACCGACCGAACAGGCGACGGCTGAACTTGACCGTCGCCAGCACGGTTTCGAACATGTCGACCGACAATTCCTGCGGCACCAGCCCGACGAGCCGGCGCGCGGCGCGGAATTCATGGATGGCGTCATGCCCCATCACCATGACCGAGCCGGTCGATGGCGTGACGATGCCGCAAATGATGCTGATCAGCGTCGTTTTGCCCGCGCCATTGGGCCCGAGCAGTGCGAAGATCTCGCCCTTGGCGATGTCGAGGTCGACCGAATGCAGCGCGGTCGTACCCGACCCATAGGTCTTGGATACGCCGCTGACGGAGAGAATGGTGTCCACTTGGCCCCCTTTTAGGATGGGCCTTAAGTAGGACTGCGATGGTCCCGCTTCAATTGCGTGGGCTAGCTCTTTTCGCGCGCCGCCTTGACCGCTTTCTCCAGCTCTTCAAGCGTCAGGGCTGACGAAGCGACCTTGTCGCCGATCACCCAGCTCGGCGTGCCGGTCAGCCCCAATTGCTGCGCGATGTTGCGGTTCGCAGCGATTTCCGCTTCGGCGCGGGGCGTCATTGCCGCCGCCTTGGCCATATCCAGCCCGGCCTGCTTGGCGGCAGCCGCCATGCTCTGGGGGGTGAGTGGGCCGCCGGCATAAAGCGCGTCGTGAAACACCTTGAACTTGCCCTGTTCGGCTGCGGCGAGGCTCAGCTTCGCCGCGATGATACTTTCTTCGCTCAGGATGGGAAATTCGCGGAATACGATCTTCACCTTGGGGTCGCGCTCGATCAATTTGGCGATGGCCGGCAGGCTGGCGCGGCAATAGCCGCAATTATAGTCATAATATTCGACCAGCGTGACATCGCCCTTCGGATTGCCGATCCAGGCTCCGCCGAACGGCTCGAGGATCGCCTGGCGGTTGGCGGAAATCAATTTGCCCATTTCGCGATCACGCAACCGGTCCATCGCTTCGGGGATGAGCTCGGGATGGGCAAGGACATAGTCCCGCACCACCGCCTCGACGCGCGCGGTGTCGGTTGCACTCAATGCGTTGGGCACGATACGCTGCAGGCCCCACATCGCGCCCGCGCCGACCAGCGCGGCGAGCAGGATGGCGCCGGCCAGCGCCAGCGGATTTCTGGGCAATCGATCGATCATTGCTGCTACTTCTCTGGTTCGCCGCCGCTCATCGGCGTTTGAATTTCTTCGGATTCTCGTCGATGTCGTTCTGCGCCGTCATCGCGATGTCTTGCGCACGAATCCAGTCGCTGCTGTTGGGCGATAGCCCGGCCATCGCGCCACGCGCCGTATAAGCGGCGGTCGGTGAATCGCCGCGCATGCTCGCGGTCTCCGCGCTGGCCAGCAAGGCGCGGGGCTGATCGCCGGTCAGTTCGTACACCGTGCCAAGCTGGAACCAGGCGAACGGATTCTGGTCGTCGCGCGCGATGGCGCCGCGCAGCACTGTCACTGCTTCGGGATAGTTTGTCTTGTTCTCGGTGGCGATCAACGCATGGCCGAAAGTCGTCGCGATCAACGGCGAATTGTCCGACCGGCGCGTGGCTTCACGCAATGGCACCAACGCGTCGACCGGCTTGCCTGCCTCAAGCAGGATCTGGCCCTGGATCTCGAGGAAATACGGATCGTGCGGATCGGCCTTGATCAGCGCCGCGGCCTCGGCATCGGCTTTTTGGGGATAGCCCGACTTATGCCAGGCATAGGCGCGGGCATAATGGGCGTAGACGCTCTGATCCTGATCGGGGAAGACGTTCAATGTCGTCTTGGGATCCGAGACGAAGCCGAGCAGCTTTGCTTTGACGCGCTTGAACCGGATTTCCAGCGCCGGATCGAGCTTCGCGTTCCAGGAGGGCGCGGATTCCAGATCGTGCGTCAGGTTGGCGATGCGCGCGCCGCTCAGCGGATGGCTCTGCGCATAGGGATCGATATTCTTCACCCCATAGGCATATTCCTGGTTCTGCAGCTTCTTGAAGAAGCTGATCATACCCTTGCCAGTGATCCCCGATGCATTGAGATAACGCGCACCCGCCGCATCCGCGCTCGATTCCTGGATGCGGGTGAAGGCCAGAAACTTGCCCATTGCCGCTTGCTTACCGGCTTGCAGGATGCCGATCCCGGCATCTCCCGCGCCGGCGGCGATTGCGGCCAAGCCCAGTACCATGCTGACGATCGAAATGCCCATCGCCGGCTTCGTGCCAGCGTCCTGCAGCACGACATGGCCATCGGCGATATGGCCGAGTTCGTGCGCGATGACGCCCTGTACCTGATTGGCATTGTCGGCCGCCTGGAGCAGCCCGGAATGGACATAGACGGTTTGCCCGCCCGCGACGAAGGCATTGATCGAATCGTCATTGATCAGAACGACGCGGACATTGCGCGGGCTCAGCCCGGCCGCGATGATCAGCGGCCGCGACATGTCGTTGAACATTGCCTCGGTTTCCGCATCGCGCAGGATCGACTGCGCCACGGCGGGCTGTGCCCAGAGGAGAAGAGCGGCCGTCAGACCAGCGAGAATCCGCTTCATGCCTGACATATTGACGCTTCTTCCAGCTCTGGCAACGGGGGAAGGGCCGTCTGTGGCGGGACATCGCTGAATAACGGGTGAAGCGGGCACCCTTGAAATGGAAACAGCGGCGAAGGCATCAAGCCTTCGCCGCTGCTATCCGTCGTATCCTCCCTCGAAGGAGAGGCTATCCCGACTTACGCCCCGAAGGTGCGCTGCCACCAGCCGCGGCGCGGCGAGCCGGCCTCGCCCGGGTCGGCATCATTGGCTGCATCGCCCGGGCCTGCCGCCGGATCGGCAGCGGCCGCACTATCAAGTCCGTCAGCGAGCGGGATGGCCCGCATGTCGGATTCATCTGGCTGAGCTGCCTCGGCTGCCGCGCCGGCCTTTTTGCGCGGCGCGCGACGCTTGGCCTTGGGTGCTGCCTCCTCGATCACCGGCTCGGGCACAGGTGCGGGGGTTTCGACCGGAGCCGCAGCGGCAGTAGCAGCCTTGGCCTTGCGCACGCGCTTGGGCTTGGCCGGCGCTTCGGCTTCGGCTTCGGCGACGGGCGCCTCGACCGGGGCTTCAGCAACCACTGCCGGCGCTTCGGCCGCTTCGCGCGCCTTGGGCCGGCGGCGACCCTTTTTCGGCGCTTCGACCGGTTCGGCCTCGGCCGCCGGCTCTGCCACCAGTGCTTCGATCTCCGTCTCCACGGAAGCCTCGTCGGTGGCGATTACTTCGCCGCCCTCGTTGGTCCGCTCGCCCTCGGTGCGACGACCGCCACGACGACCGCGACGCCCGCGACGGCGGCGGCCTTCGCCGTCACCGGCAGACTGTTCACCCGTCGCATCGACTGCGCCGGCTTCGGTATCCCCGGCTGCATCTTCGAGCGCATCCTCAGCATCGGCCGCGGCATTGGCCTGTTCGGCGGCGGCATCGCCCTCGGGCGTGCCATCGCCCTCGACGCGATTACGGCCGCGACGTCCGCGACGGCGACGACGGCGGCGTGAACCACCCTCATCATCGCCCGACCGCTCGGGACGCTCGCTTCGGTCGCTCCCGCGATCACCGCGTTCGCGTGCCTTGCGCGGCTCTTCGGCTTCATCTTCCTCGACGTCATCGATTTCGTCCTCGATATCCTCGGGAACGTCCTCGTCGAATTCTTCGATCGGCGCGTCGAAGCGCGGCGCATGTGCTGGCGGCGGTCCGGAGACCTCGACCGACATGCGCGCCCCTTCCTGCTCGCCATCGGGTGCGACTTCGATCTTCACGCCGTAGCGATCCTCGATCTCGGCCAGTTCTGCGCGCTTGCGGTTGAGCAGGTAGAACGCCGCTTCCATGCTGGCGCGCAACGTGACTTCGGAACCCCGGCCACGCGCGGCCTCATCCTCGATCATGCGCAGCGCCGACAGGCCGGCCGACGATGCGGTGCGTACCAGGCCGGTGCCCTCGCAATGCGGGCACTGGCGAGTCGAGGCTTCGAGCACGCCGGTACGCAGCCGCTGACGGCTCATTTCCATCAGGCCGAAGCTGGAGATGCGGCCGACCTGGATTCGGGCGCGATCGTTCTTCAGCGCCTCCTTCATCGCCTTCTCGACCTTCCGGACATTGGAGCCATTGTCCATGTCGATAAAGTCGATGACGACGAGGCCGGCCATGTCGCGCAGGCGCAACTGGCGGGCGATTTCCTGCGTCGCTTCCAGGTTGGTCGCGGTCGCGGTCTGCTCGATCGAATGCTCGCGCGTCGAGCGGCCGGAGTTAATGTCGATCGACACCAACGCCTCGGTCGGGTTGATCACCAGATAGCCGCCCGATTTCAGCTGCACCACCGGATGATACATCGCGCCGAGTTGATCCTCAACATGCGCGCGCTGGAACAGCGGCACGGGATCGGAATAATGCTTCACCTTGCGCGCATGGCTCGGCATCAGCAGCTTCATGAAGTCCTTGGCGTGACGATACCCATGCTCGCCCTCGACAATCACTTCGTCGATCTCGCGATTATAGATGTCGCGGATCGCACGTTTGATCAGGTCGCTGTCGCCATAGACCAGCGCCGGCGCCGAGGATTGCAACGTCGTGTCGCGAATCCCGTCCCACAGCCGCGCGAGATAGTCGAAGTCGCGCTTGATCTCGACCTTGGTGCGCTGCAACCCGGCGGTGCGTACGATGCAGCCCATCGACGGCGGCAGCTTCATGTCGGCCATGATCGACTTCAGCCGCTTGCGGTCGCCTGCATTGCTGATCTTGCGGCTGATCCCGCCGCCATGCGACGTGTTGGGCATGAGCACGCAATAACGGCCGGCGAGTGACAAATAGGTGGTCAGCGCGGCACCCTTGTTGCCGCGCTCTTCCTTGACGACCTGCACCAGCAGTACCTGACGACGGCGGATCACGTCCTGGATCTTGTAGCGGCGGCGCAGATTCATGCGGCGCTCGCGCAAATCGTCGACCGCGTCGTCGGATGCGCCGCGCTTGCGGCGCCCGCGCGAGCGGCCGCCCTCTTCCGCGGCGACTTCGGCCTGCACGCCGCCGTCATCCTCGAACCGCTCTACCGTCTCTTCGTCGATATCGCCGTCATGGTCATGGGCGTCATGATCGTGATCATGCTCGTCGTCATAATCGTCGCCATGCAGCTCATCCTGCGCATCCTGTTCGGCACGCAGCGCGGCTTCCTCGGCGGCATGCTCCGCCTCTTCGCGAAGCAGGGCTTCGCGGTCTTCCTTGGGGATCTGATAATAGTCGGGGTGGATTTCGCTGAACGCCAGGAAGCCATGGCGATTGCCGCCATAGTCGATGAACGCCGCCTGCAGCGACGGTTCGACCCTGGTAACCTTGGCTAGATAGATATTCCCTTTGAGCTGCTTGCGCTCGGCGGACTCGAAATCAAACTCTTCGATCCGGTTCCCTTTGACGACCGCCACACGGGTTTCTTCCCGGTGGCGTGCGTCGATCAGCATACGCGTGGTCATTGAATATTCTCCGGGCGCGCGGTCCGGGGCTTGGCCGGAACAGGCCGGGCCGGTGAGGCCGCGCGCGATTGTGATGGCCGTCGTGCCGGGCGGAAGAGCCGCCGGGCCCGGACATGCCGCTGTTGTTGAGATTAGGGGTGTCGAAATGTGCCTCTGCTCGCAGCGCACGCCTGGGCGCATGGCCCGTGGCACCTGACACGCCCACGATCCCGCCGGTCGAAACCGGTCGGTGCGGGCGGGAAAGGAAATGCGTCATTGCGAACTTCAACCTGGAAAGACCACACCCGGGAAGCCGGGGCGGCCGTTGGACCGGATTCGGCGCATGAACATTGCGCTTACCGGTGCAATTTCGCATCTAGCACCGGACGTTCCGCGCAGCAACCGGCACGTTTCTGCCGTCCTTCCGGCAATTTCATGCCGAACGCGCTGTTAACTGTCTCGCTTCACCGTGTTGGAAGGGGACGGGCATTATCCAGCCAATTGTCATTACTGTTTCGAATGGGACCCCCCGCCCATGTATTTTCGCTGGACCGCGCCACCATCGGCGCGGCATTACACTCGTGTGTCCTTCTTCCTGACCCTTCTGGCATGCTGGCTTGCCGGCACCCCCAGCTGGGCGGCGTCGGTGGAGCGCGTCGAGGTCAAGAGCAACCGTATCGTGGTGCATTTCGACGAGCGCATCGTCGATGCGTCGATGTTCATGCTCGCCGGGCCCAATCGCATCGCGCTCGACCTGAGCGGCGCGACACCGGGCGGGCGGACCAGCACCGGTGGCCCGGTCAGTTCGATCCGTCAGGCGCCCCGTGGTGAAGACGGCGCGCGCGTCGTCTTCGATCTGGCGCGCCCGGCGATCGTCACTGAAGGGGTATTCGGCCGCGATGGCCGTGACCTGACGCTTGAGTTGCGCACTGTCGACGACGCCCGTTTCGCGCGTGCCGCGGCCGAAGGACGGATGAGCTTCCTGCCGCCGTTCAACAGCTTCGGCTCGACCCCGGCGCCGCGCCGCTATGAAGTGACGGTCCCCGTGCCCAGGCCGAGCAAGACGCTCGCGTTGCCGGCCGTCTATGGCGATGACGACAGCCGTCCGCTGGTGGTGATCGATGCCGGCCATGGCGGGGTCGATCCCGGCGCGATTTCCCCCGATAGCGGCTTGCGCGAAAAGGATGTGACGCTGCGCATCGCCAAGGCGATCCGTGACGAACTGCTGCGCTCGGGCCGGGTGCGCGTCGCGCTGACTCGCGATGACGATCGTTTCCTGATCCTCCAGGAGCGCTATGGCATCGCGCGCAAGTTGAAGGCGAACCTGTTCATCTCGATTCATTGCGACAGCGTTGGATCCGGAACCGCGAGCGGCGCATCGGTCTATACGCTGTCGGAGGTCGCTTCGGACAAGGAATCGGCGCGGCTCGCGGCGCGCGAGAACAAGGCCGACATCATCTCCGGCGTGGATCTCGGCAGCACCACCACTGACATCTCGTCGATCCTTATCGACCTGACGCAACGCGAAACGATGAACAGTTCGGCGAACTTCGCCCGGTTGCTTGGTCGCGAAGCCCAGCCGCTGATACCGCTCAAGGCAAACTTCCACCGCATGGCGTCGCTGATGGTGCTGAAGGCTCCCGACATGCCGTCGATCCTGTTCGAGACCGGCTATATCTCCAATCCGAACGACGCCGCGTTCATCGATTCCCCCGATGGCCGCAAGCGTATCGCGCAAAGCGTACGCCGCGCAGTCGAAGTTCATTTCGCCAGGCGGCTGGCATCGAACTGACCCTATTGCCGGGACGGCCGGTCCGATCGCGAGCCCCAAACCGCGATCACTGCGTCCACCGTCCCGGCAAACCTGAACGAACCATCGCCCACTGACAATGTTCGCGACACTTTTCCCGCCTTTGCGGGACATCCGTGCGACAGGCGGCTTTCATAACTCCTTTCAGGCCGGTCGGACCGGCCGAGTAAAAGGAGTGAGGGTTATGAAGAAGATTGCCATTTTGATCGCGAGTCTCGGCTTTGCCGCCACCGCGCTTCCCGTCGCCGCCAGCGCGGCGCCTTATCCGCAGGCGCAGTGGCAGACCGTCAACCAGCGCCAGGCCAATCTGTACAACCGGATCGATCAGGGCATTCGTTCGGGTGCGCTCAACCGCGTCGAAGCCAGCCGGTTGAAGGCGGAGTTCCGTCAGATCGCCAATCTCGAAGCGCAGTATCGCCGCAGCCGGCCCGGCCTGACCATAGCCGAGCGCCGCGACCTCGACCGTCGTTTCGACAGGTTGAGTGCGCGCATCCGGATCCAGAAGCACGACCGTCAGGGTGGCCGCTACTAAGCCCGCGCACCAGACCGGCCCCGCCAGCGATGGCGGGGCCGTTTCGCGTTTCAGCGGAGCGGCTTGCCCGAATCCTTCCAGCGGTCGAGGATCTGCGACTCTCCCGGCAGCGAAGCCGGCGCGGCGACAGGCGGCGTGTAGCCGTTGGTCGGCATCCCGCTTTGTGCATAGGCCGGCTGAATTGCTGTCGGAGCCGTGCGCGGTGCGGGTGGTACGGCGGCCGCCGCGGCCATAGTGACGGCGGGCATTTCCGCGCGGGGATGCGGGCCGGGCAGCGGTTCACCGCCGCGATAGACTTGCCGGAATGCCGCCGGCGTGCCCCAATAGCCTTGCCAGCGATGGAAAAAATGCGCGCCGATCGCAGCGGTCATTACCAGGCTGCGGTTCCACGACGGTGTCACCGCATAAGTGTGGTAATGCGTCGCCATGCCGACCGGGGCGTAGACGAAGCCGTTCAGCGCCTGCGCCGCGACGCGCATCGCGCGGTTCCAATATGCCTTGGCGGGAATGCGCGCCATCGAGCCGTCACAGGCATAGCTGAACTGGCATCCGGTGGTGCGTTCCGACCCCTGATAGATCACGCCGCACACTGTTGCGGGAAAGGCGGGATGGCGCACGCGGTTGAGGATCACCTGTGCGACCGCTTGCTGCCCGGCATCGGGCTCGGAGGCGGCCTCGTAATAGATCGCGGCAGTCAGGCATTCCAGCGCGCGACCGCGATCGGTGGCGCTGGCGGAATGCATCGAGAAAGGCAAGGCGGGCCGGATCGACGTGTCGGCGGCAAGCGACGCAGCCTCGGGCGGCAACGGCAGATCGGGCAATGTGGCGGTGCCGGTCGCGCCCTTGGCCGGTGCGGCATTCTCATCGGCGACATAGAGATAGGCGGCGCCGGGGAAATGATCCTCGGCTTCATAGCCGATCGCGCGCGGCGCGGCGATGACGGGCTGGCCGCTATGCTCGACGATCGCGCGTAGCGCCGCTTGCGCCGACACGCCGGCAAAGACCAGCGCAACGATCCCCGCGACGCCGAGCTTGCCCAGCCGCCGCATCCGGAACCAGTTCCTGATCAAGTCCAGCGTCAAGCGGTCGCGCCCCTGGCCCATGCCGACTCAGCCCTTGAGTCCGCCTGTGCCCGCATAGCGTGAAGGGGCTTAACAGGATGCCCCCCATTTCGCCGCGTCCCACGACGAAACAGTTGATAGTTAACGTAATCTTTCGGGGCGATGTCCCGAGAAACCCGTTCGCCCTGGCTTGTCGAAGCGCTGTTCCACTTTCTCGACCGCAGAAAGAAAAGAACGATGCTTCGACACGCTCAGCACGAACGGAGACGGAGAGTTAAATCTCGCCTAGCGCTTCTTGCGCGACCGGGTCGCGTAGAGCAGCGCAGCCACCAGCGCGGCCGAACCGATACCGATGCTGATCGGCCCGATCGGCCAATTGCCACTGCTATCGCGCTTCGCCACGCTGGCATCGGCGGCGGCGCGTGCGCGCTTTGCCTCATGCGCTGCCGCTTCGATCTCGTTCATTTCGGGTACGCTCTCGTCACTCACGCCATCATCCTTCACGTCGCACTCTTGTTATAATCCGCCCTGAACCCATCGGCGAAACTCTTCAGCCGCCCTTCAACGATCGCTGCGCGCAAATCGCCCATCAGCGCCTGATAGAAATACAGGTTATGCTCAGTCATCAGCATTGCGCCAAGGATTTCGCCCGCCCGCACCAGGTGATGAAGATAGGCCCGGCTCCAGGTCTTGCATACCGGGCAGCCGCAAGCCGGGTCGAGCGGTCCCATATCCTCGCTGAACTTCGCGTTGCGGATGTTGATCGGCCCCTGGCGCGTAAAGGCCTGGCCGGTGCGGCCCGAGCGCGTCGGCAGCACGCAATCGAACATGTCGATGCCGCGTTCGACCGCGCCGACAATGTCGTCGGGCTTGCCCACGCCCATCAGGTAACGCGGCTTGTCCTCGGGCAATTGGCCGGGCGCGAAATCGAGACAGGCGAACATCGCTTCCTGGCCTTCGCCCACCGCCAGCCCGCCGACCGCATAGCCGTCGAAGCCGATTTCGATCAGTGCGCCGGCGCTCTCGCCGCGCAGCCGCGGATCGAGTGCGCCCTGCTGGATGCCGAACAGCGCGGCGCTCTCGGCATGCTCGCCGCCGGCGTCGAAGGCGTCGCGGCTACGCTTCGCCCAGCGCATCGAGCGCGCCATCGCCGCCGCCTGAACCTCGCGGGTCGACGTGGTCGGGACCAGCTCGTCGAACGCCATGACGATGTCGGAGCCGAGCAGCCGCTGGATCTCGATCGAGCGTTCCGGGCTGAGCGTGTGGCGCGTGCCGTCGAGATGGCTCTTGAAGGTTACGCCATCCTCGCTCCGCGTGGTCAGGTCGGACAGGCTCATCACCTGATAGCCGCCCGAATCGGTCAGGATCGGCCGGTCCCAACCCATGAAGCCATGCAGACCGCCAAGCCGCGCCATCCGTTCCGCGCCGGGGCGCAGCATCAGGTGATAGGTGTTGCCGAGAATGATGTCGGCGCCGCTGGCACGCACATCGGCGGGTTTGACCGCCTTGACCGTCGCGGCGGTACCGACCGGCATGAAGGCGGGCGTGCGGATCGTGCCGCGCCGCATCGCGATCTCGCCGCTGCGCGCCTTGCCGTCGGTGGCGTGGATGGTGAAGTCGAAACGGGGTTTAGTCATCGGGGGAAAATCGGTCCAATAAGGTCATGAACAAGGCGTCGGCGGCCACCTTCGCCGTGTCGCTGGTACGGCGATCGCGCCGCGGGTTCGCCGCCAGTGCATATTCGGTTTCGATGAACGCCGCGATCTCGGCCGGAATGACCGCCGCGCCGCGTTCCCGGGTCTCGGCCTTGCGCGCGATCAGGTCGGCAGTGATCGCGGCAACATCGGCGGGCGGATCGCCCTCCGCCATCAATGTCGGGAAATGCATCGGCGGCAGGGCGCGATCGTGCAACCGGCCCCAGCGCAAGGCCGCCGCGGGGCGCAGCGCATAGAAGAGCTTCTTGCCGGAGGTGATTCTCGCGCCGTGCACGCCCCATTGCTGCAGTCCGAGATGGAGGTAATGGCTCTGTACCGCATCGGCGGGCATGTGCTTGATCGCAAAGGCGTCGAGCGCGTCGCGAAATTCCCGGTCGCCGCGATAGACGATCGGCGAGCGCAGCCACTCGACCGCCACCGCATTCCCCTTGACCATCAGCCGCAGCGCCTTGGCAAGATCCCAGCCATTGGCATCAAGCACGGCGTCGAGCGGCGTTTCGATGACGTCGCGTTTCGGCCATAACGCCAGATAATCCCGTCGCCTGCGGACATAGATGAAGCGGCAGTCATAGTCGCTGTCGGGCGACGCGAAGCCCCAGGCGCGGCTGCCGCTCTCGATCACCAGCGGCAGCGATACGCGCTCGTCGCGCGCGACCGAATCGAGCCTTGCGTCGATCGCCACGACGGTGGCGGCATCGAAAGTGTCGGGGATCGAGCGCATCTAGGCGACGGGCAGGGGCGCAGGCTGTTCGCCAAGCAGCAATTGCAGCACCTCAGCAGGTGTTTCGAACATCGCTTCGGGCGCAAGCCGGGCCAGCGCGGCGCGGTTGGCATAGCCCCACATCACCGCGCCGGCCTTGATCCCGACCTTGTGCGCGGCGGAGATGTCGCGTGTCTCGTCGCCGATCGAGAAGACCTGATCGGGCGACAGCTTCGCGCGGCGCAATACCTTGCGGTAGCGCGGGGCCTTGCCGAACAGCGATGCGCCGCATTCGAAATGCTCGATATGATCGGTGATCTCGCGGCCGAGGATGGCGCAGGCATTATGTTGCGAGTTCGAGGTGACCAGAGCGAGTCGGATGCCGGCGGCGACCAGGGCCTCGATCATCGGCCTGACGCCCTCGAACAACGGGATCCGGTCCGTCTCCTCGGCAAGTCGCGCATGAACGAACCGCCCGATCGCCGGCAACCGCCACCGCGGCACGCCCAGGTAACGGATCACTTCACGGCTCGACTGGCCGCGCAGCATCTCGATTTCCTCGGGCGGCACGCGGCGGAAGCGGAAGCGGTCGGCGAGTTCGTCGGAGATCGACAGGAACCAGTCGCCGCTGTCCGCAAGCGTTCCATCGAAATCGAAGATCACCATCTTGTAGCGCGACGCGGTCATCAGGCTCGATACCGCCGCCATCGCCGGCCCGCAATCGGGCCCGGGCCGATCCTGCTCACCGTCGTGGCTTGCCGCCGCGCTTGCCATGCTCGCCGCCCGGGCCACCCTGATCGCGGAACCCGCTTTTGATGGTCAGCAATTCCGCGCGCGTCGCCACGCCGTCCTTGTCGACATCGAACCGTGCGAACAGCTTGGCGAACTGCGCCTGCATCTCGGCCAGGGTGATGCGGTTGTCATTATCGGCATCGACCGTGAACGGGCTGGGCAGGGCATTTCGGTCGCCCAGCCATTTCAGCGCCCAGTCGCTATAGGCGATATAGCCGATCGATCCGCTCGCCGCCCCCTCGGTGCCGGCAAAGGTTTTCGCCACGCATGCGGTCAGCTCGGCGGCCGTCACGCGCGCGTCGCCATCCGCGTCGCAGGCGGCGATCATCAGCGCAACCGGCTCGGCGACGATCGTCGCGGCGGGCTGACCGGGACCAGGTGGCGCGGTGGCGATGGGCTGGGCAGTGGTGGTCGGCGCGGGGGACTGCTGCGCGGCGGCGGGCATCGCCATCATGGCAGCGGCGAGAATCAGGCGGCGCATCGGCATCCTTTCAGGGCTGCGTCGCCCTTGGTCATCGCAGCGATAGCCCCATTCCGGCGGTGATGGCGATAGATTGTTGGCGATGTCCCGGGCGATTGGCCGGCCCTCAGCTCTTGGGCGTCACCCACACTTCGACCGGTGCGACGAACTTGCCCGGCGCAGGCTTGCCGACATGGACGCGGTCGGCGGTGACGAGCTCGCCGCTCTCGAGGTTGAACGAGGCCCAGGGCTTGGGCATGCGCCCGAAGGTCATGCGCTGGATGGGCTGTCCGGTGGACGTATTCATGATGGTGGCGATGATGCTCATCGCGTGCCGATAGCGGGGCGGGCACGGCGGCGTCCAGATGATGGCGCTGGTTTTTTCACGGGCCCTGACCCTTGCCCGCCCGGCGGCGCGTCACCGAATTCCGGAAAGATATGCTCGATCGCCGCCTGCAGGTCGTCCGGCCCGGGGAGCAGGCCGAAATGATCCAATAGCCTGTTCACCAGTCTGGCCCGGTGCGGGCCGATGCCGGGCATGGTTTCCAGCCCGGGAAAGTCCGGATCGGCAAGCCTGTCCGCCAGGTCGCCGAGCGTTCGGTATCCCGATGCGGTGAGACGTTGCCGCAGGCCGGACGGCAGGGCGGACTGACTGACCGGCAAATCCCGGTCCGTTGCCTGGCGGTTCGC
The DNA here is from genome assembly GCF_000803065.1 of Sphingomonas sp. ERG5. Lineage (GTDB taxonomy): Bacteria > Pseudomonadota > Alphaproteobacteria > Sphingomonadales > Sphingomonadaceae > Sphingomonas. Next base: position 52,669 of record NZ_JSXI01000016.1, read on the forward strand.
CGAAAACAGCCTGGTGCGTGACCCTTTTTCCCGCTTGAGCGTCCGACGGATATGCCCGAGTTGCCCGGAGGTGAGCCCGAGCTGGCGACCGATTTGCCGATAGGGCGTGCCGGAAGCACGCAAGTCACGCGCTTGCTCCAGGTTCAGGATCGCCTGTTCGGCCTGACTGAGCATGGGTGACCGGCATCCTGTTGGCAGCGAAGAAACATGGCGTTGGCCGGGTTCAGACATTCACGGTGGAAGGACCGTTCGCCGGCTGGCGCAAGAAGCGTAGCAATACGCGTTATCCCAAGCGAGCGGCGTTCGGCCAGCGACCACGTCCTAGTGGCGGATCGGGTGCCGGGCCCTGCCGTCATCGGCGCAACAGGGGCGCGGTTGGTGCTGGACATGTCAAAGAGCGGGCAGCGGTATTCAGGTGCCGATTGGGGGTGTCCTGGCAGCGAGAAGGGCGGGTTTGAATCGGGGGCGCCATTACCTCAGAGCCGCGGTGATTTGGCGCCAGCGATTTTCGACCCAAATTCCCGCAGCCACGGGAAGGGCTGCGGGAATCCGCTTTTTCGAGGGCTCTGCGGGAATCTGCGGGAAAATCTGCGGGAAAACCGGCGCGGCCGCACGGGAATTTTGCGAGCGCTCTGCGGGAAAAACGGGAAGTGTCCGGGGAGATTCATGGATTGCTCGATTCAGGGCGGCTCGATTCAGCTCTCTGGTCGAAGGGGGTACCGGTGCCGCGAGACCTGCGCGGTAGAACAGGAATGACGATGTCGGAGAGCGATTTGAATCGGGCCGAACCATTTCCGGCAGCGGCCAGTGCGGAGTCACGCCACCAAATCATGGACCATGGCAATCACGGATCCGCACGTTGCATGACTGTCCGCCCTAATGAGCGCCAATACCAACCAAGTATCGTCAAATAGCCTGACGGTACTGGAGCGGCGTCATGGAGAGAACGCGTCGGAAGGCGGCGCCCATATGTGACTGGTGAGAAAAGCCGCTTGCAAAGGCAATTTCGCTCAAGGATCGCGCGGGGTGTCCCCCGATCAACCGGCGCGCGCGCTGGACGCGGCACTCACGCACGAACTCGCTGGGGGAGAGACCTGTCACCCGTCGAAAAACCCGCAGAAAGGCGACTTGGGACAAGCCCAGCGTCGTTGCGATGTCCGACAACCTGAAACGCTCGCTGCCCAGATTATCCTGGATGATTTCCAATCCAATGGAGACAAGGTGATGGTCTTCAGCCTGGCTGAGGTATCTGCCCTTGGAGGGCAGGCTTTCGTGGATCGCCATCATCACCTGCAGGGCGAGCTCCTCCAATTGGTTTTCATCGTCCTGGCCGATCAGAAGCGCTGAACGGATCGCCTGCGCGATAACCCAAATTCCATAATTGCTGCCCCGAAGGATATGATCGACCATCGGAGAAAAGTCGTCCACCAGGCTATGGTCGTATCGTATCACCAGATATTCGCCGCCCAATTCGGACTCCGAGAACATGTCGACACCGGCCGGAATACAGCAATAAGTTCCCGGCAAGCGGTCAAAGTCTCGATACTTGTCGGAGGCGATGCTGTGCACGCCGCGCTGCCGCTCATAGGACAATCCGAAGCTGGCCGCGGTCATTGGTTCGCTCGTGCGATATCCCTGGCCGGGCAACAGTTGAATCCCGATCGCCTGGCCATGCCAGTCAGCAACTCGCGGCGAGGTCCGGGGCTGAAATTCCATGATATACCCTACGAAACCGCCGCCATATCGATGCCGAACGCGACCCGCGACGCATAGCGCTTGATAAAAGGCAGCACCGTGAAATTATATATGGCTTGTATCGGCGGAGCAATCGAGGGGCTCAGCATAGAAGCCCATGATGTCTGCTTTCTGGCGGCGGAAGAGCTGAGCAGCGCGGCGGAAATGGCAAAGGCGCGATGGCCCGGAAAGCCGGCTTCCGCTCACCTCGATACCCTACGCGAAGTCTCGCACGTCGGGGGTTTTGAGATACGCCTGGCTGAAACGCCACCTTCTTCTCCCGCGATGGCGGACGACAGGTTGTTCTTCGTCAATATCGGTTTCTATCGCCAGGGAGCATTCGGAGAGTTCCACGACGTCAGCCTCGTCGTGGAAAAGAGCGCGGCGTTAGCGAGCGCCCGCGTACTGCAAACAGCCGGCCGGGATTTATTCCTCGCGCACAAGGACAATCTTTGGGCCGTCGATAATGTGCAGGGGGTGTCGCATGTCGATGGATACAGCGTTGTCGTTCAACCGTCCGACAGCAGCATCCGCGATTCCCTGTTCTATGGTCCATCATTGATCGCGTGGAATGAACAATGAGAATCATATCTCTTATCGTGGTTCTAGTTTCGTCCGCGATGCTGGCGACAAGTCCGGCCGCGGCGCGGGACGCGCATGCCAAACCGAAGGCCGTCATTCTGATCGGGATCGATGGTTTTCGCTGGGATATCCCGGACCGGTTCCATACCCCCAATATCGATATGCTGGCCAGGAGCGGCGTGCGGGCCGAGATGATCCCGGTCTGGCCTTCGCTGACATATCCAAACTTCTGGGCCATCGCGACTGGCCTCTATCCGGATCATAACGGCATAGTGGCGAACGAGATGTTCGATCCCGCAACGGGTCGAAGCTTCCGGGACGGGCCGTTCAACGACAGTCGCTGGTGGCGGGGGGAGCCCATTTGGGCGACGCTGGAGAAGCAGGGCGGCAAGACGGCGATATTGAGTTGGCTCGGCTCCGAAGCCACCCAGGGTGAGGGGCGGCCCACTTACGGCATGTCTTATGACCCGTTTTATGCGCGAATGCCGCTCAACGCGCGCGTCGACACTGTGATCGATCTCCTGACGCGCGGCGATGACAAGCGACCGGCGTTGCTGACGATCTACACCCCGCTGGTTGATGATGCGGAACATGCCCATGGCGCGGAATCGAACGAGACCCGGGACGCGGTCACGCAGGTTGACGCGATGGTCGGTTATCTCGTCGCGAGGCTCAAGGAGATTGGCGCGTTCGACACCACGGCGATCGTGATCGTGGCAGATCATGGGCACATGGACGTGCCTGCCGGCCATAATATCAATGTCGATGATCTGGTTGATCTGAACAGGTTGAACCGCGTCGCGCTGGGATCGGGCCCCGCGATGGCATTGTGGCCGCAGCATGGCTATGTCCCCACGCTGCCCCGCGATACCGACCATTTGCGCATGGTGGCCAAGGGCGACCTGCCAAAGCGTTTCCACAACAGCACCTCTGATCGCGCGCCGCCTTTTTTGCTGGTCGCGGATCCGGGGTATGTCCTCTGCGTCCGATCCGATCTTCGTTGCAACGCCATGCGAGGCATGCATGGCTACGACAATGCGATGCAGGATATGCATGCGTTCTTTCTCGCCGCTGGTCCGGGAATAACGAGTGGCGCCGAATTGAATTCTTTCGAGAATGTCGATGTATATTCCCTATTGTCTCATCTTTTGCGGATAAAGCCTGTCAAAACCGACGGTAGCATCGCCTCATTTTGCAGGGTGCTTATTCCGCGTCCGGATGGCTGTGGTGCTGTTCGATGACGGCGAGGGTTGTGCGCGGACCGTAGCGAGCGGCGAAGGCGGGTATTGGAAGCGCAATCGGCCACCTCCTGTCACGGCAGCAACAAACTCGCATCCCCATCAACTAATATAGGGACACAATACTAATTAGCCGGCGTCGCCGAATGACGGTACCAAGGGCCATGGCGCGCCTCGCGATCCCCGATGCCGCACATCACATGACGCAGGCTGCGTATCGCCCGCCCGGTGGGCAGGAGGGGGGCGAGCAATAGGAAGCGGACCGGTCGAGTGTTCAGCCTGCGGAAATGCAAGCGGAAGTCCAAGTTTAGTATTGTGTCCCCGAAATAAATTACGTGTTCAGCGCGATTTCCCAGGTTTCGCCCTGCTCGGGTTTGCCGAATTCATGGTGTATCTCGGTAGAGACAATGCGGAGTCCTGCATCGGCATAGATGCGGCGCGCGCTTTCCAGAATGGTATGAGTCCACAGGCGCAGCGACCCATATCCGGCTGCCCGCGCAAAGGTCAGGCAGCGCGCGACGAGGTCACCGCCGATGCCCATGCCGCGCGCCCAAGGCTCGACATAGAGCAATCGCAGCTGCGCGGCGCCATCGCCCGCATCGACGACGAACACCGACCCGGCCATCGTGCCCGCGCTTTCGGCGATCCAGCATTGCTCCCGCCCCGGCTGGAAATCGCGCAGGAAGCGGGAGGTTACCTCGCCCAGCAAGACCTCCATCGGCGCCCCCCAGCCATGGCTTTCGTGGTAAAGGATCGCCTGGCGCGCGGCGACCAGCCCCATGTCGCCGGTTTCGAATGTCCGCACGGTATAGCCGGCCGGCTCGGTATGGGAGAGCAGGTTGCGCGCGGTGTCGAGCGCGGTCACCAGCATGCGGCGATCGGCCGCGCCGAGTGATCCGACCCGGCTTTCGAGCAAGTCGTGCTGGCGTCGCTGAAGGTCGGCAAATATCGCTCGCCCCGCTTCGGTCAACTCGATCGGGCGGCGGCGGGCATCGTCGCTTCGACCGCGCGCGACCCAGCCGCGCTGTTCGAAGCGCCGGACGATGCGGCTGGCATAGCCGGCATCGAGCCCGAGTATCTGCTGCAGATCGACTGCCAGCGGGGCATCGCGCGTTGCGATCTCATACAATAACCGCGCCTCGGTCAGCGACATCGTGCTGTGGAGATAGTCCGCGCCGAGTACCCCGATGAAGCGGGTGTGAAAGCGGTTGAAGGCGCGCAGCGACTGAATCGTCGAGTCCATGTCGCAAGGATGCGGATAGTGGTTGACTCTGTCAACTATTATCCGCGCGGGCACAGGCTCCCGTCGTCTCGGCCGAACGGATCATGCGTTCAGGGCGACCGCTCGGGCGCATCGCGATCCCCAGAGCAGAGCGGAGGCGTTGAACCTGTGCGTTGAACGCGATGATTTCACCAGCCGAGGGGCCGACGCCGAGTGGCTCAGGGCGATCGGATGCCGCGGGACTATCTCAGCCGTTGACGGCTGGTTACGGCAGCAACAGGCCGGAATCACCATAGCTGTAAAAGCGATAGCCATTCTCGATCGCGTGCCGGTACGCCGCTTGCATCCGCTCGCGACCCATCAGCGCGCTGACCAGCATGAACAGGGTCGAGCGCGGCAAATGGAAATTGGTCATCAGCCCGTCCACGCCGCGAAAGCGGTAGCCCGGGGTGATGAAGATCGCCGTGTCGCCCTCGAACGGGCGGATCATGCCGTCTTCGCCGCTGGCGCTTTCGATCAGGCGCAGGCTGGTGGTGCCGACCGCGATCACCCGGCCACCGGCCGCGCGGACGGCATTGAGGCGGTCGGCCGTCGCGGCGTCGATGCGGCCCCATTCGGCGTGCATCCGGTGTTCCGCCGTATCGTCGACCTTGACCGGCAGGAAGGTGCCGGCGCCGACATGAAGGGTCAGCGTCGCCTGGCCAATGCCGGCATCGGCCAGCGCCGCCGTCAGCGCGGGCGTGAAGTGCAGCGCCGCCGTGGGTGCGGCGACCGCGCCTTTTTCGGCGGCGAACATGGTCTGGTAATCGTCCGCGTCGCGCGCATCGGCCTGGCGCCGGGCGGCGATATAGGGCGGTAGCGGCATACGCCCCGCGCGCTCGAGCAGGGCTTCGACCGGTTCGTCGCCGGCGAAGGTCAGCGCGAAACTGCCATCCTCGGCGCGGTCGGACGCGGTCGCCATGACGCCTTGGCCGAAATCGATCGCATCGCCGTCATGCAAGCGCTTCGCGTTGCGGATGAAGGCACGCCAGCGCCGTGGACCTTCGCGCTTATGCAGGGTCGCGCCGATCTTCGCCGCGCCACGCAGGCCTTCGAGCTGAGCGGGAATGACGCGCGTGTCGTTGAACACCAGCATGTCGCCGCGGCGTAGCTGCGCGGGCAAGTCGCCGACATGCAGGTCGCGCGTCGCCCCGTCAGGGCCGGCGCCGTCGAGCACCAGCAGGCGCGCGGCGTCGCGCGGTTCCGCCGGCCGCAGCGCAATGCGCTCCGGCGGCAATTCGAAATCGAACAGATCGACCTTCATGCCGTTCCCGCCAATCCGCCCCGTGCCGCCAATTTGCGACAGCGAGCGGCGCTTACTTCTTCTTTGCGGCCGGCTTTTTGGGGGTCGGCTTCGCGACGGGTTTCGTGCCGATCGTCGCAGTGCCCAACCCGGTTCCCGGCAGAGTCACTGGCGGACCCAGGGCAGCCGGGGCTTCCACCGGGGCTGGCGTATAGGCCGGAGGATTGTCCGCCGCGACATAAGCGTGGAGGATGCGCGAAGGATTCTGCGGCGGCTCGCCACGTTCGATCGTGTCGACATATTGCATGCCTTCGAGCACGCGGCCGAACACGGTATATTTCTTGTCGAGCGACAGGCGCGGCTGGAACACGATGAAGAACTGGCTGTTGGCGCTGTCTTCGGCTTTTTTCTTGGCGGCGGCATCGGCGCCTTCGGCGGCGCCTTCGCGTGCCGCCGCGACCGCGCCGCGTACATGCGGCAAGTAATTGAACTCGGCCGGCACGGCGGGCAGCGTCGATCCGCCGGTGCCGTTGCCTTTGGGGTCGCCGGTCTGGGCCATGAAGCCGTCAATCACGCGGTGGAACAGCAGGCCGTCATAGAAATGCTGGCGAGTCAGCGTCTTGATTCGCTCGACCATCTTGGGTGCGACGTCGGGGCGCAGCCAGATGATGACCCGGCCACCGGTCGACAGATCGAGATAGAGCAGGTTTTCCTTGTCGGTCGCGGACGCGGCGGGCGCACGCTGCACGAGCTGGACCATATCTTGCGCCACCGCAGGACCGGCGATCAGGACCGTCAAACACGCAATCAGGCTGGCAATCAAACGCATCATGGTCTCGCAACTATCGAGGGAATGGCCCTGCGTCTAAAGCAAATCCCGGGCCGCGCCAATCCGAACCTTGGGCCGGGTCTTCGCTATTTCAGGACCCCTTGCGGCCGATCTTTTCGACCCGGGCGACGACTTCGTCGCGCACGCGGGCGGGGACGAATTTATGGATGTCGCCGCCGAACAGGGCGATTTCCTTGACCAGCCGGCTGGCGATCGGCTGCAGCGAGACATCGGCCATCAGGAAAACCGTCTCGACGCGTGGATTGATCTGCTGATTCATTCCCGCCATCTGATATTCATATTCGAAATCGGCGACCGCGCGCAGGCCGCGCACGATGACTTTCGCACCCTCGCGCTCGGCAAAGTCCATCAGCAGCGAATCGAAGGCGACGACATGAATCTCGCCGCTGACATCGGCGACCTCGCGCTTGACCATTTCCATGCGTTCTTCGAGGCTGAACATCGGCGATTTGGACGGGTTGGTCGTCACGCCGATGACCAGCCGGTCGACCAGCTTCGCGCCGCGCCGGATGATGTCCATATGCCCCAGGGTGACGGGGTCGAAAGTGCCGGGATAGACGCCGGTGCGAATGGTCATGCTGTCGTCCCCCGAATTCAGCGATCGCGGTCCATCACGAAGCGGGCGATGTCGCGCAACAAATCGGCTTCGGCGCCAAAGCCCTGCAAATGTTCGACCGCCTGGTCGACCAGCATGCGCGCCTGCGCGCGCGCGCGGTCGAGGCCGAGCAGCGACAGGAAGGTCTCCTTGCCCGCCGCGGCGTCCTTGCCGAGCTTCTTGCCCGCCGCCGCTTCATCGCCCTCGACATCGAGGATATCGTCGGCGATCTGGAAGGCGAGGCCGAGATCGCGGGCATAGCCGCGCAAGGAGGTGCGCTGTTCGGGCGGTAGCCTGCCGAGAATCGCACCGGCCTCAACTGAACAGGCGATCAGCGCGCCGGTCTTCATTGCCTGTAAGCGGGTGACGGTCGGCAAATCGAAGCTCGATTTCTCCGCCTCCAGGTCCATCATCTGCCCGCCCGCCATGCCATTCGGGCCGGACGCGCGCGACAGGTCGAGCATCAGCTCGACGCGGACATGCGGGTCGCCATGCGTGGCGATGTCGGCAAGAATCTCGAACGCCAGCGCATGGAGGCAATCACCGGCGAGGATCGCCGTCGCTTCGCCGAACATCTTGTGCGCGGTGGGCTTGCCGCGGCGCATATCGTCATCGTCCATCGCCGGCAGATCGTCATGGATCAGCGAATAGACATGGATGCATTCGATCGCGAGGCCGGCGCGCCCGGCACAGTCGCGGTCGACACCGAATAATTGCGCCGTCGCCATGGTCAGCAACGGCCGCAACCTCTTGCCGCCGCCGATCGCGGCATGACGCATCGCGCGGTACAGATCGGCGCGCGGATCGTCGGGGATGGCCAGCAACGCATCGAAGCGCCGGTCGATATCGGTTGCGACATCGCCCAGCGCGGCCTGCAGCGTCAGGGAGGGGGCGTTCACGCGCTCAGCCGGCGGCAAAGTTTGTGGTGCCTGTCGGCCGGCCTTCGCCGTCGAGCCGGATCGCCTCGATCCGCGCCTGCGCCGCGTCGAGCCGCTCCTTGCAGCGCTGCCGCAGCTGATCGCCGCGCTCATAGAGGCGGATCGCCTCGTCGAGCGGCGCGTCGCCGCTTTCCAGCCGCGAGACGATCGTCTCCAGCTCCCTGAGCGCCGCCTCGAACGACAATTCTTCGATCGGATTATCCATGCCGCCGCTATGCGGCAGGCGGGCGAGGAGGGTCAAGGACGGCGGTTGGCCAAAACGCGGCTTTTCTCCGGCCTGCCCATTTTAAGCGGGAAAGCAACGTCACCAGCTTCGTTGTCACGACACATCACAGGAGCGCGCGCGTGTTCACCAGCATCAACCCAGCGACCGGCGAGGCCGGCGATTCCTTTGCCGAACTGACCAGCGACGAAATCGAAATCAGGGTGCAGTGCGCGCATGACGCGTTCCGGTCATGGCGCAAGACCGATCATGCGACGCGCACGGCGCTGCTCTCCGCGATCGCCGATCAGTTCGATGCCAACAAGCGCCGCCTGGCCGAAATCGCGGTGCGGGAAATGGGCAAGACGTTGAAATCCGCGCTCGCCGAGGTTGAGAAATGCGTGGCGGGCTTTCGCTATTATGCGCAGCGGGGCCCCGAAATGCTTGGCTCGCACCGCATCACCACTGCGGCCGGCACGACCACCGCGCGGTGGTTGCCGATCGGGCCGGTGCTGGCGGTGATGCCGTGGAATTTCCCGTATTGGCAGGTGGTGCGCTTCCTTGCGCCGACGATCATGGCGGGCAATGTCGGGCTGCTGAAACACGCCTCGAGCGTGCAGGGCGTCGCAGCGGCGATCGAGGAGATGGTGGTCGCGGCAGGCGCGCCGGCCGGGGTGTTCCAGAATCTGGCGATCAAATCGGGCCAGGTCGATGCGCTGATCGCCGACGACCGAATCGTCGCGGTCACACTGACCGGCAGCGAAGGGGCGGGGATGAAAGTCGCCGAGGCGGCGGGCCGGGCGCTGAAGAAGGTCGTGCTCGAACTGGGCGGGTCGGACCCGTTCATCGTCATGCCGTCGGCCGACCTCGACACAGCGGTGAAGACGGCGGTGACCGCACGCATCCAGAACACCGGCCAGTCGTGTATTTGCGCCAAACGCATGATCGTCCATGCCGATATCTATGACGCGTTCCTGGAGAAATTCGTCGCTGGCATGGCAGCGGTCAAGGCGGGCGATCCGATGGACGCGGCCACCGATATGGGCCCGTTGTCGAGCGAGGAGCAGCGCCGGACCGTGCTCGACCAGATCCGCATGATCGAGGCCCAGGGAGGCAGGCTGATCGTCGGCGGCGAAGCCCTGCCGGGTAAGGGCGCTTATATGTCCGCCGGTATCCTGGTCGACGTGCCGATCGGCCATGCCGTTGCGCGGGAGGAATTATTCGGCCCCGTCGCGATGCTGTTCAAGGCCGCCGATCTCGATGCCGCCATCGCGCTTGCCAATGATGTGCCGTTCGGCCTGGGGTCTTCGGTCTGGACCAACGATTCGGCCGAACGCGAGCGCTTCGAACGCGATATCGAAGCGGGCATGACCGCGGTGAACCAGATGCTCGCGAGCAGCCCGGAAGCGCCGTTCGGCGGGATCAAGCGATCGGGTCATGGCCGTGAGCTTGGCCCTTATGGCCTGCACGAGTTCATGAACCTGAAGACGGTGGTCGGATAGGCCGCCTCAGGCGACCGGCGTGTGGCGCCTGAACTTGTCCGCTGTGGCCATGAAGGTTGCCACGCCCCGGGTGGAGGGGCCCTGCCGCCACCCCGGGGTATCGGCAAACACCGCGGCATGTTCGGGATTGGCATAGATCACCACCACGCGTCCGGTCGTCCGGCTTAACGCGCCCTCCAGCCGGTTCCTGACCATGTTCATCACCGTCGCGTTGAAGGGGTTGTAGAAATAGGCGACGATATCATGTCCGTCGGGCATGAACGCCGCCGCATCGGCGCCGATCACCTGGACGGGCGGCATGCCGGAATGCTGGCTCGCAAAACGCGCGATATTGTCGCGCGCGATTTCGCACAGTCGCCCGGAAAGTTCGATGCCGGAAACCCGCGCAAAGCCCATCTCCATCGCGAGCATCATCGCCCGGCCCTTGCCGGCACCATAATCGATGAAATGATGGACGGCCGGATCGATACCCAAGGCCATGACCGGATCGAGCAGCATTGCCGCGCTGCTCGGATCGTAGCGATTGCATTGTTCGATCCGCGATAGATCGATGCCCAGGTCGTGAACGCTCACGCCGCGGCTGGTGTCGGTGCCCCAGCGCCGGTCGAACGCGAGATCGACAGCGCGGCGGCGGCGCTGTTCGTGCGACAGGGCGGCGATGGCGTGGTGGATATTCTTCCCGATCAGCCGTGCGATTTCGCCCGGGTGACGGTTACGGAGCCGCGATAAAACTGCTTGCATTGCATGGCGTTTCCCTCGGTCCCGAAGCAGTCATATAGCCTGTCTTGCCGTCAAAAGATGCTTAAAACGACACTAACGCCAATGGTTAAGGTCCGGGAACGACGAGCGTGCCGGTCTGGGACAGATATGGTCATCGTAAAGACTGGTGCCACGCGGCCGATTTTACTTCGGGCGAGGCCGCGGAATCGCATTACTTTACCGTAATTCTATTACCATTGTTTTTGATACAAATAGAGATACTTCGTTGCTGTTATCGATAGCAGTATGGATTTGATCCAGGCTATTGAAGCGGCGTGATAATTGTGCCGCGAAAAGCCAACATAACAACGCGGAACAGCGGGAAAATCCGCGCGCTCAGACGCCTTCGGCAAGGACCTCGGCGATCAGGTCTTTGCGGCTGAGTTTGCCGATCATCGTCTTGGGCATGGTCAGCCGGATCACCACCTCATCGACGCGTTCGTGCCGCCCGAGTTGCGGGTTGAGCCAGTCGCGCAAGTCCTCCCCGGTCGCGGCGTTGCCGTCGGTCAGCGTGACATAGGCGCGCGGCTGTTCGCCGCGATAGGCGTCGGGCAGGCCGATCACCAATGCCTCCTTCACCGCCGGATTGCGGTAGAGGATATTCTCGATCTGGCTCGGAAAGACCTTGAAGCCGCTGACCGCGATCATGTCCTTCAGTCGGTCGACGATGCGGATGAAGCCGTCGGGGTCGATCGTGCCGACGTCACCGGTGCGCAGCCAGCGCGTGCCGGCCGCGTCGGTTACGAACACATCGGCATCGGCGTCGGGCTTGCCCCAATAGCCTTTCAGAATCTGCGGCCCGGATACCACCAACTCACCCGGTTCGCCCTCGGGCGCGGGCTGGTTCGGGTCGCCCTTGTCGACCAGGCGCACATTGGTGGCGGGCAGCGGCTGGCCGATCGTCCCTGGCTTGCCCTCATTCTCATAGGGGTTGGCTGAGACCACGCCGGAACTTTCCGAGAGGCCATAGCCCTCGACCACGGTCGCACCCGTGGCCGCCTCGAACTTCGCCTTCAGTTCGGCCGACAGCGGTGCGCCGCCCGAGATGCAGATGCGCAGCGAGGTGAAGTCGGTCTGGCCGATCTTCGGATTATCGAGCAGCGCCTGGTACATGGTCGGCACGCCGGGCAGGGCGGTCGCCTTGGTGCGGTGGATCGCGGCGAGCACTTGCCCCGCATCGAAGCGCGGCAGCATCACGATGCAACCGCCATTGAGCACGGTGCGGTTGAGCACGCAGGTATTGGCGAAGACGTGGAACAGCGGCAGCACGCCGAGAATACGGTCGACCGCGCCGGGATGCGGGTCGAGCCCCATCACTTGCCGGGCATTGGCCGACAGATTCTGGTGCGTCAGCATCGCGCCCTTGGGCGTGCCGGTGGTGCCGCCGGTATATTGGATCAGCGCGACATGATCGACCGGATCGATCTCCACCGGGTCATGCCGGCCGTCATTGTCGATCAGCTTGGAAAACGCGATGATGCGCGGATCGTCGGGCCGCTTGGTCGTCTCCTTGCCCTTGAACAGGCGGTAGAGCAACGACTTTGCCGGTGGCAGCGCGCCTGCGACCGATCCGACCACCAGCCGTTCGAGGCCGCTCTGGTCGAGCACTTTCAGCGCGGTCGGCAGCACCGCGCTGGCCGAGACGGTGAACAACATGCGCGTGCCCGAATCCGCGACCTGGTGCGCCAGTTCGTCGACGGTGTAGAGCGGCGAGAAATTGACCACCGTCGCGCCGATCTTGAGGATGCCGTAATAGGCGGCGACATAATGCGGCACATTGGGCAGGAAGAGCCCGATCCGGTCGCCCGGCCCATAACCCAGCGCGATCAGCCCGGCGGCGACGCGGTTGGCGCCATCCAGCGTCTCGGCATAGCTGTAATGCCGGCCGAGGAAATCGACCAGCGGCGCATCACCCGCCAGCGCCGCGGCACGGTCGAACAGTTCGACCATCGAGAGTGGCGGGAACGCCGTGTCCCAGCGGGTGGGATGACGATAGGCGTTGGTCCAGGCGCTGACAGGGTCGTTCATTGACATTGGTGTAAGCAGCGGTTTCCTGCCGCGCAAGCGCGAGAATGTCTTGTCGTCCGGACGGCAACATTAAAACACACTCAGCCCGCGAACCGTTTGGTCCAGGTGATCAGCACCGACACGGCGAACAGCCCGACATCGACTGCCGCCTGCACGCGATGCGGCGAACGATCGGCCTGATCATGGGTGATGATGCGAATATCTGCCGAGGGATGACGCACGGCGATTACGAACAGCAATGCCACAACGACAGCCATGGCAATACGACGATCGCGCATCGGCGCGGTCCTTCTCGTTAAATTGCCCCTGTGCTTGCTCCGGTAGCGAATCGGCGGCGTAACGGCAAGCGTATCCAGGCCATAACGGCCCTTTTATGCGGCTGCGCGCACCCGGTCGCGGCCCGCTGCCTTGGCTTCGAACAACGCGCGGTCCGCGGCGCGATACAGTGCTTTCCAGTCGATCTCGCGCGCGAGCGGGCCGTTGCAAACCCCGATGCTGGCGGTCACCGCGAGGTCGAACGGCATCCGGCCGCTACGGAATCCGCTAAGGATGGCTTCGGGTTCGATCGGACGGTTGCAGGCCGTCACCACGGCGAATTCCTCGCCGCCGATCCGGGCGACCAGGGCTTCGGCGTTCGCCGATGCGCGCAGGATGCGGGCGACCACGCGGAGCACTTCATCACCGCCGTCATGCCCGATCGTGTCGTTGACTCGCTTGAAGTTGTCGATGTCGATCAACAGCAGCGATTGATTGCCCTGGCGGCCGATCGCTCGTTGCAGAAAGGCCCGGCGGTTGAGAAGCCCGGTCAGGGGATCGGTATCGGCGAGCAGCCGCGCGGCGATCTCCTGTTCGCGCGCCTCGTCACGTTCGCGACTGATTAGCAGGATGCGATAGGCGATCGCCAATGATGACAGGACCGCCTCGACCGCCATTGAGACGATCGTCGAATTATCGAGCCAGAAATTATAGGGCAGAAAATTGAGATTATACGCCGTGCGCGCCGCCGCGAGCGCGATCGGCACCGACCAGGCGACGACGAACAGCCACAGGAACGGGCTCTTGTGTCGCCATGCGCTGTACAGGATCGGGATGATCGACAGGATCAGCACCGCGAAGCCGAAGGTGAAAAGCAGGTCGAAGACGTGCAGCCCCCATGGCGCAAGCAGCGCAATGCCGAGCGAGGGCAGGGCGACCGCCAATGAAGCGATGAGGATCAGCGCGCGCAGGCGCGCCGTCATCACGCCTTCTTCGAAGAAATGCCCGAGGAACGCGATTGCCGACACGCCGATGATCGACAGGGAAACATAGTTGATGCGCAGCCGCGCGGTGTTGGCGATGTCGGGCAGGGCCCAGCCAAGCGCGCCTGACGATGAAAAGGCATAGAGCAGTAGCCCGATCAACATCAGGCAGTACAGCGGCAGGTAATTTTGCCGCAGCGCGCGGGTCAGCCCGAGATTGTAAAGCAGCAAGGCCAGGCACAGCCCACCGAACCCGCCATAGAGCGCGGCCATGATGGTGTTCGACAATGCGGCTTCGCTGCCGGTGGCGATCGTTGGCGCGATCAAGATGCCGCGCATGTTGATGCTGCCTTCGACGTGCCACAACAGCCGCACGACGGGCACGTCACGGCGCGGCAGCCAGCGCTGGACGATCGCACCCAGCTGGATATTGCGCGTGGCGGCGTGGACGTCGGTCTGGATCGACGCGACCTTGTTATCGGCATAGACCGCATAGAGCGTCATGCTCTTCTGCCAGACGCTCAACACGCGAACGCCGAGGCGTTGCCCCTTGCCGTCAAAATCGAGCGGCTCGCTGATCGCCCAATAATCGCCCGGTCCGAACCTGGCCTGTGGCGTCTTGCAATCGAACTTGCCCGGCGTGCGGATCAATGCCGCCGCGGTCATCCCCGGCGCGGCGCGCAGGACGCAGACGGTAACGGGCTTTCCGACCGTGCCGGCCTGAGCATAAGCAGGCGCGGCCGTGGCGACCAATGTCGCCAGGCAGGCACCTATCAGCGCCAAGAGATTGAAAAACCACGCCCGAAGCATGGGCACTCTGTAGATCAGATATGCCAAACAGAAGGTAAAGACGCCGCGATCGGCGCCCTATCGACAGGCCATGACCGGTGACGAGCGCGCGGTCAGCCCTTGACCCAGCCGATCGCCGGATCGTTCATATCGACGGCCTCTCCCAGCTCCCAGACTTGCCGATACCCATAGCCGACCAGATTGACGAAGGTCTGGATATTGAGCGCCAATGGCCGCGCCTTGGTCATCACCGGTGCGATATTGTTGCGGAAATTATTGTTGCAATAGATGTAGATCGGCCGATTCACGTCGGGCCCGATGACGCGCGCCAGGCTTTCGGCAGTGAAATCCGGCAGCGGCAGATTGACCGCACCGGCGATATGGCCTTGCCGGAACGCCTCGGCCGACCGCGCATCGAGCAGCAGCGCGCCGGCGGCGGCGGCGTGGCGCTTGAAGTCGTTGACCGGGAGCAGCCGTTCGGCGCGGTAGGAGCGGACATCCCTGGTCAGTTCGACAAAGCCGTCATAGTCGATCAGCGGATTGACGGGGGCCGGCGCTTCTTTTGCGGTGACGGGCATTGCGACACTCAGTCCAGCCATGGCCATCAGGACGATCAAAGATGTTCGCATGTTACCCGCTCCCGATCCGTTGTTGGTTGGGGGATGCATGGCGGCATCTTGACCGTTGCTGAATGACCGGAAAGTCCTTCTTCCTTTACCTGTCCGTATACGGGACAGCTCTTGCCCGACGTCTTGTGTTTTGCCGTCGTCGCGTGCCTATTGTTAACCATCCTGTCCGTCAGGGAGATGCACATGGTACGGGAATTGTTGTTCGCTGCCGCAGTGGTGACCCTGTCCGGCACCGCTCATGCGGATTGGGACGATCGCTACGAAACCCGGCAAATCGTGGTGGCCGCAGCCGATCTCGATCTGTCGACCAGTGCCGGCATCGCCGAACTCTATCGGCGGGTCGATCGTGCGGTGAACCGCATTTGCGGTAGCGACCGGGTGTGCCGCGACGAAGCATGGGAGAGTACCGAAGATCAGGCTCAGGCGGCGATCGACCATGATAAATGGATGCGCCGTCTGGCGTACGAGCGCCTGGCGCAGTTGCGCGCCTGTGGCCGGCAAGGCTGCGCGCCGCAGCCGGCCCGGACCCGGTATGCGCCAGCCTATCCGGCCCCGCCTGTGACATATTCCGTGTCACCCGGCACGATCGTCACGGTCGTGATCCGATCCTCGGGGCCCGTCTATTACCGCCGATAGCAAAAGGGCCGGACTTTCGGCCGGCCCTTCGCATGTCGTGATGGAGCGTCTTACTTCGCTTCGACGCTCTCGGCCTTACCCTTTTTCTTGGGCTTTTTCGGCGCGGCGGCGGTGATCTCGAAAACCAGCGCGCCGTCCTTCATCTTCACCGTCACTTCGCCGCCATGGACGAGCTTGCCGAACAGCAATTCCTCGGCGAGCGGCTGCTTGATCTTTTCCTGGATCAGGCGGCCCATCGGGCGTGCACCATAGAGCTTGTCATAGCCCTTGGTGGTGAGCCACGCCTTGGATTCGTCGTCGAGCGTGATGTGCACATTGCGGTCGGCGAGCTGCAGTTCGAGCTGGAGGATGAACTTCTCCACCACCCGCGCGACCACGTCGGTCGGCAGATAGCTGAACGGCACGATCGCATCCAACCGGTTGCGGAACTCTGGCGTGAACATCTTCTGCACCGCCTGCTCGTCCTCGCCCTCACGCGTCAACTGGCCGAAGCCAAGCGTTTCGCGCGCCATGTCGGACGCCCCGGCATTGGTCGTCATGATCAGGATGACATTCCTGAAATCGACGGTCTTGCCGTGATGATCGGTCAGCTTGCCGTTGTCCATCACCTGCAACAGGATGTTGAACAGGTCTGGATGCGCCTTCTCGATCTCGTCGAGCAACAGCACCGAATGCGGCTGCTGATCGACGGCATCGGTCAGCAGGCCACCCTGGTCATAGCCGACATAGCCGGGAGGCGCGCCGATCAGCCGGCTGACCGAGTGGCGCTCCATATATTCCGACATGTCGAAGCGCTGCAGCGGGATGCCCATGATGCTGGCGAGCTGCTTGGCGACTTCGGTCTTGCCGACGCCGGTCGGGCCGGTGAACAGGTAATTGCCGATCGGCTTGTCGGGATCGCGCAGGCCGGCGCGGCTGAGCTTGATTGCGGACGCAAGCTTCTCGATCGCGGCATTCTGCCCGAACACGACGCGCTTGAGATCGGTCTCCAGACTCTCCAGCGCCTTGGTGTCGTCGGTCGAGACCGATTTCGGCGGGATGCGCGCCATCGTCGCGATCACGGCTTCGATCTCGCGCGTGGTGATGGTCTTCTTGCGCTTGTTCGGCGGCACCAGCATCTGCATCGCGCCGACTTCGTCGATCACGTCGATCGCCTTGTCGGGCAGCTTGCGGTCGTTGATGTAGCGCGCGCTGAGTTCCACCGCCGACTTGATCGCGTCGGGGGTGTATTTCACTGAGTGATGGCTCTCGAACGCCGTGCGCAGCCCGGTCAGGATCTTGATCGTGTCCTCGATCGTCGGTTCATTGACGTCGATCTTCTGGAAGCGCCGCAGCAATGCGCGGTCCTTCTCGAAGTGATTGCGGAACTCCTTGTAGGTGGTCGACCCGATGCAACGGATCGTGCCGCCCGACAAAGCGGGTTTCAGCAGGTTCGACGCGTCCATCGCGCCGCCGCTGGTCGCGCCGGCGCCGATCACGGTGTGGATCTCATCAATGAACAGGATCGCGTCGGGCAGTTTTTCGAGCTCGTTGACGACTGCCTTCAGGCGTTCCTCGAAGTCGCCGCGATAGCGCGTGCCGGCGAGCAAGGCGCCCATGTCGAGCGAATAGATCACCGCCGGCAACAGCACCTCGGGCACATCGCCTTCGACGATCTTGCGCGCCAGGCCCTCGGCAATGGCGGTCTTGCCGACGCCCGGATCGCCGACATAGAGCGGATTGTTCTTCGACCGGCGGCACAGGATCTGTACCGTGCGGTCGACTTCCGGCCCGCGCCCGATCAGCGGATCGACCTTGCCGTTCTTCGCCTTCTCGTTGAGATCGATGGTGAATTGCTTGAGCGCGCTTTCGCCCTTCTTCTCGCCCGGCTTTTGCGTTTTCTCTTCCTCGGCGCCCTTCACTTCGCGCGCTTCGGGAGCGGCGCCGCCTTTGCCGACGCCGTGCGAGATGAAGCTGACGGCATCGAGGCGGCTCATGTCCTGCTGCTGGAGGAAATAGACGGCATAGCTCTCGCGCTCGCTGAACAGAGCGACGAGCACATTGGCGCCGGTCACTTCGTCGCGGCCGGAGGACTGGACGTGGAGGATCGCGCGCTGCACGACACGCTGGAAACCGCTGGTGGGCGAGGGGTCGGTGGCTGCATCGACCTTCAGCGCCTCGAGCTCAGTGTCGAGATAATGCGCCACGGTCGCCTTCAGCTCGCCGAGATCGACGCCGCAGGACGACATGACATTGGAGGCGTGCTCGTCATCGACCAGCGCCAGCAACAGGTGCTCCAGCGTCGCATATTCATGGCGGCGCGACGATGCGGCTTCGAGCGCCTTGTGCAGCGTGGTCTCGAGCGCGGAGGCGAAACTAGGCATTCAGGTTACTCCATGCGGGCCGTCGGAATGCGGACGGCCCTTTCCACTAATGTTGGAAGGCAGGTCGCCCGCATCAAGCACTTGAAAAACGCTCCGGCTATTCCAGCCTGCCGGAGCCTCAATGCTCATCGCTTGAATAGATCGTTAGCGCTTGCGCGATGGTTAACGGCCTTGGTCATGCGGGTGCGTGTACGGACGATCTCGCCCTCCAGCGCGGCGATGCGCGCTGCGCATTCCTCGACCGAGAGCGGGTCGAGGTCCTGCCGGGTAAGCGCTGTCAGCGGATCGCCCGGTTTTCCTGCAAGGATCTCATCCAAATCCATGACATGAAAGTTGACCGGGTGACCCACGATGTCAATAAGACCCGCCGGATTCCGGCGAAAAAGGGGCGGCGGAGCGATGAGCGACATTCCGAAAATCATGCGGGCGATCGACCCTGAAGTGCCGGGCGGACCCGAAGTGCTGCGCATCGTCGAGCGTCCCGTGCCGGTACCGGGGCCCGATGAGGTGTTGATTCGTGTTGCCGCGGCGGGGGTCAATCGGCCCGAAGTGATGCAGCGCAAGGGATTATACCCACCCCCACCGGGTGCGCCGTCGATTCTCGGCATGGAGATATCCGGCACGATCGTCGCGGTCGGCGACGGCGTCATGAAGGAGATTATCGGCCAGCCGGTCTGCGCGCTGATCAGCGGCGGCGCTTATGCCGATTATGCCGTCGCGCCGTGGGGACAGTGTCTGCCGGTACCCGAGGCGCTGTCGATGGTCGAGGCGGCGGCGATGCCCGAGACATTGTTCACCGTGTGGACCAATTTGTTCGAGCGCGGCTATGCCTCCGAAGGCGACACGGTGCTGGTCCATGGTGGGACCAGTGGCATCGGCACCATGGCGATCGCGCTGGCCAATCTGTTCGACCTGACGATCATCGTCACCGCCGGCTCGGACGAGAAATGTGCCGCGGCCAGGGCGCTCGGGGCGGATCACGCGATCAACTACAAGACGCAGGATTTCGTCGCCGAAGTGAAAACACTCACTGGCGGCAAGGGATGTGCTGTGGTGCTCGACATGGTCGGCGGGGATTATCTGCCGCGCAACCTGCAATGCCTGGCCGATGATGGCCGTCATGTCTCGATCGCGGTGCAGGGCGGTTTGACCGCGACGATCCCGATCTTCGAGATCATGCGCCGCCGCCTGACCCTGACCGGGTCGACGCTGCGCCCGCGAGACACTGCGTTCAAGACGCTGGTCGCCGATGAACTCCATCGTACGGTGTGGCCGCATGTCGAGGCGGGGCGGCTGAAGCCGGTGATCGACCGAACCTTCCCGCTCGCTGAAGCGCCCGCCGCGCATGAACGGATGGAGGCGGGCGATCATGTCGGCAAGATCGTGCTGGTGATGGAGGGGTGACGCCCGGGATCGGTCGTGGAAAAAGGCAGCGGGATCCCCGCGTTCGCGGGGATGACGAGGGTTGTTTGGCTAGCCGCGTGCCCAACCACACGCGTCATCCCCGCGAACGCGGGAATCCCGCTTCTTCTTCTTCTTCTTCTTCTTCTTGACGCCCGATGAAGGGCGGCTGGGTTTATATGATGGCCGATCGCTATCGTGGTGCGATCTATATCGGCGTCACCTCCCGCATCGAAGCTCGAGCCTTCCAGCACGCGACCAAGGTCGGCTCCGACTTCTGCCGCCGCTACAACATCACGAAACTCGTCTGGGCGGAGTATACCGAACGGATCGAGGACGCGATCGCGCGCGAGAAGCAGATGAAGAAATGGCGGCGCGCTTGGAAGGTTGAACTGATCGAGACGTCGAATCCCGACTGGCTGGATTTGTTCGGGACGATCCATGGCGGGGTGGAAGAAGGCGCGGTGTTTCCGGAGGAGTTGCGATAGGCCCGCTTTCTTAAATCTCCCCGTCATCCCCGCGAAAGCGGGGATCCCGCTTCTTCTTTTCGACAGAGGTTCAGTCTCTACCGACCAAGGTGGAAAAGGCAGCGGGATCCCCGCTTTCGCGGGGATGACGTCGAGGTGGGTGGCTTCTCCCGCCATCTCAATCGACATTCATGTTCGATTCCGCTGGCGACCGGCCGCGTCGGCCTCTATCCTGTTTGCATGGGGCAGGGTGGCAAGTGTTAGCGTTTCTCGGGGCGCCGGAAAATTTCGTCTTTGTTTCGGCCATCATATTGATGCTGTTGATCGGCGTCGTGCAGCTGGTCGGGCTTGGCCATGACGCACACATCCATGGCGATTTCGATTCGCATCCCGACCTGCTGAGTTGGCTTGGGGTCGGTCGCTTGCCGATGCTCATGCTGCTGGTCGTCTTTCTCGCCATGTTCGGCATGATTGGGCTGATCGGCCAGCAGGCGATCCACGATACGACCGGCGCACTGCTCGACCCATGGTTCGCGATTCCGGCCGCCTTTGTCGCCGCGCTTCCCGTGACCGGCCTGGCGGCGCGGGGACTCGCGCATATCCTGCCGCGCGATCACACCACCGCCATCTCGCTCGACGATCTGGTCGGTGAGGCGGGCAGCATCGTCACCGGCCGGGCCGCGCACGGATCGCCCGCCCGCGCCCGCGTCGAGGACCAGCATGGCCAGGCGCATTACGTGATGGTCGAGCCCAATATGCCCGACCAGGTCTTCGAGGAAGGCGAGCGCATCCTGCTCGTGCGTCGCGAGAACCAGATCTTTCGTGCCATTTCCCGCGGCGACCATCGTCTGCCGCACATCGGAGTCTGACCGCAATGAATGACGTCGTGACCCAATCGGGATCGATCATACCCTATCTGATCTATTCGGGCGTCGGGCTTGCCGCGCTGCTGATCCTCGGCCTGATCCTGGCCAAGCTCTACAAGCGTGCCTCGAAAGAGATCGGCTTCGTCCGCACCGGTTTCGGCGGCGAAAAGGTCGTGATCAATGGCGGTGCGCTGGTGCTGCCGGTGTTCCATGAAACCATGCCGGTCAACATGAACACCGTGCGCCTCGCGGTCGAACGCAAGAATACTGACGCGCTGATCACGCTCGACCGCTTGCGCATTGATGTGAAGGCGGAATTCTACGTCCGTGTCCGTCCCGATGCGCAGTCGATCGCGACCGCCGCGCAGACGCTTGGCATGCGCACCATGCATCCCGATGCGCTGAAGGAACTGGTCGAAGGCAAGTTCGTCGACGCGCTGCGCTCGGTTGCGGCCGGCATGACGATGAACCAGCTGCACGAACAGCGCGCCGACTTCGTGCAGAAGGTGCAGCAGGTGTCGTCCGCCGATCTGGCGATGAACGGCCTGGAACTCGAATCCGTGTCGCTGACCGGGCTCGACCAGACCTCGATCGAGCATTTCAATGCCAATAACGCGTTCGATGCCGAAGGTCTGACCAAGCTGACCGAGCAGATCGAGCTGCGCAAGAAAGCCCGCAACGACATTGAACAGGACACGCGGATCCAGATCGAGACCAAGAATCTCGAGGCCGAGCGTCAGTCTTTCCTGATCGGCCGGGACACCGAATTCGCGCGGCTCGAACAGGAGCGCGAGATCGAATTGAAGCGCGCCGGCCAGGCATCCGAGGTGGCGCGCGAACAGGCGCTGCGCACGCGTGAGGCGGATCAGGCCAAGATCGAGGCCAAGCAAAAGGTCGACAGCTCGCAGATCGAGGCCGACCGCGCGGTCAAGGAAGCGCAGATCGCGCAGGAGCAAGCGCTTGCGCTCGCCCGGCAGGAGCAGGAGATCGCGGTCCAGAACAAGAGTCGTGAGGAAAGCCAGGCTCGCGCAGAAGCGGACAAGGCGCGCGCCGGGGCGGTCGCGGCCGAGGAACAGGTCGGCACCGCGCGCGAGACCGAGATCGCTGAACGCCAGAAGCGCATCGAGCTGATCGACGCATCGCGCGAAGCCGAACGCGCCGCGATCGGCATCAAGGTCCAGGCCGAGGCCGAAAAACAGGCGGCCGCTGACCGAGGCGAAGCGGTACGCCTGACCGCAGAGAGCGAAGCCGAGGCAGCCAAGCTCAAGGCCGAGGGCGACCGGGTCCGCTTCGAGGTCGAGGCGGCGGGCCAGCGTGCGGTCAACGAGGCGGCAAACCTGCTGTCGTCGGACCAGGTGTCGATGGCGACCAGACTGGCATTGTTGAAGGTGCTGCCCGAGCTGATCCGCGAAGCGGCGAAGCCGATGGAAGCGATCGACAGCATCAAGATCGTCCAGGTCGAAGGCCTGCAAGGGCAGGGCGGCGGTGGTGTCGCGATCGACGGCGATGGCGGGAATGGCAGTGGTGGCGGCAATCTTGCCAATTCAGCGGTGTCGGCGGCGCTGCGCTATCGTGCCCAGGCGCCGCTGATCGACGGGTTGATGAAGGAACTCGGCATCGACGGCACGTCGCTCGAATCGATGACGCGGTCGGTCGCGAGCGCCGCACCGATCCAGGCCATTGTCATCGAGCCGGAAAAAGACTGATGATTCCCGGCCATCCCCGCGTTCGCGGGGGTGGCCGGGCGAAGGGTCGCGGGGGCGGCCGGAGGGGGAATTCATGCAGGAAGACGAAACACTCAAGCGGGATGGGACGATTCGCGCCATTCTGCTCGGCATCCTGATTTTGGCGATCGCGACGACCATCGTCCTGTCGAAACGGCCAGTGTTTATCGGCTTGCAGTCCGGCGTCGTGCCTGGCGCGCCGATTGCCGATCGCGATCTGCCGCCGGACTATGCCCGGGCCATGGACGGCTATGGCGTGCATATCCTCAAACTCGGTCGCCAGCGGAAGATTCCGATGGGCGTGCCCATTTCCGACCTGACCGATGAAAAGCCGCGGCTGAAATTCGGCTATTCCTTCTATGAGCGGGATGTTCTGGCGATGCCGTTTCTGGTCCGCAAGCAACATGGCCATGTGATCTATTATGAGAATGACGCGGAATTCGTCGTGGTGCCGGTCACTGACGATTATCTGCGGCAGGTCCGGATCAAGACGGCAAAGCCGCTCGATGATGGCGACTTTCCGCTATGGCCGCATGCCTGGGGCTGGCTGTTCGTGATTGCGATCGGCGGTATCGGCTTGTTCGAACTCGGTGCGCAACGTCGCCGGCGCGAGATAAGCGGCATCATGTAGCCGGTGCGGTTCGGGCGACTATTCTTGCCGCCAGATCACGCAGTGTGGCGCGCAGCTCGGGCGGCTCGATCACCTCGATTTCCGGACCGACCCCAAGCAGGTCGAGCGCCGCCTGCTCGCCCTGCTCGACCGCCAGGGTCAGGCGAACCCAGCCATCGTCCTCGGCTGCACCGGTCGTCTGCACGGCGCGGGCGGCATGGCTGCCGAGGCGCGCCAGCCGCTTGAGCCCGAGCGGCGAGGCACGCAGCACTGCTTCCGAACTCCGCAAATCGCCTTCGAAGCGCTGAATCGCTTCCGACCAGAATGCGGAAAGATCGAAATCCGCCGGCCGTTCGAACCCGGTTTCGAGCATTGTCGCGGACAGGATATTGGCGACCTTGAACAAGCGGATCTTGCCACGCGCGGCGGCGACGCAATACCAGCCGCCGCCCTTCATCACCAACCCCAGCGGCTCGATCCGCCAGTCATGTGTCGCGGTCCAGCTTTCGTAGCGCATCTCGACGATGCGCTGGTCGAGCACCGCGCGAGTCAGCCGGGGCAGATGCTCGGCCGGCTGATCGTCGCGGTACCAGTCGACTGGATCGAGATGGAAGCGCCCGCCGATTCGCGCTGCGCCATCGACCGATCCGGGGGTCAGCGCGGCAAGCAGCTTGCCCTTCGCGCGCGACGCCGCCGGGCCGAGGCCAAGCGCTGCCGCGGGCCCCGGCAAGCCGATCATCAGCATTGCCTCCGCCTCGTCGCTGGCGAGGCCGGTCAGCCGGGTGCGATAGCCGTCGAGCAATTGAAACCCACCGCCGGGACCGCGATCGCCATAGACCGGCACGCCCGCGGCGCTCAGGGCGTCGATGTCGCGATAGATGGTGCGCTCCGAAACCTCGAACTCGTCCGCCAGCGCGCGCGCGGTCAATCGTGTGCGCAACTGCAACAGGATCAGGATCGACAGGAGCCGGCTTGCGCGCATGAATCGACTATGCCCGATAATAGCTGACGGAAAGTGTCAGGTAGCACGACCTAAGCCGTTTCGCATCACAGGCGAGAGGGAATGGACATGATACAGGCAATCGGGCGCAGGGCGGTGCTGCAGGGCGCTGCGGGATTGATCGTCGCGCCAACGGCGTTGACGGGTGTGGTGGCGAGCGCCGCTGAAGTGGGGCCGCCCAAGGTAGACCCTCTGGGCAAGCCGGGCGATTTCGACTTTCTGACCGGCGAATGGCGAATCCATAACCGCATGATCAAGCCGGGCACGGCCAGCGAATGGATCGAATTTCCCGGCGAAGCGACGGTGCGTGCAATCCTGGGCGGCGTGTGCAGCGTCGAGGAACTGCGTATCCCGGCACGTGATTTCTCCGGCATGGGGCTGCGGCTGCTCGATGTCGAGAAGCGGGTCTGGTCGGATCATTGGGTCAACGGCAAGTCGGGCGTGGTCGTGGTGCCGGGGCAGCTGGGTGTGTTCCGGGGTGGCGTCGGCACGTTCGAGTCAGAGGAAATGGACGGCGGCACCAGAGTTTCGGTGCGTGGGATATGGGATCGGATCACCCCTGTCTCGCATCGCTGGTATCAGACCATGTCGCGCGATGGCGGCAAGAGCTGGGTAGAGAATTGGTACATGGACTGGACCCGTGTCGGATGACATGATCGGGCAAGTGGGCAGCTCACAAGGGGCCCTTGTCGATCGCCCCGGTCGTTTGATTTGACCGGCCGCGCTGGCGCGCCATGAAGGGCGCGCCAGCAAAAGGGGGAGCCGCACCGATGTCAGACCTGATTCTCCACGAATATGCCCAGTCGGGAAATTGCTACAAGATCCGCCTGACTGCCGCCTATCTCGGCCTGGCGATCGAGCGGCGCGAATATGACATCCTGGCGGGCGAAACGCGTACCCCGGCCTTTCTCGGCGCAGTCAATGCCAATGGGCGTATCCCGGTGCTGCAGGTCGGCGACCGGTTCCTGCCCGAAAGCGGCGCGGCCTGCCTGTATCTCGCCGATGGGTCGGCACTGATCCCGGAGGATCGCTTCGATCGCGCGGACATGATGCGCTGGATGTTCTGGGAGCAATATAATCACGAACCCAATGTTGCGACATTGCGCTTCTGGCGCCTGTTCATCGGCGACAATGACCTGAACGACGCGCAGCGCGCGCAGCTTCCCCTCAAACAGGCCGCAGGCGAAGCTGCGCTGGCGTTGATGGACGACCATCTCGGTTTGCGGGATTATTTCGTCGGCGATCGGCTGACCCTCGCCGATATTGCGCTCTATGCCTACACCCATGTCGCGAATGATGGTGGCTTCGATCTTACGCGCTACCAATCCATACAACGTTGGATGAAGAAAGTTGCCGCAACGCGGGGCCACGTAACAATAGAAGATTGAATTGACACGGAACTGTCACGCGTCACGATTCTAAATGTAACACGAGATCGTCATAGCCGCTGCCATGGGAAACCTTAGCGGGGCCGAGCCATGAACGTCATCAGCAAGCTTTCGATCGACGGCAATATTACCGATCTGGCGGACTTCGCCAATTCCAGCCCGGTGATTCCGGAACGGATCGTCGCGGGGCGGCGGCAATATCGCACGATCTGGATTTCCGACGTGCACCTCGGCACGCGCGGCTGCAACGCGACGATGCTGATCGACTTTCTCGACCATGTCGACAGCGAGACCATGTACCTGGTCGGCGACATCATCGACGGCTGGCGGCTGAAGAAGAAATTCTACTGGCCCTCGGCGCATAACGACATCGTCTGGCGGCTGCTGAAGCGCGCCAAGCGCGGCACGCGTGTGATCTATATTCCCGGCAACCATGATGAAGTGTTCCGGCAATTCTCCGGGCTCGATTTCGGGGGCGTGTCGATCCGCCGTCAGGCGATCCATGAAACCGCGGATGGCCGCCGCCTGCTCGTGTTGCACGGTGACGAATTCGACGCGATTACGCTGACGCATCGCTGGCTGGCGCATGTCGGCGATGTCGCGTATGAATTCATGATGGCCCTGAACCGCTGGGTAAACGCGTATCGTCGCTTCTTCGACCTGCCTTATTGGTCGTTGTCGAAACACGCGAAGGCCAAGGTCAAGAATGCCGTCGAGTTCATTTCGAACTACGAAGAAGTCGTGGCGCAGGCGGCGGGCAGCCGTGGCGTGAATGGCGTCGTCTGCGGCCATATCCATACTGCCGAGTTCCGCGATATCGGCGGTGTGGAATATTATAATGATGGCGACTGGGTGGAGGGATGTACGGCACTGGTCGAACATTTCGACGGCCGTATGGAATTGCTCCACTGGGCCGACGAGATTGCGCGGCGCGAGTTGCCCGATGACGCCCCCGGACAAGCCCGCGCGGAGATCGAGATGATGGCGGCCTGACCAAAGTGCGCATCGCGATCGCCACTGACGCGTGGACGCCCCAGGTGAACGGGGTCGTGCGGACCTTGCAGATGGTCCGTGCCGAACTCGAACGTCTGGGCCATGACGTGCTGATCGTCTCGCCCGACCTGTTCTATTCGGTGCCGTGCCCGACCTATCCGGAGATTCGCCTCGCCTTTGCCAGCACGCACGCGGTTGGCAAGATGCTGGAGGATTTCGCCCCGCACGCGATCCATCTTGCGACTGAAGGACCGGTATGCGTTGCCGCGCGGCGCTGGTGCCTCAGCCGGGAATTCCCCTTCACCACCGCTTATCACACCCAGTTCCCCGACTATGTCGCGGCACGCACCGGGGTGAATCCCGAATGGGTGTGGCGCTATATTCGTTGGTTCCATGCGCCTGCTCAGTCGATCCTCGCTTCGACCCCCTCGATCGCTGCGACGCTCAAGGCGCATGGCCTGACGCGGATCCGGCATTGGGGGAGGGGGGTCGATCTTTCGGTCTTCGGCACCGACGTCGCGCCGGATCCGGCGATCAAGGCATTGCCGGGCCCGATCCAGCTTTATGTCGGTCGCGTCGCGGTGGAAAAGAATATCGAGGCGTTTCTGCAGACGAGCCAGCCCGGCACGAAAGTGATCGTCGGTGACGGGCCCGCGCGGACCGCACTGGAGGCGAAATATCCCGAAGTGAAATTCCTCGGCCCGCGTTTCGGCGCTGACCTGGCCGCTTGCTATGCCGCTGCGAACGTCTTCGTCTTTCCGAGCAAGACCGACACGTTCGGGCTGGTGATGATCGAGGCACTGGCGTGCGGCGTGCCCGTCGCGGGCTATCCGGTGACCGGGCCGATCGACATATTGAATGACCGGGTCGGCGCGATGGACGCAGATCTCGATACGGCGATCGCCGCCGCCCTGACTCGCGACCGTGCCGCTTGCGCCGCTTACGGCCAGACCTTCACCTGGGAAGCGAGCGCGCGCCAGTTCCTCGGCGCGCTGGTGCCGGCATTCGGTGACGAGGCTGCCGCGGCCTGACGCATACGGGTTTCAACGGCGCGGGTTCAGGCGACAGGTCGCGCGAAACGCGGGGAATCGGTCCAGTCCGAGCATCGGCAAATATCGCGCCGAGGCGGTGACGTATCCGCTGCGATCGACTTTCAGCTCTCCGACATGGAGGGCGCTCATCACAGCTATCGCCATCGACTGTCCTCGCCTGCCTTAGTGGTGCCGATAGCAGAATTCTCCCGCGGACCTTTCGCCGGCTCGGCCTTGTCCCGGAGCCCCGCGAACGATCATGCACCCCCATCGCAGAGCCGACACCTGCCTCAGGCACAAGGGCTTGACGGCGGCTATGTAGCATTGCTACATACTGGTACTTAGCAGCGCTAAGTATAATGAGGAGGTGCTCCATGGGCAAGCAGATGACGGAGATGCTTAAGGGCACGCTGGAGGGCATCGTCCTCGCGATCCTCTCCGCGCAGCCCGCCTATGGCTATGAGATTACGGCCCGGCTGCGGGAGCAGGGCTTCTCCGACATCGCCGAAGGCACTGTCTACGCCCTGCTTATCAGGAACGAGCAAAAGGGCTTCGTCGATGTGAGGAAAATCCCCTCCGAGAAAGGGCCGCCGCGCAAGGTGTATTCGCTCAACGCTCGGGGAGAGGAATATCTTGAAGAGTTCTGGAGGACGTGGAGCTTCCTCGCGGAACGGCTCGAACAGCTCCACACGGAAAGGAAATAGACATGGCCATTGAGTGGATCGAGCAGGTCACAGGGGCGATCGGGCAGAAGAAACGCTATCGGCAATACAAGGCGCGCACGGAGCAGCTTCCCGAGAACTATCGGGCGGCGATCGATGCGCTGGATCGGTACCTGATGTATTTCGGGTCGATAACGAAGGGCGACACCCTGGTGTCGATGCTGGAAGATCTCGCGGATCTCTTCGACGAGAGTGCTGCGAGCGGAATCCCGATCCGCGCGATCGTTGGGGAGGACCCCGTGGAGTTCGCCGAGGCATTCCTCCAAAATTACTCGGAGGGTCAGTGGATCGACAAGGAGCGGAAACGGCTGATCGATGCCATCGATCGCGTCGCGGGCAACGAACCGTGATGAGAGAGAGAAAGGCTGTCCTGCGGAGGGAGGCACGAGGCGATGCGTGAGGTCGATGGCATGGTCGAGGACGGCTGGGAGCAGGTGGCGGACACTTTCCGCGCCAACTTCAGGGACGGGAAGGACTTGGGCGCCGCATGCTGCGTCTATGTCGACGGGCGCGTCGTGGTCGATCTTTGGGGTGGTCTCGCCGACCGCCAGAGGAATCTCCCGTGGGAGCGGAACACGGTCGCGCTCGTCGCGTCGACCACAAAGGGTGCGACCGCAATGTGCGCTCACCTTCTCGTCCAGCGGGGCCAGCTTGATCTCGATGTTCCCGTCGCCCGCTACTGGCCAGAATTCGGCGCGGCGGGCAAGGACAAGCTCCCGGTCAGATATTTGCTCTCCCACCAGGCGGGCCTTCCCTATGTCGACACGCCGGTGACGTTCGAGGAAGCATGCGCCTGGGATCCGCTGGTTCGTGCACTGGAGGTGCAGCAGCCGCTCTGGACCCCCGGCGCAGAGCATCTCTATCATGCGATGACGTACGGTTTTCTCGTCGGGGAGGTCGTCAAGCGCATCACGGGGAAGTCCCTGGGCACATTCTTCGCAGAGGAAATCGCCCGCCCTCTCGGGTTGTCCGCATGGATCGGCCTACCCGAAGAGCATGAGCCGCGGGTTGCCAAGCTCGAGGCGGCCCCTTTC
This sequence comes from Sphingomonas sp. ERG5, assembly GCF_000803065.1. GTDB lineage: Bacteria > Pseudomonadota > Alphaproteobacteria > Sphingomonadales > Sphingomonadaceae > Sphingomonas. Next base: position 82,492 of record NZ_JSXI01000016.1, read on the forward strand.
CCCTACAATTCCATGGAAGACATGGTGGCTGATTTCGGCAAGCTCATGGGGTTGGATCCCGCCGTGGCGGGGGCCGTGGTGAAGGATGTTTACGGACCGGGTTCGGTCTTCATGAAGGCTGGCGCGGTGGGTGGCGTCACCGAGGAGAACATGCACTTACGGGCCTATCGGGCGGCGGAGTTCCCCGCCGCAAACATGTTCGCCAACGCCCACGCCATCGCCCGCATGTACGCCGCAACGGTGAGCGAGGTCGATGGCTTCCGCCTGCTCCAGCCCGACACGGTCGCGGAGATGACGAAGGTCCAGACCGATCGCTCTCGCATGCACGGCGTTCCGCCGGCGCTGCTGCCCGCCACGCAGAACCTATTCAACATGTCGCTCGGCTTCTGGCGGTCCACCCCGCCAATCCATCCCCTGCTCGGCCCGGCGTCGTTTGGCCATCCGGGCAGCGGCGGATCGCTGGGGGCTGCCGATCCCGAATCCCGGGTTGGCTTTGGCTATGTTCCGAATCTCTGGCCGGCTGCCCTGATCGATCCGCGCGCCATCGAACTGACGGCCGCCGTAAGAAAGTGTCTCGGCAAGGTGTAGATCGTCGCCAGCGGAGTGGGCGGGCGCGATCAGAGTGAGGTGTACGGATCACAACCCGGCTTCGTCTCGGTGCGGCCTCCTCAAGGGCGCCACCCGACCTCGATCAGGATGCGTCCCGGCGCAAAACAATAGAACACCCAGCCTCCACGGATCGCGCTGGGAGCGTTCCAGATTTCGGCATCCGCCGCTACCAGTCTGGCATGGAGCGCGTCCACGGCCTCGCGCACCGGCAGGATGAAACCGATATGGTATGTCGCGCGGCCGAGCGAGATTTGGTCCATGCCGCCGAATTTTGCGATCGGCCGGCTGATGACGATCTCCAGCCCTGCATCGTCGTTGAGGATTGCCAGCCCGTCGGCGCCGCGCGTTTCCACTTCGGTCAGGCCGAAATGCTCAATCAGGAAATCGCGCGTCGCCGCGACGTCGGGGACATGAAGGTCAAGGTGGTTCATTCGCATTGTCAGCTCCATCGGATTTAAACCCGCGCTGGAGCCAATCGAAAAGCGGCACACCCAACGCGAGCCCCCGGCACGGGCCGGGCTCGCGTCGTGGGTTCTCGCGCGGATGCGCGGAGCAGAGCTTCCGGGAGGAAGGGGTCGGGCTTACCGGAACCGACCCTGCCTTTTTCGACACGCCGGTTTACCGCCGCCGCGTCGCCAACGCAAATGGCTGGCCGGCACTGATGGAGGGCCCGGAGGGTCACCGCACGCGCTGCCTTGCCACTCCCGGCCAATCACAGTAAGTCAGGCACCAGCACATGGCCGCTCCGAAAGGGGCGGCCCTTTCTGTTTTTAAGGAGTTTCCCCATGGCTCAGCCGCTCATGCCGCATGCGACCGCGTCGTGGCTCGTCGACAATACCTCGCTTTCGTTCGAGCAGATCGCCGAATTTTGCGGCCTGCACATCCTTGAGGTTCAAGCGATCGCCGACGATACCGCCGCGACCAAGTTGACTGGCCGCGACCCCGTTCGTGCGCACGAACTGACTCAGGAAGAGATCGACAAGGGTCAGGCCGATCCGGAATATTCGCTGAAGATCCTGAAGGGTCCGGAGCAGGTCCGCCGCACAAAGGGGCCGCGCTACACGCCGGTATCGAAGCGCTCGGACAAGCCCGATGGCATCGCCTGGATCATCCGCAACCATCCGGAAATCAGCGATGGCGCGATCGGCAACCTGATCGGCACGACCCGTACCACGATTGCGGCGATCCGCGATCGCAGCCATTGGAACATCGCCAACATCACCCCGAAGGACCCGGTGACCCTGGGCCTGACCACGCAGCGCGAGCTTGACGCGGCCGTGGCCAAGGCGGCCAAGGCGGCTGGCCTCGAGGCGCCGGTCGATACCCGTCTGGAAGGCGATCGCGAGGCGCTGATCACCGAATTGCGCGCCCAGCGTGCGCAGGCGGTGCTCGATGCCGAAGCGGTGGAAGCCGGCGAGGCGCCTGTCTCGGCAGAGCCGACCGCTGAGAATCTGTTCAAGCGCTGACCTTTCGGGTCGCCGCCTGCCAGTTGTGACTGGCGCGGCGGCGGCCCGCTGATCCCGTCCTCGATTTTATGGCGTGCAGGATATCGCTGGCGCCTCCGGCGTTGGCGCGTCTTCCCGCAGCCCGAAGACGATGAAGCTGATCCCGGCGAGCAGCCAGACGCCGATGCCACCATAAAGCATCACCCAGCCAAAGCCATGCACGAGCGCGTCATGGATCACCGTGTCCGGCAGCGCCGCTACCGAAGCCACATTCCCGGCGGCGATCCGTTCGGCGAGAGAATAGAGTTCCGTCGTGCTGATCGACTGCGGCAAAACACCCTTGAGGTGCGCCGCCACGCCGCTGATCAGGATGAAGCCCATCATCGCGATATTGATCGCCAGCGAGATCATTCGCGCGCTCATGTCGATGCCCGACGCCATGCCGGCGCGATCGCTCGATATCGCGCCCGTGGTGGTATTGGTGACCGGCGTGTTGGTCAGGCCGAGTCCGATCCCGGCGAGCAGCGCGCCGGGTAATATGGTCAACCAGCTCGCCTGCGCGGCGTCGGCGCCTGCCTTCATCAGGAAGAATCCCAGGCCAATTGTGACCAGGCCTGCGGGAATGACCAGGCCGGGGCGGTAGCGCAGCGACAGCCGCTCCGCCACGGGCGGTACCAACAGGGTCGGCAGGGTATAGGCAAGCAGCGCGGTTCCGGCGGTGACGGTGTCATAACCAAGCCCCGCATGAAACCAGATCGGTAGATAGATCATGAATGGCCAGAAGCTGATGTTCATCGCGGCAGACCCGATGATCGCGCCGGAAAACGCCCGGATGCGGAACACGCCAAAATCGATCATCGGCCGGGGACTGATCCTCTCAGCGACGATGAACGCGATGAAGCTCGCCCCGGCCAGGCCGATGACGCCAAGTGCTGCGGGGCTGCCGAAACCGAGCGCCGGTCCCTGGGTGATGTAGAAAGCGAGACAGAATACCGACAGCGATAGAGTGACGATGCCGACAACATCGAGGCGATCGGCGCCGGGATCGCGCGATTCCCGGACGCCGATGGCGGCAAGCAGCGTCACGATGGCCGCCAGCACGACATGGACCAGGAAGACCCATTCCCAGCTCGACAACGCGACGATCGCACTGCCGATGATCGGGCCGAAGCCAAGACCGATCCCGAAGATGATCCCCCACCATCCAAAGGCCATGCCGCGTTCGCGCGCGCCACTGAATTGCTGCGAGAGGACCGCGACCTGGCAGATCAGCATGACCCCGCCGCTCATGCCCTGAAGGAAACGCGCGATGATCAGCACGGCGACATTGTCCGTCAGGCCGCACAGCAATGATGTTGCGCCAAAGGCAGTGATCCCGATCAGGAAAACCCGCTTGCGGCCATAACGGTCGGCCAGGGTGCCGGTCGCGAACAGCACCGTCGTCACGGCGATGGTGTAGGCGTTCATGATCCATTGCAGCTGGCTGAAATCCGCGTGCAGCACCTGTTCCAGCGTGGGCAGGATCGCCGGCACGCTGGAAATTTCCAGGCCGAACATCAGCGACGAGAGGCAGACGGCCGCCAGAGCGATCATGCTTTGGCTGCGGGATGGGAGGGGCATGGTTCGGCCTTTCGACGCCGGAATGGGCCAAGGCGACATAATGGGCGCTTGATCATAACAGAATTGGATGGTTAAATATTTCAGAGACGACAGATATGGATAGATGAGATGCTGACGCTTGATGTGGAGGCGGTGCGAGCTTTTGTGACGATCGCCGACCTGCAAAGCTTTACCCGTGCCGCCGAAGCGCTCGGCAGCACGCAAGGTGCGGTCAGCGTCAAGCTCAAGCGGCTTGAAGAGCGACTCGATCACCGGCTGATCGAGCGAACGCCTCGCCTTGTGCGCTTGTCTGCGCAAGGGGCGGTGTTCCTTGAAGCCGCGCGCGACTTTCTCTGCGCGCATGACCGGGCGGTCGCCGCTTTGTCATCGTCCCGCCGCCATTTCGCGCTGGGTATCGCCGCGCATGTCGCCGGCCCGGAAGTGCCGACATTGCTGGCGCGGCTCAACGCGCACGACCCCGGCCTCACGATCGAAGTACAACTCGATACATCACGCGCCTTGCTCGACGCCTTTGACCGCGGCGAACTCGATGCCGCGATCATTCGCCGCGAAGACGACCGTCGCGATGGCGAGGTGTTGGGGCCGGAGCATTTCGGCTGGTTCGCGGCGCCGCAGTTCGAGCATCGCCAGGGCGAACCGCTCCGCCTGGCGGCCTTGTCGCCCGTCTGCGGCGTCCGCGATATCTCGACGCGCGCACTCGACGCCGCCGGTATCGCCTGGACCGAGGTTTTCCTCGGCGGCGGGTCGTCGGTCGTGACCGCCGCGGTTTCGGCCGGTCTGGCGGTTTCAGCCTTTTCCTATCGTCTTGCACCGGCCGGTTCGGTCGAAGTCAGCCAGCGCTTCGGCCTGCCACCGCTGCCGTCTTCGGAGATCGTCCTGCATTCCACGCTGACCGACGCCAAATCCCGCGATGCGCTGCGCACTCTGGCATGCGCCTTTCGGGAGCATCGCGCTTCTTCCGGTTGAGGCACCGCAGCCGGCTGTGACTGGTCCCCGTCGCGGCGATGGGCACATAGTTGTTGGCAGTCGCGCCATTCCGTTGCTACCCGCAACCTATGTCGACCGCGCCTCACTCCGATGCTGCCTTCGTTCCCGACGAGAGCTTCGTGCCCACCAGCCATAAGGGACTGACCTATCCGTTCGGTGGCGCCGAGCCGGCCGACGGCGATGTGATGACGGTGGCCGAAGGCGTGCGCTGGGTCCGGCTCAAGGTTCCAGGCCCGCTCAAGCATGTGAATTGCTGGTTGCTCGATGATGGAGATGGCGTCGCGCTGATCGATACCGGCATGAACACGACCGAGGCGCGTGCGGCCTGGAAGGCCGTGTTCAAGGGACCGCTTGCCGGCGTGCGTGTGACGCAAATGATCGGCACGCATTTTCACCCCGATCATATCGGCCTTGCCGGCTGGATGTGCGATCATCACGCGGCCCCGCTGGTGATGACGCGCGGCGAATGGCTGACCGCGCAGATGCTTGTCGCCGATGCACGCGATGCGATTCCGGCTGAGGTCACCGCGATGCGCGTCGGCGCCGGCTGGAGCGAGGAGCAGATCGCCCATGCCGCGGAACGCGGCTGGGCCGGTTTCCGCCGGATCGTCACGCCGATGCCGCTCAGCTTCACGCGTATCAAGGATGGCGATACGCTGACCATCGGTGGCCAGTCATGGCATGTGGTGGTCGGTTCAGGTCATAGCCCCGAACATGCCTGCCTGCTCAACGACGCGACCGGGGTGCTGATCTCCGGCGATCAGGTGCTGCCGCGCATCAGCCCCAACGTCTCGCTCGGCGTGACCGAACCCAATGCCGATCCGCTCGGCGAATGGTTCGCCTCGATCGCGAAGCTGAAGACGCTCCGTGATGATCTGCTTGTCCTGCCCGGGCATGGCGACCCGTTCACCGGTCTTCATGCTCGCCTCGATGCGATGGACCGCGAGCATAATGAGCGGCTCGACGAACTCGAGGTCTTCCTCGCCGAACCGCGCCGCGCGGTGGATTGTTTCGGCCGGCTGTTTCGCCGCGCGATCGGCCCCGACATGCTCGGCATGGCGACCGGCGAAGCGCTCGCGCATCTTCGCCGGCTGGAGATCGAGGGCAGGGCGGTGAAGGAGGTGGTCGACGGCGTGTGGTGGTATCGCGCGGCTTAAGGAGCGAACCTGCCGACCGTTGGTGCTGAGCTTATCGGGCCGTTCGGCGACGGCAGGCCAACCACCGTCCTGCTTTATTTCCTCTCTGCCGCAAGAAAAGAAGAACTGCCCTTCGACAAGCTCAGGGCGAACGGGTTAGGGTGATACCCAATGCCGGGGGGTGATTCATCTTCGGAGCCGCCAATGTCCGATATTCGCGACCGTGCCATCCAGATCTATGATGCTTTCACCCATGAGCATCGCGATCGCCGCACCTTGTTGCGTCAGATGGCCGCGTTGGCCGGATCGGTCGCCGCCGCGGAGGTTCTGATCGCGGGTATCGCCGCGTCGCCCGCCGCCGCCGCGATCATCGACCCCGCCGACCCGCGCCTGATTACCCGCAAAGGCAGCTACGATATCGGTCCGGGCAAGAGCATGACCGGCTATTTCGCGGCACCGCGCGACGCCAGGGGCGCGGGCGCGGTGATGGTGATCCATGAAAATCGCGGGCTGACCCCGCATATCGAAGATGTCACGCGCCGCGTCGCGCTGGGCGGATTCTATGCCGTCGCGCCCGATTTTCTTTCCGATCAGGGCGGCACACCCGCCGATGAGAATGCCGCGCGCGACCTGATCGGCAAGGCGAATTACGACGCGGTCATTGCCAGTGCGATCGGGACGATCGCGCGGCTCCGGACGCGCGACCATGGCAATGGCAAGGCGGGGATCATCGGCTTTTGCTGGGGCGGCGCGCTGGTCAATCGCGTCGCGGTCGCGGCGGGCGATGCGCTGTCGGCTGGCGTCGCCTATTATGGCCCGGCCCCCGCGCCGGAAGAGGCGATCAAGGTGCAGGCGCCCTTGCTGCTGCATTATGCCGGCAAGGATGAGCGTGTCGCGGCGACCGGCCTGCCCTGGACCGAGGCGCTCAAGGCGGCGGGCAAGGACGTGACGGCATACACCTATGACGGGGTCGATCACGCCTTCAACAACGACACGTCGAAGGAACGCTATAACGAGGCAGCGGCGACGTTGGCTTGGGAGCGCACCATCGCTTTTCTGCACAGCCATCTTGACGGTTGAACGGGAAAATGTTCCATATTTGTTCCTGAAATCAGAAAATGGAGAGTGCCATGAGCCTGACCTTTTACACCAACCCGATGTCACGTGGCCGGATCGCGCGCTGGATGCTCGAAGAGACAGGCGCTGACTATGAGACGGTGGTGCTCGACTATGCTTCGTCGATGAAGGGCGAGGCCTATCTCGCGGTCAATCCGATGGGGAAGGTGCCCGCGATCGTCCATAACGGCCATGTTGTGACCGAGTGCGCCGCGATCTGCGCTTATCTTGCCGATGCCTTTCCCGCCGCCGGCCTTGCGCCGCCGGCCACTGACCGAGCCGATTATTACCGCTGGATGTTCTTCGCCTCAGGGCCGACCGAGCAGGCGGTCACCAACAAGTCGCTCGGTTTCGCGCCGACCGCCGAGCAGGGCCGGATGGCCGGCTATGGCAATTACGACCTGATGGTCGATGTGCTCGAAAAGGCGGTGTCGGCGCATCCCTATATTACCGGCGACACTTTTACCGCTGCCGACGTCTATGTCGGGTCGCAGGTCGCCTGGGGCACGCAGTTCGGCACGCTGCCGAAGCGCGACGCCTTTGTCGATTATGTCGCGCGCCTCACGGAACGCGAGGCGTACCGGCGCGGCAATGCCAAGGACGATGCGCTGATGCCGGCGCAGCAGCCCGCCTGATCTCCAGTCGCGATGAAAGCACACCGTCACCCCGGAACAAGTCCAGGGTGACGGCGCTATCGGGACTGATTCCGGTCCCGCGCGCGGGCCGGCAGCGCCGCCATGACCGCGTCACGCCATTCCGGCGAGCCGCTGGTCCAGCCGGCGATCTCATCGATCGTGCGTGCGCAGCCGGCGCACAGGCTTGTGACATCATCGATGTCACAGATATTGATGCACGGACTCGCGATCCGCACCACGGGGACGGTTTCGAAAATCCCGTCCATCGCTGATCAATCGGTGGTGAGCTTGGCGCTCAGAAAGCTCGGCATCGGGCCGTTCCAGCCGTCATCGGGCCCATCTTCGGCCACGCGATTCTTGTCACGCGCCGGACGTTCGTCACGTGCGGGGCGCTCGTCGCGGGGCGACCGCGCCTCGCGTGCGGGCCGTTCTTCCCGGGCGGGACGGGCTTCGCGTGCCGGCCGGGCCTCGCGCGGCGCGCGTGGCGTGCGGGCTGGTGCTTCCTCTACCCCGGGCGCATCGGCCTCGACCGGTGCCGCCTTGGGCGCGCGGCCTTTCGCGGCGGGTTTGGCGCGCGAGCGGCCGCGTGGTTTGGCGTCGCCATCGTCATCGGCTGCGGCGATGTCGGTCGCGCCTTCGTAGCGGTCGATCTTCAGCCCGGTCAGCTTTTCGATATTCTGGATATTCTCGGCATCGTCGGACGTCACCAGGGTGAAGGCGACACCCGTCGCGCCCGCCCGGCCGGTACGGCCGATGCGGTGGACATAGTCATCCGGATGCCAGGGCGCGTCGAAGTTGAAGACGTGGCTCACGCCCTTGATGTCGAGTCCGCGCGCCGCAACGTCGGAGGCGACCAGGATATTGACGTCGCCCGCCTTGAACCGGTCGAGTTCGGCAATGCGCTGTGACTGTTCCATGTCGCCATGGATCTCCGACGAGCGGAAACCCTGGCGTTGCAGCGCCTTGTTGAGTTCGCGCACCGTCGTCTTGCGGTTGGAGAAGATGATCGCGGTCCGTACATCCTCGGCGCGTAACAGCTCGGTCAGTTTCTCGCGCTTCTTGGACGCGGTGACCGGTACGATCCATTGCTTGATGTTGATGTTGGCGGTCGCGGGACGCGCCACTTCGATCGTCTTGGGATTGTCGAGGAACTTGTCGGCCAGCTTCTTGATCGGCGGCGGCATCGTGGCGGAGAAGAGCAAAGTCTGGCGCTGCTTGGGCAGCTTGGTGCAGATTTCCTCGATGTCCGGAATGAACCCCATGTCGAGCATGCGGTCGGCTTCGTCGATCACCAGCAGCGAACAACCGGTGAGCAATATCTTGCCGCGCCCGAACAGGTCCATCAGCCGGCCCGGCGTTGCGATGAGCACGTCGACGCCCTTTTCCAGCGCCTTTTGCTGGTCGGTCATCGACACGCCGCCAATCAGCAGCGCCATCGAAAGCTTGTGATATTTGCCGTACTTCTCGAAATTCTCCGCCACCTGAGCAGCGAGTTCGCGCGTCGGCTCGAGAATCAGCGAGCGCGGCATGCGCGCACGGCTGCGCCCTTCGCCGAGGATGTCGATCATCGGCAGCACGAAAGCGGCGGTCTTGCCAGTGCCGGTCTGGGCGATGGCGACAATGTCGCGCATCATCAACACGCTCGGGATCGCGCTCGCCTGAATTGGAGTCGGTTCGGTATAACCGGACTCGTTCACGGCTTTTAAAAGTTCGTCGGAAAGGCCGAGATCGGCAAAAGTCATGCGATATCCGGAAAAATCAGGCTTGGGGAAAGCCACCAGCCAGTAACGGAGCGCTTGCGGATAAGAGGGCAAAAGTCAAGGTAAAGGCGTCAATCCGACCTTTACCCCCGACTCTTATAATGCCTTGGTTTGGGTTCTAGTCTCGTCCGTGCTTCGATTGCAGCCGCTTGAACGACGAAATCGGGCAGGCTCGGCCGGAGCGCGAGCGAATGATATCGCGTTCGGCGCAGATCATCCCGTCGGGCGTCTTCTTGATATAAAAGCCGGCGTAGAAATCGAGCGCGGGACAATCATTGTCGAGCTTTGCGCGCATCCTGCTGCCATCGGCCATCATCAGGTCGACACTGTCCTTGCGCGCCTCCGCCGACCCGGCCAAGCTTTGCACGGGAATGCATTTTGGGCCCTTCTTTTCCGCCATGCGTCGCGGGGAATCGGGGATGTCGATATCGACCGTTGGCGGCGGACCGACCGGCGGGCGCGGCACGCGGATGATGATTCGCTGCCGAATCGTCAGCTGTGCCACCAGCACACCCCTGTTTTCCCGGTCTTTGTCGGGAGGGGGCGGTGCGACCAGCAACAGGATCAGAACAGGGACGATCGGATTCGGCATGAACCGCCAAGGATTAGCGCAAACGTTTGAACAGTCGATGAACTAATGATGCAGGGTCTATCGCGATTGGCCTGCATGACGACGCGTGATAGCGCTCCGCCATGACCTCAGCGCAATCCCGCCTGATCGATTCCGTCCGCGTCGCGCTTGGCGCAAAGGCGGTCTTGACCGATCCCGCCGATATCGATCCCTGGCTGCATGACTGGCGCGGCCGCTATCATGGCGCCAGTCCCGCAATCCTGTCGCCCGAGAGCACCGATGGCGTGGCGGCGATTGTGGCGCTGGCGCGGGAACAGGGTGTGGCGCTGGTGCCGCAGGGCGGCAACACCGGCATGGTCGGCGGGGCGACGCCGCCGGCGGACGGCTCCGCGCTGATCCTGTCGCTGCGCCGGCTCAACCGCATCCGCGGCATCGCACCGGCCGACAATCTCGCGGTCGCCGAAGCGGGCGTGATCCTTGCCGATCTCCATGCCGCCGCCCTGGCACAGGGCCGCCGCTTCCCGCTCACGCTCGGCGCACGCGGCAGTGCGACGATCGGCGGCCTTGTCTCGACCAATGCCGGCGGCACTCAGGTGTTGCGCTTCGGCACGATGCGCACGCTCGTCGCGGGCGTCGAAGCGGTGCTGCCCGACGGCTCGATCCACGACGGACTCGCTGCTCTGAAGAAAGACAATCGCGGCTATGATCTCAACCAGCTGTTGATTGGCGCGGAAGGGACGCTCGGCATCGTCACCGCCGCCACGCTGCGCCTGGTCCCTGCGGTCACGGCCCGCGCGGTTGCCTGGGTCGGATTGGAGAGCCCCGATGCCGCCTTGCGCTTGCTCCGCCGGCTCGAGGGCGCGACTCAGGCGATCGAAAGCTTCGAGATCGTGCCCGCGGATTCGCTCGGTCTGGTGCTGCGTCACATTCCGGGCACGCGCGCGCCGCTTGGCGGTGACCATCCATGGCATGTGCTGATCGAAGCGGTCGCGACGGATGACGCGGCCGAGGCGCCTGCCGCCTTGCTCGAACGCTTGCTTGCCCCCGCGCTGTCCGACGGCCTCGCCGCCGACGCGGTGATCGGCGCAAGCGAAGCACAAGCCGAGGCATTCTGGCGCTTGCGTGATTCGATCTCCGAATCCGAACGCGCCGCTGGACCCGCCGTCCAGCATGACATCTCGGTTCCGGTCTCCGGCATGCCGCGCTTCATGATCGAAGCGGCAGCGGCGTGCGAGGCGCGATTTCCCGGCACTCATGCCAGCGGTTTCGGTCATCTCGGCGACGGCAATGTCCATTTCCACGTCCGCGCACCCGTCGGTATCGATCCAGTCCGCTGGTATGCCGAGGATGCGCCGGGCGTGACTCGTTTCGTCAATGACCTGGTTGTCGCCAGCGGCGGATCGATCTCCGCCGAACATGGCATCGGCCAGATGAAGCTCGGCGAACTCGAACGCCTTTCATCGCCTGCACGCATGGCCACGCTCCGCGCGATCAAGAGCGCGCTTGATCCACACAGTCTGTTCAACCCCGGAAAGCTCGTGACGCTTGCGCCGACGCCCGCCAAGCCATAGAGCCACGGGCCATTCGGCTTGTGTCAGATAGATTCTGGGGCGCCCTAATCAACGACGACCGTTTTAATGGAGATTATGATGGCCAGCGCGCCGCAACAGCAATCGCAACTGCCGCTCTTCTACAATGCGCTTGAGCCGCTTTCGTCCGAAGCACATGCCAATTATCGCGCACGGGCGATGGACAGCGCGCCGTTCCTGATCAACCATCACACCGTTCCGGTCACGGTCGACGAATTCACGCTGGTACAGCGTTTCATGCCGATCGTCTTCACCGCGGGCGACGATGCGATCCCAATCGCGCTGATGGGCCTGAATGAGGGCGTCAACGTGTTCATCGGCGACGACGGCAAGCTGCTCGAGAATAATTTCTACGTGCCGGCTTATGTCCGCCGCTACCCGTACATGCTCGCACGGCTGCGTCCCGATGCGCAGGAATTGTCGCTGTGCTTCGATCCGACCTCCGACGCGCTGGGCAATTTCGACGAGGGCGAGCCGCTGTTCGCGGACGGCCAGCCGACCGAACTGGTCAAGAACGTCCTCGCGTTCAACGAATCCTTCGAACAGGCAGGTGCGCGCACCAACCAGTTCATGGGCGAGCTCCGTGACATGGACTTGCTGATGGAAGGCGAAGTCTCGATCCAGCCCGAAGGTGCGGAGCAGCCCTTCGTGTATCGCGGCTTCCAGATGATCAATGAAGAGAAGCTGGCCGATATGCGCGGCGATCAGCTGCGCAAGATCCACAAGAATGGCATGCTCCCGCTGCTCTACGCCCATCTCTTCTCGCTGCCGCTGATGCGCGATATCTTCGCGCGGCAGGTTCAGCTGGGCAAGATGCCGGTGCCTGAACTGACGATCTGATCGGACGGCCATTATGCGCAGCGCCCTTGCCAGGACCGATCGTTATGGCAGGGGCGCGATCGCGCTGCACTGGACCCTCGCGGTCCTGCTGATCGTCAATCTGGCGCTCGCCCTGCTCCACGAATCGCTGTTCGATGGCGTGAAGGGCATCATCCCACTGCACAAATCGATCGGCATGACGGTGCTTGTGCTGACCGTGGCGCGCATCGCCTGGCGGCTGGCGCACCGTCCGCCGCGTTTGCCGGCGGAAATCGCCGGCTGGGAACGGTCGGCGGCACACGCCGTGCATTTCGGCTTCTATGCTCTGATGCTCGCACTGCCGCTGACCGGCTGGGCAATGGTCTCCAACGCAAAGGTGCTGCGCCCGCTCAACTGGTTCGGCCTGTTCGATATCCCCTACCTGCCGGTGTCGAAGGCGATCGCCGGGGCCGCGCGCAACTCGCATGAGCCGCTCGGCTTGCTCATGCTCGCGCTGATCCTGCTGCATATCCTTGCGGCGCTGCGCCACCATTTCGTGCTGCGCGATGGCATACTCGCACGGATGCTGCCCGGGGTGCGGGTCAGGCGCTCGCTCCCGTTCAGCCGATGATCGAATCGATCAGGCGCTGGTCCTGATCATAGACCCAGCATTCGGCCAGCAACCCATCGGTCACGCGATAGACCAGCAAGCGATCGACCTCGATCGGTTGTTCGCCTTGCATCAGCCTTTCGCGCGCGACGATCACGCCGAGCCGGTCACCCGCCAATATGGCGGTGATCCCCATCAGTTTGCGCCGGGTGCGTTGTGAGAAGGCCGCCAAGGCCTTGAGCGCTTCGGCCTTGCCGGCATGATCGCCGGACAGGGTGGAGTGGCCGAAATAATGCAGCGTGAAATCATCATGATAGCATGCGACGATCAACGCGAGGTCACCCTTGGTCCACGCCGCGGCATAGCGTTCGAGCGCTTGCCGAACCCCTGTTTCGCTTGATCCGGGATCGGCCAATGCTGGCATCGCGCCGATCGCGCCGAGCACGGAAATCGCCTTGACCATGGTGCGTCTCGTCCAATCATGTTCCATGATGCCGTCATGGCAAGTTTGGTCCGACCATGCTTTCAAGATGCGGCTGCGGCGGGTCCGGCGGCGCGAATCTTCGCCTGGGGCGCCCGGGCAGTCTATATCGGCCCGGCGCTCAACCTCTCGGCGCATCGCAATGCCGTCGCGGTGGTTGCGCTCGGCCTCGATGATGCGTTTGGGGTCGGCGATCCGCCCGTGGCGACATCGGGCCGCTACCGCCGCTGCCGCAGCGTCGTCATCCCGCCTGGCACGCTGCACCATTTCGCCGATACGCGGGGCCGCATGGTGTTCCTTTATCTCGATCCCTTCAGCAAGGATCTGGCCCGGCTGCGCGCCTCCGCTCAGGGGCCGGCACCGCATGCCGCGTTCGACCTCAGCGTGGAAGATGCCCTGATCCGCATCCTGACCGCGCTGGCCGACGACAGGGCCGATTGGACGGCGACACGTACCGCGCTCGAATCGTTGCTTTCGCCACCGGCTGACCGGGCGATCGACCCGCGGGTCGAGACGGCGCTGGCGATGCTCCACGGACGTGCCGGCGACCGGCTTTCGCTCGATACCCTTGCGGTTCGGGTCGGCTTATCCGAATCCCGGCTGCGCCATTTGTTCAAGGACGCGACCGGCGTCCCGCTGCGCCGCTACCGGCTCTGGGTGGCGATGCGCGCCGCGATGACCGCGATGGCGCGGGGCGAGACGCTGACGGCGGCGGCGATGGTTGGGGGCTTCGCGTCTTCGGCGCATTTCAGCGCGGCGTTTCGCGCCATGTTCGGCATGGAACCCTCGCGCCTCGCCAAAGGCCGGATGGCGATCGGCGAATAGCGACCGCGCCGTGAAATCAGGCCGCGTCGGCGGCGGCCGTGGTCCAGCCAAGCCCCGGTATCGTGATTGACCGCCGCCCCGACAAATCGGTGCGCGTGACCAGAATGTTGCGCCCCTCCATATAGCTCATCACGCGACGCGCGCGGCCGAGCGAACTGGTGCCATAGGTGCGCGCGACATCCTCGTCGCTCGGGCATGGCTCGCCGTCCTTCGCTGCGCGCGCGACGAGCAGGAACGCGCCGAGCATATCATCCGGCAGATCGTCGGCGGCGCGGATCACATCGGCCCATTCCTCATCCAGGCCTTCGAAGATCCCCGCCCGCGCCGCCGCCAGCCGGCGGGCAAAGGCCGAAGTGTCGAGCGGTGCGCGATATACGCCCGCCATGCGGCAGCGGACCTGGAAATCCTGGAACAGCACCGCCGCGGTGCGTGACGCCGCATCGGGATCGGCGACGATCGCGCGCATCACGTCGCGGATCACCTGTTCGATGAACGCCGGATCCTCGGCCGGCTTGGGTGCCGCCGGTTCGGATTCCACCGGATGAACGATCCGCTCGATCAACTCCTCGGCCGGCGCGATGCGCGGCGGAGCAGGGGGCGGCGGAGGCGGCATATCCTCCAGCCCTTCGAGCAGGAACTGCTTCATGTCCGCCGCCGGCGCATCGGGCAGCGGCGTCAGGATCGGGCTGCCGCTGCGCGCCGAGGTTTCGACCGCGCCGATGCGGATCTCGACCGGGCGTCGCGACACTGCCGGCCCAAGCGCCAGGAAAGTGCCGCGCTGCAAATCACGGATCGCTTCGGCCTGACGCCGCTCCATGCCGAGCAGATCGGCGGCGCGCGCCATATCGATGTCGAGAAAGGTCCGCCCCATCAGGAAGTTGGATGCCTCGGCGGCGACATTCTTCGATAGCTTGGCGAGCCGCTGCGTGGCGATGATCCCGGCCAGGCCGCGTTTGCGCCCGCGGCACATCAAGTTGGTCATCGCCGACAGAGAGGCGCGGCGAATCTCTTCCGACACTTCGGCGCCGGCAGCGGGTGCGAAGATCTGCGCCTCGTCCACCACCACCAGAGCCGGGTACCAGAATTCGCGCGGCGCATCGAACAGGCCCGACAGAAAGGCGGCGGCGCAGCGCATCTGCCCCTCCATCTCGAGGCCCTCGAGACTGAGCACCACCGACGCGCGATGTTCGCGGCAGCGTGCGGCGAAGCGGGTGACTTCATTGACCGAATAAGCCACCGCTTCGATCGCGGTATGACCGTAGGGCCCGGCCAAGGTGGTGAAGTCACCCTCGGGATCGATGATGATCTGCTGCACCTGGTTCGCGCTGCGTTCGAGCAGGCGGCGCAGCAGATGCGACTTGCCCGACCCCGAATTGCCCTGCACGAGCAGCCGCGTCGCGAGCAATTCTTCGAGATCGATCGGCACGCTCTTACCCGCGCCGTCGGTGCCCATGTCCACCTGAAACGTCATGGGATCGGCATGGCCGATGCAGGGGCAGGGGGGCAAGGGGTAACGGTAGGGGCGCTGCCTTTTCGCTCCTTCCCGGCACGGAGAAAGACCTAGCCGGAAAGCGCTTCCCACAACGCGATCGTCGCCTCGGCCTCGGCCAGGTGCAACCGCTCCACCATCCGCCCCTCGACGCGGAGCGCGCCCTTGTCGGCATTCTCCGGCAAGGCAAACGCCGACACTACAGTCCGGGCCGCGGCAATTTCCGCGTCGCTTGGCGTGAACACTCGATTGCACACGGCAATCTGCTTCGGATGGATCAACGTCTTGCCCTCGAAACCAAATGCCCGCCCTTGCCGGCACTGCGCCTCGAGCCCGGCCTCATCGTCGATCGTGTTGAACACGCCGTCGACTATGGCCAGCCCATAGGCCCGCGCCGCCGCCACCGATTGCGCCAGGAAGCCCAGGAACGGTACCCGCTCTCCGTCCAGCGTCGCGCGCATTTCCTTGGCTAGATCGTTGGTGCCCATCACCCAGCAGGTCAGCCGCGTCGCGCGCGCCTGCGCGGCGATCTCGTCCAGCCGGAACATCGCGCGCGTGGTCTCGATCATCGCCCAGAGCCTGGTGCGTTCGGGCGCCGCGGCGATCAGCGCGTCATAGACGACGACCTCCGCCGCATCGTTGACCTTGGGCACCAGGATCGCATCCGGGCCAGCCGCTGCCAGTGCTGCCAGATCGTCGCGTCCCCAGGGCGTGTCCAGCCCATTGGCGCGGATGATCAGCTCGCGCCGCCCGAATCCGCCTTCGCGCACCACCGCCACCGCTGTTTCCCGCGCGGCGGCCTTGGCCTCGGGTGCGACAGCGTCCTCAAGGTCGAGCACCACCGCATCGCACGGTAATTCGCGCGCCTTCTCGATCGCGCGGAGGTTTGAGGCGGGCATATAGAGCAAGCTGCGGCGCGGGCGTGTCATACGCCCTTCATAGCTGTATATGGGCAGCCCTCAATGCCTGCGCGATCGCATGCCAACCTGCCCTTGCCCGGATGGTGTTCGCGGTTAATGTCCGCCCATGGAACAGCTTTCTCCCGCTTATCTTTCGACCATGGCCGCTCAGGTCGGCGGCCTGAGCGCGTTTCTCGGCGGATTCGCGGCGGCGTTTCTGGGAACGCTTCTGGCGTTGGGCAGTCGTGGCCGGACGGCATCGCTTTCCATCGGCTTTGCCGTCAGCTCGTCAGTGGCGTTCGTCGTTGCCGTCGTGGCGTCGACTGGCCTGGCGGCAGTGCTGCACCCCCAAGCCCCACAAGCCGTCGCCGCTTCTTTTCCGTTGATCGGGGCGCGGATCTTGATGGTGTTGGGCTTCATCATCGGCCTTTACGCCCTGCTGTTCAGCCTCGCGCTGAGCGGTTGGTCTCGCTCACGAGGCACCGGATACACCACGAGCATCGCCGCCGGCATTGGCATGGCGCTGGTCAGCTGGGTGATCGTGCGCGTCGGCTGACATGATTGTTGCTGTCGACTGCTCATGGCCGTCTGCGCGAAAGCGGATGAAGAGACCTGCCCATGGATGATCATTTCACGACTTATATCGATCGCTGGGGGCTGCTGCCCGATGGCGACCCGATCGTCACCCATTCGAGCCGACTTTTGCCGGTCCTGCGCGATGGCGCGCCGGCGATGTTGAAAGTCGCGATCGGATCGGAGGAAAAATGGGGCGCCGGCCTGATGCTATGGTGGGGCGGCATCGGTGCTGCCCGCGTCCTCGCATATGGCGGCGACGCCATCCTGCTCGAGCGGGCGACGGGCCGCCGCTCGCTTGCGGACATGGCGACGCAGGGAATGGATGACGATGCGAGCCTGATCATTTGCGCAGCTGTTGCCGGGCTCCATGCGCCGCGCGTCGCGCCGCGACCTGATCTTGTCCCGTTGTCCGACTGGTTCCAGGCGCTCCTGGCCATGCGCGAAGATGGCATATTCGGCCGGTGTGCCGACACCGCGCAACTGTTGCTGGCCGATCCGCGCGACGTCGTTCCGTTGCACGGCGACATCCACCACGGGAATATCCTCGACTTTGGAGCGCGCGGCTGGCTCGCCATCGACCCGAAGCGGCTGATCGGCGAGCGTGGCTTCGACTATGCCAACCTCTTCTGCAATCCCGATCACGCAATTGCCACGGCCCCTGGCCGGCTAAGCCGGCAAGTGGACATCGTCGCTCGCGCCGCGCGGCTGGAGCGCAAACGCTTGCTGCAATGGGTCCTCGCCTGGGCCGGACTCTCGGCCACATGGCTGATCGAAGACGGCGAGGATGAACATGTCGTGCCGACCCTGCGCATCGCGGAAATCGCGGCAGCAGAAATCGACAAGCGCTGAGCCTTCCCATGTTGCGGCCTGCGACGCCGTTCTGGGCGGGCACATGGATGATACCTGGTATCAAATCTGTGCCTACTTGTGAGCGCTCAGTGGTTATCTATTTAGCGCCAGTTACCAATTGATACCGCATCGAACACGTAATGACCTTCTTGATTTCGTGTCCGGAACCCTTCCGCATCCATCGTTGAAAAATACCTTGCCCAGCCACTGAAGGAGACGAATCTTGTTCAAAGCCTATGCCCCATTGATGCTCGCCGCGACGATCGTCGCCGCCGCGATTCCCGCTGTCGCGCAAACCCCGGGCGCTGCGGAACTTTCGCGCATTACCGCCGGCAGCTATCAGGTCGACCCCGCGCACACCCAGGTGGTGTGGACCGTCAACCATCTCGGCATTTCTCCATTGTCGGGTGCGTTCGGCGCGAGCGGCGGCACGCTGAACATCGACCCGGCCAACCCCGCGACGGCCAAGGTCAATGTGACCTTCAACATCGCCGAGATGAGCACCACCACCACGGCGTTCGCCAAGCATCTGTCGAGCCCGGACTTCTTCGACACTGCCAAATTCCCCACTGCGACCTTCACATCGACTTCGGTCCAGGTCAGCGGCAGCAGCGCCAGGATCACCGGTAACCTGACGATCAAGGGTGTGACCAAGCCCGTGACGCTCGACGCCAAATTCTACGGCGCCGGCGCCAACCCGATGACCAAGAAGACCAATCTCGGCTTCTCCGCCACCGCCAGCATCAAGCGCAGCGACTTTGGGCTGGGCTATGGCGTTCCCATGGTCGGCGACGATCTTGACCTGACGATCCACGCCGCGTTCACTGCCTGAGCCGACACGACGCCCGCGAGGAATCGATAATGACTGACGACGCCTCCATCCCCTCCAGCCCGACGCGCTATTCCACCGTCGCGATCACGCTCCACTGGCTGATCGCGGCGCTGCTGATTTTCGAAGTCGGGCTGGGGCTCCGGATGGAGGCGGCGCATGGCGCGGACAAGTTCACCGTATTCCAGCTGCACAAATCGATCGGCATCACCATCCTGCTGCTGGTCGCGATCCGGCTGCTCTGGCGTTTCTTCCGCACCCCACCCAAAATTACCGCAAAGCCGTGGGAACGGGTGCTGGCGCATGCCGTCCATGCGCTGTTCTACCTGCTGCTGCTCGCGCTACCGCTGAGCGGCTGGATCATTGTCTCGACCAGCCGGATCGTCGTGCCGACTCTGCTTTACGGCGTGATCCCCTGGCCGCATTTCCCGGGCGTCGATGGGGCGGCGAAGGCCGCGTGGCACGACGTGGCTGAGTTTATCCACGTCAATCTGGTGACGGTGATCTACGCACTATTTGCGCTGCACATTGCCGGCGCGCTCAAGCATCATTTCATCGATCGCGACGGCGACATTGCGAAGATGGCGCCGGGCACCCGGGCGGGTGCCTGGGCCGACCCGCGGATGATCGCGATCCTCGCCGGCGTGTTGCTTGCGATAGGGTTGGGGCGCGGATGGCCGTCGACCGGAGCCGCCAGGACCGCTGCGCCGCCGGTGGCTGAAACCCCTGCGCTTCCCACGCCTGAACCCTCGCAGCCGGTGGTGGTGGCTCCGCCCACTGTGCCGATCGAAAACGCCTCGGAAGCGGTCGATGTGACCACGAACAGCATTGCTGCCGTCGAGCAGGAAGTACCGGTCTGGACGATCGCCAGGGGCTCGGCCCTGGCGTTCCACACCAGCTGGTCGGGTGAGGCGATCGATGGCGGGTTCAACAGCTTTGACGGTGACATCGCGTTCGACCCCGAACAACTCGATCGCTCGCGTGTTGAGATCCGCATCGGCACCGCATCGGTGTTCAGCGGCGACGGCCAGCGTGACGAGACGTTGAAGAGCGATGACTGGTTTTCGGCCGGCAGCTTCGCGAATGCGACGTTCAAGGCCAGCCGCTTCCGGAAAACCGGCACCGACCGCTACGTCGCGAGCGGCACGCTCAGGATCAAGAGCGTGACCTTGCCGATCAGCCTGCCCTTCACGCTCAAGATCACGGGGAAGAAGGCGGAGATGCAAGGCACCGCAACGATCGACCGCACCGCTTATCAGATCGGCAAAGGCGATTATGCCGCGACCGACGAGATTCCTGCGGCGGTGAAGGTGGTCGTGAAGATCAACGCGACGCGGAAGTGATCTCCGTGGCAGTAGATCGGAGCCCGGCTACCTCCCGTTCGACGGTTTCCTCATGTGCCATTCAATGCCGGCGAACCAGACGGCAGATTACTGCCTGACCGGGAAAAACCAATGATATGAATCGGCGAAGATAGTTTCCCATGTCGAGAGGTCGTGACCGCTGGCGACCTCGCGGAATTGAGTATCCGCTCCTGCTGCTTTCGCGCCGACGAGGATGTTTGCGGTTCTCTTGTGGAAGGAGGGTTCAAAGATACCGGCGCCGCCAAATACGCGAACTTTCTTCAGGCGATCGGCGGGTTCAGCAGCGGGCATTGCAGCCGCCGACATCGCCAGGGCATTCCCGAATACGCTTGAGTATTTTCCTGCCGTGGTCAGCGCCCAGGCGCCACCATTCGAATAGCCGCCGATAACGCGGTCGCTTCGCCGGCGCGAGACTGGGTAATGCGCTTCGACATAGGGAAGAACCTCTTCGACTAGGAAGCGTTGATGCCTTATGTAGGGGCTATCTGGTCCCGCGCCTCCAACGTCCGCCAGATATTCCGGCGCGCGCCGGTCGCAACCCATGCCGGTGCAGTCCTTCTTGTTCGGCGCAGCGTCGATTCCAACCAGCACTGCCGGACGGGCGCGGCCATCGCGCGAAGCAGCCGCTGCGATTGGCGCAAAGGCGCGGGATGCGCCGTCACCCAGATAGAATACCGGGAGTTTCGCACGGGGCGGAGTTCCAGCGGGTACATAGATGGTCAGGCGTCGGCTTTCGCCCATCACTTTGGATGGCAGGTCGTAGACGGTGATCGTGCTGTTGGGGGTATCAAGTCGAGGTGGCGCTGGCTCTGCATCCGGACCCCGGTAAATCTCGGGTTCCTGCGTACCTTTTGGTGTGGTGGCGATCTTCAAAACAGCTTCGCGTAGTCGCGGTACGCGGACCGTCACGGCGGCAAGCCCACTGTTTGGAATGGGTTGCAGCCCGGTTTGCAGCGAACAACATAACAAGGCCCAGGGTTCGGTCGTCGGCTTGGCGACCATCGTCAATCGATCGCCGTCGATCCACCATATATGCTCGCGCGTTCCCAGCCGGCGCGTTGCTTCCTCCGCGGTCAGGCCATGCGGTACGACGCAAGGGTTCGGCACGGGAGCCGTGGCTGATTCGCATTGGGGGAGGGCCGCCCACATCGACGGGACAGGCTGCGCGTCTGCGAGAAGAAGCAGGGAGGGGAAGAGGAGCATGAGCTATTGCATCATCCGACATCCTGTCCGTCAAGCGCGTTGCTACCCCGGGGCACAAAAACACGTTCTCGCTCAAGCTGGGACTGGCAACAGCACCAAGTCGAGAATGAGGAATTACTATGGCGATACGTTCCGACTACCGCCCTCAATCGGCGACATTGCACTATTCGCTGGTGGAGCGAGCAATCCGTTCCGGATCGTCGGTGCACCAAGCCCATCGACGCTGACATTCCAGACTCGCTCACACGCGACGGACATCAATCCCAAGCGTCGCAAGCCGATCGGCGACGTCACCACTGGCACTGGACGGGATGATCAGCACATCCGCCCGATCGACGGATGCGATCACAAAGGGAGAGGCCGCCCCGATTTTCTCGGACGAGGCCATGACCACAAGCTCCGCCGAGATGTCGGCGATGGCGCGCTTGATGCCGGCCTCTTCCGAGTCTCCGGTGGTCAGTCCTTCGAGGGGATGAACGCCGGTCACGCCCATGAAGAATATGTCCGGCCGGATGTCCCTGATAGCCTGTAAGGTGACGACGCCCATCGTCACCATCGAATGTTTGAACAACCTGCCGCCCAGCAGGATCACATCGACCGCATGGCCGGCCAATGCCGCTGCAACAAGCGGACTGTGCGTGACGATTGTTGCCCGCATATCGCGATCGAGATGATTGGCGAGCTGGATCGCGGTCGTGCCGCCATCGATGAATATGGTTTGCCCGGGCAGGACCATTGTCGCCGCATGACGGCCGATGGCGATCTTCTCCGTTGGAAAGATTTCCCGCCGCGTCTCCAACGTTCCTGTCGCGGGAGATGTCGGCAGCGCACCGCCATGGACGCGCTGCAACTGCCCTTCGCTGGCCAGTTCGCGCAAATCCCGCCGGATCGTGTCTTCCGACAGGCCAAGCTCGGCCGCGACATCCTTGGCCACGATCCGCCCCATTTGTGCCAACACCGCGAGGAGATGCCGTTTGCGTTGCTCGGTCAGCATTGTCGATATTGCCCTTCTTGACTCTGCACGAAATTGCATGAAACTGCACGAATGTCACTGAGCAATCGAATCCGCATCCACGATGTCACGGTCCTGTCGGATGATTGGTATGTCCTGAAGCGGACGAAGTTCGAGTGGCGTCGCGCCGATGGCGTCTGGCAAGCGATGAGTCGTGAAACCTATGATCGTGGCAACGGGGCGACGCTGCTGCCCTTTGATGCGGTTCGTCGAACGGTGTTGCTGACGCGGCAGTTCCGCTTTCCCGCTTACGTCAATGGCTGTGACGACCTGCTGATCGAAGCTGCCGCCGGTCTGCTTGACAAGGCCTCGCCAGAAGAGCGGATTCGCGCCGAAGTCGAAGAAGAGCTTGGCCTGAGACTTGGTCCGGTCACGGCGATATTCAATTGTTATATGAGCCCCGGCTCGGTCACGGAACGGCTGTATTTCTTCGTCGCCCAATATGACCCGCTGATGCGGACCGGGCGGGGTGGCGGCGTTGCGGCGGAGGGGGAGGATATCCAGGTCATCGAACTCGATATCGATGAAGCGCTCGGGATGATTTCCACTGGCGCCATTCAGGACGGAAAGACGATTATCCTGCTCCAATATGCCGCGCTGAACCTGTTCGCATTGAACGGGTCAGCCGCGTGATGCTGTCGGGAGCCGCGCACCTCTTTCACAGACCATTGCCGGCCAGCCGCCGCGCCCAGTCACCCTCCGGCTTGAACACATCGATGAACAACATGTCCGGCTGCTCGCGGCACGTGTCGATCGCCTTGGTCCAGCGCTGTCCGAAGTCCGCGATATTGCCTTTAAGCGTCGCCGGATCCAGCTTCTCGCCTTGCATCATCACGATCGTTCGCAGCCCAAAGATCATGTAATAAAAGGCGTCATGCGTCTTCTCCGGCCAGGTCGCGCGCCACCACGCCTGATCCGTCGCGAACTGGCCGCAGCGATAGCGTAATACCCCGCCACCCGGGCCCGGCGATTGGTAGCTGTTGAAGCTGAAAGGCAGACGCACTGACGGCAGGACCGGTTTGCCCGCAGTGTTCCGGTCCACGCGAAACACCGTGGCCCGCGCCGCGGTCAATGCGGCTTCGTCGAGCACCGGGGCGCGGCTGCTGACCGCCACGACCGGATCGATCAGCTTGCCATCCTCGCCCAGCGTGCCGGTGATCTCGACCTTGCCGTGGCGACCGGCGGCCCGTTCGGCATCGGGATAGATCGCTTCGACCCGGGTCAGGATTGGCGGGCCATTGTCCGCATTCTCCTCCAGCGCGAATCGGACCGGCATGGTGACCGGGATGGCGATGGCGTCGCCCGCCGCCGTCCGGGCGGGGGAGAAGGTCGCGCGCTGCGCTGTCGCCAGCGCAGCGTCGTCGAGCCCTGGAAAGCCCGCGCTTTGCGTTACCACCAGTTCGCTCAGCTTGCCGTCGATGCCCAGGATGCCGCGCACTTTCACCGTGCCGCTATGTCCGGCGGCAAGTTCGCTCGCGGGATAGACGGGCACGCCGCCCCGGATCAGTCGCGGTACGACTTTCATCAGCGCGGCGCCGGCCTTGGCCGCGACCATTGCCGTACTGTCTTCCGATGGTGCCATCGGACCTGGCGGAGGAACGGGGGCCGGCAATGGTGTCGATGGGGCTTGCTGTGCCGCAAGCGCGGCTGGCATGGCCATCGTCACTGCGATGACGCCTGGTATCTTCGCTATCCCGAACCGCATCCGCCCCCCTCAGCGTTCCCGCCGCGACCCTATCGTACCGTTGACGCTTTAATCAATCCGGGCAGGAATTCCGGTGCTCCCGGGGATGCGACCCGGTCGCCGGTATTCGCCAAACCAATGAACTTCCATCGGGTGGTATCGTTGATTGAACTCATGACCCGGGATAGCGATTAGCGATCGTGGCCACGCCGTCTTCCATCCGTTCAGGCCGCATCGCTGCATCAGCGATGATTGGTGTCGTATTCATGGGCAGCACGATCGTGACGCCGCTTTATACGATCTATGCCGCCACCTTCGGGTTCGGCAATGTGATGCTGACACTGATCTATGCGACCTATGTCATCGGCAATCTCGCCGCGCTGCTGATTTTCGGCCGGGTGTCGGATCAGATCGGCCGGCGGAAAGCAGCGTTGCCGGCGATCGGCATCATCGCGCTCGCGGCGCTCGGCTTCCTGTTCGCGCAGTCAACGCCCTGGCTGTTCGCGGGCCGCGCCTTGAGCGGCTTCGCGATCGGGATCGCGGCCGGTAGCGGCACCGCCTGGCTGGCGGAACTCGAGGACAAGGACGGGGCGGGGAGCGCGGCGTTCATCTCGACCAGCGCGAACTTGCTTGGTCTTGCGATGGGGCCGATCCTGGCCGGCATCCTTGCGCAATATGCGCCAATGCCGCTTCGGCTGAGCTATCTCGTCTATCTCGCGCTCGTCGTCATGACAACCATATTGGTTTTTCATGCCGCCGAGCCGGATGTCCGGCGCAGCGGCAAGATCTCGTTCGCGCCGCGCATCGGTGTGCCGTCGGCAGCGCGCGCGCGCTTCGTCGCGCCGGCGATCACCGCCTTCTGCACCTTTGCCTTTATCGGCTTCTATGCGGCGCTGGTGCCGAGCCTCATCGCCGGACGATTGCATCAGGCCAATCATGCGGTCGCGGGCGCGATCGTGTGCGAATTGTTCGTCGTTGCCGCTTTGGTGAACCGCGCGACGCGCCATATGCCGAGCCGTACGGCAATGCTTGCCGGACTGGCGATGCAATTGCCTGCGCTCGCATTGCTGGTCGCCGCCGACCGCATGGCGTCGATGCCGCTGCTGATTGCGGCAAGTGCGATCGGTGGCAGCGTCGCGGCGCTCGGCTATCGCGGCAGCCTGTCGGTGGTGAACGAAGTCGCACCCGCAGATGCGAAAGCGGAAATTGTCTCGAGCTATATGATTGTCTGCTTCATCGGTAATTCGCTGCCGGTGATCGGCGTTGCGCTGCTTTCCCGCGTATTGAACGACGCCGTGGTGGCGCTCACGATCTTCGCGATCGTCGTCGCGCTGTTGGCGGTATCGGCGATCATGTATGCCGTTCTGGCCGACATATCGCGGCGGCAGTGAGCGATTGCCGTCGCGGATGGTCCGGCTGTTTTGCGCGAGGTGATTTTGGGTGCGAGAACCATTCGGCACGACCCGGAAGGGGCAAGCGCTACTCGGCCTCGTCGGGCTTGTCGTAGGCCTGGGCGGCGGGACTGGCCTGTTCCTCCTGCCTTCCGTGTTCGAACCCATTGTCGCCGCTGCATTCTTCGCGTTGAGCTGGGTCTCCCACGCGCCGTTTGATTATGACCCCTCACGGCGAACCTTCTTCGCCTGCCTTCTCATCGTTCTGGGTCTGCTCTGGTTTGGACTGTTCGTCATGGCGTTTGCTCGGGAACCTGCGCGAAACCGGTCGATCGATACATATCTGCGCGCGCGCGGGCGCTTCGACAATTCGCGTCGGGCTACCATGGCCTCGCAGGATGACCCCTCCGGCCGAGCGTAATATTCTCGCGAGACGATAAAGAGCCCCCGTTCTCAGCCGGGCCTCCCCATCATGCCTCCACAAGTTATCGCGGATGCGCCCTGATCGCCGCGCCGCCCATCGCCGGATCGGAAATCGAATCCCGCCCAGTCTCCAGCCGTCCGGCGAAACGCTGGAAATGGGCTTTCTCCGCATCGATCTCGACCGCCAGATCATACCATCCCGTCGTGGCCGCCACGCGCCAAAGCTCAGTGACCGACTGGCCGGGGCGAAGCGTGATCGTCCTTGCATCGAGCGCTTTGGCATACGCCATCGGGCGAATGTCGATTCGCCGCATTGCTGCGCCGGGATTGTCGAATGTCAGCGCGATCGCGTGCCGCACTGGCTCCGGCCGCAGCGATACGCGCAGCGCGCCGCTATTCAGCGTCCCGATGAAATGCCGATGGAAACCGTTCGGGCCAAGCACCCACAAATCATATGCGTCGTCCCTGCTGCCCTGCCACAAGCCGCTCAGCCGGGCCGACGCGCCCACCGTATAGCGCCGTGGCGCGCGCTGCAGGTGCAGCCGGTCATAGACATGGAAGACCGCCCCGGCCCGGCCGCTATTGGCGAAATCGAGGCGGATGCCGTCATCGGCGACATGGGCCTGAACATCGAGCGCATAAGGCAGCGCACGTGAGCGGCGCGGGCCGGTCGCCTGGACCGGCATGTCGGGCTGGCCGGGCGGGACCGGCACGGTCCGCTTGGGCAAAGCGGCGGCGCGCGCGGCCTGCGCGGCGGTGGCGGGCAAGGCGGGCCAGTTGCGCGCGTCGTTCGGGTGCCTGAAATCGAAGGCGGAGGTCAGGTCGCCGCATACGCTGCGCCGCCACGGCGAAATATTCGGCTCCTGCACCCCGAACCGTAATTCCAGGAAGCGGATCACCGATGTGTGATCGAATGTCTCGCTGTTGATCCAGCCGCCTCGGCTCCATGGCGAGATGACATACATCGGCACGCGCGGGCCCAGGCCATAGGGGCGCCCCATAAACTCCGGGCGCTCGAACGGGGCGTCGGCGGCGGAGCGGACCAGATGATATTCGCCTTCGGTCGACACGGTCGATCCGCCGGCCAGGCCATCGGGCGCGGCGGGATCGCGCGAGGGTGGGGCGGGCGGCGGCACATGGTCGAAAAAGCCGTCATTCTCGTCGAACATCACCAGCAACGCGGTGCGGCTCCACACTTTGGGATTGGCGGTCAGCGCGTCGAGCACCCGTGCGGTATAATCCGCGCCTTGCGCGGGACTGGAGGCGGAGGGGTGCTCCGATCCGGCGGCGTCGGCGATGATGTAGGAAATCTGCGGCAGCGTGCCGTTCATCACATCATGGCGCAATCGATCGAGCTTCTGCGTGGACAGGCCCCGCGCGATCAGCTGATGGTCCGCGCCGCCCGGGCCGGCGGCATCGGCATCGGCATCGCGAAAGCGGCGGAAACCGACCAGCGGATTGTCAGTGAAATTGTCCGCCATGTCCTCATAGATGCGCCAGTCGATTCCCGCCGCCTGTAGCCGCTCGACATAGCTGGTCCAGCGATACCCGTCGGGCGCGCCGCCATTCCTGACCAGCTGATCGTGCGAATTGGCGATCGAGGGTCCGCCGGCCTTGCCCAGCGGATCATTGGTCCCGCTCCACAGGAACAGCCGGTTGGTGTTGGTCCCGGTCTGGACTGAGCAATGATAAGCGTCGCACAAGGTGAAGGCGTCGGCGAGCGCATATTGAAAGGGTAGATCGGCGGCGCGGTAATAGCCCATCGACCCGGGCGTCTTGGCCTTGGGCCACCAGCTCATCCGCCCTTCGTCCCATGCCGCCTGCGCATCGGGCCAGCTATGCGGCGTTCCCTCGGCACGCATCAGCGGGAACGCCTCGATCGTGTCGAGATGGAATGGTGCGATTCCGGCGGGACGGTCCGGTGCGCCGAACTGCGTCCAGACGGTCTGCCGGTCATGCCCCGCCGCCGAGGGGATCGGGAAGCGATCGCCAAACCCCCTGACGCCGGCGGCCGACCCGAAATAATGATCGAAGCCGCGATTCTCCTGCATCAGGATCACGATATGCTCGATGTCGGCCAACGTGCCTTTGCGGACATCGGCGTCGATCGCCATCGCCCGCGCGATCGGGCTCGCCGCGAGCAACCCCGCGCCCCCCGCCGCCAATACCCGCCGTCGGTCGATCTGCACCATCGTCACTGTCTCCCTGCCATCCCCGCGAAAGAGCGCCGAGTCGGATCATCCGCCGCACGGTCCTTGAATATGCGGGACATGGTCAACCCGATACCGCTCCTTCCGTTGCGGCGGAGTGCCATAATGAACTTTCCGTTACGGGCCGACTTTCGGATCGCGCGGTCCTACCCCTTGAACACTTCGCGCCGGTGATAATCGAGAAATTGCGGATGGGGACGGAGGTCGGAACGCGCTGGCACCGCCAGCTTGCTGTTGCCGGCGAGCAAGCGGTCGACCGTGTCCGGCAACCGGTCCTTCGCCAGCAGCAACGAATAATCATCCTCGACCGAAATGAGGCCCCGGTCGAACATCCAGTGCACGGTGCCGGACAGGGCGATGCCGTTGCGGATGCTGTCGGGACCGCGATGGCCGACCGGGCGAATATGCGCAGCCTGCACTTCGGATCGTCCGCCGCCATTGATAATCTTGAGGCCGGTCATCGCGCATGTGTCGCGATACGCATCCTTGACCGCTGCCGAAAACGCCCGATCGCGAAACGGCCTGGAAACGAGTTGGTGCACGATCGCGCGATCTTCCTCCATCGGCACATCGTGATCGAACACCGCCCTCTCCTCCGCGACCATCGGCAATGGCGGCATGGGCTCTTCGGCAATGTCGGGGGCGTCGCGCCGCCGCTCTTCAAGGCCGATGACATGGGCGAAACCGGCGCGCCAGATCATGTCATATTCCCGATCCGGCAGATTGCGGACAGCTCGTCCGAATGCGCCCTTGTTGGTCGACCCGTCCTGCTTTCTGAGCATCGACTCGTAATAATGATCGCCCTCCTTGAACGGCACGGGTCGAACAAAGGGCAAATAATTGGAAACCTCGGCATAGAAATGGTCGGCGAGTTCCGGATCCTCAAGGATGCGGTCGATCCGGGCGGTCGCGAAATAAACTTGTCGCCCGCCGCTGCTCGACAAATCGCCGGTCGAGCGGCGCGGTTCGTAATAGAGGATCCAGTCTCCGATCGCCCCGGCAACCTGGTTGAGATAGGTTTTCGGGAAATGATACCGGCTCTCCGGCAGATCCTTGTAATCCGGCAGTACCTTGGTCGTCAGAACTGCTTTCACCATGTGAAGGGGCTACCAGGCAAGGCGCCGACCAGGCAAGCGGGCAATCGCCCGTCACGCCCAGGCAGCCAGCTCCGCATCGGTCAGCGGCAGCCTTGTCGTCCGCCCCTCGGTAGCCGCCTGCGTCGCCGCCTCGATCACCGCCATCACCGCCAGCGCCTGGATCGGCGGCACCGGATTGGCCGCGCCGTCGCGCAACGCCCGATGGATCGCGCGGTAATATTGGCGCTGGTCGCCGGCCGGAGTGGGCAGGCGGCGAACATCATCGCCCTGGTAAAGCACCAGATCATCGTCATCCTCGCCCCAGCCTGGTGCGCCCGGTATGACGCCGTCGAGCAATTGCCGTTCCTGGCCATCGGCACGCTGTTTGACCACGCTTGCCTTGCTGCCATGCACAGTGAAGCGCATCGAGCCCCCGGCCACCACCATGCCGGCATGCAGGACGATGCGCCGCCCGCCATGGTTCAGCACGATATGCGCCCAGTCGTCGATTTGTCCGCCGGGGCGCTGCACCGCCAGGTTCGCCTGAATGCTCTCCGGCAAGCCGAACAGCTGCAATGCCTGGTCCACCAGATGCGGGCCGAGATCGAACCACACGCCGCTTCCCGGCAGTGCCTGCTCGCGCCAGCGCCCGCGTACTTCCGGACGAAAGCGGTCGAAATGCGATTCGAAATGTACCACCTCGCCCAGCGCGCCGCTGTCGATCAACTGCTTCACGCCGAGATAGTCGCTGTCCCAGCGCCGGTTGTGGAACACCGACAGCAGCCGGTCATGCTGCTCCGCCAGCGCGATCAGCGCGCGTGCTTCGGCCAAGTCGAGCGTGAAGGGCTTGTCCACCACCACATGCTTGCCCGCCGCCAGCGCTGCCCGCGCCAGCGGCGCATGGCGGCTGTTGGGGGCGGCAATGACCACCAGCTCGATCGCCGGATCGGTGACCGCGCGTAACGGGTCCGCCTCCACCGCCATGCCAGGCAGGTCGGCATGCACCTTCGCCGCATCGCGCGAGGCGACCAGCGCAAGGTCCAGCCCCGGCGTCGCGCGGATCAGCGGCGCATGAAAAGTCCGGCCGGCAAAGCCATAGCCGATCAGCGCGACCCGGACGGAGGGCCGCCGATACTCTGCATTCTTGTCGTTCATGAAGTCTCGCTTTGGCCTTGCTCTGCTGATCGCCTGTCTGTCGCCGAGGTCGAGCGAGTCTCAACCCGGACCACTATGGGTTCGCCACCCATTTGCCGCGCTGTGCGATGCAGCTCGACTTGGTCGCGGCCAGCGATTTCGGATCGCGCGCATAATAATAAGCGGTGGCGGGCTGACCGAAGAGCCCGACACAAGCGGCCTGCGCTTTTGCCGGACAGGCGTTCAGCACGGTGGCCTTCATCGTGCCGCCCATCTGTTTGAAGGCTTCGGTGTTCGACGTGCATTGCGCGGCATATTCGGCCGCGGGCACGCTCATGCTCGTCTGGGTGCAATCCTTGATCTGTTCGGACATCATCGTCCCTTCGATCAGGCAGGCCTTGTCGGCATGGGCGACGCCACCGCTCGCGATCAGGAGGAACAGTCCGGTCGTGCCCGCCTTGAGGAAATCCATTGCCTTCTCCGCGCTGAAATGTCCGCTGATGGATAGATTTGGCGGCCCTTGATTGTCCAGAGATTCGGCCCAGAGATTCGGCCCAGAGATTCGGCGACGCGGCGGTCCGTCCCGGCTCTGTTCGCTCGCCCTTATTTCGGCTTCACGAACTTCAACGTCATGCGATCGCTTTCCCCGATCGCTGCATAGCGCGCGCGGTCCTTGTCGCCCTCCTGATAGGTCGGCGGTAGTGTCCACACACCCTTGGGGTAATCATGCGTGTCTTTCGCATTGGCATTTACCCCACTTTCGGCGGCAAGAGTGAAGCCGGCTTTGGTCGCGTAGGCGACCACTGATGACTGCTTCATATAGCCGCTCTTGCCTTCCTCGACCCCGGTCTGGCCTTCGGGCAGCCGGTGTTCTTCCACGCCGAGAATACCGCCCGGCTTGAGCATCGCGAACATCTGGTCGAACGCTGCCTGGGTCTTGTCGGTTTCGCCGAAGCGCCAGTTATGCACGTTGCGGAAGGTCAGCACGGCATCCGCCGTCCCGGCCGGTACCTTGGGGCCTGCGCCTTCGGGGAAGATCGCATATTTGACCGTGCGATAGAGGCCGGGATTTTCCGCCTGCTTCGCCTTGACCGCGGCCTGGCCCTTTTCGCTGGCGGCAGCGACGTAGAGCGTGCCTTTCTTCGCGAGATAGGGGGCAAGGATCTCGGTATACCATCCGCCGCCCGGCCAGATCTCCACCACCGTATCGGTCGGCTTCACCCCGAAAAAGGCCAGGGTCTCCGCCGGATGGCGATACTGGTCGCGCGCCACATTCTCGGGCGGGCGCGTCGATGCCCCGACCACGGCCATGATCTCGTGACCCGGCGTGGCGTCCTGCGCCAGGCCGATGCCGGCGGTCAGGGCGCCGGCGCCGATCATCAGGACGGCGGCGAAAACGGGCAGAGTGCGCATCGGAATTCCTTCTGGCGGGACATGTGTTGATACGCATCTTGTCGCGCACATCGGCGTCGGGGACAATCGCTGGACCGTGTAATTTTCCGTGTCCGCACCTTCCCATCCGCGGTGAACTATGATCATCTCGCGCACGACAGACTCAAGGGGGCGGCACATGAAAAGCTGGTTGGCGGCGGTACAGATCGCGGCATTATGCATTGGTGGCGCCGCGCCGGGGATCGCCCAGGCCCAGGTGCCGACATCCGCCGCGCCGCTCGCGCTGAAGCCCGACCAGCAGGCTTTTCTCGATCTCTACAAGGAGATGGTCGAGACCAACACGACCTTGTCGGTCGGCAGCTGCACTCAGGCCGCGGCACAAGTCGCCACGCGATTGAAGGCGGCAGGGTTCACCGATGCCGACATCACGCAATTCTCCGTGCCCGAGCATCCGAAGGAGGGCGGCATCGTCGCCATCCTGCCCGGCACGTCGAAGATGCTGAAACCCATGCTGCTGCTCGCACATCTCGACGTGGTCGAGGCGAAGCGCGAGGATTGGACCCGTGATCCCTTCAAGCTGATCGAGGAGGGCGGCCATTATTACGCCCGCGGCTCGGCCGACGACAAATCGATGGCGGCGGTCTGGGCGGATTTGATGATCCGATTCAAGAAGGACGGCTACCACCCCAAGCGCATGATCAAGATGGCGCTGACCTGTGGCGAGGAAACCACTTACGCCTTTAACGGCGCGCAATGGCTGGCGCAGAACAAGCGTGATCTGATCGCCGCCGAATTCGCCCTCAACGAAGGCGGGGGCGGGGACACCGACGGCAAGGGCAAGATCATCGTCCAGACGATGCAGGTCGGTGAGAAGGCGGTGCAGAATTTCCGCCTGGAGACGACCAATGCTGGCGGCCACAGCTCGATTCCGATCCGCGATAACGCGATCTACGAATTGAGCGACGCGCTGGCCAAGGTGCGCGACCATGAATTCCCGGTGATGATGACCGATACGACTAAAGCGTTCTTCGCTCAGGCCGGAGCGGGGCGGAAGGACAGGATCGGTGCGGCGATGGTCGCGATCGCCGCCAATCCGGCGGACAAGGACGCGGAAGCGATCGTCTCGACCGACCGCACCTATCATTCGATGCTGCGCACGACATGCGTCGCGACATTGCTCGACGGCGGCCATGCCAATAACGCGCTGCCGCAGCGCGCCGGCGCGAACGTCAATTGCCGCATGTTCCCCGGCCAGACGCTGGAGCAGACCCAGGCCGCACTGGCCGCCGCGATCGGCGATGCGAAAGTGACGATCACGCCGGTGCCGCCGGTGCGTCCGACCGCGGTGCCGCCAGCGCTCGACCCGCGCATCATGGGGCCGGCCGAGACGCTGGTGAAGAAATATTTCCCCGGCGTGCCCCTGGTTCCGGTGATGTCGACCGGCGCGACCGACGGCATCTTCCTGGAGGCGGTCGGTATTCCGACCTATGGCGTGCCGGGCATCTGGGGTGATCCGGACGGCAATGGCGCGCACGGCCTGAACGAGCGGATAGAGGTTCGCTCGCTGTTCACCGGGCGCGACTATCTGACTGATCTGGTGAAGGTCTATGCCAATATGAATTGAGCGTTGGCGGCTGTCCGACGCTGATGGGGGAGAAGGATGATGCGGATAGCGGCCATCGCCATTGCCCTGATGTGGTCGGGCGCCGCCGATGCGCAACGCGCGCCGGCGTCGCGACTCACCGACGCGCAACTCAACGCCTCGCTTGAACTCGGCCAGGAGATCGAGGGCCGCGCCGACGGTGACCTGAACGGCGATGGCCTGATCGACACCGCCTATGCCGTGAGCAGCCCCGATGCGCGCGGCGTGACGGTGCTGATCGCGCAGCCGACCGGCGCGAAGCCGCCCTTTCGGCCGATCGGCGAACTCAAGCTCGAGCCCGTGGCGCTTGGCCCGGCATCGCTGTCGATCGCCAGGGGCGTGCTGAAGGTCGAAGAACTGACCGGGGGTACGACGGCGGTGTCCGCGATCTATCGCTTCCGCATGGATCCGGGCGCGGGACAGGGGCGACGCATGCGGCTGATCGGGCTGGATGCCACGCTCTACAGCCGCACCTATGCCCATGACGGGTTCGAGATGAGCTGGAACCTGCTGACCGGTGCGGTCATCACGCGCGAGATGCATCTCAACAAGGGCGGCGGCGACGCGGCCTATGACAAGATCGCCGAACGGCGCTCCACGCGGGTGAGCAAGCCGCTCTATATGGAGGACGCACCCGACCCGGAAACAGTGATGGATGAGGTGCGCAAGCGCTGATCAAGGCGGCGCTTGATCTACGGCTTGGCGCCGTGCCTATTCCCGTTATGCCGATCCTCAAATTCGTCCTCGCCGCGCTTGCGCTGATCCTTGCCACTCCCTGCGCCGCCGGTCCGGCGGAGGATCGCGCCGCGATCCTCGCGGTGGTCGCGCGAATGGAGGCGGCGTGGAACCGCGGTGATTTCCGCGGCTATATGGCCGGGTTCCGGAATCCCGATGTGGTGTTTGTTTCGGGCGGCAAGTTCCAGGACGGGTGGCAGGGGACGCTTGACCATTATGTCCGCGATTATGGCGCCTCGCCCGCGACGCGCGGCGCGCTGCATTTCTACGACATGAAGGTCGAACTGCTTGCGCCGGATGCGGCGATGCTGGTCGGGCGTTATCATCTCGAACGCCCGGTTCATGCGGCGGAGGGCGTGAATACGCGGCTGTTCCGTAAGATCGGTGGCCAGTGGCTGATCACCCTCAACCATGTCTCTGCCTATGACGTGCCGCCTGCGCCTATTTTGCCGGCGCCTCCGTCCGCGCCAGCAGCGCCGTCAGATCGTCCCGCCAATTGACCGCCCATGTATGGGTGCCATGCCCATGCGTATCGTCGGTCTCCGGGATCAGGCGGAATGTTGCGTCCTTCATCAACGCCACCGCGCGTACCGGATAATCGAGGTTGCGCGGGTTGATGAAATCATCCGCCGAATTGACCCAGGTCAGCGGCGCGGTGATCGCCTTCAGCTTTGGCCAGGGGTTGTAGCTGCGTGAAGCATCGACCTGATAGATCAGGTCGTTGGCATCGATCTGCGCGATCGATTTCGCGACGCGCTCCCGCGCATAGGCCGCCGCCTTGTCTCGGTCGGGGTAGAGCTTCTGGAAATTGACCGGCGCGGCGCCGGCGACGAACAGCAGGGTCGCGGCGGTGCGCAGGCCCTGTACCGGTTGCGCGGTGTAGTCGCCCCCGGCCCAGGCCGGATCGGCCTTGATCCCGTCGATCAGCAATTGCCGCCACATGCGGTTGAGCCCGGCCAGCTCGACCGGTTCGCACGCCAGCGGCATCAGCGCGCGGGCGAAATCGGGATGCGTCTCGCCCCATACCAGGCTGTGCATGCAGCCCATCGACGTGCCCATGATCAGCCGCATGCGACGGATGCCGAGCCCATCGGTCAGCAGGCGATATTGCGCCGCAACCATGTCGTCATAGTCGTACCGCGGGAAGCGCATATGCAGCCCGTCGGACGGCTTGGACGATTTCCCATGCCCGATATTGTCGGGCAGGATGATCCAGTAACGCGTGATGTCGAGCGGCTGCCCGGGGCCGTATAGCTGGTCGGCGAATTGCGGCGACAGGAATTGCTGCCCGGTGCCGCCAGTGCCGTGCAGCACCATCACCGCATTATCGATCTGCCCCCGCGCATCGCGATGCGGCTTGCCGAGCGTGGTATAATGCAGCGTCAGATCGGGCAGCGTCTCGCCCGATGTGAAGCGGAAATCCCTGATGCTGAAATCACCCTCGGTGGCCGGCCATTTTCTCGCCGGCGCGGGGGCGCTGGCCGGTGGCGGGGTGGGTTGAGGTGCGGGCGTGGCGGCCTGCGCGGCGAGCAGAAGGAGCGATGCGATCATTCCCCGGTTCTGCTCCTTATGGCGCGTGCTGCCAAGCGATGCCGGTTGTGATTCAATCCGACGACTAATGATGCCAGCATCATGTCCATAGAGGCACCGACCCCTGCCGGCTCTTTCTCATCATGAAAATACCCTTGGAACGCCATGCTGTTTCGTCCGAAACAGCCGTCGTCGGCATGCTGTTATATGCTGTTCCGATGCTGTTATTGAATAACAGCATCGGAGGTATTTATCACATTGAGATTGCTGGAATAAATCTCGCCGAAAATCCAACTTAATAGCATGAAAAAATTTCACGGCGAATAACAGCATGTAACAGCATGGTCCGGTCGTCCTTTCGCGCGACGAGCGGACCGCCGGCTACGCCTCCGCCATCAGGTTCATCGTGACATAATCGATCTTGCCCGTGCCCAGCACCGGCAGCGCCTCCACGATGCGCACGTCCTTCGGAACCATCAGCTCGGTCACGCCATTCGACCGGGCCCAGGCCTGCAATGCGCCTGCGCTGGCATCCTGACGCGTGGTGAACAGCACCAGTTGCTCACCCTTGCGGGCATCGGGCCGCGTGACGGCGGCATGTTCCGCCTCGGGCCACAACGCGGTGGCATAGCCCTCCACCGCGGGCAGCGAGACCATTTCACCGCCGATCTTGGCGAAGCGCTTGGCGCGGCCGCGAATGGTGATGAAGCCGGCATCGTCGATCGTGACGATATCGCCCGTGTCGTGCCAGCCATCCTTGGGCGGTTGCAGCACGCCCGGCTGGTCGGCCTTGAGATAGCCCGCCATGACATTCGGCCCGCGGATCGACAGCCGCCCGCCCTCAGCGATGCCGGGAACCGCATCGAGCTTGCTCGTCATGCCGGGCAGCAGCCGTCCGACCGTGCCGGCGCGGAAATGCATTGGCGTGTTGACCGCGATCACCGGCGCTGCCTCGGTCGCGCCATAGCCTTCCAGGATGCGCAGGCCGAACTTCTCGGCATAGGTCTTGCGCGTTTCGTCGCGCACGCGCTCGGCGCCGGCGAAGATGTAGCGCAGCGAATAGAAGTCATAACCATGCGCCATCCGCGCATAGCCGCTGAGGAAGGTATCGGTGCCGAACAGGATCGTCGCATTGGCGTCATAGGCCAGCGCGGGAACGATGCGATAATGCAGCGGACTGGGATACAGCACGGTCTTCACCCCTGACAGGATCGGCAGCAAGGTGCCACCGGTCAGGCCAAAGCTGTGGAACACCGGCAGTGCGTTCAGCACCACGTCGCTTTCGTTGAAGTCGATCCGGGCCGAGAGCTGGAGGCAATTGGCCAGCAGGTTACGATGCGTCAGCACCACGCCCTTTGGCAGTCCTTCCGAGCCGCTGGTGAACAGGATCACCGCCGGCGCGTCGCTCGACACGCCGAGGCGACGGTGAATCCGACCGGCAAAGCGCGTGATGAGCAATGCGCGCAGTTTCTCCATTGGCCCGATCGTCGCCGCGATATCCTCGAGATAGCGGATCGCGATGCCGGCCTCGACCAGGCCCGCGATGACCGCATCGAGCTTGGCCTGTTCGATAAAGGCGTGCGCCGTGACGATGGTGCGGATTTCCGCTGCGGTGCAGGCCGCCTTCAGATTGGTCAGTCCGGCGGTATAGTTGAGCATCGCCGGCACGCGGCCCTTTGCCTGCAGCGCGAAGAAGGTGGCGACCACGCCTGCGACATTGGGCAGCAATACGCCGATCGCCTCGCCCTGGCGCGTGCCTTCGGCGAGCGGACGGCCCAGCGCGAGCGATCCGGTGATCAGGCGCGAATAGGCGAGGGGCGAACGCTTCACATCCTCGACCACCTGGGCCTTGCCGCCATGAATATCCTTCGCGTCAAGCAGCGCCTGGAACAGGGTGCGGTCGGTGTCCGACGTGGCGAAGATCATCTCGCTCATCACATCGTACAGCAACCGTCCCGCCGCCGCGCGGCGCTCGCGGGCGCTGCCGCCGCTCAGCGCGAAACGGCGCGGCGGCAATATGGTCAGGCTGATCTTCGGGAAGGTGCGTCGCCGTACCTTCCCGTCGAGATAGGAGAAGGGCGTGAATTGCGCGCCGTCGATGCGCACCGGCACGATCGGCGCGTCGGCCTTGTCGGCGACCATGCCGGGGCCGTCGAACACCTTCATCAGCGCGCCGGTGACGGTGATGCGGCCCTCGGGGAAGATCACCAGCGTGCGGCCCTGCTTGACTGCCTTGACCATCGCCTTGGCCGCCATCGGGTTGGTCGGATCGACCGGGAAGGCGTTGAACATGCCGAGGAACGGTTTGACCCACCAGGCCTTGGCGATGCGCGAATGGATCGCGAAAGTCGGCTTGCCCGGCAGGAACGCGGCAAGCAGCAATCCGTCGAGGAAGGAGACATGGTTGACCACCACCACCGCGGGCTCGCCCGGGCGCGGCATATTCTCCTTGCCGGTCACTTCGACGCGGTACAGCAAGGTAAGCGTCCAGCGCACCAGCCCCTTGAATATCGTCTCGGGCAGCAACCAGCAGGAAATCAATGCGATCGCGAGCGTCGCGAAACCCATCGCGCCGATCACGCCCGGCACGCTGGTCCCCGCGGCGAGCAGCGCAAGCACGATTGCGACCAGCAGCACGGTGATGACCGCATTGACGATATTGTTGGCGGCGATGATCTGCGACCGTTGTTCCGGCGCGCTGCGCGTCTGCAAGATTGCATAGAGCGGCACGATGAACACGCCGCCCGAGACGGCGATGCCCGCGACTGAGATGAGGATCGGCCAGCTTCCCGGGTTGGTCAGGAACGCACCGACCGACGGCCCAGCATCGCCGACAGTGAAGCTGCGGGTGGCGATCCACATCATGACGAGAAAGCCGGACAGGGCCAGCGCCGAGATCGGAACATAGCGCGCCGACACTTCGCCCGCGAGCATCCGGTTGACCGCGAGCGAGCCCAGCGCGACGCCGATCGAAAAGACCAGGAGCAGCATTGTCACCACGGCGGGCCCGCCGCCCAATGTGCCGGTGACCAGTGGCGCCAGCTCCGACAGGATGATCGCGCCGATCGCGAAGAACCAGCTGATCCCGAGGATCGCCAGCCACACGCCACGCCCGCCATGTGCGGCCTTCAGGATATGCCAGGTGCCGCGCGCGATGTTCCAGTCGATCGGTTGACGCGGCTGCAGCGAGGGCGCGGGGGGAACGTACAGGCTCGCGAACAGGCCAAGGAATGCGACGCCCGTCGCGGCCAGCCCGGCCTCCCAGGGCGGGATGATCCCGCCGAGCAGCTGGCCGCTGAGGATCGCGAGGAACGTCCCGGCCTCGATCAGGCCGGTGCCGCCCATGATCTCACGCTCGGTGAGATGCTGCGGCAGGATCGAATATTTGACGGGCCCGAAGATCGTCGAATGCACGCCCATCAGGAACAGGCAGCCGAGCAGGACCGGCACCGATTCAAACCAGAAGCCGCCAATGGCCATGATCATGATGCCGACTTCTGCCGCCTTCACCAGGCGCACCAGAACGGCTTTGTCATTTGTATCGGCGATCTGCCCGGCGATCGAGGAGAACAGGAAATAGGGCAGGATGAACAAGCCGGTCGCGATCGTCGCCAGCATTTCCGCCTTGCCCGGATCGGCCTTGTAAAGCGCGAAATTGGCCAGGAACAGCAGCGCGAATTTCAGCAGATTGTCGTTGAACGCACCCAGGAACTGGACGACGAACAAGGGCGCGAAGCGGCGCTTGCCGAGAAGTGAAATATCGGGGGCTGACATGCTGTCTCCTCTCGGTCGTCCTATCGGCCAATTGCGAAGCCGACATTAACGGCGGTCGTCATACTGCATAATTGATCGCTGTTCAATTGTTTAAATAAACACTGATCAATTTTGTTCCCGGGAAGCGATGCGCGCAGCCGTCGGGACCATGGACCACCCACCGTTCCTCCTGCCTGCGGGGAGTGTTGCAACTAAGTGCCCGGTTGGCAATTCGCGGGGTTTGTGTCGCACTCGCCAGCGCGATAGGGCGGGGCATGAGCGGCACGACAACGATACGGGACGCACCGGCACTCTCGCCCGAAATGCGGCTGGTCGCAGCCTGTTGTCGCTGGCCGGCGACCCCGGCGCGCGACGCTGTCGTGACGGCCGCCGCTATCGGAATCGACTGGCGGTTGTTCGCGAAACTGGTCGCGCGTCACCGCGTCGTGGGCCTTGCTTATGCGGCGCTGTCGTCGGCGGGCGTGACCGTGCCGGGGACGATTGCGCGGTCCTTGATGACGCGTGTCGCGCAAATGGCTGAGCAGAATCGGATTCTGGCGGTGGAGTCGGTACGGCTTCAGGTGATGCTTGAAGTGGCCGGCATTCCATCGCTGCTGGTCAAGGGGGCGCCGCTTGCGCAACTGGCTTATGACTCGCTCGCCCTGAAGCACGCCAAGGATATCGATCTGCTGGTCCGTCCCGAGGACCTTGCCACCGCGCTCGCGCTGGTGCGTGCCGATGGCTATCAGCTCTGGCTGCCCGCCCGCGCGTTGAGCGAGCGTCAGCTCCGCGATGTCATGCGTCACAGCCGCGACATCGCGCTGATCCATCGCGAGCGCCGCGTGCAGCTCGAACTCCATTGGGGCCTGACCGACAATCCGCGCATGCTCGCCGGCTTGAGCGCGAGTGCGGCGACGCAGACGGTCACGCTCGGCAAGGAGGGGCCCGGCGTTCGCACGCTCGGTCCTGACGATCTGTTCGCCTATCTGTGCGTGCACGGCGCGGCGCATGGCTGGATCCGGCTGAAATGGCTTGCCGATGTCGCAGCGCTGGTGGGGCAGGGGGCGCCGGACGAAATCGACCGGCTCTATCGCGCCGCGGTCGCGCGTGGGGTCGGTGAGTGCGCTGCGCAAGCGTTGTTGCTGGCTCAGATGCTGCTCGACCTGACCGTGCCGCTGGCGCTTGCCGAAGAACTCGGCGCCAGCCGCCGCGTGCGCAAGCTGGTCGCTGTCGCACTCGACATCATGGTGGGGCCGGGCGCGGAGCGGGAAATCGGCGATCGGCGCTTCGGCCAGGCGAAGCTGATCCGCGCGCGCTTTCTGTTGTCACGCGGTTGGCGCGATCTGGGTGTCAACATCGTCACG
The DNA here is from genome assembly GCF_000803065.1 of Sphingomonas sp. ERG5. Taxonomy (GTDB): domain Bacteria; phylum Pseudomonadota; class Alphaproteobacteria; order Sphingomonadales; family Sphingomonadaceae; genus Sphingomonas. The sequence continues at coordinate 123,229 of NZ_JSXI01000016.1, forward strand.
CATATGACCGCGCTGGACGACGTGCTGGCGATACCCTTGCCGTCGCGGCTGCATCTTCTCTATCCTCTGCTGCGCGTGCCGCTATGGATCGGGCGACGCGTTGGCGTGGTGGGGCGCGGCGGGAAGGAAGAGGGGGCTCAATGACCGAATTGCTGACCAGTGCGATGTTCACGCCGCATATCGGCAGTGAGTTTGCGGTGCAGGTCCGTGAGCATGCGGATGTGCTGACTTTGGTCGAGGTCGGCGATTTGCCGAGTGGTATGCAGAACGATGTGCGCGCACCCTTCACCTTGTTGTTCAAGGGCGCCAGCACCAGTACGCTGTTCGATCAGCAGATCCTCGTGCTGGAACATCCGGTGCTCGGCGTGACGGAGATCATGCTCACCCCGTGCGGACGCGACAGCGGTGGCGGCTGCTTCCACTATGAGGCGGTATTCAACTGAGCCTCGTGTTCCGGCGACGTTACGCGGTCGGGGAACCATTCCATCAGCCAATAGGGGCCGCGCCGTTCGATTTCGCGAAAACCCTTGCGGTCATAGAGTCGACGTGCGGGGTTGAAGCCCTCGACATGGATCGACACGCCACGCCCGAGCGCGGCCGCCTCGGTCATGATGCGGTCGAGTAAGGCGCCGCCGATGCCCTTGCCTGATGTCTCGGGCAGTAACGAGATGTCGACGATGCGATGATCGCGCGTGCCGCGAAATAGATAGAGCCGGCCAACAGGGGCGCTGCCCGCTTCGATCACGCTGAATTCGGCGTCGTGATAATGCGTCTGGTAATGGCTTCGCTGCATCGAGAATTGCTGCTCGAGAAAGGGGCGCCGGGCTTCGTCCGGAATCCCCATCGCTTCGACCTCGGCCCAGCGGATCGCGACATAGAGACGGCGGAGGAACGGTTCGTCCTCCGCCGTCTCCGGGCGCAACGTGAAGGCTGGCAGTGTCAACGCATCAGTTCCGTGACGGGAAGGCCCCAGAGATGCAGACGCAGACCAGCAGCGGCAGATAAGGCTGCCGGTTTTCATGCGGGCTGGAGCCCCCAGTGATGCCAACCGAGAGCGGGTGCATGATCACCGGCGTGGTCAGCGGCGGTTTGAGATACGGAGCGGAAGGCGTGCCGGCCGGCGAGGAAAGGCGGCTGAGGCTGGTGGCGTTGGTCGGCACGTTGCTCAGGCCCGTGATCGCACTGGGGAACACCTTGTTGTGAACGATGTGGCTATGTGCCGGCATTTCCATCTGGGTCAGCGAGATCCCCTCGCTGCCGATCGATTCCCCGACGACATAGTTGGACAGGCCTGGGCCTTGTCCCTGGCTGACCGGGCCGCGCCCGGAATAGTTGGGCAGCGCGAAGGTGGTCGTACCGTTGCCGCCATAGTTGGTGCCGAGAAGCGAGAACAGTGCAGCATATTGCTGGATCGGCAATATGTTGCCGTTGCATTGCAACCAGCCGCGCGGGACGAAAGTGAAACCGAAAGCGCGAATTTCGCCGAGAAAACCGTCCATGATAAAGCTCCCTGTTCGCCGTCAGTTGCGGCTGGGAAAAATGCCGGCCAGCGCGATGATGTACGTCGCCGCCAGAGTGGGCATGATATTGTCGTGCGGCAGGGTATTGCCTGCGGGCTGCACCGTATCGAGCGCCAGCGTGACGTCGTTGGGCGCGATCCCGGTCGGGTCGAGGTAGAGCAGTTCGCCTTGTTCCGGCTGCGCCAGCAACGCGTTCGATGGCTGGGATATCGTGGCTGGCGTCGCTTGAGCGATCAGGCTGTGCGAATGCGACGGAATCTGTGATTCGAGAAGCGTCACCGACTCGCTGCCGGACAGCTGGCCAATGACGTAGGAAGACAGGCCCAGGCCTGTCCCTTGGTTGATCGGGAAACGGCCGCGCAGATCGGGTACGGCGAAGGTTGCCTGGCCGTCACCGCCATAAGTCGTGCCGATCAGCGTGTAGAGCGCGCTATAGTTTGAGATCGAGAGCAGCGCACCATTGCAGAGATGCCAGTTGGCGGGTGCAAAAGTGCCGCCGAACAAGCGGATTTCGCCAAGATAAGGAGTCATTTTTTACATCCTCCAGGAGGGGGCTTTGTCCGACAGGGTCAGTTACGCGAAGGGTAGATGCCCGACGTCGAGATACAATAATTGACCGTCAGATAAGGCTGTATGTTACTATGCTGCTGGCCGCCGCCGACGTTCGAAATGCTGGTACCGGCGAGCGCCACCGAATTGGTGGTGGTCGACGCATAGATCATCTCGTTCGTGCCGCCCGTCACGGATGTCTGCGCATTGGCGAGATAGTTGTTCGCGGCTGCGTTGACATTCGCATTGGTGCTCGATGCTTTGAGCAAATGATTATGCGCCGGAAGCTGGCTGGTGACGAGCGTGACATTCTCGACTCCGCCTGGTGCTCCTTCGGGATAATAGGACCCGCCGGGAAGCTGACCCATGCCGAGGACTACGCGTCCGCGCAGATCAGGCAGAGCGAAGGTCTGAATACCGTTGCCGCCATAGGTTGTGCCGAGCAACGAGAACAATGCCTGGTTCTGTGCGATGCCTAAGATGGCGCCATTGCATAGAGCCCAGGTCTTCGGCGCCCAGTCCCATGGGAACATACGGATTTCCCCCAAGAAATAATCCGACATATACCCTCCTTTAGAAAGTAAGCTTCGCCATAATCTGAATCAGTGATTCAGAATGGGCCGAGCGCTGCGCTACTAAATCAATAAAAAGAACAGGAACGTCGACGCCTTCGGCACCAATGCGGACATGGGCCCGATTGGATCCGAAAAAGCCGGTGGTCGTTACCATATACGCGCATCGATTGACGGCCAGTCAAGCGTGATTTGCATTGCTGCACCGCGGCAAATGACATGTTTTTGATCCAATATGGATTTTGTTTATCGACGTAGAGGCGGAAGGATTTTGGAATCATCGCTCCAGTTCAGGTAGAAACTGTTCGCGATCGGGGCAGAAGGTCGATTTGTTGTTCCTTTACCATCAGTTTTAGCATTGCCGATTTGCTCATGCTTCGCGTAGGTACGCGTCCAACTGAGTTAAGGGGACGGCAATGGAACAGTCTGAACGATTGAGCGGCACCGGCTTGGACGTGGGCGAACCGGATATGCGTAAATCCTGGCAGACGCCGGCCGTGATCGCGCCCGCCGAGGTCAAGGAAGAAACCGGTTTTAACCCCGGCCCCTCCGGCGACAATTATCTCTCTTCCAACGCGGTAAGTTAGCGCTGTGTCGATTGGAGCGTTGTTTTCGTGAATGGGTGAATTTGCTGGTGTCGTCCGGCTCGACAGCGGCCCGATCGATCGGGCGACCTGCGACAGGCTGGGCCAGGGACTTGCCGGCCAGGCAAGGGCAACACTCTGGCGCGGCGGCGCTAGCGCAATTGCCGAGCGCGGGGCTCTGCGATGTTTATCGCCTCTCCCGCCCCAGATGGTGGAACAGTCTTCGGGTGCGGTGCTTGTCGCCGATGTCAGGCTCGACGAACGAGATGATACGATGCGAGCGCTCGGGATGGCGCCCGCGTGCAGGCCTGACGATCTTGCGATACTCGCCGCTGCCTGTGAGCGGTGGGGCGACAATGCTGCGGCTCGGCTATTTGGCGACTTCGCCTTTGCGCTTTGGGATGAGCGATCAGGCCGGCTGACATTGGCGCGCGATGCGATCGGCATGCGCATGCTGTACTATTTCGTCGACCGCGACATGGTCGTATTCGCAACCACCCTGCGCAAGATGCTCGCGTTGCCCCAGGTGCCGCGCGATCTCGACGAACTCGCGATTGGCAATTTCATTACCCAGACACAGGGAGACGTCGAACGCACACTCTATCGTCAAATCCACCGGGTGCCGCCTGGCGGCACGGTGGTTATCGAACGGGGGGTGGTGCAGGTCGATCGCTATTGGACACCGCGATCGATCGCGCCTGTGCGTTATACCCACGATGAAGATTATGTCGACGCCGCGCGTGAACTGCTGGATCGCGCAGTTGCGAGCCGGCTTCCATCCGATGGCGGTGTGGCCGCGATGTTGTCCGGTGGATTCGATTCGACCGCGGTGGTCGGCACTGCGGCGCGATTGCTGGGCGATCGACGGATCAGCGCGTTTACGCGCATCCCCGGTGCGGCGCATCCTTATGATGCGCTCGACGAGGCGGGATTGGCGCGGCAACTGGCTGGCGGGCATGCCAATATCGACTGGATGACGATCGATGATGATATCCAGTTACCGCGCGATCGTGAGCCAGAGCTGGAATCGCCCATCCTCTGCATGCCGCGCACCGGTGCTTTCAATCCGACCTGGTTTCGGCCATTGCTGGACGCCGTGGAGCAGGCCGGTGCACGCGTCCTGCTTGATGGTGGGATGGGGAACATGACCCTGTCATGGACTGGGAGGCCCCCCTATGCTGACCATGTGCGGCACGGCCGGCTGATCGCCGCCGCGCGCGTGGTGATGGATACGCGACGCGCCCAGCGACGCTCGTTCTCCGAAATCCTGCGCAAGGATGTAATACCCGTGCTTGAGCCCCGGTCGCTGCGGCTCTGGCGTTGGAGGCTGCATGACGGGGGTGAAGCCGCGATGCTTCGCCACTGCGCCGTAGCCGCTGACTTTCTCGAGAGCCTCGATTTCGAGCGGCACGCCCGCGCGCTCGACCAGGAGCTGCCGTTCGAGTTGACAGGGGACATCCGCGCCTGGCGGATGAAGTTTATCCAGGCGCAGTACCCGCGCGATGTGATGGCAGGAAATCGCCACAGCTTTTCCTTCGATCAGCGCGACCCGATGTCCGACCGGCGGCTTGCCGAATTCTCGCTCGGCGTGCCGAATGCGCAATTCTTTCATAAGGGCGAGACACGCTGGCTGGCGCGCCGTGTTCTCGCCGATCGTGTGCCTCGTGACGTGCTGATCGAACACCGCCAGGGGCGGCAATGTCCCGAATGGCATCATATCGCGAAACGGCGTCGCGATGCGATGGCAGTCTCGATCGAGCGAATCGAACGCTCGCCGCTTGCGTCTCGCGTCATCGACGTTCCCCGGTTGAAAAGCCTGCTCGACACATTTCCCGAGGATGCCGCGACGGCAATGAAAAGCAGCGTCGAACATGGCCCCATGCTCCTGCGCGGCATTCAGATGGGCAGCTTTCTGCGCTGGCACGAAGGCGGCAACGACTGACAGGTCGCTTATGCGGTGACTTGACCCAATTCGACCCGCACCACCCGGTCGCAAAACGCCATGCTCTCGGCACGGTGCGAGATCATCAGGATCGTCGGCCGTGGATCGAGCGCGGCGAGTCGGGCGAGCAAGGCTGCCTCGCCCTCGGCATCGATCGCATTGGCGGCTTCGTCGAGGACCAGCAGGCGCGGGATACGCAACAGAGCGCGAGCCAAAGCGAGGCGTTGCCGCTCGCCACCCGACAGCATCGTCCCGCGTTCGCCGATCACCGTATCCAGTCCCTGTTCGAGCCGCGCGACCAAGCCCTGCGCGCCCGCCAGATCAAGCGCGCGGGCCATCGCCTCGTCGCTGATCGCGGGGTCGCCCCAGCTGAGATTGCGCCGCACGCTGTCATGGAACAGGAAACCATCCTGCGGGACATAAGCGACACTGTCGCGCCAGCCGGCACGGCGTGCGGTGTCGAGCGTCGCTCCGCCGACCAGCATTTCCCCCGATTGCGGCACGAGCAGCCCGATCATCATGTCGATCAGCGTCGTCTTGCCCGCGCCCGACGGACCGCTGATACCGACAAAGCTGCCCGGCGCGATCGTCAGGCTCGCCTGCTTCACGCCGCCGCCGCCGGGATGGAGGAAGGCGACATTGCGCAATTCCATGCCGCCGGCGGGCGGAGCAATTGGTGGGGGTGAGGGGGCCTCGTCGCGGCCGAGGTCGATCTCCAGCTGGCGGATCGCCTCGAAGCTGGGCAGTCCGAAGAAGAAGTTCTGCGCCGCCGCCTGGATCTGCTGCGCGGGCCCGCTCATGCGCGCGAAGATCAACACCAGCGCGATCAGCACCGCCGGCTGGATGTGCAGAGCAACCCCGGCCAGCACCACGGCGGCACCCGCCAACGATGAGCCGATCCCGAAACCGGCGCGACTGCGCGCCTGGCGTTGCTGAAAGGTCAGCTGGCGCTGGCGTAACTGGGTCTGGATCGTCTCGAATTCGGTGACGAAGCGACCCTGGCCGTTTTGCGCCGCCGCTGCTTTCAGTCCCCCGAGAAAACCACTCGCGCTGCCCATCAAAGCCTGGCTCTGGCGCACCACATCGCTGCCCAGGTCGCGCGAGCGGCCATGCGACATCAGGACCACGCCGCCGCCAATCACCAGCAGGACGATCGCGCCGGCCGCAAAACCCGGCGCGAGGGTGAAGGCGAGCGCGCCCTGGACAAGCAGCAGGACGACCGCGACCACGCCCTGGATCATGAACTGCGCGCTGGAACCGATCCGCTGCATCTCGGTGCCGAGCAGATTGGTGATGCGGGCATGGCGCAGGGTCACGATCCGGCTCCATGGCGCGGTGGCGAGCGTGCGCAGCACCTGGTTGCGCTGTTGTTCGACAAAGCCGGTCTGCAACTTGCCGAGCGTCACGTCGCGCACATAAAGCGTTCCGGCGCGGATCAGAGCGACGCACACGAATGCGGCCAGTAGTACGGCGAGTTGTGCGACCGGCGTGGTGGCGCCGAGCGCGGTCAACGTCTCGCCGATCCATATACGCCACGGATCGCCGCTCCCTGGCGAGACGACGACGCTGAGGATCGGGATCAGCAGCAGTACGCTGACCCCGTCAAGCAGCGCGCCCGACCCGACCAGTCCTGCCGCCAGCCAGACCCGCCAGCGCGCATAGCCGCCGAATGCCGCCGCGAAAGAAGCAGCCGATCTCCATGGCCCGGATCTCACGCCGCCAGCAACGCGCTCAATCGATGTTGGCGCGCCAACGCCCTCATCCGCAGCCTGTCGGCAATGTCCCCCGGCATATCGCTCATTCCGCCCCAGCCCCTCTGCTATGCCGCTGGTATAGGGCCGTCGTTGCGCCGCGCCAATCGTTGCGCCCACATCCGGACATTGCTGCGCTGCAACAAATAATTCTGGTTTGTTTCCGCTACTTATCGTTTTGGTTCTATCCGCCACTTGCAAAGCATTCGCAGGGGCCGCACCATCGATGCCGGAATGAGACCGAGCAAGGGCGCGCAGACGCCGGCCGTCATCCCGGGGAGATCGGCGGACCTGAGCGATAGGGCAGGGGGAGCGAGCAGCGATGATCGATAACCAGAACTGGTTGCACGGCATGGCAAGCGGCCTTGCACTGTTGCTGGTTTCCGCATGTTCCGGCGCAAAGCCGCCCCCCGGCCCGCCAGTGGCGCAAGTGACCGTCGCGGTCCCGCTGCAGCGCGACGTGGTCGATTGGGACGAATATGTCGGCCGGTTCGAGGCAATCCAGGACGTTGAATTGCGTCCGCGTGTCTCGGGCACGATCGATCGCGTGCTGTTTACCGATGGCCAGGGTGTCGGCCAGGGCCAGCCGCTCTTCACCATCGATCCGCGTCCGTATCGCGCCGCGCTCGGCCAGGCGCAGGCCGCGTCGGCCAAGGCCGCGGCATCGCTTGCCAATGCGCGTTCGGAACTGGCGCGGGCGCAGAAGCTGCTCGACGTGCAAGCGATCTCGAAGGAAGAGTTCGAAACCAAACAGGCGGCGGTTCGAACCTCGGGCGCTGACCTTGCCGCGGCGCAGGCGTCGGTCAGCAATGCGCAACTCAATCTGGGGTTCACCACGGTGCGTTCGCCGATTTCGGGCCGCGTGTCCGACCGTCGCGTCTCGAGCGGCAATTTCGCGACGGAGGGGCAGACGATCCTGACGCGGGTGGTTTCGACCAACCCGATCTGGTTCTCGTTCGAAGGTGCGGAGAGCTTCTACCTCAAATATCTCCGCCAGGATCGCACCGGCGAGCGCGGGTCGTCGCGCAACACGCCCAATCCGGTCCATGTCCAGCTCGCCGACGAGAGCGGGTATCGCTGGCGCGGGCATATGGATTTCCTCGACAATGCGATCGATCAGAACTCCGGCACGATCCGCGCTCATGCGATCATCCCCAATCCCGACGGCTTCCTGACACCCGGCATGTTCGGTCGTGCGCGCCTGCTCGGATCGGGCACGTACAAGGCGATGCTGGTTCCCGACGAAGCGATCACCACCGATCAGACGCGCAAGCTGGTCTATGTCGTCGGCAAGGACGGCAAGGCGACGCCGCGCCCGGTAGAAACAGGGCCGCAAGTCGAAGGGCTCCGCGTGATCAAGAAGGGGCTGGCCGCCACCGACCAGGTGGTGGTCGAGGGGCTGACCACGCTGCAACCCGGAGCGTCGGTCAAGGCGCATCTGATCAAGATGCAGCCACGCGCGGCCAACACGTCGCCGACCTCGCAACCGGATACGGCGCCGCCGCCGTCCGAAGCCACGGCGCGCTGATCCTGTGAAATTTCCCCATTTCTTCATCGAACGGCCGATCTTCGCGGCGGTCATGTCGATCCTGATCGTGGTGTTCGGGATCGTCGCCTATCCCGGCCTGCCGGTTGCGCAATATCCCGAGATCGCGCCGCCGACCGTGGTGGTCAGTGCCAGTTATCCCGGCGCGACGGCCGAGACCCTGGCCGAAACGGTGGCGGCGCCGCTCGAGGAATCGATCAACGGCGTGGAGGACATGATCTATATGTCCTCCTCCTCGACCGGCGATGGTGCGATCGCGATCACCGTGACGTTCAAGCAGGGCGTCAATGTCGATCAGGCGCAGGTGCTGGTGCAGAACCGCGTCTCGACCGCCGAGCCGCGCCTGCCTGAGGAAGTGCGCCAGATCGGCGTGACGGTGCGCAAGAATTCGCCCGACATCCTGATGGTCATCGCACTGACCTCGCCCGATGGATCGCTGTCGCAGCAATATATCTCCAACTATGCCACCACCCAGCTGATCGACCGGCTGTCGCGTATCCAGGGTATCGGTGGTGTGCGCTCGTTCGGCGGGCGCGACTATAATATGCGCGTCTGGATCGACCCCGATCGCGCCTCGTCGCGCAACCTGACCGTCGACGAGATCATCGCCTCGATCCGCGCGCAGAACGCGCAGGTCGCGGTCGGCTCGGTCGGCCAGCCGCCGTTCAATCAGGGTGGCACCGCGTTCCAGCTCGGCATCCAGACCGAAGGACGGCTGACCACCACCGACCAGTTCGGCGAAATCATCGTCAAGCGCGACGATCAGGGCCGGTTGACGCGGCTGCGCGATGTCGCGCGGCTCGAACTCGGTGCGCAGGATTACGGCATCAACGCGCAGTTGAGCGGCAAGCCGACCACTGCATTGGGCATTACCCAATTGCCGGGATCGAACGCGTTGACCACGGCGGACGCGGTCAAGAAGGAAATCGCCGAAGCATCCAAATCCTTCCCGGCGGGGATGGCCTATTCGATCCCGTACAACCCGACCGAGTATATCGAAGCGTCGATCGAGGCGGTCTATCACACGCTGATCGAAGCGATCATCCTCGTCGCGCTGGTCGTGCTGCTGTTCCTGCAAAGCTGGCGCGCGACGATCATCCCGCTGATCGCGGTGCCGGTCGCGCTGGTCGGGTCACTGGCGATGCTCGCGGTGTTCGGCTTCTCGCTCAACAATCTCTCGCTGTTCGGCATGGTGCTGGCGGTCGGCATCGTCGTCGATGACGCGATCGTGGTGGTCGAGAATATCGAACGGCTGATGGAGGAGAAGGGGCTCTCGCCGCGCGAAGCCGCGCACGAGACGATGGACGAAGTGTCGGGCGCGCTGATCGCCATCTCGCTGGTGCTCTGCGGCGTGTTCATCCCGACCAGCTTCATCCCTGGCATCTCGGGGCAATTCTATCAGCAGTTCGCGCTGACCATCGTCTCGGCGGCGGTGATTTCCGCCTTTGTATCGCTGACGCTGTCACCGGCGCTCGCCGCGATGATCCTGAAGCCCAAGCATGAGAGCGAGCCGCGGCAAGGCTGGCTCGGCTATCCGGCGCGCTTCTCGCGTGGCTTCAATCGCGGATTCAACAAGCTGGGCGAGAAGTTCGGCAAGTTCACCGCCCGCGCGGTGCGCTCGCTGGTGCTGGTCGGCATCGTCTATGCCTGCCTGATCGGGCTGGCGGGATGGCGCTTCACCGCGACGCCGACCGGCTTCATCCCGGCGCAGGATCAGGGCTATCTGATCGCGGTGATCCAATTGCCGCCGGGATCGTCGCTGCAGCGCACGACCGAGATCATGAACAAGGCCGGCGCGATCGCCCGCGCCAATCCGGCGACCGAAGCGACGGTCGAGTTTGCCGGTCTGGACGGCGCGACCTTCTCGACCGCGCCCAATGCCGGCGCGATGTTCGTCCCGCTCAAGCCGCATGCCGACCGCAAGAACGCGAACCTGATCGCGGGTGAGCTGCGCAAGGCGTTCGGTCCGCTCACCGGCGGCAACATCCTGGTCATCCCGCCGCCGCCGGTGCGCGGGATCGGCACCGGCGGCGGCTGGAAGATGCTGATCGAGGATCGCAACAACCAGGGCTACAAGGCGCTGGAAGGTGCGGCGTTTGCAATGATGATGAAGGCCAACCAGGCCCAGGGCATCACCAGCGCCTTCACGACCTTCAACACGCGCACGCCGCGGCTCTATGCCGATATCGACCGGGAACGCGCCGAACAGCTTGGCGTGCCAGTGGACAGCGTGTTCCGTACGCTCGGCACCTATCTCGGCTCGACCTATATCAACGACTTCAACTTCATCGGTCGCACCTTCCGCGTGACAGCGCAGGCCGACGCGCCATATCGTGATCAGATCTCCGATGTCGGGCATCTCAAGGCTCGCTCGGCCGCGGGCAATATGGTGCCGCTCGACGCGGTGCTGACGTTGAAGAACGACAGCGGGCCGTACCGCGTGGTGCGCTACAACCTTTATCCGTCGGCGGAATTGCAGGGCGATACCGTGCCCGGCTTCTCCTCCGGTCAGTCGCTCACCACCATGGCGACGCTGGCATCGCAGACCTTGCCCAAGGGCATGTCGTTCGAATGGACCGAGCTGGCCTATGAACAGCAACAGGCAGGCAATACCGGCGCGTTGGTGTTCGGGCTCGCCGTGCTGTTCGTGTTCCTGCTGCTCGCGGCGAATTACGAAAGCCTGGTGCTGCCGCTCGCGGTGATCCTGATCGTGCCGATGTGCCTGCTCGCGGCGATCGTCGGGGTGAACATTTTCGGCGGCGACAATAATATCCTGACTCAGATCGGGCTGGTCGTGCTGATCGGGCTTGCGGCGAAGAACGCGATCCTGATCGTCGAATTCGCGCGCCAGAACGAGGAAGCGGGGATGGAGATGCACAAGGCGGCCGAACATGCCGCGGAGCAACGCCTGCGTCCGATCGTGATGACTTCGATCGCCTTCATCCTCGGCGTGCTGCCGCTGGTGATCGGCACCGGGCCGGGCGCCGAGATGCGTCAGGCGCTGGGTGTCGCGGTGTTCTTCGGCATGATCGGCGTGACCAGCTTCGGCCTGCTCTTCACGCCAAGCTTCTATGTCATCAGCCGCAAGTTCGGCGACTGGGTGAGCAGCAAGGTGCGCCGCAAACCGAAGACCGAAGTGGAGCCTGAACCGCTGCCGGAAGGAGGCGCGGCATGAAGAAGCTCGCCCTGATTCCGGCACTGGCGCTTTCCGCCTGTACGGTGGGCCCCGACTACCAGCGTCCTGCTACGTCAGCCAGGGCGGCGGGCGGCTTCAGCGAAACCGCGCGGACGGGTGCGGTCGCGGCGACCACGCTGCCCGATGGCTGGTGGAAGCTCTATGACGACCCGGCCCTTGATCGGCTGATTACCGATGCGCTGGCCCATAACACCGACGTTCGCGCCGCGGCCGCCAATCTGGCGCGCGCCCGCGCCGCCTTGTCGGAGCAGCAGGGCGCACGGCTGCCATCGACCGATGTCAGCGCATCCGCCAAGCGCAACCGCACAGCGGCGGGGCAAAGTCCGACCGGGCGCGCGTTCGAGACCGATTATTATTCGGTCGGCTTCGACGCGTCGTACGAGATCGATCTGTTCGGTGGCGTGACCCGCGCGATCGAAGCGGCGCGCGGCGACCGTGACGCGGCGGTGGCGCAACTCGATGCGGCGCGCGTGTCGATCGCGGCGGAAACCGCGCGCGCCTATGCCACTGCATGCGGCAATGCCGCGCAACGCGCCGTGGCGCAGGAGACGGTCCAGCTCCAGCAACAGACGCTCGATCTCACCAGGCGCCTGTTCGACGCCGGGCGCGGTACGCGCCGCGATGTCGAGCGCGCCGATGTGCTGCTTGCCCAGACCCAGGCGCAGATTCCGGGATTCGAGGCGGAACGCCGTGCATCGCTTTATGCGCTGGCGACGCTGACCGGCCGTCCACCGGCCGAGATCGATGCCGATGCCGATCGCTGCACCACGCCACCGCGCGTCCGGGTGATCCTGCCGGTGGGCGACGGCAATGCGCTGCTCGCGCGCCGCCCCGATGTCCGTGCGGCCGAACGGACACTCGCCGCCGATACGGCGCGGGTCGGGGTTGCGACCGCCGATCTCTATCCCTCGATCCGGCTGCTCGGCAGCGTGGGACTGGGCGGTACCAAACCGGGCAATGTGTTCAAGGGGTCGGGCTTGTCCTACTCGGTCGGGCCGCTCATCTCGTGGAACTTCCCCAACCAGACGATCGCGCGCGCCCGCCTGCGTCAGGCGAGGGCGACATCGGACGGATCGCTTGCGCGCTTCGACGGCACGGTGCTGACCGCGTTGAAGGAAGTCGAGCAGGCGCTCGCACGCTATGCCGGTGCGCTCGACACCAATGCTGCGCGGATCCGTGCCGAACAGGCCAGCGGCGAGGCGGCGAAGCTGTCCAAGCTGCGCTTCGATTATGGCGCCGACAGTTTCCTGTTGCTGATCGACGCCGAGCGCGACCGGGCCAGTGCCCGCGCGGCTCGTGCCCAGTCGGACTCAGCGGTGGCGGATGCACAGATCAGCCTGTTCAAGGCGCTGGGCGGCGGCTGGGAAAACGCGCCGGAGGTCTCGCGGCGCGAGCCCTGATTTCCGGCCTCGACCGAATTGGCCGAACGCCGCCGTCAGTATGTCGCCCCTGTTATCCCCTGTTTTCGGCAGTGTATTTTTCCGCCCCTGTTATGTTGGATTCAGCCGGCGGATTACGCGTTTGTTTTCAGCAGCATGACTGACCCAGCCCCTGTTATGAAAACAGGGGTGGAACAGGGGCGATATTGCCTGGTGCTTCGCGGCCATGTGAAAGAGCGGGACAAGCACGCCCGACCGACGTCTCGTCCGACCATCACCATGCGACATTCCGCAATCCGGTTGAATTGCCGTTGGGCGGATCGTTCGACGCGATGACGCGTCAGCGTTCCGCCGTTTTTGGTGCGGACGCCACCGGGCTTGTGAGCGGCTCGATGGCGATCGCGTCGGGATCGGCGATCAGATCGCGGATCGCGGCGGTATCACCCTGATCGACCACTCCGAAAACCGGCATCGATCCCGCCTTCATATCGGTCAGCACCACGCGATCGCGCGCATAGAGATTGATCTTAGCGATGACGTCGCGCAGCGGTTCACCGCGAAAGACCAGCTGGCCGCGTGTCCAGGCAGTGGCGCTGTCCGCGTCGAGATCGGTCGCCTGGCGGATGAAACCAACGCTGCCGCCGTCGCGCGCGGTGATCCCGAACGAGAGCCGCTCGCCCTTGCGCGCGAGCTTCTCGATTGGTTCGGTCGCGCGCGGACCCTGCGCCGTGTCGCGCAAGGCGATGCGGATCACGCCTTCGACCACGGTGACCTGAGCCTCGCGTGCCGCGACCGCGACGTCGAAGGCCGTACCGACCGCTTTCACTTCGCCATGCGGTGTCTCGACGATGAAGGGCCGCGCGGTGTTGTGGGCGACCTTGAACAAGGCTTCGCCACTCGCCAGCCGCAGCCGGCGTTCGCCCGGTGTGTAGTTGATGGCGACACGGCTGTCGGCGGCGAGCGTGACGGTCGAGCCGTCGGCCAGCCGGATCAACCGGCGTTCGGCATGGCCGGTCGCATAATGCTGCGCGAAGTCGCGCTCTGCCGCCGGGTAGACGAACCAGGTGACGCCGCCGATGATCGCGAGCATTACCGCCGCCAGGGCTGCGACCCGTGCCGGCCATGCCTGCCATATCGAGGGCGCCGGCGGTGCATCGACCGGGCGTTCGAAGTCGCCCAGCCAATCCCAGAATGCTGCGGCTTCCTGTCGGTCGGCGGGATGCAGATCCTCGCCACGACCGGACAGGAGCGCATCGAAGACCGCTTCCGCGCGGTGATTCAGATCGCGGTCGCTCACAGGCCGCGCTCCATCAGGTGCCCGAGCCGGGCATAGAGATGCGCGACGGCATGAGTCAGGTGCTTCTGCACCATCCGCGAACTGATCCCGAACTCGCGTGCGATCTCACTGGTGCTGCGCTCGTCGAACCGGCGCATCACGAATACCGCGCGGCACCGTGGTCCGAGTTCGTCGAGCGCCGCTTCCAGCGCCGCTTGCAGATCGGCGACACGCCGCCCATCTTCCTGGGCCGGACGAACCGGCACGTCATGCTCGTCGAGCAGCGGCGCGGTCGAGATGGTACGGCGATGCCGGTCGGCGATCAGGTTGGCGGCAATGCGGAAAAGATAGGCTTGCGGCTCATCGAGCGTCTGGGTCTGCGCCCGAGCGATCAGGCGCGCACAGGCTTCCTGAACCAGATCCTCGACCTCGGTGGGATTGGCGACGCGGCGGGCCACGAACGCGCGAAGCGCCGCGCGATAGGCGTCGAAGCCCTCACCCGTCGTCATGCCTGCTTCGTTATTCGCTGCCCCGCGCAACTATCCTTGCCCCCTTGGTGCCATGTACCTCCTGCCATGACGCGGCGCGGGGGCAAAGGCGAACCCGATTGGGGCCATCGACAAAAAAATTTTCGGCCGAGGTTCGCATTGGTCCATTTTGGCGTCATTCGATTATCGGCTCTGGGGAGGGCCGGGCAAAGAGCTAAGGGGGGCCCCGCCGATGAACACACGCCATCTGTTATTCGCTACCGCTGCGGTCGTTATCGCCATGCCTGCCACCGCACAGGCCGCAGCGGACACGCGCCACACCATCGATTTGCCAGCCGGGTCGCTCGACACGGCATTGTTCCAGGTCGCGCGCCAGACTGGCGTGCAACTCGTTTTCACCGATCCCGGCATTGCCGGAATCCGGGTCTCGCGCGTGTCCGGCAGCTACACGACCCGTCAGTTGCTCGACACGTTGCTGGCAAAAACCGGCTATACGTATCGCTTCACCGGCACGCGCAGCGTTCGGGTGATCCCGCTCGCCAGGGGTGGGAAAGTCCGGCCGGCCGGGCTGACCCAGTCCGTGCCGCAAACCACCGACGGTCAGGCCGACGGGGAAGCGGCCAGTACCGTGCAGGCCGAAAATGCCGTGAACGGCAATGATCAGCAGGAACAGGGCGACATCGTCGTCGTCGGTACCCAGATCAAGGGCAGCAAAGTCACCGAGGCATTGCCGGTGACGGTGGTCGGCGAGCAGGAAATTCGCGCAACCGGTGCGGTGTCGGGTGACGAGCTGTTCCGTTCGATTCCGCAAATGGGCGATGTCAGCTTCAACTCGAGCTATCTGCCCAACAGCTCCAACTCGGCGCGTGGCGATGTCGGTTCGGTCAATCTGCGCAACCTTGGCGTCGGCAACACGCTGACCCTGCTCAACGGCCGCCGTGTCGTCGCCCATCCGACCAGCCGCGCCGATGACAATCTCGTGCCGGTGCAGACCTATAACACCAACGCGATCCCGGTGTTCGGGCTCGAACGGCTCGAAGTGCTGCGCGACGGCGCGGCGGCGATCTACGGTTCGGACGCGGTGGCCGGTGTGGTCAATACTGTGCTCAAGACCAATTTTTCCGGTGTCCAGATCGAGGGGCAGACCGGATGGGCCGAGGGCACCAATCTCGCCGAGAGCAACCTCAACCTGCTCGCGGGCAAGAATCTCGACGATCGCGGCAATATCACCTTGTTCGCAAGCTATGATCGCCGCACCGCGCTTGGCGCGCGCGACCAGGATTATACCGCTTCGGCCAACCTCAACCCGCTGTTCGCCGATACCCGTTTTTCCACCGCGACCGACGGACGCAGCACGATCACGCCCTGGGGCTCGTTCCAGATACTGGGCAATGTCGTCGTCAGGCAGGGCGCCACCAGTCTGACCAACGCATCGGGTCAGTTTCATATTCAGCCGCTGACCAATGCCGGCTGCGCCACCGGTACGACCGCCGGGCTGCCCGGCGGTATCTGCATCGACGACGGCACCAATAGCGCCGCGGGTGATCGCAACCTCGGGTTCGACGCGCCGCATGCCTTCAACACCAGCGTGATTCCCTCGTTGAAGCGCGCGAACGTCTTCCTGACCGGGCATTATGACCTGACCGACGGTCTCGAATTTTTCGGCGAGGCTGGTTACTACACCGCGACGACGCGGAGCGTGCAGGCCTCGACCGGCACACTCAGTTCGGGGCCGCTGGTGATCCCGGCATCGAATTACTGGAATCCGTTCGGCCCGGTGACCTTCGCCAACGGCCAGGCCAATCCCAACCGCTTGCCCGGCATCAATGCGCCGGCGGCTGGGCTGCCGGTCATCCTCAGCAGCTATAATTTCGCCGATGTCGGGCCAAACATCGTCGATGTGAAGAACACGCAATATCGCTTGCTTGGCGGGCTGCGCTGGAATTTCCTCGGCTTCCAATGGGAAAGCGCCGCGCTCTATTCGCAGGCGCGTGTTCGCGACACATCCGACGGCATCAGCCAGACGGCGCTGCAGCGCCAGCTCGCCCTGTCGACGCCCGACGCCTATAATCCGTTCAATGGCGGCAATCTGCTCGACCCGAGCGGCGCCGACGCGACCCCGAGCAGCCGCGCAGCGATCGACGCGATCCGGGTCAAGACCCAGCGCGTCAGCACCTCGACGCTGGCGATGATCGACCTCAAGGGATCCAATGCTTCGCTGTTCCGCCTGCCCGGCGGCGATGTCGGCCTGGCGATCGGCGGTGAAATTCGCCGCGAAACCCAGCGTGACGATCGCGACCCCCGTCTCGACGGCACGATCACGTTCAAGGATGCGGTGAGCGGGGCCGTCAACGGCTCCGACCTGATCGGCACCAGCCCGTCGCCCGACACCCGTGGTCGCCGTACCGTGGCGGCCGCTTATGTCGAACTCGCGGTGCCGGTGGTCAGCCCGGAGATGAACATCCCGCTGGTCCGCAAGCTCGAACTGCAGATCGCCGGCCGGTTCGAGCATTATGACGATGTCGGCAGCGTGGCGAAGCCCAAGATCGCCGGCGCCTGGGACGTGTTCCGTGGCCTGCGCCTGCGCGGCTCCTATGCCCAGGGTTTCAAGGCGCCGAACCTTGAACAGATCAACGCGACAGTGGTCACGCGGTCGAACACGCGTACCGACTGGCTCCGCTGCGAGGCGTTGCTGAAGAGCGGAACGATCACGAGTTTCACTGATGCGCGCTGCGCCACCTCGCAGCGCTTCGCGACCTCGGCGCAGCGTTCGGGCAATCCCGATCTGAAGCCCGAAACCTCGAGCACCTGGTCGGCGGGTATCGTGCTGCAGCCCTATTTTCTCGACAGCGCGATCGGCAAGATCACCTTCACGGCCGATTATTGGCATGTGAACCAGAAGGGCATTGTCGGCCTGTTCGGGGAGGGCAATGCGCTGATCAACGATTACCTGTTGCGCGTGAAGGGCAGCTCGGATCCCAATGTCATCCGCGCCACGCCGACCGCCGACGATGTCGCGCTGTTCGCCGGGTCAGGGCTCGCACCGGCGGGCCGGGTCCTGTTCGTCAAGGATCAGTACGTCAATCTGCTGCCGCAGGAAGCAGCGGGCTTCGATCTCGGCCTGACCTGGCGGCTGCCCGATTTCGGCCTCGGCCGGTTCAACTTCACCGCCAATGCCGCGCATCTCAGCAAATTTTTCCTCAGTCCTTCGCCCAATATCCAGACCCTGCTCGATGCGCGTGCGGCGGGGACGATCAATGCCGGCACCACGATTACCGGCGGCGGCAATCTGATCCGTCAGAACGGCAAGCCGCGCTGGAAGGTCACTGGCACGGCGACATGGAGCTACAAGCAGTTCGAACTCGGCGGCTATACGCAATATACCAGCGACGTCGATGAAACGGCACTGACCGACTCCGCCGGTGTTCCATGGCTGATCGAGGACCAGATGACCTTCAACGCCTATGCGCAGGTCTCGGTCGGCAATGATCGCGAGGGCAATTACCGTCTCCGCGTCGGCGTCAGGAACCTGACCAACGAAACGCCGCCGCTCTCCTCCAACGGCTATCTCGGTTCGATGTACAATCCCTATGGACGGTACTGGTACGCCAGCGTGCGGGCGTCGTTCTGATGTATCGCATCGGTCGCGCCGCCACGTTCGCCGCGTTGCTTTCGCTGGCTGGCGCGCCGGTCGCAGTGTCGGCGCAGGAGGACCCGCCGGCGGCGCGCGCCACCACCGGTGGTGATATCGTTGCCTATGACCAGATCCACAAACCGGTGATCGGCCGGGGTGGCATGGTGGTGAGTCAGAACGCGATCGCCGCGCGGGTCGGCGCCGACATCCTGCGCAAGGGCGGCAATGCGGTCGATGCGGCGGTCGCGGTCGGTTTCGCGCTCGCGGTGGTGCTGCCGCGCGCGGGCAATGTCGGTGGCGGCGGCTATATGCTCGTGCATATGCCGGCCAGGGGCGGAAAACCGGCCGCCGACCTGGCGATCGACTATTATGGTCAGGCCTCACGCAACACGACGCCCGACCTGCTGCTCGACTCCAAGGGCAAGTTCGACCCGGCCAAGGGCTATTCGATGAAGGGCGTCGCCATTCCCGGCACCGTCGCCGGATTGTGGGAAGCGCATCAGCGTTTCGGCAGCTTGCCCTGGGGCACGCTGATCGCGCCGGCGATCGCGATGGCGACCAAGGGCGTCGTGCTGAGCGATGATGAGGCGCAAGCCAATGCCGACCAGAAAAAGGCCATGGCGGACGATCCCGCCGCACTTGCGGTCTATTTCAAGCCCGATGGCAGCGCTTATGCGCCGGGTGAATTATGGCGCCAGCCCGATCTTGCGAAAACGCTGAAGACGATCGCTACCAAGGGGCGTGATGGCTTCTACACAGGCCCGCTGGCGACGACGCTCGCTGCGGGGATCAAGGCCGGTGGCGGGGTGATCGACGCGCAGGACCTCGCCGACTATCGGCCGATCGTCTCGGTCCCGATCTGGTCGAGCTATCGTGGCCGCAAGATCGCCTATATGCCGCCGACCGCTTCCGGGGTCAGCGTCGCCGAAGCGATGAACATCCTCGAGGCCTTCCCGGTGCGGGAAGGCAAATGGGGTAGCATCGCCAATCTCCATCTGCTTGCCGAGACGCTGAAGATCGTATCATCCGACCGCCGCCTGGTCGGGGGCGGTCCCGACTGGCGGACCCCGACCTCGGGGTTGGCGAGCAAAGCCTATGCGGTCGAGCGTGCAAAGCTGATCCGCACCGACCGCTCGCTTGGGCGCGCCGATATGCCGGAGGGCAATCCCTATCCGTTCGAGAGCAAGGACACGACGCACTTCTCGATCGTCGATGCGGCCGGCGGCGCGGTCAGCAACACCTATACGCTATCGGCCTCTTATGGTGCGCATGTCGTGGCGCCGGGCACTGGCGTGCTGCTCAACAACTCGCTCGGCAATCTCGCCTGGGGTCGTGGCTCCGACGGTCAGCGCCGCGCGACCCTTCCGGTCGCGGGCAAGCGGGTCGGATCGACGATCACCCCGATCATCGTCTTCCAGGATGACAAGCCCTGGCTGGTCACCGGTACGCCGGGCGGCGGTTACATCATCGCGACGATGGTGCAGATGCTGTCCAATGTGATGGATTTCGACCTCAACATCGCCGAAGCGGCCGAGCGTCCGCGTATCAACCAGGGTGATGCCGATGCGCCGCTGGAACTCGAACAGGGCTTCTCGCCCGACCTGATCGCGCTGCTCGAGGCAAAGGGGCACAAGGTCCGGATGTCGAACACGATGGGCAGCGTGCAATCGATCATGGTGGCCGGCGACCGCTTTCTTGGTGCGGCCGATACGCGCCGCCCGGATGCAATGGCGGCCGGGGTTCGCTAGCGTTCAAGCAAAAGGGGAATGACGATGATTCGCAGCCTGCTCTTCGCCACCACGGCGCTCGCACTTTCGACCGGCGTGCACGCCCAGACGCTATCAGAGGCACAGCGCGGTGCGATCCTCGCCAATGTCGATGGCCGCGCCCCGGCGCTGGCCGCGACCGCCAGGAAGATTTGGGATTATGCCGAAGTCGGTTTCCAGGAGACCAGGAGTTCGGGGCTGCTGCAAGCCGATCTCAAGAAAGCCGGCTTCACCGTCACGCCGGGCGTTGCGGGCATGCCAACCGCATTCGTCGCCAGCTTCAAGAACGGTGCCGGTCCGGTGATCGCCATCTTGGCCGAATTCGATGCGTTGCCCGGTCTTGCGCAGGATGCGACGCCGGCGCGCGCGCCGATCGCCGGCAAGCTGGCCGGTCATGGCTGCGGTCACAATATCTTCGGCGCCGCCTCGGCCACCGCGGCGCTGGCGATCAAGGACTGGATGATCGCCAACAAGATCCAGGGCGAACTCCGGGTCTATGGCACGCCCGCAGAGGAGGGCGGTTCCGGCAAGGTCTATATGGTGCGCGCCGGATTGTTCGATGATGTCGATGCGGTGCTGCACTGGCATCCCGGCGACCAGAACGGCGTCGCCGTTGGCAAGAGCCAGGCGAACATCTCAGGCAAGTTCCGCTTCCATGGCCTTGCCGCGCATGCCTCGGCCGCGCCCGATAAGGGCCGGTCGGCGCTTGACGGGGTCGAGGTGATGAACGTCGCGGTCAATTACCTGCGCGAACATATCCCGATGTCGACGCGCATCCATTACATCGTCACCAATGGCGGTCAGGCGCCCAACGTCGTGCCCGATTTCGCCGAAAGCTATTATTACGTCCGCAACACCGATCCCGCGATCGTCAAATCGGTGATGGCGCGCGTGCAGAAGGCGGCCGAAGGTGCCGCGCTGGCGACCGGCACGACGGTCGAGTTCGAGGCGACCGGCGGCGTCTATTCGATGCTGGCTAGCAACACGCTGGCGACGGTCATGCAGCGCAATCTGACCAAGGTGGGCGGTGAGACCTGGACGCCGGAAGAGCTGCAATGGGCCACCACGATCCAGAAGACATTGCCGACTCAGAAGTCGCTGGACTCCGTTGGCGGGATCGACCCGATCTGGGCTGGCGATATGGGCGGATCGACCGATGTGGCGGACATCAGCTGGACGGTGCCGACGATCGGCCTGGGCACCGCGACCTGGGTACCCGGCACGCCGGCGCATAGCTGGCAGGCGGTTGCAGCATCCGGCATGAGCATTGGCGCCAAGGGTGGCGTCGTCGCCGCCAAGACGATCGCCCTGACCGCCGCCGACCTGTTCACCAGCCCGCAGACTCTGGCCGAAGCGAAGGCGGAACTGGTCAAGGCACGTGGCCCGAATTTCCGCTACGAAGCGATGCTCGGCGATCGAAAGCCTGCGCTCGACTATCGTAAAGGCGCCAATGGGGCACCGGGCGGGTCGGAATAATCGGACGGCCCTGACCCGAAAAGGGTGTTTTAGAAGAAGAAGCCGACAAGCAGGGTGGTGTTCAATCCGATCACCACCGCTGCGATTCCCCAGGCGGTGAGCTTCAGCCACAACGGGTTGGCGAACCCGCCCATCGTTTCCCGGCTGTTGGTGAAGCGCACCAGGGGCACGATGGCGAACGGCAGCTGCAGGCTGAGCACCACCTGGCTGAGCACCAGCAACTGTGTCGCGCCTGAATTGCCCGCAATCCCTACGACGATCACTGCTGGGATGATCGCCAGCATCCGCGTGACCATGCGCCGGACCCAGATTTTGAGCTTCAGGTTGAGGAAGCCCTCCATCACGATCTGCCCGGCAAGCGTTCCCGTCACGGTCGAGTTCTGCCCTGAGGCCAGCAGCGCGACCGCGAACACCACGCTGGCCGCGCCCGCGCCGAGCGTCGGCGAGAGCAGTTTATAGGCCTGGTCGATATCGGCGACGTCGGTCTGGCCGGTGGTGTGAAACGCCGCCGCCGCGAGGATCAGGATCGAAGCGTTGATGAACAGGGCAAGGCCGAGCGCGATGGTACTGTCGAGTGTCGCATGGCGCACCGCATCGCGCTTGCCCGCTTCGTCCTGGCCGAACTGCCGCGTCTGCACGATCGAGCTATGGAGGTAGAGATTGTGCGGCATCACCGTCGCGCCGAGAATGCCGATCGCGATATACAGCATTGCCGGATTGGTGATCACCTCAGTGGTCGGGATCAGCCCCTTGGCGATGGCGGCGATGCTTGGCTGGGCAATGGCCAGTTCGTACGCGAAGCAGCCCGCGATTACGATCAGCAACGTGATGATGAACGCTTCGAGCTTGCGGAAACCGAAGCGCTGCAGAGTCAGGATGACCAGCACGTCGAACGCGGTCAGGCATACGCCGGCGATCAGCGGTAGGCCGAACAGCAATTGCAGCGCGATCGCGGTGCCAAGCACTTCGGCCAGGTCGCAGGCGATGATTGCGAGTTCGCACAGCACCCAAAGCGCGAAATTGACCGTCCGACCATAATGCGCGCGGCATGCCTGGGCGAGATCGAGTCCGGCGACGATGCCGAGCTTGGCCGACAATGACTGCAGCACCATCGCCATCAGGTTCGACAGCAGGATGACCGAGAGCAGGGTATAGCCGAATGCTGACCCGCCGGCGAGATCGGTCGCCCAGTTGCCTGGGTCCATATAGCCGACCGCGACGAGATAACCCGGGCCGGCAAAGGCGCCGAGCTTGCGCCAGAAACGTCCCGCGCCGAGCGGCACCGCGACCGTACGATAGCTTTCCGACAGCGATGGCGTACGGACTTCGCCAGCCATGCCGTGGACGGTTCCGGACGCAGGGGGAGGTGGCGACATGCTCTTTCACTCCCCGATGCAGGACTGGGCGTCAACAGGGATCACGGCGCTTCTCCTCCTGTCGGAGGCGTGAAAGCCTATCGTAAAACCCGCCCCATCACCGCATCGAGCTTTGCCAGCAACGCGGGATCACGCACCTCGGGCGCGGTGATCAGCGCCGCATCAAGCACGGTATCGAGCGGGGAGGGCGTCCGCTTCTCCGGCAGTGCCGCGGCGAATGCCGCCACAGCCTGCCGCGCGATGGCCCCATTTGCGCCCATCTGTGCGATTACTTCGCTGACCTCCACATGATGTTCCTCCTCCCGCCAGCAGTCATAATCGGTGACCATCCCAATCAACGCGTAGGGCAGCTCAGCCTCCCGCGCGAGCCTGGCTTCGGGCATTGCCGTCATGCCGATCACGTCGGCGCCCCATTGCCGGTACAACAGGCTTTCCGCACGGCTGGAGAATTGCGGCCCCTCCATGGCGAGATAGGTCGCCCCCTTGGCGACCGTGCCGCCCGCCGCGTTCACGGCTTCGGCGGCAAAGGCGGACAGGCGCGGGCAGACCGGTTCGGCCATCGAGACATGCGCGACCATGCCGGTGCCGAAAAAGCTCGAGGCGCGCGCGACAGTGCGGTCGATGAACTGATCGACCACCACGAAATTGCCCGGCGGCAATTCCTCGCGCAGCGACCCGATCGAGGAAATGGCGAGAATGTCGGTGCAGCCGGCACGCTTGAGCGCGTCGATATTGGCGCGGGCGTTCAGATCGGACGGTGCGATCCGGTGGCCCCTTCCATGACGGGGCAGGAACACCAGCTTGATTCCGCCGATCGATCCGAACAGCAGCTCATCCGATGGGTCGCCCCAGGGAGTCTCGACACGTCGCCACTCGGCATTTTCGAGCGCATCGATCGCGTAAAGGCCCGATCCGCCGATGATTCCGATCGTCCAGTCATCATTCATTCGCCGTTCCTTGGTACCGCCCCTGACGCAAACGCGTCGCGGTGCTCGATCTGCCGTTCCCTGGAGTCTTAACATGCGTTTCGCCGCATTCTTCCCCGTATTTCTTTCTGCCCTGATGCTTTTCCCTGTCGCGGCGCGCGCCGCCGAACCAGTGCTCGGCCGCTGGGTCACGCAAAATCAGAAGGCGGTGGTGCAGATCGAACCATGCGGCGCCGCGATGTGCGGCCGAATCGTCAAGCTGCTACCCAAATCCGATGTCGGCAAGACGATGGACGAACGCAATTCCGATGCGAAGCTGCGCACTCGCCCGCTGGTCGGCCTGCCGATCTTCCTCAACATGAAGGAAGACGATCATGAGTGGCGCGGCCGGCTGTACGATCCGCAATATGGCAATACTTATTCATCGGTGATCAGCCGCAACGCGGATGGAACGCTGCGGGTGAAGGGATGCTTTTTCATCATCTGCAAGACGCAGACCTGGCATCCGGCGAGTTGAGCGCGCGCCGCCGGTTCCTGGGATACGCGTGTCAATCCGATCAAATCACCTGCGTGCCGATGCCATATTGATGCCAGGCGAAGATCGCCGCCGCGCCGCGATAGGGGCGCCATGCCTCGGCAAGATCACGAATCTGCTTTTCGCTCGGGCGCGTCTCATGGCCTAATATTCGTCCGACTTCGATTTGCACGGCCAGGTCGCCAGCCGGCCATATATCGCCACGCCCTTCGGCGAAGAGCAGATAGACTTCCGCCGACCAGCGGCCAATGCCCTTGATTCGGACCAGCGCGGCAACCGCTTCCTCGTCATCGACCGGAAGGTTGGCGAAATCGAGCCGTCCGCTCGTCACTTCATCGGCAAGGCTGCGGGCATAGCTTGCCTTTTGGCGTGACAGGCCCGCTTCGCGCAATTGCTCGTCGCTGGCGCGCGTGATGTTGCCGGGATCGTCGAGGCTGCCGACCAGACCTTCAAGCTTGTTCCACACGCTTTGCGCGGCCTTGGTGCTGACTTGCTGGCCGATGATCGTGCGCAGCAGCGTGGCATAGCCGCGCTCGCGGATGCGCGGCGGGGGATAGCCGACGCGCCCCAGTGCCGCGGCGAAAGCCGGCTCGCTCGCGGCAAGCGCGTCGAGTGCCGTACGAAGCTGATCTGCGCTCAGGCCCATATCATCTTGCCTTGATCGAGGCTGCGTGGCGCGGCATGGCGGATGCCAATATCCGCATAGGAGGGAAGTTGCATGCCAAAGCTTATCGTCGTGACGCGCGAAGGGGAAGAACGCGAAATCGATGGCGAGGCGGGGCTTTCGGTCATGGAAGTCATCCGGGATGCCGGCATCGACGAGATCCTTGCGCTGTGTGGAGGCTGCTGCTCCTGCGCTACCTGCCATGTTCATGTCGATCCGGATTTTGCTGCCAAACTTCCGCCGATGAGCGAGGACGAGAACGACCTGCTCGATTCGTCGAGCGACCGCACCGAGACTTCGCGGCTGTCATGCCAGATCGACTTCACCGACGCGCTGGATGGATTGCGGGTGACCGTCGCGGCGGAGGATTGATCCTCTTCTCCCTTTCCTGCCGGGCGGGAAGGGGGATTATTTCGCGAAGCGCAGCACCGCCATCGGGGCGGTCTTGGACAAGGGTGTGGCTTTCCACACCATTGTCTTGCGCGCGCCGATGGTGGTCGGGCCATCCTCATTATTCTGGCTGACGATTTCCGCGTTGGTGTCGAGCGTGAAGACGCCATCGAGCTTGCTCGACGCCTGGTCGGCGCCGGGCACGTCCATGCCCATATTCTTGCCCGAGCTTTCATTGGCGAAGGCCGGCGCCTTTAGGCGCACGGTGTTGTTCGCGCGCACTTCGACGATGATGAACGGGAAGACCGCCTCGGCATCGACATTATAGGGATAGACGAAGCTGTGGGTCAGCGTGCCGGAGATCTGATAGTCGATGTCGAACTTGCCGTCGCCGCGATAGGTGACCTTGCGATAGCCCGCTTCTTTCGACAGCGCCTCGGCGATCGCCTTGTTCCTGGTCTCGGCCGCAGCTTTTTTCGCGGCTGCCTTGGCCTTCTCGTCGGCCCGGTCGTCGGTTTTCTCGTCCGTCGTTTGGCTGTCCTGCGCTACGATCTTCCACAGTGCGGGTTTCGGCTCGACCTTGTCGCCATCGTCGGAACCCGGTTCTGACGACTCGCTGGACGGCGCGTCATTTGAAAAGGCGCCGCCCATGCCCTTGCCGAATTCATCGCCGATATCGATCGCGATCACTTCACCGACATAGGAGAAGGTGAAGCTGCGATCGGCGTTGATCGTCATCTTCGAGACGAATTTGCCCGGTGCCAGCACGCAGCTGGCCAGCGCCAGCGGCAGAAGGGCGCCGATCACGATGCGCAGCAGACGTCCGACCATGGCAACCCCCGTGACGCTGACCTAACCTCGTGTCGTCACCGCATAGAGTGCGATCGCCGCAGCGTTCGACACGTTCAGGCTCTCCACCTTAGGCGAGATCGGCAAGCGCGCAAGCTCGTCGCAATGCGCCGCAGTGTTCTGCCGCATGCCTTCGCCTTCGGCGCCGAGCACCAGTGCGACGCGGGTTTCGCCCATTGCCTGGGCCAGTGTCTGCGTTGCTTCGCCGGTCAGGCCGACGCGCCAGAACCCGGCTTCCGCCACTTCTTCGAGCGCACGGGCGAGATTGACCACGCGTACCCAGGGCACGATCTCCAGCGCACCCGATGCCGAGCGCGCAATGGTGCCCGATTCCGGCGGTGAATGGCGGTCGGGAGTAATGATGCCGAGCGCATCGAACGCCGCCGCCGAGCGCAGGATCGCGCCGACATTGTGCGGGTCGGTCACCTGGTCGAGAATGACCAGCGGTCGGCGATCGCCAGCCCCCTGATCGAGCAAGTCGCCAAGCCATACATCCTCAAGCGGATCGACTTCCGCGACCAGCCCCTGATGCGGCGCATCGCCCGGCACGAGCCGCGCGAGATCAGCGACATCGGCAAAGGTGATCGGGATCACCGGGGGGATGTCGAGCGAGGCCAGCGCCTCGCGCGTTGCCCATATTTTCCGCACCACGCGTTCGGGGTTGGCGAGCGCGGCGGTGACCGCGTGGCGGCCCCAGAAGCGGGGGCGACCGGCCGGCGCGTGCGAAGGGCGATGTCCTTTGCGTGCCATCATCAATCCTCGTCATCGTTATAAGCAAAGGGATCGGTCACCACCGGCCGAGTCGGGAGCGGCGGCCGGGGCAGCGCCTTGTCCGCATTCGCCGCATTGGCGAGGAACGAGGCAAGGATGATCGATCCCTGGCGCAGATCGTCCGCCTTCAGGTGATCGAATGTATCAACGCTCGAATGATGCGTGCGGCTGCCGTAATCGAGCGGGTCCTGAATGAACTGGAACCCCGGGGCACCGATCGCCTGCATGAAGACATGGTCCGTGCCGCCGGTCTTGGGAATCACGACGCTGGTCGCGCCCATCGAAGAGAAGGGCGCCAGCCAGTCCTTGAAGGTCGAGACCACCGCCGGGTTATTCTCGGCATAGATACCGCGAATTTTCCCCGAGCCATTGTCGAGATTGAAATAGGCGGCAAGGTCGCCATAACCGGGGCGCGGCGTGATCGGCCAGCGGCTCGTCCAGCCATAGAAGCGCTTGAGACCGGTCAGCACCGGGTCGCTCGCCGAACCGCGCGTCGCGAGATGCTGTTCGACATAGGCCAGGCTTCCGAGCAGCCCCTGCTCCTCGCCGACCCACAGGGCGAAGCGGATCGTGCGCTTCGGGCGGATACCGCTCGCCGCCAGGATGCGCGCCGATTCCATGATCATTGCGGTGCCCGCACCATTGTCGCCGGCGCCGTCGCCCGCGACCCAGCTGTCGAGATGCGCGCCGGCCATGACATAACCGGCCTTGGGGTCAGTGCCGGGGATTTCGGCGAAGACGTTATAGGCCTTGGTGTCGCTGTCGTCGAAGCGCACCTCGCTGTTGATCTCCAGCGTTGGCGCGCGGCCGATCTTGGCAAGGCGCGCGAGACGGCGATAATCCTCCGCGGCAATCTCGACGCCGGGCAGCGGCATGGTTTCGCCGACGCCGAACAGATAGCCTTCGCCGTGCACCAGCTTGCCGTCGCGATACGACATGGTGGCATAGGCAAGCGCGCCTTCCGCCTGGAGGAACGCGCCGAGCTTCTTGGTGTAGTCGAGTCGCTTCAGGCGGCGGTCGGCCGCCTCGGGATCAAATTTCGGCTGCTCATATTGATCGAGCTTGCCCAGTTCCTCGGTCGTGTAGCGCTTGAACGGTGCGGTGTCCGGCTCGTTGCCGGTGTTGGGCAGGGTGATCATCACGATCTTGCCCTTCAACTGCCCGCGCCATTTATCGAAATCGCGCTCACGCTTCATTGGCGCGACGAACACCGGCGCGCTGATCGTGCCGTTGGTGCCGGGGGTCCAGGCGATCGGGATCGCGGTAAGTTGAATCGGGCGCGGCGTGACCATGCGCACGCTCGACCGCTCGATCGTCCAGCCGCGGCCGAAGTCGAACCCTTCCTTATGGACGTTCTTCAGGCCCCATTCGGCGAATTTCTTCTGCGTCCAGTCCTCGGCGACGCGCATCGACGGCGAATTGGTCAGGCGCGGGCCGATCTCGTCGGAAAGATAGGCGGCGGTCAGCATCACCTGGCTGCGCGTCGTGCCTTCGTCGATGATCTTGTTGACCTGAGTCTTGTCGACGGTCTGCCCAGCCGCATTCTGTGCGAAAACAGGCGCAGCAATGGCGAGAACGACCGCCGCCGTGGAGAGATAAGAGCGCATGGAGACCCCTTGATAGGCTTTGCCGCGATCAAGCAACAATATTGCGTCACGCTATTCGGTGCTCCGGTTGCGCGCAAGCGTTGACAGGGGCGCAATCGGGCGGCATTGGACCGCCTCGCTTTTGGGCGGCCCAATGGACAGGTGGCCGAGTGGTTAAAGGCAGCAGACTGTAAATCTGCCCGGGTTTCCCGTACGCTGGTTCGAATCCAGCCCTGTCCACCAACTCTACAATCTCACGCATCCGCGGATGGCCCTGAAAACATAGATTTTCAGGGCTTCTCGGGTGAGTCGCGTCCGCGCTCTTCCGCGAGCCATCCGGTCAGCACTCCAGGCCGAGGAAAGGGGCGCCCCTTTGCCGGATCGGGTGTCGCGCGCAATAAATCTGCCAGAGCGGATACGGTTTTTCGCAAACGCTGCGTGTTGCGTTTCAACGGCGCCGGATACGGCCGGTCAAGCCGATGGTGGAGACGGGGCGATGATGGGACAGGTATTCGACCGGCAGCCGATCCCGTCCGGGCGGCGCCATTTTTCGCGCTGTTTCCGCTGATCGTGCAGCACCCAATCCTTCCTGGCGGAATTTGCATGAAGAAGCTGATTTTCCTGTTGCTGATCGTCGCGTCACCGGCGGCGGCCGAGCTGCCCGCCGATTTCGACGCGCGTGTCGAGGCGGTCCGCAAGAGCGCGGGCGTTCCTGGAATGGCAATCGCGATCGTCGAAAAAGGAAAGCCTGTGCTGGTCAAGGGCTATGGCGTGAAACGGCTTGGGTCCGATGATCCGGTGACGCCGAAAACGATCTTTCCGACCGGCTCCACGGGCAAGGCCGTGACCGTTGCCGCACTTGCTACGCTCGTCGATCAGGGCCGGATCGGCTGGGACGACAAGGTCACCGATCACCTGCCGGGCTTCCAGATGTGGGATCCATGGGTGACGCGCGAGATCACGATCCGGGACCTTCTCGTCCATCGCAGCGGTCTGGGACTTGGGGCAGGGGATCTGCTGTTCGTGCCGCGCAGCAATCTGTCGCGCGCCGAAGCCGTCGCGCGGCTTCGCCATATCAAGCCGGCGACGAGTTTTCGCAGCGGCTTCGCCTATGACAATGTGCTCTACATGGTCGCCGGCCAGTTGATCGAGGCGGTGACCGGCAAGACGTGGGAGGCCTATGTGGCGGACCAGATCTTCAAGCCCGCCGGCATGCTCGATTCGACGAGCGAAGATACGAAGCGTTTCGCGACGGCGGATCGCGCTATGCCGCATGCACGCACGAGCGGTGGGCTGCGCGGGGTCGGCGTTCAGGAGGTGCTCGACGAACGCGAGGGGACCGCGAGCAGCGCCGCGCCCGCCGGCGGCCTGGCAGTGAGCGCACGCGACATGGCGAAATGGATTGCTATCCAGCTTTCTCACGGGCGCACCGAGAATGGTGGCACGCTCTACAGCGAAGCGCAGGCGCGTGAGATGTGGACACCGGTCGTGCTGCGCGCCTCGCCGCCGCGCCCCGATTATCTGAAGCTCACACGGCCACTGTTCGACACCTACGCGCTGGGCTGGGGCGTGCAGGATTATCGCGGCGCCAGAGTGATCACGCACGGAGGTGCCGATTTCGGTTTCCAGGCCGTCGTCGTGCTGCTGCCCGAACAGGATGTCGGGTTCGCGATCGAGATCAACAGCGAGGACGACCAGCTTCTCCGCGGTCTGATGTATGAACTGATCGATCATTATCTGGGATATTCGTCCAACGACTGGCCGGGCAAATTTGCGAGGTTCAAGAAGGAGACTGTCGATCGGGAGCTTGCCGGTTATCAGGTCGCTGCGGCGCGTCCGGTGAAGGTCGGGCCCTCTCTTTCGCTCGCGCGGTACGTCGGCACGTTCAACGATCCCTGGTACGGGAATATCGAGGTGACACACGGCAAGGCAGGGCTCTCGATTGATTTCAAATCGACTCCGCGCATGAGCGGCCGGCTCGAACATTGGCAATATGACAGCTTCATCACGCGTTTCGACGATGCGAAGATTGAGCCGGCCTATGTGACATTCGGCCTGGATGCCGATGGCGCGATCGAAGGCATAACGATGAAGCCGGTGTCGCCGCTCGCCGACTTCAGCTACGACTATCAGGATCTCCATTTCACTCCTGTGAGGCGGCCGGCGCCGAATCCGGGAGGGAGTGATGAGCCCGTGGCTGTGGCCGGCCGGTGACACTCCATGGCGCCGGGATGCGCGGCTGCACAAGCCTCCGAATCCGCCGGTCCGGCTGGACAGGGCGACGATAAATGCTTGAACGCCGACAAACCGCTGGCATCCTCGCGTGCGAGGAGGAGGCGGTGGAATGTTCCGACGGGAAGCGCGATGTGCTTCACGAACAGACTCGGATGTTGCGGCTGCACGGACGGTTTCGTGTGGCCCTGCAGCGCTATTTCTCACGCCGGGTCGGCAGCCGGCCCGATGTCGACGATCTAGTTCAAGACGTCTTTGAGCGGCTGATGCGCCGCGGCCCGGTTCGCAATGACGAAGAGGTCGATGCTTATGTGTTCACGACAGCCAACAATGTCCTGATCGACAGTCATCGGCGCAAGCAGGCGCGATGCGAACGGCAGCATCAGCAATTTCTGCCCGATGTACATGGGGATGCAGATTTTTCGTCCGAAGATGTGACGGCAAGCAAGGAGCAGTTGGCGCGTGTATCGACCATTTTGCACGAACTTCCGGAAAGGACGCGCACCATATTCATTCTCCGGCGCCTCGAAAACATGCGCTATGGCGAGATCGCCCGGCATCTGGGGATTTCGCTGAGTACGACCGAGAAGCACATGCAGCGCGCGATGTTGCATGTCTCCAGCCGGATGAATGACGATGACCAGCGCTGAGCAGAGGGATCCGACGCTCGGGATGTCGTGCTCAGAGGCGGCATCCTATTGGTTCGTTCGCCGCGACGGCCGCGAGCTTTCGGATGGCGAGGCCGTGGAGTTCGAGCGCTGGCTACGGGCATCGCCGGCCAATGCTGAAGAACTGGCGCGCATGACGGCAGCCTGGAAATTATACGATGGGCTCGAAGAGAACGAAGGCTTGGCCTCGCTCAGGGCTACCGCCCTCGCACCGCCTCGCCGTCCAGGACAGTGGAAGGTCGCGGCGAGCGGTCTTCTTGCGGCGTCATTGGTCGCCGGGGTGATATTCGGCACGCCAATCATGCGCTCGATCGTGCCGGACGATTCCGCGTCGGCCCCAGCCGCTGCCGCACAGGCGGTGCGCTATGCGACAAGCAAAGGCCAGATGCGGACGGTGACGCTTGGTGACGGAAGCACGGTCACGCTCAATACCGCTTCCGAAATCCTGGTCACGCTGGCGCCGCGGCGCCGGATGATCCGCCTCGTGCGCGGCCAGGCGCTTTTCGAGGTTGCGCATGATGCCGCCCGGCCCTTTGTCGTGGCGGCGTCCGATCGACAGGTCACCGCGCTCGGCACCATCTTCGAGGTCCGTCTGGACACGGATCGGGTGGAGGTCATCCTGATCAAGGGAAAGGTGGCGGTAGATCAGCGGGCGAACGGGCAGTCACGCTCGATACTCCAGCCGGGCCAGGCCCTGGTGGTGGCGCGCGGTATCGCACAGCCGATCGCGAGCATCGACGTGAATGCCAAACTGCAGTGGCGCGAAGGGTTTGTGGAGTTCGCCGACGAACCGCTGGCGCAAGCGGTCAGCGAGATTAATCGCTATTCCGACCGGACGATCGTGCTGCAGGACAAGGAATTGGCTGCGCAGCGGATCAGCGGCGTGTTTCGGACCGGCGATCCCGATCGTTTCGTTGCGATATTAGGGGAACTGGTGCCGATCGAGGCGCAAAGCCGCCCCGATAATATCCTTCTGAAACGCCGCACCGCGCCCGCGCAAGCCGACCCATCAAAATAATTGCGTTTGCCCATACGGGTTTTCGCCGCCGCCGCGTGATGCAAGCCAGAGGTGCCGACCGAGCACCTCGGCAGCCAAGGCGTTGGGGAGGGAAATGATGACGATATTCAGGGCGCGGACCGGGCTCGGGCTGATGGGAGCATTGGCGCTGGCGCCGATCTGCTTGGCAGCCATGCCGGCGGCGGCGCAAGAGGCCGTCCGGCTCAAGCTGCCGCCGCAACCTCTGGCCGAGGCTATTCGGCAGGTCGGGCGCAAGACGCGGACGGAAATCGTCTTCAGCCCGTCGATCGTCGATTCCCGCCGGGTGCCGGCGCTTGATGGAAGTTTCACCACGCAAGAGGCCCTTGACCGGCTGCTCGCGGGAACTGGTCTGGTTGCGCGCCGG
Source organism: Sphingomonas sp. ERG5 (assembly GCF_000803065.1). Taxonomy (GTDB): domain Bacteria; phylum Pseudomonadota; class Alphaproteobacteria; order Sphingomonadales; family Sphingomonadaceae; genus Sphingomonas. The sequence goes on from NZ_JSXI01000016.1 coordinate 156,308, forward strand.
ACCGCGCAGGGCGCGTTCGTGATCGAACGCCCCCAGACGTCCGCGGGGCCTTCCGGCGGCGAGGCTCTCATGCCCGTCGCAGCCGATGATACAGATATCGTCGTGACCGCGACAAAGCGGCCCGAGGTGGCGCGAAAAATCTCGGGCTCCATTTCCGTCCAGACAGGAGAGCAGCTTGAAAAGCTGGGCGCGCAGGGTCTGGGCGACTATCTTCAACGCATGCCCGGGGTGATTTTTAACGCCGCCAGGCCGGGCGACGGGGCGATCGCGATCCGCGGCATCGCGTCCACGACCGGCAAGGATCAAGGGCAGGCGACGACCGGTATCTTCATCAATGACGTGCCATTGACCGATCCTTCGATTTCGATCGGCACGCCCGACATCGACACATTCGACGTCGCAAACGTGTCGGTTCTACGCGGGCCCCAGGGCACCCTGTTCGGATCAGCATCGCTGGGCGGCGCCGTCAATTATCAGGCCAGCCGGCCCGATCTGGGGCGCACCAGTGCGCGGGTACAGGGAACGCTGTCCGGCACTCAGCACGGCGGGACAGGCGGTGCCGGCAAGGCAATGATCAACGCGCCGATCATCGACGACGTGCTCGGCGTGCGCGGGGTGTTCGTCTACCGGCGGGATGCGGGCTACATCGACAATATCGGAACGGGAAAATCCGATTCGAACACGACGGTGACGAAGGGCGGCCGGCTGCTGGTCAGTTGGAAGCCGGGGCCGCGCACGACGATCAATTATATGTATCTCGAGCAGAAACAGGAAACCGAAGATGTCGGTTTCCAGCAGCCGCTGACCGCGGGCACGCTCCGCAAGTCGACCCTCTTTGACGATCGCGCTACCTTCAGCACGCTGATCCATAATCTGCGACTTGATCAAGATCTCGATTTCGCGACCCTCACCGCGACGGCAACCTATCATCGGAAAAAGTCGTTCCAGCAGGATGATTATACGTCGACATTCTCGGCAGATTTGTTCGGACTCGCGCCGGTCACGTCGGAAGCGCGCGGGCGGAACCGGGGGCAGACCTATGAAATCCGGATTGCTTCGGCCCCGGGGGGCGCCTTCGACTATGTCGTAGGCGCAATGTATGACAGCACGAAAACGGCACTGAACCAGCGGGTCACTGCCACCGGCCTGCAGGCGGTCGTCGACGATCTATTTGGCCCGGGTTCGGGCGCGGTGATCGCCCCGGGCGATCTGTTCATCGGCGGCGAGGTAATAGGCAAGGCGGATGAGAAGGCCTTATTCGGCGAGGCGACCTATCATCTGGACGATCGCCTGAAGGTTACGCTGGGTGGTCGCCTGTTCGACCAGCAACTCAAATTGCACTCGACCCTGACGGGCCTCGCCGCCACTCTGGGCGGGAACCCGGCATCGGGTCTGGGCGGAGGCCAGAAATCTTCGGGGTTCAATCCGAAGGGGTCGATCACCTGGACGCCGGGCAGCGATCTGATGATCTATGCCCTCGCGTCGAAGGGCTTTCGTTTCGGCGGGCCGAACATCATCCCCGGACTCCCCGGCACTAACGTGCCCGCCCAATATAGGAGCGACTCGCTCTGGAATTACGAGCTCGGTGCGAGGATGGATCTGTTCGACCGCAAGCTTCTCCTCGACGTGACGGCATTTTATATCGACTGGAGTGACATCCAGCTCCGGCTCACCTCGGGCCAGCTCAACTATGCGGACAATGCAGGAAGCGCACGAAGCTATGGTGTCGAGGCCAGTGCGACCCTGCGCCCGATCGATGGGGTCTCGCTAACGTCCAGCCTCACCTATTTGAATGCCAAACTTTCCGATTCCTTCGATCCCGATCCCTCAGCGCCTGGGCCCGTCGTGCCGCGCGGCAGCACGCTGCCCGGCGCATCAAAATGGCAGTTGTCCAACGTACTTGGTTACGAGCATCGGGACGCTGCTTCGACATGGTCGTTCCTGCTCTCCCATCGCTATGTTTCGCGCGCGCCGGGAGCATTGGTCGCGGGAGGAGTCCTCTCCGGTGCCGAGCTAGGAGGCTATCACCTGTTCAACCTGCGCGCCGGCGTAAGCGACGACCGATATGGCATCACGCTGTTCGTCGATAATATCGGAGACTCAAGGGGCGTGACGAGCGGTTCCGCCGATCCGCTCGAGCAGTTCATTGTCCGCCCGCGCACATTTGGTGTGACCGTCAATTACCGGATTTGATTGGAGCCGGGCGCCGATCGCCGTCATCGCTTTGGACATCTGCTTGCGGATCCGCCGGACGGCGGCGGCGGCGCTCCCTCAAAGGATATCTAATCATGATGCTATTCAGAAAGATCGATCGATTTGGCGCGCGGGCCCTCCGCTCGGTGACGCAAGGACGACGGCTCGCGCTTGTAGTTGCGGGGGCCGCGTTGTTCGCGGTCGGCAGCCCCGCCGATGCCCGCAAGTCCGGATCAGAGCCGGTGGCGCCGCTCGTCGACCACCATATCCACATCCAGAGCGCCGCCGTTTCCGACCTGATGCGCAAGGCGATGAAAAAAACGCCCGAAAGCTTCCAGGGCATGTCGGAGGACCTGTTTAAGGTGCGCACGGGCGAAGATGCCGTGCACGAACTCGACCGCGCGGGCATCAAACAGGGTGTTCTGCTGTCGACCGGTTACATGTTCGCTTCGCCGATACTCCCGATCGATCCTGCAGAATCCGCGCGGCGCATGCATGAGGAAAATCAATATAATGTCGATGCAGCGCTGGCGTCGCACGGACGGCTGATCGCTTTCGTCGGGATCAATCCATTCGCTGCCAACGCCGCAGAAGAGCTTGCCTATTGGTCTCGCCAACCCGGCGCGGCGGGCGTCAAGCTTCATTTCGGCAACAGCCGGTTCAACTTTGCTTCGACCGAACAGATGGAGAAGCTCGCAGCCTTCTTCCGCGCGGCCAGAGCCGCGAAGATGCCGCTGATCGTGCACAGCCGGACCGACGACGGGTTTACGCCGCAGAATATACACCGCTTTATCGATACAGTGCTTTCCCAGGCCGGCGACCTGCCGATCCAGCTCGCACACGGCGGCGGCTATGGCGGGGTCGACGCTGCAACGCTGGAATCGCTGGCGGCTTATGGGGATGCCATCGCGCGCAAGGCGCCGGGAACCCGAAATCTCGTCTTCGATCTCTCGGCCGTCGTCCAGTATCAGCTTGTCGAGAACGCCGAAGAGCGGGCAAAATATACGCGCCGCTATGTCGCGTTGATGCGCAAGATCGGATTCAATCGGTTTGTGTTGGGAAGCGACTGGCCGGGGCTGCACCCGCCCGCCGAATATTTCGCCATAGAAAGGGTACAACTGCCCGTGAATGCCCGCGAATGGCAGCAGCTTTGCCGAAACCGCGCGCCCTATCTGCTGCCCGCCTGGGCGCGGAAAAAGAACGCCGATTGATCCTCGGGGCGATCCGTCCGAGAGCTTAATCTTTGCGGGCGCAAGCCCCGCGCCCAAAAGGTCCGCTCACGTGCCGGTCGGTTCGGGCGCACCTGATGCAAAGATATGCTCGCCGCCCGGTCGCTGGCCCGACATCTCGATCGGCAGGGTCGGCAGCAGGGTTGTGGTCCCGTCGGGCAATGTCACCGCTTCCAGGCCGTTCGAGGCGCGCAGATGGGGGTCGTCGAACATATCCTCCGGCCGCGCGATCGCCGCGAAGGGCAGGCCCGATCCTTCCAGCCGCGTCAGTATCTCGTCGCGCGTGAACGTCGTGGTGAGGGCGCGGATGCGCGGCAGGATGCGGTAGCGGGCCCGTACGCGGTCATTGTTCGCGCGCAAGGCCGGGTCGACCCACAAATCGGCAAGGTCGAACAGGGCGCAGAATTTCTCCCACTGCGTGTCACTGACTACGCCGATAAAGACGGGGTGATCCTTGGTCTCGAATACATCATAGATCGCCCAGGCCGAAACGCGCGACGGCATCGGCGCGGCGGCGGTGCCGGTCACGGCCTTTTGCGCCATATGCTGGCCGACCAGGTAAACGGTGGTTTCGAACAGCGACGCCAGCACTTTCTGACCACGGCCAGTGCGATGCCGTTCCTCGATCGCCGCCAGGATCGCGATCACGCCGAACATGCCGCCGGTCACGTCGATCACACTCGATCCCGCGCGCAGCGGCTGGCCGGGCGGGCCGGTCATGTAAGCGAGGCCGCCCATCATCTGCGCGACCTCGTCAAGGGCCGTGCGGTTCTCATAGGGGCCGGGCAGGAAACCCTTGAGCGAGCAATAGACCAGACGCGGGTTGTCGGCGGCCAGCGTGTCATAATCCAGGCCAAGCCGGTCAAGCGCGCCGGGGCGGAAATTTTCCACCACGATATCGGCATTGGCGACGAGTTGCTTCGCTTTCGCCAATCCCTCGGACGATTTCAAATCGAGGCACAGGCTGGATTTGTGGCGATTGTACATCGGGAAATAGCCCGCACCCGACCCGATCAGCCGCCGCGTGGGGTCCCCGCCCGGCGGTTCCACCCGGATCACTTCGGCGCCGAGCGCGGCGAGGATCGCGCCGGCTGCGGGGCCCATCACCATATGCGTGAATTCGACGACCGTCAGGCCGGCCAGCGGTGTCGGCGCGGTCATGCCGTGCGCATTCCCAGGCCGAGCGGCAGGCCGGCATCGGGTGTGAAGCCGTACAGCGGTTCGCCGGGCAAGGCCGCTTCGACGATGCCACGCACTTGCATCAGCGCAACGAGGTCGATCCCCGTCCTGTACCCCATTGCTTCAAGCATGAACGCCAGATCCTCCGTTACGATATTGCCCGATGCCCCCGGCGCGAACGGACAGCCGCCCAGGCCGCCGAGCGACGCGTCGAGCGTGGTGATGCCTTCATCCAGCCCGGCGAGCGCGTTGGCGAGGCCGAGGCCGCGGGTATTGTGCAAATGGAGGCTGTTGAGCCGATCCGCGCCGACCGCAGCCTTCACCTTGCGCACCAGCCGCCGCACCTGTGCGGGGTCGGCATAGCCGGTCGTGTCCGATAGCCCCACTTCGACCGCCCCCGCCTCGATCGCGGCGACGGCAAGGCGCACCACCGTATCCTCCGGTACGAAGCCCTCGATCGTGCAGCCGAACGCGGTGGACAGGCCGACCTCGAAATGCGGCGGCACTTCTTCCTGCGCCACGCGCGCGGCGATCGCGGCGATTTCCGCGACCATTGCCGCATGATCCTTGCGGACATTCTTCAGGCTGTGCGTCTCGGACATCGAAAAGGGGAGGGAAAGCTTGTGCGCGCCGGCCGCAATGGCGCGTTCGGCGCCCTTCAGATTGGGCACCAGCACCGCCACGGCCAGGCCGGGAATCGTGCGGGCGAACGCGACCAGTTCGGCGGTGTCGGCCATTTGCGGCAACAGCGACGCGGGCACGAAACTGCCCACTTCGATTTCGCGCACCCCGGCGGCGGCTTCGGCCGCGATCCAGGCTTTCTTCGCGTCGAGCGGCATGACCCGGTCGATCGATTGCAAGCCGTCGCGCGGGCCGACCTCACTGATCAGGATAGGGTTCATGATATGCTTTCCAGATAGACCCAGGGTCGCGCGATGCGATCGGCGGCGTGGAAGGCGGCGATCGCATCGCCCTGCCGCAAGGTGCGATCGATCGCGTCGAGCCCTTCAGTCAGAATAACCTTGGTTTCGGGATCGATGTCGAACGAGACGGTAATCGTGCCTGAAACCAGAGTCTGCGTCGGCAAGTCGATTGCGGCCGGCGCACCCGCATCGGCGATGGCCAGGATGGTCGCGGCATCGAGCACCACGGGGATGATGCCATTGGACACGCAATTTCCCCGGAAGATCGGGGCAAAGCTTGGTGCGACGATGGCGCGGACACCATATTCGCCCAGCGCCCATACGGCGTGTTCGCGGCTCGACCCGCAGCCGAAATTCGCTCCCGCCAGCAGGATCGGGGCGTGAGCGAAGCGGGGGTCGTTGAGGATGAACGAAGGATCGGGCATGCGGCTGCCCGCCGCCAGATAGCGCCAGTCGGCAAACAGGCCCTCGGCAAGGCCGGTCTTGGCGACGCCCTTGATCTCCCGCGACGGGATGATGGCGTCGGTATCGACATTGGCGCGCAACAGCGGCGCGGCGACACCGACGATGTGCCGAACGGGCGCGAAACCTGCCATCAGAGCGCCTCCACCCTGGCGATCACGCGGGGATCGGCAATGGCGCCAGCGATTGCGCTTGCCGCGACCATCTCCGGACTGGCGATATGCGTCCGAATACCTGGACCTTGTCGCCCCTCGAAATTGCGATTGGTCGATGAGATCACCCGCGATCCCGGCGCAAAACCGTCGCCGCCGGCATAGAAACACAGCGAACAGCCGCTCATGCGCCATTCGAACCCGGCGGCGGTGAAGATACGATCGAGCCCCTCGGCCTCTGCCGCGCGCCGAACTGCCGATGATCCCGGCACGACGATCGCCGTCACGCCCGGCGCCACCCGGCGGCCGTCGAGAATCGCGGCCGCGCGCCGCAAGTCGGACAAGCGACTATTGGTGCAGCTGCCGATAAAGGCCGCGTCGATCGGAATGCCGCGTAACGGCTGACCGGCGTCGAGCGCCATATAATCGAGTGCGCGCGCATGGCTTTCAGCGTCGCCGATACGTGCCGGTGGAACGACGGCGGAGATCGGGACCGAGCTTTGCGGACTGGTGCCCCAGCTGACCATTGGTTCGATCGAGCTTGCGTCGATCGCGATCTCACGATCGAAGCGCGCGCCCGGCTCGGTCGCGAGCGTGCGCCAGGTCGCCAGCGCTGCTTCCCACGCGGCACCGCGGGGCGCGAAACGGCGGCCGTCGAGATAGGCGAACACCGCTTCGTCGGGCGCGACGAACCCGGTCACCGCGGAGAATTCGGTGGCCATGTTGCACAGGGTCAGACGGCCCTCGATATCGAGCGCGCGTACCGCTTCTCCCGCGAATTCGATCGCATGGCCCTTGCCGCCGCCCGCGCCATGGGTGGCGATCAGGGCAAGGGCCATGTCCTTCGCCGTCACGCCCGGTGCGAGCCGGCCGTCGAACGTCACGCGCATCGCCTTGGGCTTCGACATGCGTAGCGTGCCCGTCGCCATGGCATGCTCCGCCTCGGTCGAACCGATGCCCCAGGCGAGCGCGCCCAGCGCGCCCTGGCTGCAACTATGGCTGTCCGGACAGACCAAAGTGACGCCGGGCAGGACGATGGCGAGCTCGGGCGAGATGACATGGACGATCCCCTGATCGGGGTCCTGAACATCGAACAGCCGGATGCCAGCCTTGCGCGTTTCCTCGCGGGTTGCGTCGAGAAAGACATCGCCGCCCGGCACGCGCGATCCCGTGCGCCCCGGCAACGTATCGACGATATGGTCGGTGACCGCGAAGACCCGGCCGGGATCGAGTACATGGCGGCCCGAGGCCGCCAGCGACCGCAGCGCGATCGATCCGGTCCGCTCATGCAGGAAGATCCGGTCGATCGCGATCAGATCTTCACCCGCACTCAATGACGCCACGACATGCGCGTCCCACAATTTGGTCAAGAGAGTGCGCGGATTTGTCATAACTCTATGTCTAATGTCCTACGCGTCATATACGGGAAATTCAATCTCTTCGGCCCCGGCGGGTCGATCAATAGACGATGTTTTTCGCCGCAAGGCGAGCGTGCAGCGCGGCGTCGACCGCATCCTCGTGCGCGCGGCGCAATTGGACGATCGAAGCAAGCGGCGCTTCGACATAATGGAACATGCGCCAGCCCTCCGGCTTGCGACGCATCGCGGTAGTGATCCTGACCGGGCCGCCGAACGGCTTCGGGTAAAGGCGCGAGCCGGGAATATAGGTGCTCCAGTTCGCGTCGAACAACGCGATGGCAAGCCCTGGCGCGGCTTCTTTTACCGTCAGGTTCCGCCAGGTCACCAGCCGTTCGGATTTCGAGCGGTCGACATTCCAATACCCGAGCACCGCATCCCAGCCGATATGCGGATCGCATTCTTCGGCGAGATAGATCGGCACTGCCTCGTCTTCGTCCCATAGGGCCGTCATCGCGGGCACGTCATAGCGATTCCATGCCTCGAAATAGGCGTCGAGATAGTCGGTGATGGCCTGATCGATCGACATGGTCACGCTCCCTGCTGCATGCCGAGCTTGCGCAGCGTCAGGGGGCGACGCGGGATGCTGACGGCCTTTTGGCGGGTGTAGAATGCCTCTCCGGCGCGGCCGCCTTCGGCCCCGACGCCTGAATCGCGATAGCCGCCAAAGGGCGCGCGCAATTCCCGCATCATCGGCGTGTTGCACCAGACGATGCCGCTCGACAGCCGGTCCTGCGCTTCCATGACCGTCGCGATATCCTGCGACCAGACATAGCTGACCAGGCCGAAGCGCGTGCCGTTGGCGAGCGCATAGGCTTCCTCGGCGGTGTCGAAGACGGTCACCGCGGCGAAGGGGCCGAAAATCTCTTCCTGGCAGATGCGGTCGTCGATGCTGTCGACCGCGACCACGGTTGGTTCGATATAATTGCCGCGCTCGAAACCGGGCGCGCGGCGGCCACCCGTCAGGATGTGCACGCCCGGGCGTTCGGTGACCGGCACGAAGCCGAGCACATGATCGAGATGACGGCGCGAGGCGAGGGGGCCGATCTCCGTACCGGCCTCGAGCGGGTGGCCGATGCGCAGCGCCTTGGTACGCGCGATGAACGCTTCGACGAAGCGTCCGGCTATGCCGCGCTGGACCAGGATGCGCGATCCGGCCAGGCATTGCTGGCCATTAGTGGTGAAGATGCTGAGCAAGGCGGCGTCGAGCGCCTGATCGAAGTCCGCCGTGTCGAAGATGATGTTGGCCGACTTGCCACCCAGTTCCATCGTTGCCGGCTTCAGGCCAGCGCCCGCCGCCGCCATGATCGCGCGCCCGGTCGCGGTGCCGCCGGTGAACGAGACGAGATCGACATCGTCATGCCGGACGAGCTGGTCGCCGGTGGTCGCGCCGCGCCCGTTGAGCAGATTGACGACGCCCGCCGGCACGCCGGCCTTTTGCAGCAACTCGACGAGCAGATTGACGCCCAGCGGCGCCTGTTCGGCGGGCTTGATCACGCAGGAATTGCCGAAAGCGATCGCCGAGGCGATCTTCATCGAACCGAGTGCGATCGGCGCGTTCCAGGGCGAGATCAAGGCCGCGACGCCGACCGGCTCGCGGCGGACGAAGGTCAGATAATTTGGATCCTGCTCATAGAGTTCAGCGGTCGCCTGGCCGATATAATCAGCGAAGAAACGGAAATTATACGCCGATCGCGCCACCTGGCGATCGCGCACCTGCCCGATCGGGATGCCGGTATTGGCGCATTCCAGCGCGGCCAGCTCATCGGTCGCGCCATCGATCGCGTCGGCGCATGCGCGCAGCACGGCCTGGCGGCTTTCCACATCCATGCGGCGCCATGGTCCGGTTTCGAACGCGCGCCGTGCCGAGGCGACGGCGCGATCGACCAGCGCCGGTTCCGCCTCGGCGATTTCGACGATCGTCTCTTCGCTGGCGGGATCGATCACCGGAATCGGCGCGCCTGCTGCGGTCGGGATGATCTTGCCGTCGATGATGGCGCTGATGGCTGAGGTCATGACGAAGATCCTTCGGTTGCGGCACGACAGCGTGCGCGCCAGTCGGGGAGGGGTAGGCCAAGCTGGTCGAGCAGGGCCTCGGCCAAAGCGAGATTGGACGAGATGATCGGGGGCAGATTCGGCGGCGGGTCGGCGAGTAGCGGCAGGGACGGCATGCCCGAGCCGGTGATGAGAATCGCATCGACCGCAAGATCGCCCAGGCTGAGCAGCGCGGCGCGCGCGTCTTCACTGTCGAGCGCATAGATGCCGCGCGTGTCATGACCGGCGATGGCGACCGATCCGATGCCGGCCGGCGCAAACCCTTGCCGGGTCCAGTACGCGCTGGCGGCCGTGCCCAGCGCCGGCGGGTAAGGCGAGACCAGCGCGATGCGGCGTGCGCCGAGCGCGCGCAATTTCCAGGCGATGGCGGCGGCGGCGGTGATGACGGGATAACCGAAACGCGCCTGTGCGGCGGCAATGATTTCCGCCTCCCGCGCCGGTTCGATCAGATAGGAGGCGGCCGTGCAGGCAAAGCCGAAAACATGCGGCCGAAGCGTATCGAACAGGGTCAGCGCATCGTCGAGTCGCTCGATATAGGCGCGCAATCGGTCCTCGGATGCGGCGGCGTCGCTGGTCAGGCGCGTGGTGACGCGCGTCACGGTGGGCGGCAACAGAATGGCCATTTCCGCCTCGACCGTCGGATTGGCTTGCGGCGTACCGATTCCGATCATGCCATGGCGGCCATAGCCGTGCGCGCTGGTCATGCGATGGTGGCCGCTTGGCGCAAGCCCGCGATCATCGAGCTTTTCAGCAAATGCTCACGGCATGCGACGGGGTCGTCTGCGATACGGCGCAGATCGGCGAGCATCTCGCGCCGCCTGGCGATGTCGCGCTCCTGCATGCGCGCACGGTTGCGGTCGGACTGCCCCAGTATCTCCGCTTCGGCCACCGGACGGCGGCGGCGCGTGTAACGATCCAGGATCGCGTCGTCAGTGCCGTGCCAGACCTGGGCGAGCGTATCGACCAGTTCGAACGCGTCATGGATGCCGCCGTTCATGCCCATTCCGCCCGAGGGTGAATTGACATGCGCGGCATCGCCGGCGAGCAGTACGCGACCGGCGCGATAGCTGTCGACGATGCGCATGTGAATCCGATAGGCGCGGGTCTCCAGCACCTCGTAATCGGTGTCGCGCGGTACGATCGCCTGCAGCTTGCGCTGGATGCTCTCCGGCCTGAGCCCGTCCTCGATCGACTCGCCCTCATCCGGGTAAAGGCTGCAGCGCCACAGGTCGGGCAACCGCAACAGGCTGAACGTGCCTTTCGCCTTCCACACATAATTGACGTTTGACAGGCCAGGCAGATGCTCCTCGAACGGGAAGCGCGTCGTGCCGAGAATCGTCGTTTCCGGATAGGTCTTGCCTTCGAAGACAAAGCCCAGGCCGCGCCGGGCCACGCTGCGCGACCCGTCCGCGCCGATCAGGTAGCGGCCCGCGACACTTATCGATTCGCCTTTCTCGCGGAAGGTCACCGTGACGCTGTCGGCATGCTGCGCGATCGCCTCGACTCGCGCGCCCATCCGGACTTCGCCCCTGGCTTCGGCCAGGACCTGGTCGAGCAACAGGCGGCACAGCTTCGATTGCTCGCATTGCAGGCGATAGGGATGGCGCGTGTCGGCGGCGATCGCGGCGAGATCGAACACCGCGCGCTCGCCGGTTTCGTGCATGCGGATTTGCCAGGTCGGGCTGATCAGGCCCATCGCGATCAACGGCGCGGCAATGCCCTGATCGTCAAGCAGGTCGAGCGTCGGCGGGTGGAAGGTCGAGGCGCGCAGATCCTCGGCCAGTTGCTCCTCGGCTTCCAGCAGCAGGAACGGGATGTTACGGCGGCCGAGCAGCAACGCCGCGACCAGCCCGACCGGCCCCGCCCCGGCAATAATGACCCTGTTTCGATCCGTGCTTGACACCAAGCCGCTCCCCGTCGATGATTTGTCCTAGATGTATGGCAAATGAGATCGACGCAACGTCTTTTTTCGCTCTTTGCGTTGTGAGCCCATCCGGACGGGGATACCGTGGCGGATCGTTTGAGGAGATCGACGGTGACGATCCAGACCAGGGTGCCCGGCAATGTGCCGGAAACGATTCCGGATATCGAGGCGCTTGCCGCGCCGACGCATGACGAAATCGGGCGCCAGCGCTTCTGCAGCGCGCTGCGTCGCCACGCTATCCAGGACCTGGCGGGCGCGCTGGAACGCGATTTCCAGGACCGTATCCGTCCCGCCGCGGAGGCCAGGGGAAGCGATTTTGCGGACTGGCGCGCGATCGATCGCGCGATGGCCGGGGAAACGTCTTACCGCTTTTACAGCAGCGTGCGGTACAATGCGCAGGAAATGTGCTTCCTGTCGGTGCAGCCGCAAGTCGAGCGAGCGCTGCCGGCGATGATCGAGGTTGCGCGCGACGCGGCCGAATTCAGCCCGGCGGGCGGCTCTCTACGGCTTGACCCCGCGCTGCCCGCACCGCGTTATGTCGATGCGCTCGATGTCCATCTGATGCCGGGCTGTTTCCATTCCGAATTCGTGGCGGACGACGTCGCGCAGGGCGCGGTCGCCAGCCTGGGTTCGCGAGTCTTCACCGCCAATCAGAGTCATCGCAGCTGGGGTGGTGTCGCCCGGGTGATCTCACGCTGGCTGAAGGCCGAACATCCCACGGCGGTGCCGAAGCGGATGCTCGATATCGGCACCAGCTCGGGCAAGAATCTGCTGCCTTATGTCCAGGCCTTTCCCGGGCTGGAGGCGCATGGCGTCGACGTCTCGGCGCCGTTACTGCGCTATGGTCATGCCTTTGCCGAGCATGAGCGCGTGCCGCTGCATTTCAGCCAGCAGAATGCCGAGGCGCTGGATTTCCCCGATGGTCATTTCGACCTGATCGTCTCGAGCTTCTTCTTCCACGAAATTCCGGTCAAGGTGGCGCGCCGCGTGCTGGCGGAATGCCACCGGCTGCTCGCGCCGGGCGGCATCATGGTCCATCAGGAGCTGCCCGCATCGCATCTTGTCGATGCGTATGAAGATTATTTCTGGAACTGGGACACGCTCAACAATAACGAGCCGTCCTATACCGCCTGGCGGGCGGAGGATCACGTCGCATTGTGCGTCGCGGCCGGCTTCGATCCCACCATGTCGTTCGCGCAAATCCTGCCGGACATCGGCGCCTTTCCCGATCGGGGCACGGCATTCACCTGGGATGAACCGGGGCGGCCGATGCATGGCCGTGGCGGTTGGTATGTATTTGGCAGCCGCAAGGCTTAGCGATCAGCAGAGGAATTGCGGTGGAGCAGCAGAAGCACTCGATTGGGTATCAATGGTATGTCGTCATATTATTGCTGCTGGTCTATATCCTGTCCTATTTCGACCGATATATTCTCACGCTCGTCATCGAACCGATCAAGCATTCGCTGCAGTTGAATGATTTCCAGGTCGGGCTGTTGCTCGGCCCGGCCTTTTCGCTGTTCAACGTGCTGATGGGCATCCCGCTCGGCTGGTATGCCGATCGGGCGAGCCGGAAATGGATTCTGATCGGCGGCATCGTTTTCTGGTGCGCGATGACCACCGCGAGCGGTTTCGCGATGAGCTTTGCCGTGCTGCTATTGCTTCGCCTCGGCCTGGGGTTGGGTGAAGCCGTGGTCAGCCCCGCCTCGATCTCGATGATCAGCGATTATTTCGACCGCCGCCGCCGTGGCCGTGCCATCAGCATCTATATGGCCGGTCCCTATCTCGGCGCTGGCCTGGCCTTTCTGGTCGGCGGCAATCTGGTCGGCTGGCTGACATCGATGGGACATACCCATTTCCTCGGCGTCGGACCGTTCGAGGTGTGGCAGATGGCGTTCTTCCTGGTCGGTATTCCCGGATTCATCTTCGCGGCTTTGATGCTGACGATACGCGAACCGGCCCGCACCGAGCGCGTTGCCAAGGAGGGCGCCGCGCCGCAGATCAGCGCCTTTCGCTATATCCTGCAGCGTTGGCGCGGCTTTGGCGCATTGTTCGTCGGCGCGACCTGCAATTTCGCGATGAGCACGCTGACCTTCTGGAATATCCCGTTGTTCCAGCGCGTCTGGGGCTGGGACATCCCGACCATCGGCACCGTCACCGGGCTGTTCTACTTCACTGCCGGACCGATCGGGACGGCGATCGCGGTCTGGATGACGCGCCATCTCCTCCGTACGCATGCCGACGCCGCGATGCGCGTGCTGTTGCTCGGTCTGGCGATTGGCATACCGATGAGTGCGCTCTATCCGGTGATGCCGACCGCCAGCCTGGCGGTGACGGCGATGTTCATCGCCTTTGTCGGTAAATCGATCGCGACCGCCGGTGGTCCTTCGGCGCTGGCGCTGGTCACGCCCGGCGATATTCGCAGTCAGTCGGTGGCGATCTTCAATACCGTGATCACGCTGGTCGGGCCGTTGCTCGGCCCGCCGATCATCGGTTGGGCGACCGATTATAGTGGCGATCCCCGGTCGATCGGCATGGTGCTGAGCCTGTTCGTGATCTGCATCGGCATTCCCTCGATCCTGTTCGTGGTCCTCGGCATGAAACATTACCGGCAAGCACTGGTCGAGATGGAGGAAAGCCTGGCCGTGCCCGACGCGCTGTCCGCTCCGGCGACGGCATGACCAGGGACCGAGCCGGGTTCGGCCAATGACTCTTCCTTCGACTGGTGCTCTGCCTGGCGAACGGCGCGGCTATGTCGCGTTCGGCGCGGGCCAGCTGCATTATCGTGAGCAGGGCGAAGGGCCGGCAATCATCTTGGTGCACCAGGCGCCCTGGGCATCGATCCAATATCGTCGCGTCATGCCGCTGCTCGCGGCAGCGGGCTATCGGGCGATCGCACCCGATTTACCCGGACACGGCATGTCCGACCCGCTCGCGGATCCGACTATCGAGGGTTTCGCGGCGATATTGCCGCCGCTGCTCGACGGGCTGGGCATCGACCACGCGATATTGATCGGCCAGCATGGCGGTGCGCTGGTCGCCGGGCGCATGGCCGCCGAATATCCCGATCGCGCGCTGGCGCTGGCGATGGACAATGCCCCACTTTACACAGCGGAGCGCCGCGCACAGCGGCTGGCCGCGATCGACGACTCGCAACGCGTCGCACCTGACGGAAGCCATCTGACCGATCGCTGGTCACTGGTCCGGCGTGTCGCCGATCCCGACTGGAGTGACGAGACGCTCCATGTCTCGGTCCTGACCTATTTCGCGAATGGCCCGACGCGCGAGCACGGCCATCACGCCGCGGCACGGTATGATTTCACGGCCGATCTCGGTCGGATCGCTTGCCCGACTTTAGTCATCGCCGGACGCACCGATCCGGTCTACCCGTCCGGCCGCGCCCTGATCGATCGGCGTCCGGAGTGGGAATATGCTGAATTATCAGGGGGTGCGGGCGTGTTGCTCGATCATGCTGCGACATGGTGCGCGACCCTGTTTCCTTTCGTTGACACCCATGTTGGGTATCAACGAAAAACCTGACTTGATTTGCACTAACATTAGTACATAATGACAATGTTCCCGGTGATACGAGGAACGACATATTAACGACATATAAGGTTGAGAGCCGCGACAACGCGGCCGGTTTCGCAGTGGGACGGTCACTTACGGACTCGGAAACCGAGCCGTCCAAAAGACATGAAGGGAGCGAAGCAAATGACTGCCACCACCAAGAGGATCGGCGCTACCTTCGGGCTGGCGTTGTTGATGACCTCGACTTCCGTCCTCGCGCAGACGGCCCCGGCCGCCGCGCCCGAGCCCGCCCAGGTGCCGGAGGCCGATGCGGCACCGGCCGGTGATAGCGGCCTGGCCGACATCGTGGTGACGGCGCAGCGCCGTTCGGAAAGACTGCAGGATGTGCCGCTCTCGGTCAGCGCGTTCACCGATCAGGAATTGTCGGTGCGGCAGGTGGCGCGCACGCTCGACCTGATTGCCTATGTTCCCAATCTGATCGGCCACAACAACACCGCGCTCGGCACGGCCAACGCCTATACGCTGCGCGGGTTGGGCAATACCGAATCGATCGCGACCTTCGACGTCCCGGTCGGCAGCTATGTCGACGACGTCTTCCTGTCGCGCCAGGGCGCCAACAATTTCTCCTTCTTCGATGTCGAGCGAGTCGAAGTGTTGCGCGGGCCGCAGGGCACATTGTTCGGCCGCAACACGACCGGCGGCGCGATCAACGTCATCATGAAGAAGCCGGGCAATGATTTCACTGGCTTCGCTGAAGCCGGTTACGGCAGGTACAACCGCACCCAGGGCCGCGCCTCGGTCGATATCCCGATCGTGGAGGACAAGCTGCTCACCAAAGTGTCGGGTTATTTCACCCGCGCCGATGGCTATGTTTATAATCAGACCACGGGCGAACGGCTCAATGGCGATCATAGCTGGGGCCTGCGCGGCGCGGTCCGCGGCCTGATCTCGGACAATGTGACCTGGGATCTCTCGTCCGACTATGTCTATGCCAATGGCGCCAATCTGGTGAACTTCTATCGCGACAGCGATAACAAGCGGATCAATTTCACCAAATTGCGTTCGGACACGGCGATCGGGTCGATCGTTTCGCCCGAACTGGCCGACAACATGCTCGGCAATACCGCCAAATCCTATTCGATCATCTCGAATTTGAAGGTCGATGTCGGCGCGGCGACGGTCAACTTCATCACCGGCTACCGCCATCTCTTCCAGGAATATGTCACCGACAGCGCGGACAGCCGGACTGCTGCATCGGTGATCTATAAGAACTTTGACTATATCTCGTCGTCGCCCGGCACGACCACTGTCCTCGCCAATGACGCGTATAGCAGCCAGTTCACCCAGGAGATCAAGGTCACGGGCAAGGCGTTCAACGGCTTTCTCGATTATGTCGGCGGCTTCTATTACCTCAATGAAAAGAACCGGACCTCCTTCGCCAATGTGAACGTGCCGCTGGTCGGTTCCGCGACGGTGACGCAGGATCGCACGGTCAGGAACGGCACGGAGGCCTATGCCGGCTATGCGCAGTTCGACGCGCATCCGGTGCAGGGCCTGACGCTTACCGCCGGCATCCGCTACACCGATGAATTCAAGGATGTCGCGTTCGCGCCCAACCCGAACAGCTTGCCGCGCTCGGGCGTCAACAATCAGCCCTTCTCGACGATCGACGTCGTCAAGGCCGGCATCCCGATCACGCAAAGCTCGAAGGTGTGGACTCCGCGTTTTGCGATCAATTACAAGATCACGCCCGATGTGATGGTCTTCGCCTCGGCGACCAAGGGCTTCAAATCGGGTGGCTGGAATGCCCGTGCCAACTATGCTGCGCTTGCCGTGCCGTTCACGCGGGAAACCATCTGGTCCTATGAAGCCGGCATCCGGTCCGAATTCTTCGACCACCACCTGCGTGTCAACCTGACCGGCTTCTCCTTCGTCGATCGCGATTTCCAGCTGCCGGCCGGCTATCTCGATCCCATCACCAGCACGATCACCTATCTGACGCGCAACTTTGCCGATCTGAAGAATTACGGCCTGGAAGGGGAGGTGACCGTGATTCCGGTGACCGGCCTGAACATCTACTGGTCGTTCGGCATGCAGAAGGCGCGCTACGAGAATCTCAATCCGGCGGTCTATGCGCAGATCGCGCGCTGCAAGGCCGGTATCGTCGCCAATAATTGCAATGCGGGCATCGTCACCCCGACCGGCACCGTCGCCGAGCCGGTACGCGTGCCGCGCTTCGCCTCGACCCTTGGTGCGAACTACACCTTCCACCTGGGCGACGCGACCACGCTCGTGCCGAACGCCACCTGGCAATATACCGACGGCTCATGGGTTTCGACCTCGGATGATCCGCGTGGCTATCAGGACAAGCACAGCCTGTTCAATTTCGGGCTCACCCTGCGCAACAGCAACCTTGGCGCGTCGATTACGGCGGAGTGCACCAACTGCTTCGACAAGACCTTCAAGACGTCGTTTCTGATCTACCCGTACCTCAACGATCCGGGCCGCTGGATGTTGCGCGTGCGCAAGGACTTCTGATCCGACTTGCCTTTGGGGAGCGGCAGGGCGCAACCCTGCCGCGCCTCGATTCGATGTTCTGGAAGATGCGAGCATGACGAAACCCGTTCCAGGTGATGTGAGCTTGCCGCGCGTCAGCAAGGGCAAGCGGCCGCATTTCTTCGAAGACCCGTCGCTCGACCAGATGATGACGTTCCTGCTCGAACTGATGGCGGAGACATCGGCGTTGCGCGATCGTGTCGACACGATCGAGCGGCTGCTCGATGCCAAAACCAGCATCAGCCGGGACGATATCGAAAGCTTCCGCGCCGACGATATGATCGAGAGCGAGCGCACCGCCTGGCGCAAGGCCTTTATCGAGCGCGTGCTGCGGATGCACGCGCCGGACTGAACGGCGCGATGACCGCCTATCCGCATCTGTTCTCGCCAGTGGAGGTGGGGACGCGCATCCTGCCCAACCGGATCGTCCATGCGTCGATGTCGACCCATTATGCCGATCGTGGCCGGGTGACGGATCGGCTGATCGACTATTATGTCAACCGTGCCAAAGGCGGTGCGGCGCTGCTGGTCAGTGAGCCGATGGCGATGTTGCACTGGCACACGCTCCCGACCCGGCCGATGGCGTTCACTGCCGAGAATGACGCCGCTTTTGCGCGCTGGGCCAGTGCAGTCGAGGCGGCCGGCGGGCTGATGCTGGGGCAGGTCCAGGACAATGGTCGCGGTTTCCGCAATGGCGGGCGCAATGATTTCGCTTATGGCGCGTCGCCGCTTCCCGACGATCTGAGCTGGACCGTTCCGCATGCGCTGTCGACCGACGAGGTGCGCCGCATGATCGACGCGTTCGTCGCCGCGTCGCTCCGGCTGGCGCGCGCTGGTTTTGCCGGGGTCGAGATTTCCGCCGGCCATGGCCATCTCTTCCATCAATTCCTCTCCGCCCAGGCCAATATCCGCGACGATGTCTATGGCGGCGACCGTGCCGGGCGCACGCGCTTGCTGACTGAATTGATCGAAGGGTTGCGCGCGACTTGCGGTCGCGACTTCATGATCGGGGTCAAGCTGCCGGCCGAGGACGGGATTGTCGGCGGCATCGACCTGGCCGAGGCGGCGGCGATCACCGAACGAGTCCATGCGACCGGCGCGGTCGATTATCTCACCTGGTGCTGGGGTGCGCATGGCGACACGCTGCATGCGCATCTTCCTGACCTGCACGGCGCGCGCGCGCCTTATGTTGACCGGATCGCCGCGCTGGGCCGCTCCGCGCCCGGCACTCCGATCGGTGCGCTCGGGCTGATCACCGATCCGAATGAAGGCGAGCGCATCGTGCGTGATGGCCTGGCCGATCTCGTCATGCTTGGTCGTCCACTCGTCACCGATCCAGCCTGGGGCGCGAAGGCAAGGGCAGGGCGCGAAGCCGAGATTCGCTATTGCGTGTCGTGCAACACCTGCTGGCACATGATCACGAGCGGCCGCGGCTTGTTATGCGACAACAACCCGCGCGTCGGTGCGCCGGACGAGGCCGATTGGCAGCCCGGGCCGGCACCTGCCGCCAGGCGGGTCGTGGTGGTCGGTGCCGGCATCGCCGGGCTGGAGGCGGCCTGGGTCGCCGCCGCGCGCGGTCATGCGGTGACCTTGTTGGGGGCAGGTGACGAGGTCGGTGGCAAGACACGGCTGCATGCGCTGCTGCCGGGCGGCGAGAATCTGAGCAGCATCTATGATTATCAGCGGCTTTGCGCGGATCGGGGCGGCGTGACCATGCGGCTCGGCCGGCACGCGGATGTGCGGGACGTTCTGGCGCTGGACCCGGATCATGTCATCCTGGCGACCGGCGCGACGCCCGCCTGGCCCTGCTTCCTGCCGGAAGACTATCGCGACGAAGGCGTTTTCCCCGATTTGCGCGACGCGGTTGCGATGCTCGCCCGGTTCGAAGCCCGCCAGCCGGGCACTGCGGTGATCTGGGACGAGGATCATGGCGCCTTCACTTACGACGCCGCGGAACTGCTTTGCGCCCGATTCGAACGCGTCATGTTGCTGACGTCGCGCGACCGGATCGCAAGCGACGCGGCAATCGTCGTGCGCCAGGGTGCTTATGAACGGCTCTATCGCCTGGGCGCCGAGATCGTGACGTCGGTACGCCCGCTCGCCACCTCGCGCTTCGAGGAAGGTGAAATCGCCTATGCCAATGTGCATAGCGGGCGCGAGGGGCTGATCCGCGATGTCGCCCTGTTCACCTTTGCGACGCCGCGCCGCCCGAACGATCTGCTGGCCGGTGCCCTCCGCGCTGCGGGCATATCCGTGACGCTGGTGGGCGATTGTTATGCGCCGCGCAGCGTGTTGATGGCGACGGCCGAAGGGTATCGCGCAGGAATGGAGATCTGAACATGACGATGTATCCCGATATTGCCGGCAAGGTCGCGATCGTCACCGGTGCCGGGCGTCGCAAGGGGCTGGGGGAGGCGATCGCGCGCAAACTGGCGTCCGACGGCGCGCGGATCGTTCTCCACGATCTCGGCAAGACCGCCGGCGACACCGCGCCCGCGCATGGCATCGGCCTGGATGAGGAAATGCGCGCCGTCGCCGACGAAATGCGGGCGGATGGCGCTGAAATCACCACCTTCGCCGCCGATATGCGGGTCGAGGACGACGTCGAGGCGCTGGTGGCGCATGCCGTTGCGACCTTTGGCCGTCTCGACATCCTCGTGAACAATGCCGGGGTCGGCTATCTGTTCGGCCCGTTGATCGAGGCGACGCAAGAGCAATGGGATACCGTGCTCAACGTCAATCTGCGCGGCGCTTTCTTCGCCATGAAACATGCCGCGCGGCAAATGCTCGCTCAGCCGATCGAGGAGCATTGGGGACGTGGCCGGATCGTTTCGATCGCCAGCCGCGCGGCGAAATCGGGATCGGCGCTCACCTCCTCCTATGTCGCGTCCAAGCACGGCCTGGTCGGGCTCACCCGGTCCGCGGCGATGGAACTCGGACCTGAACAGATCACCGTCAACGCGGTCTGTCCCAACCATGTCACGACCGGCCTGGGCGAATGGCAGAATGATTATATGGCGCGCATGCGCGGCCAGAGCGTCGATGAATATCTTGCCGCGATGCGCGGGCGGATTCCGCTTGGCCGGGTCGGCGAGGTCGAGGATACCGCCAATGCCTGCGCATTCCTTTGCTCAGGGCAGGCGCGCTACATCACCGGCGAATCGATGAACGTATCGGGCGGC
The DNA here is from genome assembly GCF_000803065.1 of Sphingomonas sp. ERG5. Taxonomy (GTDB): domain Bacteria; phylum Pseudomonadota; class Alphaproteobacteria; order Sphingomonadales; family Sphingomonadaceae; genus Sphingomonas. Next base: position 177,106 of record NZ_JSXI01000016.1, read on the forward strand.
GAGGAGATGCATTGAGCCGCGCGTGCGCCGGCTTATTCCTGCAATCCGTCGATACCCGCCTGGCCCACGCCTTCGTCATCGTCGGGCTTGCCGCCCGAAATCCCGATCCCGCCGACACAAACACCTTGCGCCATGATCGGCAGGCCGCCCTCCATCGGCAGATAGTCGGTCAGCCGGAGCAGGGCGGGTTCGGTCTTCACGCGCTCGGCCAGCAACCGAGTCGATCCCCGCATCAGCGCTGCGGTGCGTGCCTTGGCCAGCGCGACCGACGGCGTCATCGCGCCCGCACCGTCCATTCGCTCAAGCCGGAGCGGGTAGCCGCCATCATCGACAATGGCGATCGACATGGCCAGCCCGCGCCGTACGGCCTCGGTGCGTGCGGCGGCGAGCATCGGATCCAGTTCGGCAGATGTGAGGACCGGTTTGGTTTTCATCAAAGGCTCCTTCCCGTCGCGACGGCAATCGGGCACTATCCGCTTAATGGGCGTGGGGAAACCTGGGAGCGTGAGCGTTTGAAAAAATCGGATATCGAACTTGGCGAACTGGGGAGCGTCGATCGGCTTAATGCCATCCCGCTTTATCATCAGATCTTCCTGCAACTGCGTGAGGAGATTACCAGCGGGGAGCGGCCGCTTGGCTCGCGCATGCCGACCGAGCAGGAACTGGCCGCGAATTTCGGGGTTTCGCGCATCACTGCGCGGCGCGCCCTGGCCGAACTTGCCGATACCAATCTGGTCGCGCGCAAGCGCCGGGTCGGCACGACGGTGATCTTCGAACCGCCGGCGCGCCCGATCGAAGGGAGCATCGACCAGGCGATCGAATCGCTGCTGACCTTTGGTCGGTCGACTCAGGTCAAGCTGATCGAACTGGGCGAGGCGCCCGCTCGCGCACCGATCAGCGAAGCGCTGGGCGTTGCGGTGGGGACGCCGCTGATCCGGGTCGTCCGCGTCCGCTCGCTCGACGGCGAGCCGCTGGGGCATCTGATCAGCTATGTGCCGACCGATCTGGGTGAACATATCACCCGCGCGGGCCTGCGCAGCACGCCGATCCTGGCGCTGATCGAGCAGGCCGGGGTGAAGATCGGTGCCGCCACGCAGACCATTTCGGCGACATTGGCCGATGCCACGCTTGCCGCGACGCTTGCGGTGGAGGTCGGTTCCCCGATCCTGCGGATCAGCCGCACCGTCACCGATGTTAACGGTCGGCCGGTCCAGCATATCCTCGCGCAATATCGCCCGGACCGCTACCAGATCCGCCTCGACCTCCATAAGTCGAAGGCGGAGATGCATTTCGGCTGATGACGGACTCCGTACCGGGTGCCGTCCCGCGCCTGTCCCGCTTCCGCATGGCGACCATGGGCGCGCCCGATCTTGACCGGTTCGAGCGCTGCTATGTCGACTGGCTGGGTTACCGCGTGCGTGAGCGCGGTACGGTCGCCGGCGATCTGGCGGCAAGTTGGGGTGCATCCGGTATGGCGGGCCGCCGCTTTATCCTGCTGAGCAGCGACGGCGCCGATGATGTCCATATTCGCGCGATCGAGACCGATGCCGTTCCCGGCTATCGCCCGCTCACCAGTTTTGGCTGGAACGCTTGCGAGATCATTGTCGATGACGTGCATGCGCTGGCCGATCGGTTGCGGGCGTCGCCGTTCGAGATCATCGACGGTCCCAACCCGCTTCAGTTCATGCCCTCGATCCATGCGATGCAGCTGATCGGTCCGGCTGGCGAATGCCTCTACCTGACGATGGAAAGCGGCGACCGCAGCACATCGATCCTGCCCAGCCCGCGTGCGGCGATCGACCGGCCGTTCATCCTGGTGCTTGCCGGCGGCGATTTCCCGGCCATGCGCCAATGGTATGTCGATCGCTTCGATCTTCGCCAGCGCCCGATCCGCGATGCGCGGGTTCGTATCATCCAGCGTGCGCAAGGCCTGACCGCTGAGGACAGCTTTCCGCTCACCACGCTCGGGCTGGCGGAACATGGCTTCCTGATCGAGCTGGATGGCTATCTCACCGGGCCGGATCGTATTGCCGGACCGCGCAAGGTCGCGCCCGGCATGGTGCCGCCCGGCAATGCGATGGCGAGTTTCGAGATCGACGATATTGCCCTGGTCGACGACATCGCCATCGCCCCACCGGTGGCCCGCGCTGGGCTGGGCTATGATGGCGGAATGACCTGCGCCGCGGTCGGGCCGGCCGGCGAGCTGGTCGAATTCATCGAACGGAGGCGTTGACGGGTGATCCGCATGATCTGGATCATTTGTATCAATTCTAGAACAAAATGGGTTGCCGTCCGGGCGTCAAAGACATAGCATGTGCCGGACGATGATTTGAGGAGTGCACCATGAAGGTCCGCGATCTCCAGCATGAGGTGTTGCCGCGGGCGACGCCCGAAGAGCGTAGCCGGCAGCGCGCCGTGGTGTCGCTCCGCAAGTTGCTCAACGCCAATGTCCGCTCGGGCAATGTCGCGCGCTATGACAGTGAGGGCGCGCCCGCCTTTACCGCGCGGCAGGGGCGTCAGCCGCAATCCCCGGAAGATATCCGCGCCGCTTTGTTCGAATCGCAACGCTATCGCATGTGGAGCGCGGCCAATCGCTCGGCGCAGGAAATGCTCTGGGTATCAGTCGGCGAACCGGTCTATCGCGACATCGACCGGATGAGCGCAGCGGCGCGCGCGCTGATCGAGTCGCCCGACCGCAAGGGATCACTGACGCTCGATCCCGATTATGATCCGTCGCCCGAGGTCGCGGATATCGACATCCATCTTCAGCCCGGCGGCTATGGGCTCGATCTCGGCCCTGATGATGTGGTTGCGGGCGCGCTCTATGAAACCGGCGGCAATGTGTTCTCCTTCGGTCAGGGAGCGGGGCGGGGCGACACCAAGACCGGCGTCGCGGTCCGGTTGCTCGAGGAGCATTTTCCCGATCTCGAACCGCGTCGTATCCTCGACATCGGCTGTTCGGCGGGCGCGGCATCCGCCGCTTATGCCGCAACCTATCCGCAGGCCGATGTGCATGCGATCGATATCGGCGCGGGCATGTTGCGCTACGCTCACGCCCGTGCAGAATCGCTCGGCGTCGCGGTGCATTTCCACCAGATGGATGCCGCCGTGCTCAACTTCGCGGATGACGGGTTCGACCTGGTCGTCTCGCACAATGTGCTGCACGAGATCGGCGCCGAGAAGCGCCGGGCGATGATCCGGGAATCGGCGCGCGCGGTGCGCCCGGGCGGGGTCGTGATCCATCAGGACGTGTCGATCCGCTTCGAACCGACGATCGTCCATCAGGTCGAGCGCGACTGGGACACGCATTTCAACAATGAGCGGCACTGGCATACCTATGCCACCGCGGACATGCGCGCCGACATGCTGGCGGCCGGGTTCGCCGACGAGGATATCGTCGAGCACAACCTGCCCGCGATCCATGGGTCGAACCGCTGGTACGCGATCACCGCACGCAAGCGAGGCTGATCATGACGGCACCCATTGATGCGATTCTGGCGCTGGTCCATTCCGCGCGCGGCGCGCGGCCGCAGAGCCTTGATGATCGCGAAGTCGAGGAAGTGCTCAACATCGCCCTTGCACTGCTGGTCGAACTGGCGGTCTCGAACGATCGAATCGATCGGCTCGAGCGGTTCGTCGCGGAACAAGGCGGCATGACGGTCGAGGCGCTTCGCGACACGGCGTATGACGGGGCGGCGGCCAACGAGCGCCAGCAGGCGACCGACGCGTTGCTGGCCCGCGTGCTGCGCATCCTGATCGATCCGCGCGTGCCGACCGATGGGCGACCGGAACGGTAAGGCGCGCCCTGATCTTCGAGCGTTTGGTGAAGACAAGTAAGGACGAGTAAATGGCGGATCTGGTGGGAACGCGGATGATCGACGACGGCCGCACGGCGCGCGAGATCTTCGACAGCGTGATGGCGAATCCCGCGCGCAGGAAATTCGGCTTCGGTCAGAAGCTCGCCATCGTGAATGTCGATTTCCAGCTGGCCTATACCGCGATCGACCGTTTCGCGACCGCTTATGAAACGGACCCGCGGCAGATCGAGTATGTCAATCGCCTCTCGGCGCTGGCGCGTGCGCGGAACATGCCGGTGATCTGGAGCCATGTCGCCTATAAGGCCGATGCGGGCGATGCCGGGATCTGGGGTACGCGGACCGACACGCCGGATTCGCTGCAGAACATCAAATATGACAGCGAGCGGCATCACTTCGACCCGCGCTGCGAGATCGATCCCGGCGACCTGCAATTCACCAAGCGGATGCCCTCGGCCTTTTTCGAAACCTCGCTGGCCAGCTATCTGGTGTGGCACAAGGTCGACACCGTGGTGGTGACGGGCGGCTCGACGTCGGGCTGCGTGCGGGCGACCGCAGTCGACAGTTTGAGCCATGGCTATCGCACGATCGTGCCGATCGAGACCTGCGCCGATAAGCATGCCAGCTATCATTTCGCCAATCTGACCGACCTTCAGCTCAAATATGCCGATGTCGAACCGGTCCAGGCCGTCATCGACTGGCTGGAGGCACGCTGATGCGCGAGGGCGCCGCCGATCCTGGCCTGTATGATTTCGCCCCCTATCGCGACCGGCCGAAGATCGTCTGGCCGGGCGGCAAGACCGTCGCGGTCTGGGTCGCGCCCAATCTCGAATATTATGAGATTGATCCGCCGGCCAACCCGCAGCGCAAGAGCTGGACCAAACCGCATCCCGATATCGTCGGCTATGCGCATCGCGATCATTCGAACCGCGTCTCGCACTGGCGCATGGCCGAGGCGATGAGCCGGCATGGTTTTCCCGGTTCCGTCTCGCTCTCGGTCGCCTTGTGCCAGCACCATCCCGATGTGGTCGAGGACGGGGCGAAGCGCGGCTGGGAGTTCTTCAGCCATGGCATTTACAACACGCGCTACACTTATGGCATGGACGAAGCGCAGGAGCGCGCGATCATCGAGGATTCGATCGCGACGGTGCAGGCGGCGACCGGCCAGCGTATCCGCGGCTGGCTCGCGCCGGCACTGACTCATACGCCGCGCACGCTCGACCTGATCGCCGAATATGGCCTGGATTATACCTGCGACCTGTATCACGACGATCAGGTGCAGCCGGTCAAGGTCGCGAAGGGCCGCCTCGCCTCGATCCCCTATAGCCTGGAGGTCAACGACCATTACGGCTTCTTCGTCTATAATATGAGCCCGCGCGATTATGCCGACACGCTGATCCGCCAGTTCGAACGGCTCGCGCAGGAAGGTGCGGCGTCGGGCACGGTGATGTGCATTCCGCTTCACGCCTATCTGATCGGCCAGCCGCACCGCATCGGCGCGTTCGAGCGCGTGCTCGAACATATCGCCGCCGACGGCCGTGCCTGGATCGCCCGTGCCGGCGAGATCGTCGATGCCTGGCGCGCGCAGGCGGGAGCCGCCGCATGACTCTCGACCCCACCTATCTCGCTTATCCGAAGCGCCGCTTGGGCTATGACCATGATCTCTATCCCTGGACGGCGCTGCGCGACCGGCCGCCGGTCGCCTGGCCGGACGGCAAATCGGTTGCGGTATGGATTTGCGTCAGCCTGGAATGGTTTCCGATCACGCCCTCGGACACGCCGTTCCGCGCGCCCGGCCACATGGTCACGCCCTATCCCGATTATCGCCATTATACCTCGCGCGATTATGGCACGCGGATCGGCTTTTACCGGCTGCTCGATGCCTTTGCCAAAGCCGGCGTCACCGCCTCGGTCGCGACCAACGCGGCGATTGCCGAACGCTATCCCGAACTGATCGCCGACATCGTCGCGGCGGGTCATGAGATCATTGCCCATTCGACCGACATGAACGGCACGATCGCGTCGGGCATGCCGATCGAGGACGAGCGCGCGCTGATCGCGACGTCGCTCGACACGCTCGAGCGCGTATCGGGCAAGCGACCAAGCGGATGGTTGTCGATTGCCCGGTCGGAGAGCTGGAACACACCCGATCTCCTGAAAGAGGCGGGACTGACCTATGGTTGCGACTGGGTGAATGACGAACTGCCATATCGTTTCAGCAATGGCCTGATCAATCTGCCGCTCAATCACGAATTGTCCGATCGCCAGATCATCACGGTGCAACAGCAATCCGCCGACAGTTTCGCGCAACAGATGACCGATGCGTTCGACTGGCTGGCGACGGAAGCGCGCGGCCAGTGCGGACGGATGCTCCCGATCCACATCACGCCGTACATCACGGCGCTGCCATACCGGATCGGCGCGTTCGAAGCGCTGCTGGCCGATCTGTCGAGCCGCCCGGAAGCCTGGATCGCGCCGGGCGATGCGATCGTTCAGGCCTGGGTCGACCAGCAGGAGCGGGGCCGGGAGCGCGCATAGCGAGCCGAACATCAATCTGTGTTTCGTTACCAAGCGAAAGGCGGTCGGCATGAGAGCGCGGATCAGGCTCCCGGGATGATCGGAAGATCATCCGGGCGCCCGCGATTCGACTCGTTACTTTGAATTCATCGGGCGCGCCTTGCTGTTCGCGGCAAGGCGTCGCTCGCCTTGGCGTCGCTGGTGGGGCGAATGCCATGTCGCTGGCCGCGCTCCGGTGGTTCGATGGAAGAAACTCGCATTGCCGAAGGGCGGCGCTGTCTCACCGGCTTCGAACCGATGTTTCGGTTTGCCCGCGACTCGGGGGCCGAAGCCAGGATTTGTGAAATCCGCTGCCGCAGCAGCGTTGTCGCGACTATGAACGGGCGATTTACGACGGTTCGTAGGACAAATCCCGCGCTTATTACCACAATTTTTTAGTCTTGGAGAATCAACGGGTTAATTTCAGGATCCCGGCGCCGCCTCACGTACGTAAATTTCGCAAACACCGCCAAAATGGTAATTACAGTTATATGATAGTGTTGACTATGTAATTTCCATATCATAGCCTCACCCCGTCACCGCAAAAGGGTGTCGACTGCCAAAAGAAGCAGCAAGGAGGGGGTGGAAATGAGCCGTATGTTGAGCTCTTATGGACAGGTGCGTGCGCGCGCTTTGACGGGCGGGGCGCTGATTGGATTGCTCGCAACGACGGTTGCGGCGCACGCTCAGGAGGGGCCTGACGCGCAGGCTCGTACAAGTGTGGAGCGCATTCAGGAGGCTCCCGAGGCTCAGGCTTCCGGCGCGGGGGATATCGTGGTGACGGCGCAGCGCATGGAGGAGAGGATCCTCGATGTGCCGATCTCGATCTCGGCTTTCTCCGCCAAGGATCTTGCGGACCTGAAGATTGACGGCGGGTCGGAATTGCTTCGCGCAATTCCCAACGTCAATTTTTCCAAGGACAACTTCACCAGTTTCAATTTCGCGATTCGCGGTATTGGCACCAAGGCGACTTCGGTCAGCGCCGATCCGGCTGTGGCGATCAGCTTCAACAACACCACCTTGCTACGCAACCGACTGTTCGAACAGGAATATTTCGACGTCGAGCGGCTTGAGGTGCTGCGCGGTCCACAGGGTACGCTCTATGGCCGCAACGCGACGGCCGGTGTGGTCAACATGATCCCGCACAAGCCTGAACTCTCCAAATTCACCGGCGAAATTCAAGGCGAAGTGGGCAATTACGGCTCGCAGCGTGCGCGCGGCTTCGTCAACGTTCCGATCGGTGACAATTTCGCGCTTCGCGTGGCCGGTGCCTGGACCAAGCGCCGGGGCTTCGACTACAACACCATCACTGATCGGGCGGTCAACGGCCGCGATCTCTGGTCGATCCGGACCTCGGCCTTATGGGAGCCGACATCCAACTTCCGCATCGGCGTGATCTGGGAGCATTTCAACGAGGACGATAATCGCTCGCGCACCGGCAAGCAGCTTTGTACGCGCGCGGATACGCCAAGCCAGCTCCAATATCCCAAGGGCTATACCGATGCCGAGGGCGACCCGAACAGCTATCCGCTTTATGACGTCTGGCCGGCCTCCACGCTGACGCCGGGCTGTCAGAACAAATCGCTGTTCACCAAGGATTCCAACGGCGTGCCCAACGGCCTTGGTTTCCCGATCGTCACCGGCATGTTGTTCGTCCGGGCCGGGTTTCCCAGCCTCTATCCCGGCGGTCTTTACGCAAATCCGGTACTCGACCCATTCAAAGTGGAGGGTAACAAGCAATCTGCTAATTTGCGTGAGATTTCGACAGTCTATGATCCGGTGTTCCGGGCCAAGAACGATGTCGTGCAGCTCAATGCCGAATTCGATGTGTCATCTGATCTGCGCCTTTACTCGCAGACGCTCTATATGAAGGACAGTTATTACGGATCGCAGGATTTCTTCCGATTCGATTCGCAGCCTATTTTTGCTCCTAAGTCGAGCTTCAGCGCTTTAATTCAGCCGACTTTTGCTCCGTTTCTTGGAGAGGATACCGCAAGAGGCGGCACTTTCTGCGATCCGCAACTTGGATGCTCTGATCGCCCATTGGCCGTGGATCTTTCCAGGTCTAACAGTGAGCAATGGTCACAGGAACTGCGGTTCCAATCCTCCTTCAATGGGCCTTTGAATTTCAGCGTTGGCGCTAATTATGTGAAATTCAAAACCCGCGAAGAATATAATGTCTACAGTAATTTGTTGACACTCATTTCGCTCGGGTTGAATACATTCGGATCGATCGATTGCACCGAGGCGGAGCGCAAAACCAACCCTGGGTGTATTTACATCGATCCAAACCCAATTGGTCAAGGGCCGCAGGATGGCCACAATTATCTACGCAGCATCAGTATTGCGAAGATTCGTTCGGCTGCGGCTTTTGGTGAGCTTTATTGGAAGGCCACCGACAATTTCAAGATAACGGCAGGGCTTCGCTATACCGATGACAGGAAGACGTTGACGCCGGTTGCGACCCAGTTGCTGGCCTTCGCCGGAGAATATGGTGGCGGATTCGTCGGCCGAGGTTATCCGGAAGATCCCGACAAGGTTCAGCAATGGCGTCGTTTCACTGGTCGCCTGGCCGCTGATTGGAAGCCCAATCTGTCCTTTACCGACAGTACTTTGCTCTACGCCTCATTTTCACATGGCTATAAAGCGGGCGGCGCAAATCCCCGAAGTCAGGTCTCCAATCCGGATTTTGCCAATTACACCACCTTGACTGATTCATTTCAGCCGGAGGATGTCAACGCGTTTGAGATCGGCACCAAGAATCAGCTCGCCGGTGGCAAGTTGATGTTCAGTGCGGCGGCATTTTACAACGACTATAAGAAATATCAGATATCGCAGCTGATCGATCGCGGTTTCCATACCGAGAACTTCGATGCGCGGACGATGGGTCTGGAGTTCGAGGGTGCCTGGATTCCCTCGCGCCATTTCCGGATCGGCGCTACCTTCGGGTATCTCAATACCAAGATCGGCAAGGGGCAATATTCGATCGACGTGATGGATCGGCTTCAAGGGCATGATGATTGGGTCGTGCTGCGCCCCTGGGCGCAAAGTCCCAATACTTGCGTGGCCCCAAGGGAAGTTGTCGCGCGGTTGCTTAATTCCCCCGTGTTTATCAGTTCGGGGGTGACGGGTACGCCGCCTGCGGATTGGAAGCCGGGCGATCCTCCGCGGTTTGCTAATGGTATTGGCATCTTCACGAGGCTGTTGTGCGAATCGCCCAATTTTTTCCCAGGCAGATTCTCGCCGGGCAGCCTGCTTTCCCAGCCCTTCTTCGGCAATGTGGTCTACGATCCCACATCGGGTTATGATCCCAGTCAGCCATCAAGCTATGATCCGGCCAATCCATCAAACTATGGCGCTCCCAATCAGGGGCGGGGTTTTGGCGCCAATGTTGGCGGGCATCAGCTCCCCAACGCTCCGCATTTCACCTTCAATGTGGGCGCGCAATACACCTTTTTCCTCAATGACTGGCAGCTCGGCCTGCGTGGCGACTATTATCGTCAATCGAGTAGCTACGCACGGATATACAATACCGCTTATGACAAGCTGAAAGGTTGGGGTAATGGTAATATTGCGATAACGCTAACACGGCCGCAATCAAACCTGACATTCCAATTCTATATCAAGAATGTCTTCAATAGCACACCGATAACTGATGCATTTACCGGGCCAGATGAGCTTGGTAACTTTACCAATGTCTTCACGCTTGATCCACGGCTCTACGGACTTAACGTAAAAGTAGGGTTCTAAATAATTAAGGATAGTATTTTAGCTTCATTTTGGCTCAAATTATATTTTATAATAGCTATAATTATGCTATTTACGAAGATGCAAAGGTGAGTCGCTGTCTTGATATTTCAATATCAGGGCGTGATATCTTTGTATCAAGTGAACTAGATAAATAAAAACAAAAGGAGAGTGCATGGAGAGATATATTATAGTCGAGTTTTATTAGTAGAACCGTAGCTATATATAATTAGGTGCATACTTAATAATATCTGAAAGGTATTCGAAAATGAAATCTCTTTTGAAATCCGCTCTTGTGCTCACGACCGCAGTTGGCCTGTCGTCAGGCCCTGGCTATGCGCAGCAAATCTCGCCGATGGGGCTTGGTGCAAGTGTTACGGCATCTGGCACTATTGAAGTCAGCGTTCTTGGCCTCGGCAGAAGGACGTGCGGAATCACGATGACCGGTACCGTGACCCGGGTGGGTTCGGTATCGCCGGCTGTCACTGGCGAAATGACCTTCACGGCCGGCACGGCAACGGGCACGAATTGCACCTCAACCGGCACCGGTTCCACCATTTGGCCGGTTAAGATTGAAACGACGCTGCCCAGCACGCAGTTCAACAAGGTGCGGATCACCCAATTGTCGTTCAGCACGCCATTCGGCCCCTGCACAACGACCAACACGTTGGTTGATTGGAATAACTCAGCATCGACCGCGTTCACAACGTCTGCAGTGACGGTGGGCTTTTGCACCGTGCACACGATGAATGTGGTGGTTACTCCATCAATGACCGTTCTTTAAACTACTGAATTTGTGGCATGGCGGTTTTCCGCCATGCCGCATCTTCTCCAGCTGAGAATGGTAAGAGAAGAACCATCTTGCCGTTTAGAAGACGATCTCCGGTAATAGCGTTCAGGAATTTCTTGGAAGCGGCAGTATTCTTCCTGGTCCGCTAAGCGGACTCACGATGAATTAGTTAAATATAAGTAATATTTAGGCTATTTGTAATTTTGGAGTACCTCAATGAGAAAGTCGGTTTTGCTTGGCGGCATGATCGCCTCCTCGGCTTTGTCGATAGCTTCGCCTGCCTTGGCAAACCCGATCGCCTCACCTGTGCTTGGCGCGCCGGTCAATGTGACGGGCGCTATCAGCACTACCGTGCTGGGTTTCCTATTCAACGCGACCTGCAATGTCACGATGTCGGGAACAGTGACGAGCGTCGGAACGGCGACGACTCCAGGGGTCGTCACTTTTACCTCGGGCACCGCGACCGACATACCGGGAGGGGCCGTCTGTAACGACCAGACATTGGGTACCGTTACATTTCCCATTATCGCCCGAACGACATCGCAATCGGTGCTGACGATTGATCAACTGAAACTCACCACCCCGCTGGGAACTTGCACAAAGAACAATGTTCCGGTGGCATGGAATAATTCAACATCCGGCGGAACCATAAGTACGGCCGCCGGCATCTGCACTTCTGTCACTGGGACGTTGCAGACAGTGTCCAGTCCGATTGTCATCGGCTGAAGCTTCGATCGGCAAGGCGGAAGTTCGTCATGCAGTTTCTTCGCGGAAAGCCGGGATTGTCAGAATTCTCGAGTAACTTTGGAGTATCCCAATGAGAAAGTCGGTTTTTCTTGGCGGCATGATGGCCTCCTTGGCTTTGTCGATCGCAGTGCCTGCCTATGCGGCAGACGGTAAACCCGCCTTCAGCATCAAGACGCCGCTCGAAAAGCTGGCTGCCAATCCCGGCGCCAACGCCGTGCTCGACCGTGAGCTGCCTGGCTTCACCACCTTGCCGCAATATGAGCAGTTCAAGACCATGAGCATCGACGCGCTGGAAGCGATGTTCCCCAACGTCATTCCGCATGAGCGTATCGTGGCGATCGATGCAGCGCTGAAGGCGCTCCCCGCCGATGGCGGTACGGTCGGCACGCCTGCGCCGGGTGCCGATGCAGCCAGCGCTGCCACCGCGTCGGTCGCTGCCGCGCCGACGGCCCCCGCTTCTTCGCCGGTACCTGCTTCAGGCGCTACGCCGGCATCGGCCCCGGAAACTGCGCCGCGCTGACCGGGCCGACCCGGTTTACCTGTCGGAGGCCGGCCTCGGGTCGGTCACCTGGTCGAGTTTCCTCCCCTCTCGCTCCGGGCATGATGAAACCTCGTTCGACCGGACGAGGTTTCGTCATGCCTTGGGGAAGGGGCGCGTCACGCTTGCGGGGCAATGCGGAAAACGGGTGGACGGTCCCGGGCAAGAAAACGCGTCCACGTAAGAACCGCGAGTTGAAAGTGCGAGGCGATGGAGATTGGTCGGCGGGAACTGGTGCTGATGGGTGGTTTCGGGTTCGGCGCGGCGGCGCTGGCCGGACCGGCTGCGATGGCGGCGACACTGCGGGCAAATGGTTTCACGCATAATGTCGCAAGCGGTGAGCCGGGCCCCAACTCGGCATTGCTATGGACGCGCTATGTCCCGGCCCATGGCGGCGAAACCCGGCTGACTGCCGAGGTTGCGGAAACACCTGATTTCAAGACGATCAAGGCCGGCGGGGTCGCAGTCGCGCGGCGCGGGGACGATTATACGGCACGCGTCACGGTAGCCGGGCTGGAGCCCGCGCGATTCTATTATTACCGCTTCATCGCCGCAAATGGCGCGGTGTCGCCGATCGGTCGCACGCGTACCTTGCCGGTCGGGCCGGTCGGGCGTTTCTGCCTTGGTGTATTTTCCTGCGCCAATATGCCCAATGGCTGGTTCAACGCCTATGCCCATGCCGCGGCGCGCGATGATATCGATCTGATGGTTCACACCGGTGACTATTTCTACGAATATCAACGCGGCTATTATCCCAATGCGCAAAAGGCGGTGGCCGGGCGGATGATCGAGCCGCCGACCGAGGCGATCCGGCTGGCCGATTATCGGCTGCGCCTCGCGTGTTACCGTGCCGATCCGGATCTGCAGCGACTGCATCAGATGTTCCCGATGATCGCGCAGCGTGACGATCATGAACTGGGCAATGACAGCTGGGCGCATGGCGCCGAAAACCATACCCCCGATGAAGGCGATTATGAGGTGCGCAAGCGTGCCTCGATCAAGGCCTATAATGAATGGCTGCCGGTGTCGGGGCAGAGTTGGTCGAGTTATGAAGTCGGCGATCTGGCGACGATCTTTCGCCCGGAAACCAGACTCACCGCGCGTAGCGCCTGGCTTGACATGCGTCCCGCGGTGGAGGCAGCGGGCGACCCGGTGGCCAATCTGATCGCGCTGCGCGACGGGCCATTGGCCGACCCGAAGCGCACCTTGATGGGCGATACCCAGGAACAATGGCTGTATCAGGGGATGGCGCAGTCCAAACGACGCGGCGCCAAATGGCAGGTCGTGTCGCAGCAAGTCCTGGTTGGCCAGCAGAAGCTGCCCGAACTGCCCCAGGCCATGCTGTCCAACCTGAAACTTCCCCCCGAGGGCGCCGCGTATCTCAAGGCGATCAATGCCGCGGCGAAAGCGGGCCTTCCCGCCGACCTCGACGGCTGGGCCGGTTTTCCCGCCGCGCGCGCGCGCTTCCTCAGCGCCGCGCAAGCTGCCGATGCCGATCTGATCGTCCTGTCCGGCGACAGCCATAATGCCTGGGCATTCGATCTGGCCCAGGACGGAAGGCCGGCGGGCGTGGAATTCGGCGGGCACAGCGTCACGTCGCCGGGGCTTGAGGAATATATCTCCGTGCCGCCGGCTCTGGTCGGGCAATTCTTCGTCAACGCCAGCCCGGAGCTCAAATGGGCGGAGACCAGCAGCCGCGGCTATATGGCGATTGAACTGACCCCGGAAAAAGTCACTGGCGAATGGGTCATGATGGAAGGCGTGAAGACGCGGTCGCTCGCCACCCGACCCAGTCGGAAAATGCAGGTGGAACGAGGGCGGCGGATCTTTTCGCCCTGACCCCGCGCGCACCGACCGACTCCCCACTCAATCAAGTCACGAAACTGCCGAAAATTCGAATTTCCCCGATCTTTGAGGACCAATGACATGATGAACCAGGACGAGAATTTATCGCAAGTACGGCGCAATTTCCTGAAAGTGGCGGCGATGACGGGTGTCGCGACGCTGCTTCCCGGCGGCGCGTTCGCCCGCGCCGTGGCCGAGCCCGCAGCCGATTTCGCCAGCATGGACGCCACCGGTCTGGCCGCGGCGATCAAGGCGCGCAAAATCTCTCCGCTGGAGGCGGTCAATGCCGCCATCGCCCGTGCCCAGGCGGTACAGCCGCAGATCAACTGCATCAGCCAGGAACTGTACGATCGTGCGCGCAAGCATGTTCCCGCGATCAACCCGGCTGGACCGTTCGCTGGCGTGCCGATGATGATCAAGGACGAGGCCGACGTCGCCGGAACGGCGAAGCATTTCGGTTCCAAGCTGGACAAGCTGACGCCGATTGCGAAAGAGAATGACCAGTTGGTCGAGATGATCGAGCAATCGGGCTTCAACATCTTTGCTCGCACGACGATGCCCGAGTTCGGCATCCTGCCGACCACTGAAACGCTTGCTTATGGCGTGACGCGCAATCCGTGGAATCTGGATCATACGCCGGGCGGATCCTCGGGCGGGGCGGCGGCGGCGGTTGCCGCCGGTATCATTCCATTGGCGCATGGTTCGGACGGCGCCGGCTCGCTGCGCATTCCGGGGAGCGTGTGCGGACTGGTCGGCATGAAGCCGTCGCGCGATCGCCTTTCCGGCCCGTTGAGCATCGTCAACGGCAAGATGGATGTCAGCGGCTTTCTGGGTGAATCATTCTGCCTCTCGCGCACCGTGCGCGATACCGCCAATATGCTCGCATTGCTTGAAATGAAGGGTGCCGGGGCGGTCTATCCACCGATCGGCAAGGTGACCGGGCCAGGCGCCAAAAGGCTGCGCGTCGGTTATATCATGAACAGTCTGGGGGATCATACGCCGGTGCCGGAAGTGGCCGAGGGCGTGAATTCGACGCTGAAACTGCTTGAATCGCTTGGTCATCATGTCAGCCCGGTCAAATGGCCATTCGACGGCGCGACCTTTGTTGAGGATTTCACCGTCGTCTATCTCGCCCGGGCCAACGAAGCCAAGAAGCTGCTTCCCCCGGGAACCAGTGTGGACCCCAAGATTCTGCGCGCGCTGGTTGAGCCTGTTTCCTTCAGCATGAGCCAATTGGCCGAAGACGTGCCGGAAGACATGGTGGCGAAATGCTATGCGCGCATCGCGGCGGCGTCCAAGGCCTATTTCGGGCTGTTCGACACCATTGATATCCTCGTCACCCCGGTCCTGCTCAAGCCGCCAGCCCGGATCGGCGACATCAACGGCTCCTTGCCGGTGGCGGTGGTGATGCAGCGGCTCAACAATTATGCCGATTATACCATGCTGCAGAACGCGACCGGCGGACCCGCGCTGAGCTTGCCGATGCACTGGACCAGGGATGGCTTGCCGGTTGGCGTGCAGTTCGCCGGACCGTTGGGCGGCGATCGCGCGCTGCTGGAGCTCTCCTTCGAACTTGAGGCCGCTCAGCCCTGGGCGCAGCGTCGACCGCCGCTCTGGGCACCCTCCAAGGTCTGATCGGATCGGCGGGCAAGTATATTGGCAGTAACTTGTCCCGCTATATTTTGGGTTTCGCGTTGACGCTCGCTACACTGACTCGATTTGGCGAATTGCGGAGTGTTTTGGTTCCGTCGCAGTAACAATAAGACAAAGACGAAGCCAGAATGCTCCGCCCGGACAGTGTTTCGCTGATGGACAGTCTTGTAGATAAGAGAAGATTACTGAAACTTGCTTTTTGATTTGAAAAGGCTCAATACTGAGCGAACGTTAACAGCTTGTCAGGATGCCATTGCGTGCCTGGTCATCAGTGGATCGAGCGACTCTCGGTCATGGGCGTCCACCGATCAGCGCGGTCCGGATGATGGTCGGTTATGCCGCAGTTTGACGGCGCAACGGCGCTTCGGGCAAGAGCCCCCAAACCTGAAGAGGTACATATCTTTGAGGCTGAATCGTTGAACAAGACTCCCCAGGTAAACGGCGCTTCCCAGAAAAAGACCCGGTCCAAACCGACCTTGATGCCCAAGCAAGCCCGCGCCATTCAAACCCGCGAGCATTTGCTCGATGTCGCCGGAGCGCTTCTCGCCGAGGTTGGCCTTGAGGATATCTCGACCAATTTGATCTGTGCTCGTGCGGGCATGAGCCCACCGGCGCTCTATCGGTATTTTGCCGACAAGCACGCCGTGCTGGAAGCGCTCGGCATGCGTCTGATGGAACGGCAGAATTCGTTGCTGATCGATTGGATCGAAGGCAATATGAATCTGGGCATCGAGGGCATGCTCGAAAAGACCGAGGAGATTCTGCGGCGCACTGCCGAGATCACCGCGGCCGAGCCAGGCGGCATCTGGATCGAACGCGCGCTGCACGCGTCCCCGAGACTGTCTCACATCCGCATCGAATCCCATCGGTTCGTGACGGACGCGCAACTCGAAATCGTTTCCGCGATGCTGCCGGATGTGCCCAGAGATGTCTTGTGGCGGCGGATCAGGTTCATGATCGAGCTCGCTTATGCCGCGCATGAAATGATGAGCGAGGAAGACCGGATTTCGCCCGAGGCGGTTTATGCGGAAACCGGGCGCATGATGCGATTTGTGCTGCTGGGAGACGATGGCTTCGTAAAGGGAAGCTGATCTGAAAGTTGTGCCAGGCCGACATTCCCTTGCGACTTGCTTCGGTCGGCTCTTGCAAGAATGGTATTTATCACTATCGTTTTGACAGGTGGGCTGCGCTCGATCTGATTGGAACGGTGTGTCCCGCATGTCCTCAACGCTGGAGCATCCGGCACAATTGAGCGGATAGTCCATGCGGTTATTGATCTCTCTGCTTCTTGCCCTCGCGCTGTCAGCCTGTGCGACCCCCGAAGCGCGCCTGCGTTCGGGACTGATCGACATGGGCCTGCCGGAGGCACAATCGACCTGCATGGCGGATCGTATGGCGCACAAGCTCTCGGTCACGCAGCTTCGACGCATCTCGGCGCTGGGCAGCCTGAGAAACCAGCCGCTCGATAAGCTCTCCCAGGAGGAGTTTCTCCACAAGATCCGCGCGCTTCGTGACGGCGAGATCCTTGCCGTGACTCTCAAGGCGGCCGCCGGCTGCGCATTCGGCTTTCGGTGAGGTCAGGCGAGTGACATGCCTGTGCGGCGGTGGTTGCGTGGCGGCGTCTTCTTCGGCAGGAACGTTGGCAAATCAGGCTGACCATGACCACCGGGAGATTGACGAATGACCATCACGCGCCTCGATGCCGGACCCCGTATGAGCCAGGCCGTGATCCATGGTGATACCGTCTATCTGGCCGGGCAGGTCGGCGCACCGGGTGAAAGCGTCACCGCGCAGACCGAAGCGGTCCTGGCGCAGGTCGAGGCGCTGCTGGCGCGTGCCGGCAGCGACAAATCGAAGATCCTGATGGCGACGATCTGGCTTGCCGACATGGCCGATTTTGCCGAGATGAACGCGGTCTGGGATGTGTGGGTCGGCGGGCTGGATGCCCCTGCGCGCGCGACCGGCGAGGCGAAGCTCGCCACACCGGCCTATAAGGTCGAAGTGATCGTCATCGCCGCGCGCTGAGCGCAGGGCGCCCGGTCCCGGCGTGGCGCCTTTGTGAAACAGGTGTCACAAGGTGCGCCAGGTCGGTCACGCATCATCCTTCTTCGCGCGCGGTCCAAATGGCGTGGGGCGTCGGTCATCGACGATTCAACACCGCCGGCACCTCTGCCAATGTCGCCGGCAATGGATGCACGCTCGCGTCCGCGGCGCTCTTTCGCATCATGAAGATCGAACAGTCGTTCATCGGCACCGGCGCATCCCACCGGGCAGTGCCGCCGCATCTCTCCACACCGGCAAAATATCGGATCGTCGTGCGGATCGGGGCTGCTTCGCCATTTCCCGATATTCCCGCAGCGCACCGGCAAAATTCCCGTGCCGCTCCATCGAAATTCCCGCAGGATTTCCCGCAGATTCCCGCAGAACGCCCAAAAAAGCATTGTCCCGCAGCAAGTCCCGCAGCTGCGGGAAAATGCTGACAGCGCGGCAGGTTTTCGCGCCTGCCGCAGTGCCCGGTTACGCCGGGCGTATGGCGATCAGCAGCCCCGATCCGGTAACGTCGAGCATTTGGTCTTCGCCGCTGCCTGCGCCCATCAGCAGCGCGTCGAACCGGTCAAGCCGGCTGGCCGTCGCCCCGCACCGGATCTCCATGTCGCTGGTCGCGATCAGGACATGGACCGCAGCCAGGTCAGCCGCGATGCGGATCGTGCCGGCCGGCTGATGCCGGATCGCGCCGGTGAACAGGCCGCGCCGGACCATCAGGTTCAGGTCGGTGACGGGGCCGTCGACTGGCTTGCCGTTCACGGCCACGTCGCCGGGAAAGGGGTGGGCGGCGGTTTCCGGCGTCAGCGTGACTGGCTCGCCCGCGCCGAAATCGAGTTCGAGCCGCCCCTGAAGCACCATGAGCGTGCGGTCGATGTCCGCGAAGGAAGAGAAGGGCCCCGCTTCGCGGACTTCGGCCATGCTCAGCCGCCAGTCGAAATCATCCATCGTGCTACCGGCGGGAAAGGTGCAGATGTCCCGCGTGACGCCGCCGCCATTCTTCCACGGGCGCGCGACGCGATCGGCGGCACGAAGGATGTCGTGCTTCATCCCAGGATACCAGGCAGGTCTAGACCCTTTTCCCGTGCGCAGTCGAGCGCGATGTCATAGCCCGCATCGGCATGGCGCATCACGCCGGTGGCGGGGTCGTTCCACAGCACGCGCTCCAGCCGCTGCGCGGCTTCGGGGGTGCCGTCGGCGACGATCACCATGCCGGAATGCTGCGAATAACCCATGCCGACGCCGCCGCCATGATGCAGCGACACCCAGGTCGCGCCCGATGCGGTATTGAGCAGCGCATTGAGCAAGGGCCAGTCTGACACTGCGTCGGATCCGTCCCGCATCGCTTCGGTCTCGCGGTTGGGGCTGGCGACCGAACCGCTGTCGAGATGATCGCGGCCGATCACCACTGGCGCCTTGAGCTCACCGCTGGCGACCATTTCGTTGAACGCGAGACCCAGGCGATGGCGATCGCCGAGGCCGACCCAGCAGATCCGTGCCGGCAAGCCCTGGAAGTGGATCTTCTCCCGCGCCATGTCGAGCCAGCGGTGGAGGTGTGCGTTGTCGGGCAGCAATTCCTTCACCTTGGCGTCGGTCTTGTAGATATCCTCCGGATCGCCCGACAGCGCCACCCAGCGGAACGGGCCGATGCCGCGGCAGAACAGCGGGCGGATATAGGCGGGGACGAAGCCGGGGAAATCGAACGCGTTGGCGACGCCTTCGTCCTTCGCCACCTGGCGGATATTATTGCCGTAATCGACCGTCGGCACGCCCGCTTGCTGGAAGTCGAGCATTGCCTGGACATGCACCGCCATCGACGCCTTGGCTGCCGCCGCGACCGCATCGGGCTCGCGTTCCCGGCGCTCGACCCATTCGGCGACGGTCCAGCCGGCGGGGAGATAGCCGTTGATCGGATCATGCGCCGAAGTCTGATCGGTCAGCAGGTCCGGGCGGATGCCGCGCCGAAACATCTCGGGCAGGATCTCGGCGGCATTGCCGAGCAGGCCGACCGAGATCGCCTTGCCCTCGGCCTTGGCCTGGTCGAGCAGCGCCAGCGCGTCGTCGATCGTCTCCGCCGCCTTGTCGAGATAGCCGGTGCGCAGCCGCATCTCGATGCGGCTCGGCTGGCATTCGATCGCCAGGCAGGATGCGCCCGCCATCACCGCGGCAAGCGGCTGGGCGCCGCCCATGCCGCCCAGACCGGCGGTCAACAGCCAGCGGCCGGTCAGGTCGCCGTTATAATGCTGGCGGCCCATTTCGACAAAGGTCTCGTACGTGCCCTGAACGATGCCTTGCGTGCCGATATAGATCCACGAACCCGCGGTCATCTGGCCGTACATCGCCAGGCCCTTGCGATCGAGCTCGTTGAAATGCTCCCAATTGGCCCATTTGGGCACCAGGTTGGAATTGGCGATGAGCACGCGCGGCGCATCCTTATGGGTGCGGAACACGCCGACCGGCTTGCCCGACTGAACCAGCAGCGTCTCGTTGTCTTCGAGGCGCCGGAGCGTCTCGACGATCCGGTCGAAGCTTTGCCAGTCGCGCGCGGCGCGGCCGATGCCGCCATAGACGACCAGCTCTTCGGGGCGCTCGGCGACATCGGGATGGAGATTGTTCATCAGCATCCGCAACGGGGCTTCGGTCAGCCAGCTTTTCGCCGAAAGCTCGGTGCCGGTGGCGGCGCGGATGACGCGGCTATTGTCGATACGGCTCATGGTGGCGGTCCTTTCTCAGGCGCGGGCGAAGGCGAGGCATGCCTTCAGGATATCGGTCAGGGTGGCGGCGAGCGGCGCCGCGAAATCGGGGTCGAACGGCGTCGGCCAGTTGGCGGGCGTCGGCGCGTCCGGCTCGGGCATATAGCCACGGATCGCGAGCTCCATCTGGATGGTATGGACGCCCTCGTTCGGGCGGCTGTAGTGACGCGTTGTCCAGCCGCCCTTGAAGCGGCCGTTGAGGATATGGCTGTGCCCGCTCGCTGCGCAGATCGCCGCGACGGCGGCGGCCAGTTCGGGCGCGCAGGTGGTGCCGTCATTGGTGCCGATGTTGAACTGCGGCAACTCGCCCTCGAACAGGCGCGGAATGCGGCTGCGGATCGAATGCGCGTCGTAGAAGACGATGGTGGGATGGGTGGTGCGCAGCCGGGCGACTTCTCCGGCAAGCGCGGCGTGATAAGGGTCGAACCAGGTCGCGCGGCGGCGGGCGATCTCCGCTGCGTCGGGCGGAGTCGCGGCGTAAAGCGGCGCGCCGTCGAAATCGGTCGTCGGGCACAGCTCGGTCGTTGCTTGCCCCGGATAGAGCGACGCGCCCGATGGATCGCGGTTGCAGTCGATCACGCTGCGCGAGATGCGCGTGCGCACCGTGGTCGCGCCGAGCTCGCGCGCAAAGGCGTAGAGCTGGTCGATCCACCAATCGGCATCGCGCCGCGCCAGCCAGGGCGACACGAACTGGCCTTCAAGCTCGGGCGGCAACTCGGTCCCGGTGTGCGGGAACGCGATGATCAGCGGCGCCTCGCCACGATGGACCTCGAGCCAGTCGCTCATGCCGTCACGCCGGGCAAGTCGAGCCCCGCCGCCTTGACCAGCGCGCCCGAGCGGATAAGCAGGTTCGCGGCTTCCATATCGGGATGGAAATGCCGGTCGTCGGTGAGCGTCGGCACCTCTCGGCGCAACCGCGCGCGCGCCGCTTCGAGCGCGGCGCTCGATGCCAGCGGGGCATGGAAATCGCAGCCCTGGCTGGCGGCGAGCAGTTCGATGCCGATCACCGCGCTGGCATTGGCGGTCATGTCGAGCAGTCGCCGTGCGCCATGCGCCGCCATCGACACATGATCCTCCTGATTGGCGGAGGTGGGGATCGAATCGACGCTCGCGGGATAGGCGCGCTGCTTGTTCTCGGACACGAGGGCGGCGGCGGTGACCTGCGGGATCATGAAGCCCGAATTGAGCCCCGGGCGCGGCGTGAGGAAAGCGGGCAGGCCGGACAATGCGGGATCGACCAGCATTGCGATCCGCCGTTCCGCGATCGACCCGATTTCGCACACCGCCAACGCGATCATGTCGGCGGCGAAGGCGACCGGCTCGGCATGGAAATTCCCGCCCGACAAGGCTTCGTCGGTCTCGGCGAAGATCAGCGGATTGTCCGACACGCCATTGGCTTCGGTCTCCAGCGTGAACGCGGCCTGGCGCAAGATGTCGAGCGCGGCGCCCATCACCTGGGGCTGGCAGCGCAGGCAATAGGGATCCTGCACGCGAGCATCGTCGACCAGATGGCTGGCGCGGATCGCCGACCCTGCCATCAGTGTGCGCAGCGCATCGGCGGTTTCGATCTGGCCGCGATGCCGGCGCAGCGCCTGGATGCGCGGGTCGAACGGCGTATCCGATCCCTTGGCCGCTTCGGTCGAGAGCGCGCCGGTGACCAGCGCCGACTGGAACAGCCGCTCCGCCTCGAACAGTCCGGCAAGCGCATTGGCGTTGGAGAATTGCGTGCCGTTGAGCAGCGCCAGCCCTTCCTTCGGGCCGAGTTCGAGCGGTGTGAGGCCCGCCTCCTTCAGCGCGATATCGGCGGGCTTCCGCGCATCGCCGATGATGATGTCGCCGACGCCGATCATCGCTGCGGCCATATGCGCCAGCGGTGCGAGGTCGCCACTCGCGCCGACCGAGCCCTGTGCCGGGATCATGGGGGTGAGGCCGAGGCGCAGCATAGCCTCAAGCAGTGCCACCGTTTCGGGCCGCACGCCGGATGCGCCCTGAGCGAGGCTGGCGAGCTTCAGCGCCATCATCAGGCGTATCACCGGCACCGGAGAGGGGTCGCCGGTCCCAGCGGCGTGGCTCAGCACGATGTTGCGCTGGAGCGTGGCGAGATCCTCATCGCCGATGCGCACGCTCGCCAGCTTTCCGAAGCCGGTGTTGATGCCATAGACTGGCTGCCCCTTGGCGAGGATACGGGCAACGGCGTCCGCGCTGGCGCGGATCACCGATGCCGAAGCCGGATCGAGGCCAGCCGGAGCACCGCGATAGATGGCGCGCCATTGCGCCAGCGTCACAGCGCCGGGAACCAGGGTAATATCGGTCATTTGCCTCTCCAGACGCGGGCATGGAGCGGGTTCAGCCCCATGCGATAAACAAGCTCGGCGGGACGCTCGATGTCCCAGATCGCGAGGTCGCAGCTCTTGCCGGCCTCAAGCGTGCCGGTTTCTCCATGAAGACCAAGTGCGCGCGCGGCGTTGCGGGTGACACCGGCAAGGCATTCGTCGACGGTCAGCCGGAACAGGGTCGCGGCCATGTTCATGGTGAGCAGCAGCGAGGTCAGCGGTGACGTGCCCGGATTACAATCGGTGGCGATCGCTATCGCTATGCCGGCTGCACGCAACGCGTCGATCGGCGGCAGTTTCGTCTCGCGTACGAAATAGAAAGCCCCGGGCAGCAAGGTCGCGACGGTGCCGGCCCGGGCCATTGCGGCGATGCCGTCATCGTCGAGATATTCGAGGTGATCGGCGGAAAGCGCACCGTAGCGCGCGGCCAGCGCCGCACCGTGGAGGTTGGACAGCTGTTCGGCATGGAGCTTGACCGGAAGTCCCCGCGCTGCCGCGGCTTCGAAAACACGCTGTGTCTGTGCCGCGGAAAAACCGATGCCTTCGCAAAACGCATCGACCGCGTCGGCCAGGCCGGCATCGGCGACCGCCGGGATCATCGCGTTGCAAACCGAGTCGATATATCCGTCCGGGTCGCCCGCATATTCGGGCGGCAGCGCATGAGCGCCGAGAAAGGTCGTGGCGACGCGCACTGGCCGATGCGTGCCGAGCGCGCGTGCCGCGCGCAGCATGCGCAGTTCGGCATCGAGCGCGAGGCCATAGCCCGATTTGATCTCGATGGTGGTGACCCCCTCGGCGATCAATGCATCGAGGCGGGGGAGGGCGGAGGCGACGAGTTGTTCTTCGCTCGCGGCGCGTGTTGCCTTCATCGTCGAGACGATGCCGCCGCCGGCGCGCGCGATTTCTTCATAGGAGGCGCCGTTGAGCCGCAATTCGAATTCATGTGCGCGATCGCCGCCATGGACGAGATGGGTGTGGCAATCGATCAGGCCGGGCGTGATCCATCGGCCCGCGCAGTCGATCGTCTCAAGGGCGTCAAAACCGGGGGCATCCGCCACAGCGCCGGCATAGACGATTCGCCCGGCGCTGGCGGCGATAACGCCCTTGTCCTCGATACCAAGGCCATTGCCCGCCATCGTTGCGAGGCGCGCATTGGTCCAGATCCTGTCACACTGCATGCGCAATTTCCCCGTCCGGGATCACTGAAGTCGATCATTGCACCGCCGCGCTAGAATGTATAGACATAAAACCACAGGAGGCCAGAAACGACCATGACTGTCGACGCCGAACCGGCTGTGAGCCATCACTTCGCATCCGTGCTTCTGGCCGATGGCTGGGCCCGGAATGTCCGTTTGTCGGTCAGCAATGGCCTGATCACCGCGATCGAGCGCGAGGTCCCGGTCGCTCCGGGCGATGAACGGCATCAGGTTGCCGTGCCGGGCATGCCCAACCTCCACAGCCATGCCTTTCAACGTGGCATGGCCGGCCTTGCCGAGGTGCGCGGCGCGAGCGACGACAGTTTCTGGACCTGGCGCGAGGTCATGTACCGATTCGTCGATCGGCTCTCGCCCGACGATCTCCGCGTGATCGCGTCGCTCGCCTATCTGGAGATGCTGGAGAGCGGCTTCACCCGTGTCGGCGAGTTTCACTATCTCCACCATGACCGCGACGGCACGCCCTTCGCCGATCCGATCGAGATGAGCGCTGCGATCTTCGCCGCTGCCGGGGAGACCGGCATCGGGCTGACGCATCTGCCGGTGTTCTACGCGCATTCCGGTTTTGGCGGCGCGATGCCCGGCACGGGGCAGCGGCGCTTCCTGCATGATCCCGACGGTTTTGCGCAATTGCTTGATCGGCTTCGCGTCGCGGCGGCACCGTTGGACGACGCGATCATTGGCCTTGCCCCGCACAGCCTGCGCGCCGTGACGCTGGAAGAACTCCGCCTGCTGGTGGATCTCGCCGGAGCGGCGCCGATCCACATCCATATCGCCGAGCAGGTGAAGGAGGTTGAGGATTGCATCGCCTGGAGCGGCGCGCGGCCGGTCGAATGGCTGCTCGATCATGCCGCGGTCGATCGTCGCTGGTGCCTGGTCCACGCCACGCACGTCACCGACGCGGAAGCGAAAGCCATTGCCGCCAGCGGTGCGGTGGTTGGCCTGTGCCCCATCACCGAAGCCAATCTCGGCGACGGCATTTTTCCCGCGCAACCGTTTCTGGCAGCGGGCGGCGCTTATGGCATCGGATCGGATTCGAACGTTCTGATCGATGCGACGGAGGAAATGCGCCTGCTCGAATATGGCCAGCGGCTGGCCGGTCTCAAGCGCAACGCGCTCGCGCGCGGGCCGGGCGGGTCGACGGGGCAGGACATTTATCTCGCCGCGCTTGCGGGCGGTGGGCAGGCACTTGGCGTCGATCCGACGATTGCCGTGGGGCAGGCCGCTGATTTCGTCACGCTCGACCGGTCCAATCCCAGCCTGATCGGTCGCGAAGAAGGTGCGCTGCTCGACGCGCTGGTGTTCGCCGGCGGGCGGTCGGCGATCGATTCGGTCTGGCGTCGCGGCCGCAAGCTGGTTAGCGGCGGCCGTCACCTGAGTCGCGACCCGATCGTCGCGAACTATCGGCGGGTGCTGGAGAAACTGATCCTGTGACCCTGTCGCTGCATGAACGCATTCGCACCGACATCGAGGCGGGCATTCTTTCCGGCAAGCTCGCGCCGGACCAGCGCATCCCGGTCGAGCATG
Organism: Sphingomonas sp. ERG5; assembly: GCF_000803065.1. Classification (GTDB taxonomy): domain Bacteria; phylum Pseudomonadota; class Alphaproteobacteria; order Sphingomonadales; family Sphingomonadaceae; genus Sphingomonas. Next base: position 202,667 of record NZ_JSXI01000016.1, read on the forward strand.
AATTGATGCAGACATATGGCTGCTCGCGCATGACCGTGAACAAGGCGTTGTCGGCGCTGGTTGCCGCCGGTCTCATTGATCGCCGCAAGCGCGCGGGATCGTTCGTCGCGCGGCCCAAGGTCGATTCGATGGTCCTCGACGTGCCGGACCTGGCCGCCGAAGTGGCGAAGCGCGGCGGCGTATATCGCTACCGGCTTCTCACGCGCATGGTGCGTGCGCCCGATCGCGACAATAGTGAAGAGCGGGCATTGGCCGGGACCGGAAGGTTGCTCCAGATCGACGGCGTTCATCTCGCCGACGGCGTGCCGCTGGCGGTCGAGCGCCGCCTGATCAGCCTGAACGCGGTACCGGCGATCGAGGAGATCGACCCCGAAGTCGAATCTCCCGGCGGCTGGTTGCTGCGTCATGTGCCCTGGACCGAAGCGGAGACCCGTATTTCCGCGGTGTCGGCGGAGGGCGAAACCGCAGCCTTGCTCGGGGTCGATCCGACAACACCCTGCCTGTTGGTCGAGCGCCAGACCTGGCGCGGCAAGGAACGCGTCACCTCAGTGCAGCAATGCTTTCTCGGCGACCAATATAGCCTGGTCGCCCGGTTCGGGCACGGCGTGCCGGCGAAGTAAGTTGACGCTTGCGACTTGGCACTACGCTAGGTCAGCCTTTGCGCCGATGGCGCTGTGGCAACGATGTTTTTTGACATTGGGAAAGAGCGAGCCGGCATCGGTCCGGCGACGAAAGACATGCCCGTTGCTGCGTGATGGTTGAATCACCGTCGGCGATAGGGGCGAGCGGTTGCAGCTGTGGAAGGAGCAGCGAGAGATATGTTACACCGGTAGTGTAACATATCTCCTCCGTCGCCGACAGAAGGGGTTTATATAATAGTTATATATATCAGCTATTTAATATGATTCCGATGACTTGGGACGCCCCCGGGCATTTGCCAAAGCCTACGCGCCGGGCCTTGCCGTTATGCGCGACAGGATTTCGTCGAGACCCTCGCTGAGGCTGGCGAACAGCCCGAGATCCGAAACATGTTTCAGCAGTTGCTCGTTCAACCCGCCCAGCGTCGCGTGGTCCGCCGCGAGCGCCGCGAAACTCTGGTCCGGTGCCTCGATCGCCGTTCTGGAGAGACCGTCGAAAATGCTCGCGACATAATGGCGGGCTTGCGCTTCGGTCACGCCATTGTGCGTCAGCCAGGAGGAAATGGCCCCCGCGAACGCCAGATAGGACGCCATCGTCCCAGTTGCGGCGGTCAGCGCGTCGAACACCTCCGGCCGGTCCACCTGGATCGATGTGCCGGTGCGGTCGAACAATGCTGCGGCGATCGGGTCGGGTGGAAAGATCGCGGTGGGGCCTCGCCCAAGCGCGACTGAGGGAAGCGGCACGGCTTTCGAGACGGTCGGTGCCGGGTTGGCCAGACCGGTCAGTGCGTCGAGCGACAGCGTCGCGATCAGGCTGATGACATGATGGTCCGCCCGGAACCGCAGCGCAGGGATGACGTCCCGCGCGATCTGCGGCCGCACCGCCAAAATGACCACGTCGCTCTCGTCCAGCACCGCCTGGTTGGAGGCAGCAACGCGAACATGCGGGAATTCCTGTGCGAGCGCGGTGGAGATGGCGACACTGCGCGGCGAGACATGGATCACGCCCTGATCGGCGAAGCTCGTGCCCAGGCCGTGGATGATCGCCGATGTGATGGCGCCGGTGCCGATAAAACCAAGTCTCATATCATGCTCCGGGCCTGGGATGACCGCGACGGGGTCTGCGGTGCTCACAACGCGAAGATCATGATCGGGTCAAGTCGCGTGGCGTTGGCAAAAATGAAGGTTTGCGAATGGAGGAAGCGGAACGCTATCCCCTCTATCCCGGGGTGAGAGAGCATGAATGATCGTGATCGACAGCAGCGAAATCCTTGCCTTTGCCGATGATGCGGCATGGGAAGCATGGCTGGCCGATCATCATGCGGAGTCGAGCGGCGTCTGGCTGCTGATCGGCAAGAAGAGTTCCAAAAAAGCAGCGCTCGCGATCAGCGACGCGCTCGATGTCGCGCTTTGCCATGGCTGGATCGACAGCCAGCGCAAAGGATATGACGCGAACCATTATCTGCAGCGCTACTCGCCGCGCCGGTCGAAAAGCCCCTGGTCGAAACTCAATGTGGCGCGTGTCGAGGCGCTGAACGATGCCGGGCGCATGCGGCCGGGCGGATTGGCCGAGGTCGCTCTCGCGCAAGCGGATGGCCGCTGGGCGGTGGCGTATGAATCGCAGCGCATCGCGACGCTGCCGGATGATCTGTCCGCCGCGCTGAAGCTCGACGCACGCGCCAGTGCTGCGTACGAGCGGCTCGACCGGTCGGGACAATATGCCGTCGCCTTGCCGATCCTGAAAGCGACCACGCCCGCGGCCCGGGCAAGCCGGCTGGAGAAGCTGGTGGCGAAACTCGCGGCGGATGCACCGGATTGACGCCTTGTAATCCGCGTGCCCAGTTCATATAAACGAGTAAGCACTCACTCATTGGATATGAAATGGCCCGCCCGTTAAGCGAAGAAAAGCGCGATGCGATCCTGGTCGCGGCGACCGATGCGGTGGCCGCGCTGGGCACTGGCGCGCCGACCGCCAAGATCGCCAGGGCGGCCGGCGTCGCCGAGGGGACGTTGTTCACCTATTTCCCGACCAAGGACGACTTGCTCAACGCACTCTATCTTGAGCTCAAAAGCGATCTGCATGGCGCGATGATGACGACCTATCCCGCATCTGGCGCGTTGCGCGAGCGCGGTCGTCATGTGTGGGACCGGTTCATCGACTGGGGCGTGGATCACGCCGCGAAAAGCAAGGCGATGCGCCAATTGTCAGTGTCCGATCGAATTTGCGCGGCAAGCCGGCAATCGGGAAACGCCGCGTTCGGCGACGCGGAGGCCCTGTTGAGGGATGCGATGGCGATGGGGGCGCTCAAGGACCAGTCAATCGCCTTTGTCGGCGCGATCATGCAGGCGCTCGCCGAAACCACCGTGCAGTTCATCGAACAGGATCCCAAGGCACGCAGCCGGTACAAGCAGGCCGGGTTTGACGCGTTCTGGAGCGCGCTGACCAAGCCGTGATGTTTTGAAGATAAAATGAGTGAGCAAGCGCTCGTTTCCATTGAAGGACGTATCATGAAAGATTTTGGCATCGACGACATTCCCTCTCAGGCAGGGCGGCTCGCATTGATCACCGGTGCAACCGGCGGTCTGGGTTATGAGACCGCACTGGCGTTGGCCGGTGCCGGCGCCGATGTGGTGCTGACCGGTCGCAATCCGACCAAGGGCGAAGTGGCGCTGAAGCAGATCCGCGCAATCCATCCGAATGCGACGCTCCGCTATATGGATCTGGATCTGTCCGACCTGAAAAAAGTGGCGGCGTTCACCACGCGCTTTTCGGGCGAGCATCAATCGCTCGACCTGCTGATCAACAATGCCGGCGTGATGATGCCCCCCGCTCGCAACATCACGGCGGACGGGTTCGAATTGCAGTTCGGCACCAACTATCTCGGACATTTCGCACTGACCGGGCGGTTGTTGCCGCTGCTGTGCCGGGGCGATGCGCCCCGCGTCGTCAATCTCAGCAGCGGCGCGCATCGGTTGCAGGCGGCGATCCATTTCGACGACCTGCAATGGGAGCGGCGCTACAAGCCGTGGCGGGCCTATGCCCAGTCCAAGCTCGCGATGATCCTGTTCGCCTTCGAGTTGCAGCGCCGCAGCGACCGGCATGGATGCGGCCTGATGAGCAACGCAGCGCATCCGGGCTATGCCCGCACCGGGCTGCAGAGTTCGGGACCCGGGTTGGGCCGGACCGGCCCATCACCGCTGCAACGGCTGAGCAGCGTGATGGAACCGTTCATGTCGCAGACGGCGGCGGCCGGGGCGCTGCCGACCCTGTTCGCGGCAACCGCGCCCGATGCGGTGCCCAAGGGCTATTATGGGCCGAAGGGGCCGTTCGAACTGACCGGGCGGGTCGGCAATGCGGTGGTGGGCAAGGAGGCACGAGATGAAACCGTGGCCGCCAGATTGTGGGAAGTATCGGAAGAGCTCACTGGCGTTCGCTTTCCCTGAAACGGAGGCGAAGGAGCGGCTTACACCGCCGGCTGTCGTTCGTTCATCCATGCCCGGTACCGTTTCGCCAGGCGGCGGGTGCGGAGTTGATCGCCAATGAAAGTCAGCACGGCGGAGGGTGTTCGTTCCGTCGCCTTGCCGGCGGCCATGCGGCGCAGGCGCAGCTTGGCGATCGCCATCGTCGCACCCGCCGCCAGCGCGCGGTTCTTCCAGCTCAGGCTGGGTAAGGCGATCTCCAGGCTTTCGCCGGCGCGCCAGCGGGCGGGCAAGGCGGGCTCCACCGTCATCGCGGTGGCGATGCCGAGCATCGCGACGCCGATTCGGTCGCCCTCGGGTGACAATGCGGCTTCCGCCACGGCGCGACGACGGATACCGCCGGTGACCATCACCGGCATGGCCGCCACACCGGCAATGTCGCGCGCGAAATCGACGAAATAGGCTTCGCGCGCTGCCGTGCTGCTTCCTTCGACCGGCGTGCCTTGCATCGCCGGGCTTTCATAACTGCCGCCCGACAGTTCGAGCAGGTCGATATCAAGGTCGTTGAGCCACTGCACGACTTGCTTCGCATCGTCGACATCGAAGCCGCCGCGCTGGAAATCGGCCGAATTGAGCTTCACCGACACGGTAAAGCCCGGCGTGACCGCCGCTCGAACCGCGCGGACCGTATCGAGCAAGGCGCGCGCGCGATTCTCCAGGCTGCCGCCCCATGTGTCGGTGCGCTGGTTGACCAGCGGCGAGAGGAATTGGTTGAGCAGATAGCCATGCGCGGCATGGACCTGGACCCCGTCGAAGCCGGCTTGTTCGGCGAGTGCGGCAGTGCGAGCGAAGCGGGCAATGATGTCCTCGACCTCGGCCGACGTCATCGCGCGGGGCTGAGCGAACAGCTTCGACAGTCCGCCAAGATCAAGCGGCACGGCGGATGGGGCGACCGCTTGCTGACCCAGGGCGACGGGCATTTGTCGGCCCGGATGGTTGATCTGCATCCAGGCCTGGGCGCCGCCCGATTTCATCGCCGTTGCCCAGCGCGAGAACAGCGCCAGGTCCCGGTCGTCTTCGAGGACGAGCCCGCCCGGACCGGTCAGCGCACGGGCATCGATCATGACATTGCCGGTCAACAGCAAGCCGGCGCCCCCTTGTGCCCAGCGCGTGTAGAGCGCGAGCAACGCCGGACCTGGCACCTGGCCCTGATCCGCCATATTCTCCTCCATCGCGGCCTTGGCGAGCCGGTTGGGAATGATCGCGCCATTGCGTAGCGACAATGGTTCGAACAGCGCTGAGCGCGCGGGTGCGGACGTCCCTTCGATCTCGTGGGGAGCAGTGCTGGCGGCATTTTCGTCGAACATGGTATTGACTTTCGATCGTGAGTCGCGCGACCTTACACCTTCAATCAAAGTTGAAGGTCAAGCATGAAGATCGGTGAGCTTGCGCGTGCGGCGGGCATATCGACGTCGCGTATCCGCTTTTACGAGGACAAGGGCCTCATCCCGCCCGCGGCACGCGGCGCGAACGGCTATCGCGACTATCCCGCCGCGACGCTGGAAGGGCTGCGCATGATCGTGCTCGCACAGTCGCTTGGCTTGTCGCTGGCGGAGATCAGGGCGAGCGCGCCCGCGGACGGTTCGCTGCCGAACTGCGCCGATGCGCGGGTGATCCTGAGCACCCGGCTGGCCGATATCGATGCTCATCTCGCCCGCCTGACCGCGATGCGCGCGCGGATCGTTGCGATGATGGATCATGAATTGCCGGCCGGAACGATCGCCACCGCCTTGAAACGCTGAGCAGATCGCACGCGAGATTGCTTGCCGGAATGTCGGCATGGTATCCGCGCCAGCGCGCCGGTCGGGTGCGCCGTCCATCAACTTACTTCAGGGCCGTCCGCGATGAATCCGCTTTATGCCTCGCTCGGCACCACCATCTTCGAAATCATGTCGGCGCGCGCCCGTGCGACCGGCGCGATCAATCTCGGACAGGGCTTTCCCGACGGGCGTGGGCCGGAGGATGTGCTGGCCGAGGCGGCGCGTGCGCTGATCGAGGAATCGAACCAATATCCGCCGATGCTCGGCATTCCCGCGCTGCGTGAGGCCGTCGCGGCACATTATGCCGTGCATCAGGGGCTCGACCTCATACCGGCCGAGGTGATCGTCACCTCGGGCGCGACCGAGGCGCTGGCCGCGACGATTTTCGCGCTGATCTCGCCGGGCGACGAAGTGGTGATGTTCCAGCCGCTCTATGATGCCTATTGGCCGCTGGTCGTGCGCGCCGGCGGCGTGCCGAAGCTGGTTGGGCTGGAGCCGCCCGAATGGCGCATCACCGCCGAAGCGCTGTCGGCGGTCGTAAGCACGCGCACGAAGCTGGTGATCCTCAATTCGCCGCTTAATCCGACCGCGACCATGGCGTCCAACGCCGAACTGGCCTTGCTCGCCGATTTCTGCGTCGCGCATGATGCGATCGCGATCTGCGACGAGGTGTGGGAGCATGTCGTGTTCGACGGTGGCGTGCATCGCTCGCTGATCGGCTTTCCGGGCATGCGCGAACGCACGGTCAAGATCGGTTCGGCGGGCAAGATTTTCTCGCTCACCGGGTGGAAGGTCGGCTGGATGTGCGCCGCTCCGCCGCTGGCGGCGGTGCTGGCCAAGGCGCATCAATTCCTGACCTTCACCACACCACCCAATCTCCAGGCCGCCGCCGCTTTTGGACTGGCCAGGGATGTCCGTTATTTCGAGGAAATGCGCGCCGCGTTCCAGCGCTCGCGCGACCGGCTGGCGGCGGGATTGACCGGCCTTGGCTATGCCGTGCTGCCAAGTGCGGCGACCTATTTCCTGTCTATCGATCTCAGCCGCTCGGGCGTCGATATGGGGGATGTCGCATTCTGCGAATGGCTGGTCGAAGAGGCGGGCGTCGCCTCGATCCCGGTCTCGGCATTCTATGTCGAGGCGCCGGTGACCAATGTCGTGCGGCTGTGCTTCGCCAAGGCCGATGCGACGCTCGACGAAGCGCTGGAGCGGATGCGGGTGCGGCCTTGATGCTGTGCGCTCACCCGGCCATGCGCGGCAGCCACATCCCCATAAAGGCGCCGAAGATGCCGATAGCGACCCCGGCGGTGAGCACGAACAACAGCCCCGCCATCGCGAACTTGCCGGTCACGCCGCCTCGATCCTGCGCGCGCAGATAGAGTTCGAGCACCACCAGCGGCACCAGATAGCAGCCATAGGCCCAGAAGCGGACGAACGGACCGTCGAACCCCTTCCCACCGATCCCGACCGGGCCGTTATTGACGATGATCCACAGCATCAGCCCGACGCGGAAGAACCACACCCCGCTAACCAGGATGAAGGTGCGGAGCGCCCAGCGGCGATGCACGGCGATCTTGCGAGCGAGCGCGTAGCGCCAGGCCAGTGCCGCGCAGGCCAGGATCAGGGCGGCGTTGATGCTGATCCCGAAGCGCATCGAAAAGCCGCCGGCCGTGCCGCGCGTCCACACCATATATAATCCGGTCAGGCTCATCACGATCGCGGTCAGAATGTACAGCCGCCCGTTCCAGCGATGAAAGGGCAGGGCGCGGGCGCGAAGATACGGCACCAGTTGTAGCGGCCCGCCGACAGTGATGATGATCGCGAGCAGCAGGTGCGCGGCAAGCGCGACATTGCCGATCGTGCCGCCTGCGACATAGCCGCCGACCAGCACATCGTTCCATTTCTGGAAATTCCCCACCGTCGCGGCACCGCCGTAGAAGCTGGCGATATAGGCGACGAACAGCCATTGTCCGATGACCGCCGTCGCATACCAGAAAATCGCCGACGCCTTGAGCGCCCTCGTCGCCGCGGATCGCAATGCCGTTGAACCGGCCGCAACAGTTTTGTCCATCCTTGTCCCTCCGGACGCCCCTTCTGGTTCTCGTCCGGCGATAGAGCGGCTATGACCTCCGGCACATGACCGTGAAGATCAAAAACCTGACTTTCGGCTCGCAGGAGCGTCCCGGTGGCTGAGCCCACGGTGTCGGCCGGCTATGCGGACAATCTGCTGCAGTTCGCGGTGTCGAGAGGCGCTGACCGGCAGCAGCTTTGCGACCTGTCGGCGATCGATCCCGGCGATCTGTCCGACCCGGACAATCGCGTACCGCTCACGCAGTACGTCGCGCTGATGCGTGCCGCCAAGCAGCTGTGCGACGCGCCCGCTTTGGCGCTCGAGCTCGGTGCGGAGAAGGACTTCAAGGAAATCTCGGTCGTCGGCCTGATCTGCTACGCCGCGCCGACCATGGGCGAGGCCTTTGCCGAACTGAGCCGTTATGCCCGACTCGCGGCCGAAGTCGATCTGCCCGGGGTTGGCGGGCGGTTCGAGCTGGCCTGGATCGACGGGGAGCTATGGATGGTCGACCGGCGGTCCGACCCGAACAGCTTTCCGGAGATGACCGAAGCGACCTGGTCGCGGTTCATCTGCGAAACCGCGCGCCATTTCCCCGACGCCCCTTTCGCCAAGGCAGTGCATGTCACGCATCCCGCGCCGGACTATCGCGCCGATTATGATCGTATCCTGAAGGCGTCGGTCACCTTCGACAGCGACAGGAACGCGATCATGATCGACCCGTCCTGGCTGTCGATCGAACTGCATCAGCCCAATCGCTATGTCTTCGGGGTGCTCAGCGAGCATGCCGACCGGTTGCTCAAAAACCTTGAGAACGCGCAAACGATGCGGGGGCGGGTCGAAAGCCTGTTGATCCCGATACTGCACCGGGGCGATGTCGGCATGGATGATGTCGCCGGGCAGATGAAGCTCAGCCGTCAGTCGCTCTACCGCCGGCTGAAGGACGAAGGCGTCAGTTATGAGGCGTTGGTCGACGATCTGCGCCACCGCATGGCGCTGCATTATCTGAGTGGCGGGAAGACCTCAGTGAACGAGACGGGGTATCTGGTCGGCTTTTCCGATCCGAGTTCCTTCTCACGGGCGTTCAAGCGCTGGACGGGCACGAGTCCGCGCGGATGGAAAGCGCGCTAGTCAGCCTCACCATTTCGACGGCGTCCAAGCAGCGTGCGCATGCGCCGGCGTAGCATTGGGAGCGCCAGCACGATGGCATAGGCAACCCCGACGCAGGCCATGCTGGTTCTCAGCGCGGCGTCTTTCCCTTCGCCGCATTCCCGAGCGGTGATCTCCATCGTGCAATCGCCCATCACCGCGATCATAAACACTATAAAGGCGATCGGCAGGAAGCAGATGGTGATGAAGAGAAAGCGTTTATGCTTCCCATCGACCTGGTTCTTTGCGTTGTTCATGCGGCCATCTAGCATCTTCTTGACGGCGGTCGCATCAGCAGGAAGGTTGAAGGCTAAACCCGATCGAGCAGCCCCCGCTCAGTCAGATACCCAGTCACCAATCGCGCGGGCGTGACATCGAACGCCGGGTTGGCGGCAGTCGAGGCCGTCACCCGGATGCTCCCGCCTTCGCCCGAAACATGCGTCACTTCGTCGCCGGAGCGTTCCTCGATCGGTACGTCGGCGCCGGTCGCGGTGTCGGCATCGAAGGTCGTATAGGGCAAGGCGACATAGAAAGGCACGCCGGTGTCCTTCGCCGCCAGCGCCTTCAGATAGGTGCCAATCTTGTTGCAGACATCGCCGTTCGCGGTCACCCGGTCAGTGCCGACGATCACCGCATCGACCTGGCCCGTCATCATCAGGTGCCCGCCGGCATTGTCGACAATCACCGTGTGCGGCACGCCATGCCCGGCCAGCTCGAACGCGGTGAGCAGTGCGCCCTGGTTGCGCGGGCGCGTCTCATCGACCCAGACATGCACTGGAATGCCGGCGTCATGCGCGAGATAGATCGGCGCGGTCGCGGTGCCGTAATCGACCGTCGCCAGCCAGCCGGCATTGCAATGCGTCAGGATGTTGAGCGGACGATCAGGATGCTGCGCATGTAACGTGCGGAACAGCGCGAGGCCATGTTCGCCGATCGCGCGGTTCAACTCGACATCCTCGTCACAGATCGCATCGGCCCGTGCAAAGGCGGCGGCGGCGCGATCGGCGGCGGGCAGGGTGCGCACCGCCTCGACCACCTTGTCGAGCGCCCAGCGCAGATTGACTGCCGTCGGCCGCGACGCGAGCAACAGCCGATAGGCCCGATCAAGTGCCGCGTCGGACCCATCCTCGGCCAGCGCCATCGCCAGACCATAGGCGGCGGTCGCGCCGATCAGCGGCGCGCCACGCGTCCACATCTCGCGGATCGCGCGTTCGGCTTCTTCGGCGTTGCGCAATTCGACCCAATTGACGGTCCAGGGCAAGTCGCGCTGGTCCATGATCCGCGCGCCGCGCCCATCGGCGGTGCGCGTGATCGAGCGCTGGTGCGTGCCGTGCAGCTTCATGCGCTCACCTCATCGAACGTGGCGATATCGCCCGCGCCGCCGGTCCGGTCGATCAGCAGCGCTTCCATCCCGGCGGCGCGGGCGGCGGCGATCTCTTCGGGCGTGTCTGACAGGAACAGGATGTCAGCCGGCGCTTCGCCGATCGCCGCGGCGATTGCGGTATAGGAAGCCGCTTCGCGCTTCGGTCCGGTGGTCGTGTCGAAATAGCCGGAGAAGAGCGGCGTCAGATCGCCCGCGTCGCTATGGCCGAAAAGCAACGCCTGCGCCGCGATCGAGCCAGACGAGAAGACATGAAGGGCCACGCCCGCCTCATGCCAGCGGCGCAGCGCCGCGACCGCGTCGGGATAGACATGGCCGGTGAACCCGCCCGATTTATATCCATCGGCCCAGATCATCCCCTGCAGCGTCTTGAGTGGCGTCGCCTTGCGATCTTCATCGATCCAACGGATCAGGGTGGCGACCGGATCACTCGCCTCGATCGCCTCGACGTCGGCCAGGATCGGCGCGGCTTCTGCCGGATGGGCCGCGACCCAGTCCGCCAGCCGTGCCCGCGCGTAGGGAAACAGCACATCGGCGACGAAGGCGATGCTCGACGTCGTGCCCTCGATATCGGTGACGATCGCCTTCATGTCAGGCGGTAACGGGCTCGTGACGTGGAAAGCGGTCCGCGATATCGCTGCCGGTAAAGCGCGCGACCCAGCCATCGGGGTTCACGAACAGCCGGATCGCGGTGAAGTTCGGCGTCGGGCCCATGTCGAACCAGTGACGCATGCCGGCAGGGACCGAGATCAGATCGCCTTTGGTGCACAGCATGTTGAACACCCGGCCGCCCTCATGCAGCGTGAACAGCCCTTCGCCATCGACGAAGAAGCGCACTTCATCCTCGCCATGGGTATGTTCGGCGAGGAACTTGCCGCGCAGTGTGGCGCGATCGGGATGATCGGGCGCGAGCGCGACGACATCGACCGACTGGTATCCCGCCTCCGCCTTCAAGGCCTCGATCTCGGGTGCGTAGACTTGCAGGATCGTGTCGGCGGTCACCGCCTCGCGCGTCGGCCAGCGTTCGAACCGCACGCCGATCGTCTCCAGCGCGGCGGCGATCGTCGCCACGTCGCGGGTATCGATCAACGCCGCTGTGCCATCGTTTTCATTGAAGATCTGCAACCGGCTCATGTCGCACTCCCGTTCCTGAACCCGATCTCGGCCAGTTCCGCGGCGATCATCCACTCCACGGCCTCGATCACGCGCTCCGCCTCGGCCAGGTCCTTGCCCCAGCCATACAGGCCATGGGCGCGGATCAGATAGGCCGGCGCGCTGCCGGGTTTAGCGAGCAAGGATGACATCTTTGCGTCGATCACTGCCATATCCTGGCTGTTGTCGACGATCGGCAGGACGATTCGTGTTTCGTGCGTCGTGGTGCCGGGCAGCGCCTTGAGCATCTCATGACCTTGCAGGGTCCAGCCGGTCAGGTCGGGAAAGGCCCGGGTCAGTCCGACGGCCGTGGCCGAATGGCTGTGCAGCACTGCGCCGGTCTCGGGAAAATCGCGGTACAGCGCCAGATGCAGGGCGGTTTCGGCGGACGGCTTCTTGCCGTCGAGCGAGGTGCCCGATGCGTCGACGCGCATCACATCGTCTTCGGTCAGCCGGCCCTTGTGCCGGCCCGAAACGGTGACCGCGAAGCTGCCGTCATCGAGCCGCACCGAATAATTGCCCGATGTCGCCGGGGCCCAGCCCTTGCTGTCGAGCCAGCGCCCGACCGCGACGATACCGCTGCGTGCCTCGGCAAAGCTGCTGGCGGCCATCGGGTCGATCCTCAGACTATGGATAAAGGGAGCGGTAGGAAAATGGAGCGGGTAGCGGGAATCGAACCCGCGTATTCAGCTTGGAAGGCTGCTGCACTACCATTGTGCTATACCCGCCTATGCCAGCGCCCGTCCGGTTCGAACGATTTGCCGACATGGTTCCGCCGTGCGGATAGCGTGGGGCGAATGTCCGCGCAAGTCGGCTGCGCACGTTCCAATCATGCTGGCCGTTTATGCTGGCGCTTGGCAAGCGGGCGCGATGGTGCTTTGGACAGAGGCGATGGCGGAACTTCAACCGAGCGGCCTGGCCCAGGTCTTCATGGAAAGCCGTGAGCGATTGCTGCGGTTCCTTGCCGCGCGCGGTGCCGGGGAGGCGGCGGAGGATTTGCTCCAGGAATTGTGGGAACGGGTGTCGGCGGCGCCGGCACAGCCGGTCGCGGCGCCGCTTGGCTATCTCTACCGCGCCGCCGAAAACCTGATGCGCGACCGGTATCGCGCCGATACCAGCCGGGCGCGCCGCGAACAGGATTATGTCGATGCGACTGACGCTGTCGTCGCCGAACCCGGTATCGAACGCGCGCTTTTGGCACGGGAAAGGCTGCGCGCGGTGGAGGCGGCGCTTTCCGCGCTTGGGCCGCGCGCGGAACAGGTGTTTCGCCAGTACCGACTGGACGGAGTCGGCCAGGCGGACATCGCGCGCAGTCTCGGGGTCAGCCTCAGTACGGTGGAAAAGGATCTGCAGCGGGCGTATCGTGCGCTCGGCGCGCTTCGGGAGAGCGACGATGCGGAATAGCCCGATCAGCTTCGTCTTGTCAGGGACATGCGCATGAACCCGCCCTTCTCCGACTCGATTCGCGACCAGGCACAGCTTTGGACGATCCGCCTGAGCGATGCCGCGTTTGATGATTGGGATGGTTTCACAGCGTGGCTGGAAGAGAATCCCGTCCATAACACCGCCTATGAGCTGGCGGTCGCGCACGATGCGTCGACCGTCGAGACATTGCGGACGGCACCGCGCCCGATCATTCCTGCCATGCCCGCGGCTGTGCCGCCGCGTGTGTCGCGGCGCATATGGGTCGGCGGGGCGATGGCCGCTGCCATCGCCGGGGTCATCGGCTTTACGACGCTGCGCGACACGGCCTCGCCTTATATCGTCGAAACCGGGCCAGGCGTGCACCGCACGGTGACCCTCGCGGACGGCAGCAGCATCATGCTCAATGGCGGAACGCGACTTCTGCTCGATCATGCCGCGCCGCGCCGTGCGACGCTGGAACGGGGCGAAGCGTTGTTTACCGTGCGTCATGACGATCGCGACCCGTTCGAGCTCAAGGTGGGCGGGACAAAGCTGGTTGATGTCGGCACGGTCTTCAATGTCGTGCGCGACGTCGGGGCAACGCGGCTCGCGGTGAGTGAGGGGGCGGTGATCTACGCCCCCGATGCCGATGCGGTCAGGCTCGATGCAGGACAAGCGCTTGTCGCGGCGGACGGTATTCGCCCGGTCAGGGTGCAGGTCGAGGCGACAAGCGTCGGCGCCTGGCGGAGTGGACAGCTGGTTTACAGCAATGCCCCGCTGGCAACCATTGCCGACGATCTGTCGCGCAATCTGGGCAAGCCGGTCAGTGCGACCGGGACTGCCGCAGCGCTGACGTTCACCGGAATCATCAACCTCGACACCAAGGCGGCCGATCCGATCGGGCCGATCGCGCCATTGCTTGGCGTCCGGGCCGAGCGTAATGCGCTGGGCTGGACTCTGACCCGGCCGGACCGTGCACCTCGCTAGACCTCTTCTTGCCATAACCTGCATGATCGCCGCGACCTCGGCCGAGGCGCGGGAGCGGCGCAACGTCAACGTGCCCGCGATACAACTCGACCAGGCGATCGTCCTGCTCGGACGTCAGACCGGCGCGAGCATCGGGCTGCGCGATCGGCGCGTGGCCACGCTCAAGGTGCGCGCCGTCAACGGAAAACTCGATCCCGCGCAAGCACTTGCGACGATGCTGCGCGACTCGGGTGCGATGGCGCGGCAGGTTGCGCCGGGGGTGTTCGTCGTCGAAGCTGCGGCGCCAATGCCGACCAACCGGCCAAGAGCCGCATTCAGGCCGGCGCCGCCACCCGAACCGAGCGAGGCGATGGGCGATATCATCGTGACGGCCGCCAAATATGATCGGCGGCTGCGCGATTTGCCGGGCATGGCGGCAATCGTCCAGGGACGCGATCTGTCGTTCGCCGAGAGTGGTTTGGGATCGGACGCGATCGAGGCGCGCGTCGCCAGCGTTGCCTCGACGCATCTCGGCGCGGGGCGCAACAAGCTGTTCATTCGCGGCGTTGCGGATTCGAGCTTCACTGGCCCGACCCAGTCGACCGTCGGTCAATATTGGGGTGATACGCGGATCAACTATAGCGCGCCCGACCCGAGTCTCAGGCTTTACGATGTCCGCTCGGTCGAGGTGCTGGAAGGGCCGCAGGGTACGCTCTATGGAGCGGGCTCGCTCGGCGGGATCATCCGCATCGTGCCCGAAGTGCCGGGCATGGGGCTGGCCTCCGCGCGGGCATGGAGCGGCCTTTCCGCCACCCAGCACGGCAAGCCCGGCGGCGATGCGGGGGTGATCGTCAACTTGCCGGTCTCGGGCGACACATTGGCTATTCGCGGGCTCGCTTATGGCGGCATCGATGGCGGCTATATCGATGATCGCGGACGCGGCCTCCGCGACGTCAACCGGGTCGAGACGATCGGTGGGCGCGCGACACTGCGCTTTTCCCCCAGCGATGACTGGACGGTCGATATATCGGGCAATTACCAGCGTATCGCCGGCGATGACGCGCAATATGCCGACCGTCATGACCTCAGCCGGTCGAGCGCGCTTGCCCAGCCCTATCGCAATAAATATCTGCTCGGCGAAATCGTGATCGCCAAGGATTTCGGGCAGGCGCGCCTGGTCTCATCGACCGGCATCGTCGACCAATATGTCGCAGAACGCTTCGACGCGACGCCGCCGGGCGGCCTGGCCAAGGCCTATGACCAGGTCAGCCGGATCAGGATGGTCAGCTCCGAAACCCGCCTGTCGCATAGCGGCGAGAATGGCGATGGCTGGGTAATTGGCGTGAGCGCGCTGAGCACCATCACGCGCCAGAACCGAACCTTCGACCGGCAATTCGTGCAAGCGGACGAGGCGGTGGGTGCTTATGAACTGGTTGCCTTTCCCGTGGTGGGGCCGGGTGGGCTGGTCACCGTGCCCTTCCTCACCTCGGATGTGGTCGGGGTCCGCAATCGCGTCGATGAGGCGACATTGTACGGAGAGGCGACGATCGTGCCGTTGCCCTGGCTGTCGCTGACTGGCGGTGGGCGGCTGACCCATTCACGGCTGTCAGGCCGGGCGCTTGACCGCCCCGAAGAACTGGAGTTCCGTCTCGACCAGGAAGCGCAGGGCCAGCGCACCGAGACGCGCTTTCTGCCGTCGCTTGCCGTCTCGCTGCGCCCGGCCGATCGGATCACCGCCTTCATTCGCTATCAACAAGGCTATCGTCCCGGCGGCCTGTCGGTGGGCACAGACATCGTTCAATATTATAAGGGCGACGAAGTCGAGACCGGGGAGATCGGTCTACGCTATGCCGGCACTCATCGCTTCGACATATCGCTTACCCTTGCTCACACGCGCTGGCGCGACATTCAGGCCGATTTGATCGACACATCGGGGTTTCCGATCACCGCCAATATTGGCGACGGCCGGATCACCTCGGCGGGGGTCAGCGCGCATTGGCGGCCCGTACCGCGCCTTGAGCTGCAGGGCGCGGTCTATCTCAACAAGTCCGAGGTCACGACGCCGACGGCAGCACTCGTCGCAGCCTATGCCGCCGACAAGAGCGGGCCGGCGCAACCCCATGCCGCGAAACGTGCCGGGCCGTCGCTGCCCAATGTCGCGGATGCGAGCGGGTTGGTCAGGGCGCGCTATTCGGCGCCGTTTGGCAATATCGGCTATTTCACGCTCGATGCCTATGCACGCTATGTCGGTCAGTCGCGGCTCGGCATCGGGCCGGTGCTGGGTCGTCCGCAGGGTGATACGCTCGATACCGGCATCGAGCTCAGGTTCGGCGATGAGCGCCGGGGACTGACCGTGTCGCTGACCAATCTGCTCGATGAAGAAGGTAATCGGTTTGCTCTGGGCAGCCCGTTCCTGATGAACGGGGCGAACCAGATCACCCCGCTTCGCCCGCGCAGCATCCGCATCGGTTTCGATGCCAGCTTTTAGCAGGAACAGGCCGCCGTTGCCGAAATACGCTCTCCCACGCGTTTTCAGATAGACGCGTAAAAATTCCTCTGCGGGTTTGCTCGACCGGTTCCGTCTGAATGTCGGGGAGGGGCCGCGCCCGATAAGCTCAAATAATGGGCGTTTCTTTCCCGAGCACATCAGCTTGCCCGAGGAACGTATGCGTCATTTGCTAGCCACGACCTGTCTCACACCGATCCTTTTCGCCGCACTGCCGGCCGCCGCGCAGACCACGATCACCACCAAGGTGACGACGCCGGTATTGACCGCCACGGCGGCCAACGGCCAGCCTTCGGACGTCACCATCACCTCGACCGGATCGGTCGAACCGACCGGCGGCAATGCGGTCACGCTCAACAGCGCGAACAATATCAAGAATGAGGGTAAGATCCTCATCACCGACGCCAACAACGCGAACGGCATCTTTGTCGCGGCAGGCGGTTCGGGCACGATCACCAATAGCGGTTCGATCGTGATCGACGAAACCTATACCCCGACCGATACCGACAAAGACGGCGATCTCGATGGACCGTTTGCGCTGGGCACCAATCGCTTCGGCATTCGCACCGCCGATGGCGTGGGTTTCACCGGCAGCATCGTCAACAGCGGTACGATCACCGTTGAGGGCAATGATTCGGGCGGCATCCGGCTTGGTGGGCCAGTGACCGGATCAGTCACCAGCAGCGGCACGATCACCGTCACGGGTGACCGGGCGGTCGGTGTGCGCACCGATGCGGTCTCGGGCAATGTGAAGCTGAGCGGCACGATCACCGTGCAGGGTAAGGATGCGGTCGGTGTTGCGGCCGATGGCGACATCGGCGGGCAATTCTCCGTCCAGGGCAATGTCACTGCGTCCGGATATCGCAATATCGCCGGTGACCCGGCCAAGCTCGACGCCGACGATTTGCTGCAGGGCGGTCCGGCTGTCCGCGTTTCGGGCAATGTCGGTGGTGGCATCCTGTTCGATGCGCCGCCGCCGGATCTGAATCCTAACGACCCCGACGAAGACAAGGACGGCATCCCCGACAAGGACGAAGGTACCGCCAAGATCGTCTCAAACGGCGCGGCGCCCGCAGTGGTGATCGGATCGGCGACGCGCGACCTGACGATCGGTGCAGTGGCCGGCGATACGGGCAATCATTCGGTCGTGGTCAAGGGATCGATTGCCGGTAACGGCATCTTTGCGGGGGTCGATGGGACCGGCATGTCGATCGGCGGCCAGGGCAGGGCGGTCAATCTCGGCAACGGCATTTCGGTTTCCGGCACCGTCGCAGCGACCAGCAAGGCGAACGCCACCGCGTTGAAGGTCGGTGCGGGCACAACGATGCTGGAAACGCTGAACAGCGGTACGATCACGGCCACGGGCGGGACGGATTCAGCGCATCAGACCCGCGCGATCTCGGTCGAGACCGGCGCGTCGATGCCGACGTTGCGCAACTCGGGCACGATCAGCGCCGCGACGGCGGGTCAGGGCACCGCGACCGCGATCTACGACGCATCGGGCACATTGAAGCTGATCGAAAATAGCGGCGTTATCGGCGCGAGCGGATCGACCGATGCGAGCCGTAACATTGCGATCGATCTTCGCTCGGTGACGAGCGGCGCGACCATCAAGCAACTGGTCGCCGCGACCGGCAAGGCCGCACCCTCCATCTCGGGCGCGATCCTGCTCGGCAGCGGCAATGACCTGTTCGATCTGGCGGACGGATCCTATACCGGCACGGTCGATTTCGGCGCGGGCGACAACAAGTTCGCCTTGAGCGGCGATGCTGTGCAGAGCGGCGGAATCCGCTTCGGCGCGGGCGCCGACACGCTGTCGCTCGCCGGTACCGCCAAGACCAATGGCGATGTCCTGTTCGGGGCCGGGGCCAATACCATGACCCTTGCCGACGGCACATCGCACACCGGCCGCATCCAGTTCGAAGGGGGCGCCGACACGCTCACGCTGTCGGGTACCTCGAAGATCACCGGCGATGTCGATTTCGGCTATGGTGCCGATACCCTGACTCTGGGAGCCGGCACGTCAATCCGTGGCAATCTGTTCCGGGCGAACGGCGCTGCGGCAAACATCTCCGGCCTGCTTGACCTTACCAATACCGGTTCGGTCGCGCTGTCGTCGCTCAATGTCACGGCGACGGGCATGATCGGCGTCAACATCAACAGCGTGACCGGCACTGTCACGAGCTACGACGTGTCCGGCAATGCAACTTTTGCCGCCGGGTCGAAGGTGCTGGTGCGTCTCGACAGCGTCACACGGGCGCAGGGTGTCTACACGATCGTCCGCGCGGGCAGCATCACGGGCGGCAACAACCTGGCGGCCAGCGACATGCTGTTGCCTTTCCTGTTCACCGGCAGTCTCGCAACCGATCCGACCAACACGTCGATCAAGCTGACCATCGCGCGCAAGAGCGCCGCACAGCTTGGTGTCACGACCGGCTCGGCCACGGCATTGGACGCGGTTCTCGCGGTGATCGACAAGGATGCGAAGATCTCGGCGACGATCCTTGCGATCGGCGATGGTGCGACATTCCGCCAGCGTTATTCGAGCTTTTTGCCCGATTATGCCGGCGGTGCGTTCGAATCCGTCACTCAGGCATCGCGTGCCACCGCCCGGTTCCTGCAGGATCCCAACCCGAATGTCACCGATATGGGAGCATGGGGTTTCTGGTTGCAGCAGGTGGCGTGGGGCACGTCGAAGAATCTCGGCAGCACCTCGGCCTATGACGTCAACGGTTATGGCGTCAACGGCGGGATAGAAATCAGCCTGGGCGGCGCGGGACGCGTCGGCGTCGGGCTGGCGTATCTGAGCGGCACCGATGGCGATGGGTCGAACGACAACGAGATCCAGTCGAGCCAATACGAAGCGGCGGTGCACTGGCGCGGGCGCTGGGGTGGTCTGGCGGCAAGCGCGCGCGCCTCGGCGGCGACGATCAATTTCGACAGCGTGCGGCGTTTCGACGGCAGTTTCAACAATCAGGCGTTCAATCGTACCGCGGACGGCAAATGGAACGGCAAGCTCTATTCCGCCGCTGGTACGCTTTCCTATGACCTGCGGGTCGGCAAGCGGCTGCATTTGCGCCCGATCGCCGCGGTCGATTACTACCGCTTGACCGAGAAGGCACATGCCGAGACGGGTGGCGGCGACGCCTTCAACCTGATCGTCAGCCAGCGCAAGAGTGACGAACTCGCGGCAACGGGTTCGGTCGCGCTCGGCTATGACTTCGGCAGTCTCGATCCCGAAGGCATGTGGCTGAGAGTCAATGTCGAGGGCGGTCGCCGCGAACTCGTCGGCGGGTCGCTCGGCGCGACGGTGGCACGCTTCTCGACCGGCAACAGCTTCACGCTGACGCCGGAAGATCGCAAAAGCGGCTTTATCGGCCGGCTCGGCGTGTCCGGTGGCCGCGGACCGTTCGCTCTCTCGGCCGAGGCCAGCGCGGAACAGCAGCAGGGCCATGCCGCAGTCGCGTTCCGGCTGGGGTTGAAGATCGGCATGTGAAGGTCCGAACCGTCCCTCGCTCCGGCGGGGGACGGTTCGAAGATCATCCTGTCTTTACCGCCAAATCATCACCGCGCGGCGCGCGCGCCGATAGATCCTTCACGGCTTGCTTACCATTCGGCCGTATCAGTGGCGGTCATGTTTCATGATACCGCACTCGCCCGCGCCGCAAAGGCCGACCCTCGGCCGAAATCGGCCGTCAGCGCGGGCTGCGGCATGGCTGGCCTCGCCGGCTTGCTGATCTGGATCGCGCTGGCGCGCCATTACAATATGGATGGCCCTTACGCCGCGCTGGTCAATGTCGCCGCATGCGGCGTGCCGATGGTATTGTGGTCGGTGCTGGTCGACAAGGTTCACCTCAATCCGACGACCGGTGTCGATTGGTTGTCACCCAGGCCGTGGCGCGAGACGCTCGATATCAGCCTGGCCAAGCTCGCCGGTTTGTGGGCCACCTGGGCGGCGATCGCGCTGATCTACGCCACCGGGCGATTCTATTGGCAAGGCAATTTCCAATTCGCGATGTGGTGCTTCCAGGTCGCGGCGCCTGCCTTGTTCATCCTGTCGGTCCCTTATGTGCTGTGGATGGACCGCCGCCTGGTCGAACCGAAAGACGGTGCGTGGGCGCTCGGAGCCTGGTTGATGGGCCTCAAGGAGCCGGTCGCGAAGGAAGCAATCTATAATCACTTGCGCAGCTGGGCCGTGAAGGGGTTCTTCCTCGCCTTCATGCTCGCGATCGTGCCGGGTGGTTTTGGCGAATTCATCCGCGGCGATGTCTCGCAGGTGCTGCGCGACCCGGTCGCGCTCGCCAACTGGCTGATCACCTTCATGTTCCTGATGGACGTCGCGTTCGCGACGGTTGGCTATATCCTCACGTTCCGCGCGCTCGATTCGCATATCCGCAGCGCGACGCCGTACGCCGCCGGCTGGATGAGCGCGCTGATCTGCTATCCGCCGTTCATCCTGATGGGCGATAATGGACCGCTGGATTATCATCCCGGCACCTCGGAATGGTCGGTCTGGTTCGCCGGGCATCCGATCATCCTGACATTGGTCGGTGCGGTGCTGGTCGGGCTGACCGCAATCTATGCCTGGGCGACGATCGCCTTCGGCTTCCGCTTCTCCAACCTGACGCATCGCGGTATCCTGACGCACGGGCCGTACGCCTTTTCGCGCCACCCCGCCTATCTGTCCAAGAACCTGTTCTGGTGGATCTCGGTCATCCCGTTCCTGACCACCGGCAGCCTGACCGATGCGGTGCGCGCGACGATCCTGATGGGCGTGGTCAGCGGCATCTATTACTGGCGCGCGCGGACGGAGGAATGGCATCTCGGCCTTGACCCGGCCTATCAGGAATATTCCGCCTGGATGGCGCGCAACGGGCTGGTTCCGCGCTTCTTCGCCTGGGTGATGGGCAAGCCGCTGCCGACCAAATAGCGGTCGGTCCGGGGCTCAGGCCAGCGCCGCCGCGCGCTCCGTCATCAACTCCCGCTCGCGCGTGCTGCGCGCCAGATCGGCCGCCCGAAGCAGCGCGGCGCGTGCTTCCTCGATCCGGCCGAGTTTCGTCAGGAAGTCGCCCCGGACACTGAACAGCAAATGATAGTCATCCAGCCTGCCATCGGCCATGATCTCATCGACCAGCGCGAGTCCGGTCGCGGGGCCGAACGCCATCGCCCTGGCGACAGCGCGGTTGAGCGCCACCACCGGCGACAGCAGGGTGTCGAGCAGTGCGTCATAATGCGCCGCGATCCGCCGCCAGTCGGTGGCCTCCGGCGTCAGCGCCCGCGCATGACAGGCGGCGATCGCCGCCTGTAGCGTATAGGGACCGGAAGGGGCGGCGAACCCCTCGGCGATTGCCAGTGATTTGAGTCCGCGTTGCATCAGGAAGCGATCCCAGCGCGACCGGTCCTGATCGAGCAGCAGCACGGGCGTGCCATCCGGTGCGATACGCGTGGGCAAGCGCGAAGCCTGCAATTCCATCAGCGCGAGCAAGCCATGCACCTCGGCATCGTCGGGCGTGAGGCCGGCGAGGATCCGGCCCAGGCGTATCGCCTCTTCGCACAGAGCGGGTCGTGTCCAGCTGTCGTCGGACGCCGGTGAATAGCCTTCGCCAAAGATCAGATAGATTACTTCCAGGACGGAGGAGAGACGCGCATCGCGCTCGGCGCCGCGCGGGACTTCATAGGCGACCTCCGCCTTGGCCAGCGTTCGCTTGGCGCGCACGATGCGCTGCGCGATGGTGGATTCGGACGACAGGAACGCGCTGGCGATCTCTTCGGTCGACAATCCGCCGATCAGCCTCAGGGTCAGCGCGACGCGCGCTTCGGTCGCGAGCATGGGGTGGCAGGCGGTAAAGATCAGCGCGAGCAGTTCGTCGCCAATCTCGTCATCGATCGCCGCTTCGATCTCCGCCTCGACCGATGCGTTCACCGGTTCGAGTCCATCAGCCAGTTCGCGGTGTTTCTGGTCGATCATGCGCGACCGGCGGAATCCATCGATCGCGCGTCGCTTGCCGGCTGCCATCAGCCACGCGCCTGGATTACGCGGTACGCCTTCCTCAGGCCATTGCCGGAGGGCGGCTTCGAGCGCTTCCTGCGCCAGTTCCTCGGCAAGCGAAAGGTCGCGCGTGCTGCGCGCCAGTCCGGCGATCAGCCTGGCGGATTCGATCCGCCAGACCGTCTCGACCGCTCGCGCTGCATCCGCCATTCCCATGCCGCGAGTTTAGACATGGGAACGGCGGAGGCAACTCAAGGGATCAGGCCTTGGTTTCGCCGTAGCTGCCGGTCTGATCGCGCATCGCCTGTTCGCGTTCCTGCAGTTCGGGCGTGAACGCCTCACCGAAATCGGCGGGATCGAACACCCGGCGAATCTCGATTTCATGCTGAAGGCCATCCGGGTTCGGCACGCGGCGGATCCATTCGATCGCCTCGTCCATCGACTTGACCTGCAATAGCCAGAAGCCGGCGATCAATTCCTTGGTCTCGGCAAACGGACCATTGAGCACACTGGTCCTGTCGCCGTCGAACCGGACCCGCGCGCCCTTTGACGATGGATGCAGGCCTTCGCCGGCCAGCATGACGCCAGCCTTGACCAGTTCCTCGTTAAACGTCGTCATTTCGGTCAGCAGCCGCTCGCTCGGCATGACGCCTGCTTCGCTGTCCGCACTGGCTTTGATGATCACCATCACACGCATGATTTGCTCCATTCATCACGAGCGACCCCGGGATGTTTCACCCCGTTGAAGATACACTCTGACGACACGTCGAGCGAGCAATGCGAATATCGACATGGCTTTGCAAAATTTTTTCGGCGCAGCGAAAAAAAGATGACGAAGCGGTTCCGAGGAGTGGACGGCCCTGCCGAATTGGCGACCTGTTATCGCCTGATTTTCGCGAATATTTTTTCTTGCCTGTCATGTTGGCGATCGGATGCGATTTATACGCCCCTTTTCAACAGGTTGATGCAGGTTCACCTGTTATTGAATAACAGGTGAAAAACAGGTCGATAACAGGTGAAGGGAGGGCTTGTTATGGCGTTGACAAGCGGCCTGACCGCCGTCGCCAACGGCACGACATTGCTGGTTTTTCATGATGAGAAGGAGCGGCCGGAGTCTGGCGCTCCGTGTGGTGCGATCCTGACCCCATGCGTGTCGGCGTTGAATCGCGACCTCCTTCCCGCCCTAGAAGCGCATCTCGTCATAGACCTTCGAAACGTCGCCGCCCCAAACGCCGTGATAGCGCTCGAGCAGCACCTCGGCCGGCACCTTGCCCGATCGTACGATGTCGCGCAGCGGATCGAGGAAGCCCGTCTCGTTGCTGCCCGACGCATCCATCCGCGACCGCGCGGTCAGGCCGGCATTGGCGATGTCGAGCACTTCTCCGGCAATGTCGCGCAGCGTGCCGCCGCCGGGGATCGGCGCATTCAGCGCCAGCCTGGGCACCGCGTCGCGCAGTGCCTGGCGCTCCCCGATCGTCCAGTGCTTGACCACATCCCATGCCGCGTCGAGCGCGGCATTGTCGTAGAGCAAGCCGACCCACAAAGCGGGCAGGGCGCAGATCTTGTTCCACGGTCCGCCATCGGCGCCGCGCATTTCGAGAAAGGTCTTGAGCCGCACCTCGGGGAAAGCGGTCGACAGATGGTCGGCCCAGTCATCGACCGTCGGCAACTCGCCCGGCAGGACCGAGAGTTCGCCCTTCAGGAAGTCACGGAAGCTGAGGCCCGCCGCGTCGATATACTTCCCATCGCGATAGACGAAATACATCGGCACATCGAGCGCATAGTCGGCGTAGCGTTCGTATCCGAAGCCGTCTTCGAACACGAAGGGCAGCATGCCGGTGCGCGCCGGGTCGGTGTCCGACCAGATATGGCTGCGGTACGACAGCATGCCGTTGGGCTTGCCCTCGGTGAAGGGCGAATTGGCGAACAGGGCGGTCGCAAGCGGCTGCAGCGCCAAGCCAACGCGAAACTTCTTCGCCATATCGGCTTCGGTTTCATAGTCGAGATTGACCTGGATGGTGCAGGTGCGGAGCATCATGTCGAGGCCCATCGACCCGACGCGCGGCATATGCCGCAGCATGATCGCATAGCGGCCCTTGGGCATGATCGGCAGCTCGGCGCGGCTCTTGTCGGGCCACATGCCAAGGCCGAGGAAACCGATGCCGAACCTGTCGCCGATCGCCTTGACCTGTTCGAGGTGACGGCCGGTTTCGGCGCAGGTCTCGTGCAGATTGTCGAGCGGCGCCCCCGACAGCTCGAACTGGCCGGCGGGCTCCAGGCTGACGCTGCCGTCCGCACCGCTGAGCGCGATGACCCTGCCACCTTCTTCAAGGGTGCCGCCCTCCAGCACCGGACGCCAGCCATAATCGGTCAGCGCGTCGAGCAAGTCCTTGATCCCGCCCGGTTCGTCATAGCTTGGCGCGTGATGATCGGAGAGGGAATAGACGAACTTCTCATGCTCGGTGCCGATGCGCCAATCCTTGATTGGCTTCTCGCCCTTGGCGAAGCTGGCGACGAGTTGATCGCGGCTCTCGATGACCGCTGCGTTGCTCTTTGAAACGGTCTTTGTGCTCATGGCGCGCATGTAGCGCTGGCAAAGGCCGGACGCTAGTGGGGCGGCTTATTACCAGTCGCCTTTGGCCGCCATCCACACCGCAATGGCTGCCGCCGCAGCGGTATCCGCGCGCAGGATCCTTGGCCCAAGGCCAATTCCGACGGCATCCGCGACGGCGCGAATCGCCTCGCGTTCGTCGCTGTCGAATCCACCCTCGGGCCCAACGAGAATCGCCGCCGGCCCGGTCGCATTCCGCATTGCCTCGAACGCCGGCACGCCGCCGGTTTCGTCGGCGAAGAACAATGTCCGTCCGGCCGGCCAATCGCGCAGCAAAGCCGCCAGCTTGACCGGCTCGGCCAGCTGGGGAATCGCGGTCCGCCCGCATTGCTCGGCGGCTTCTATCATGTGCGCGCGCAGCCGGTCGAGATTAAGCCGGTCGACCACCGTGCGCCGTGTCGGTACCGGCACGATCCGCGCGACGCCCAGCTCGCACGCCTTCTCGATCGCCCAGTCGATCCGGCCTTTCTTCAGCGGCGCCATGCACAACCAGAGATCGGGCACCGCCTCGCGCTCGCGCAGGCGTTCGGTCACGTCGAGCATCAGGTCGCGCTTGCCGACCGCGCTGGCCACGCCGAGCCATTCGCCGGTCCTGTCGTCGAACAATTTGACCGGATCGCCGACCTTCATGCGCATGACCGAAGCGAGATAATGCGCTTGCGGCCCGTCGATGCGGATTGGCCCGGGCGCGAGTTCGGCCTCAACGAACAGGCGCGGCGTCGATTGCGGCGGCCAGGCGGGGGTAGCGGGCATGGAGTCGTCCTAGCCATGCTGCGCGGCGCCGTCACCCCATGGATATTGCAAAGGACCAAGCGCCGCTTGCACGGGCAAAAGCGAAGGTCGGTCGCGCCTGTGTCGGGCGAGGGCTAGAGACGACGGCAAACAAGGGGAGCCGTCCATGCCGACCACCGCCAGCTTGCTCGCTTTTGCTCTGCTCGCTTTGGGCATGGCCCTGACGCCGGGGCCGAACATGATCTATCTGATTTCGCGTTCGATCGGGCAGGGACCCAAGGCAGGCTTCATTTCGCTTGGCGGCGTCGCGCTTGGTTTTCTGTTCTACATGCTGTGCGCGGCGTTTGGCATCACCGCGTTCATGATGGCGGTGCCCTTTGCCTATGACGCTTTGCGTATCGGTGGCGCGCTGTATCTCCTCTATCTTGCCTGGCAGGCGATCCGGCCCGGTGGCCGATCGCCCTTTCAGCTGCGCGACCTGCCGGTCGATGGCCCGCGCCGCCTGTTCGCCATGGGCTTCGTCACCAATTTGTTGAATCCGAAGATCGCGGTGATGTACCTTTCGCTGCTGCCGCAATTCATCGACCCGCATCGCGGCAGCGTGCTGGTCCAGTCGCTGGTGCTGGGATCGGTGCAGATCGTGGCGAGCGTCAGCGTCAATGCGATCGTCGCATTGATGGCCGGCTCGATCGCCACCTTCCTGGCCGGGCGTCCGCGCTGGGCGACCGTGCAGCGCTGGATCATGGCGACAATGCTTGGCGGTCTCGCGGTGCGCATGGCGACTGAGGCGCGGCGATAACGAGCGCTTTGAAATCCGCACTGTTCCGATATGATAAGGACTAGTCGATCGCAGGGGGCAAGATTGAAAGCGCCATGTCTCGCAGTCCCGTTGATGCTGGCGCTGGCCGGCTGTCAGGCGCAGCAAGAGCAAACCGGGTATGCGGCCAGCCAGCCGAACCGTGGCCGCTATGTCGGAATTGGTCTCTACAACGCCGGCCCGCTCTGGCCCAAGTTGAAGCTTGCCGATCCGCCTAAGGACAAGCCGGTTGACGTGGCCGCTCCGACTCTTGCTGACGACTCGACCATCATCGTGGTGGTCGACAGCGAAACCGGGGAAATCCGTCAGTGCGGTGATATGTCGGGTTACTGCGCGCGCTCCAACCCATGGTCGAAGACTGCGCTCGGCGCGCCGGTAAGCCTGACCAAACATGCCGCCGATCTGGTGCGTGAGGAGAAGGCGACGGCCGACACGGAAGCCGATCCGTTTCCCAAGGCGCGTTGATCGTGTAAGCCTGTTGCCGATCGCGGCGCATGGTCTAGACACGCCGTATGTCTCCCGCCGAACTCACGCCTGACACCGAGCATCGCGGCCTGGTCGGCGCGCTGCCCGCCGCGATCCGGCCGTTCGCGCTGCTTGCCCGTTTCGACCGGCCGATCGGCTGGTGGCTGCTGTTCTGGCCCGGGGCCTGGGCGGTCGCGCTGGCCGGCGGGGCGATCGCGCGCTGGGATTTGATCCTGTGGCTGCTGCTCGGCGCGATCGCGATGCGTGGGGCGGGGTGCGTCTATAACGACATTGTCGACCGCGATCTCGACAAGCAGGTCGCGCGCACGCGCAGCCGGCCGCTGGCAAGTGGTGCGGTGTCGCTCAGGGCGGCCTGGACGTGGCTCGTGCTACTGTGCCTGATCGGGCTCGTCGTGCTGCTGCAACTCCGCCCTTATGCGGCCGTGGTCGCGGCGCTCAGCCTGGCGCCGGTTGCCGCCTATCCGTTCATGAAGCGCATCACCTGGTGGCCACAGGCCTGGCTCGGTATCGTCTTCTCCTGGGCGGCTTTGGTCGGCTGGAGCCAGATCGCTGGCATGCTCACCGTGCCGGGCCTATTGCTCTATGCCGGGTCGATCGCCTGGGTGATCGGCTATGACACGATCTATGCGCTGCAGGATCGCGAGGATGATGCGCTGATCGGGGTGCGGTCCTCCGCGCTGCGCATGGGCACCCGGGTGCGTCCGGGTGTCGCCGGTTTCTATGCGGTCGCGCTGGCGCTGTGGGGTGGGGCGATCTGGCTGATCCGGCCGGACCTGCTGGCGCTCGCCGCGTTGCTGCCGGTGGCGCTGCACTTCGCGTGGCAGATCATGACGCTTGACCCAGCCGACGGCGCGGGCGCGTTGCATCGGTTCCGCAGCAATCGGTTTGCAGGGTTGCTGGTGTTCGGCGCCTGCTTCGTGGTGGGGACGGCATCGACGCTGTGAGCGTGGACGCCCCGGCTGGGGCGATCTCGAATTGACCTGATCCACCACTCCCCGTTCGTTTCGAACGGAAGGGGAGAAATTCTGCCTAGTCCGATATCACCCTAAAAGCTCGCGCCGTCGATCTTCTTCAGCGTGAGGGTGTCGAGGTCGATCGACGGGACGCAGCGTAGATTGATCGCCGCCATGCGTGCGCCGCCGGGTCCGGTGCCGGTCGCGAAGGGCTGGCAGCCACAGGTTTCGCAGAAGCGGTGTTCGATATTGTGCTTGTTGAACAGCCACTCGCTGGTCACTTCTTCGCCGGCGGTGACGCGGAACTGGTCGATCGGTACGAAGTCCAGCAACAGGCCCTTGCGGCGGCAATGCGAACAGTTGCAGCTCATCGCGGTGGTCGGCGCATCGCCCTCGACTTCGAACGTCACCGCGCCGCAATGGCAGCTACCGGCATAGGTCATGGTCCGCTCCTGATGTTTCCGCTATGTTCCGTTGGCTAGCGCGTCTCCGACGACAGGTCAATTGCGGATCCCAACTCTATCCCCGACGATAGCGAATGCGCGCGGCGGCCAATAAGAGCGGCCGGGCGGGATCATTCCGGTGCCCCGCGAAAGAGCGCGCCGGACCGGCTCGATCTGCCGGACCGGCTTCAAGCTGCGCGCCGTGGTGCGCGTGGTGGTTGCGCCAACGCTCCCCTCCACCTAAGTCCGCCCGATGCTGACCACCGATCAGGCGCGCGACCGCGCCGCTGACATCGTCGCCCGTGCCAAAGCCGCCGGAGCAGATGCCGCCGATGCCGTCTATGCCGCCGATACGGCGCTCGACGTCTCCGTTCGCCTTGGCGCGCTCGAAGATGTCGGCCGGTCGGAAAGCGCCGAGCTCGGCTTGCGCGTCTTTGTCGGCCAGCGCTCGGCCAGCGTCTCGACTTCCGACCTGTCGGCCGATGCGCTGAAGGCGCTGGTCGACCGCGCCGTGGCGATGGCGCGCGAAGCCCCGGAAGATGCCTGGGCCGGGCTCGCGCCGGCGGACCGGCTGATGCGCGGCAATGCGCCGCAGCTCGATCTCGACGATGGCGGCGAGGTCACGCCGCCCGAACTCAAGGCCGCGGCGCTGGCCGCCGAAGACGCCGCCCGCGCGGTGCCGGGC
Source organism: Sphingomonas sp. ERG5 (assembly GCF_000803065.1). Lineage (GTDB taxonomy): Bacteria > Pseudomonadota > Alphaproteobacteria > Sphingomonadales > Sphingomonadaceae > Sphingomonas. The sequence goes on from NZ_JSXI01000016.1 coordinate 231,884, forward strand.
GTGTCGAACAGCGAAGGCGGCGGTGCCAGCGCCTCGCGCTCGATCTGGGCGCTCGCCACCAGCCATGGTTTCGCGGCGGCCTATGCCGCGACCGGCTATGGCATTTCCGCCAGCGTGCTGGCGGGCGAGGGCGGGGCGATGGTGCGCGATTACGCGCATCATGGCGCGCGTCACCGGGTTCGGCTGGAGGATGCCGCGACGGTCGGCGCGCGCGCCGGCGAACGCGCTGTCGCCCGCGCCAATCCGGCGACCGTGAAGAGCGGCGCGATGCCGGTCATCTTCGATCCGCGCATCGGCTCCAGCATGCTCGGCCATCTGATCGGCGCGATCTCGGGCCAGGCGATCACGCGCAAGACCAGCTTCCTGCTCGACGCGCTCGGCACGCGCATCTTCGCCCCCGGCGTGATCATTGCCGACGATCCGCACCGCCCGCATGGCCTGCGCTCGCGCCCGTTCGATGGCGAAGGCCTGCCGGTTTCGCCGACCGAGTTCGTGTCCGACGGCATGCTCGAAACCTGGTTGCTCGACAGCGCGTCGGCGCGGCAGCTCGGGCTCGAGCCGACCGGCCACGCCGCGCGCGGCGTCGGCGGCAATCCCGGTGTGGCGACGAGCAACCTGTTCATGGCGGCCGGCAGCACCCCGCCCGAGACGCTGATCGCCGATGTCGCGCACGGCATCTACGTCACCGAATTGATCGGCATGGGCGTCAACGGCGTGACCGGCGATTACAGCCGTGGCGCGGCCGGTTTCCTGATCGAGGGCGGCGAGATTGCCGGGCCTGTGGCGGAGTTCACCATTGCGGGCAATCTCAGGGATATGTTCCTGGCGCTGACCCCGGCCAATGATCTCGAATTCCGCTACGGCAGCAATGTGCCGACGATCCGCATCGACGGGATGACGGTGGCCGGTGCCTGACAGGCGCGTTCACGAAGCTTTGGCCGACCAGATCGCGGCCATCGCGGCGGAGGCCGGCGCGTTCGCGTTCGCCAAATGGCGCACCGACTTCAAGCGCTGGGAAAAGGCGCCCGGCAATCCGGTGTGCGAAGTCGATCTGGAGGTCAATGTCCTGATCCGCCAGCGGCTCGAAGCATTGCTGCCCGACGCCGGCTGGCTGTCGGAAGAGACGGTCGACAATCACGATCGCCTGGCATGCGACCGCCTGTGGGTGGTCGATCCGATCGACGGCACGCGCGACTATATTCGTGGTCGCGCCGGCTGGGCCGTGTCGATCGCGCTGATCGAGCAAGGCCAGCCGGTGATCGGCGTGCTCGATGCGCCCGCACGCGAGGAAGTGTGGCGCGCCGAGGCAGGCAAGGGCGCGACGCTCAACGGTGTGGCGATCCATGCCGGCACCCGTACCGACTTTCCCGGATCGCGCGTGCCGACCGACACGCTGCCCAAGGTCGACAGCGATCTGGTCGCGGTCGACAAGCCCAATTCGATTGCACTCCGCATCGCGATGGTCGCCGCCGACCAGGCCGATCTCGTCGCGACGCTGCGCTGGGGCAATGAATGGGATGTCGCGGCGGCGGTGCTGATCGCGGCCGAGGCCGGCGCGACGGTCAGCGACGCGCTGGGCCAGAAGCTCAAATTCAATACGCCGAGCGCGCAGGCATTCGGCGTGCTGGCGACCACCCCGGGGATCCATGCCGCCGCAGTCGAGCGGCTGGGCGAGCGGGCCAGGGCACTGTCCAAATAGGATTGCCCTGGCTCATCCCGGCAGGGTGAAGGGCGGATAGCGCAGTGCAGACACGCAGCCGGTATCGAGCCCCCTGGCGGTGCCGGCGGCATAGAGGCTGGTCGAGAGCGCGACCGTGCAGTCATTATAGGGCGTATGTCCGGCCGGCAGGACGACATGAATGCCATTGGGAAAAGAGCGCAGCATCAGATCGCCCCAGGGTGGCGGCGTCACCGGATCCACCTCACCCGAGATAATCAGCACCGGGACATTCGATTTGACCGGCGCATAATATTCCTTCGGAACGGGCGGTCTGGGCCAGACCGCGCATGCCGCCATCTGACTTCTGACACGCTGGTCGCCGATAAAGCTTCCCTTCGTCGCGCGCGCGACCTCCTCCGGCCGGATGCGCCGGACATCCTCGGCGCAGGTAAAGGAGAGGAGCAGGCCAGTGCGAACGCTTTTGGCAAGGCCGCGGCTGCTCTGCATGGCGGCTTCGGCGAACGGCGCAAGATTTCCGGCCCGGGCATCCCGGAGCAGGCGCGGCACCCGCCGGCCCGCCTCCGCCGAATAGAGCATGACGCGAAGCGCATCGGCGAAACCCGATGCGGAGAGGCTGACCTGCAAGGGCGCGTGCGTGACTGGATGTGGGATGGTCACCCGCTCGGGCCTGGTGCGGAGCCGATGCAAGACAGTCCGGAGATCGTCGCTGATATGAGGGTAAGCGGCATGACAGGGGGCCTCGGCGGCGCATTGCCGGACAAGGAGATTAAAGGCACGCTGCGCGGCGGCCGCATGATAGAGCGGCGCGCGATTGTCCACCGGCACCGAACCGTTCAGCACGGCCGCGCGCACATGATCGCCAAACATATGGATGTAGATCAGCGCCGCGCGCGTGCCATAGGATCCGCTGTCGATATTGATTGTCTTGAAGCCCATCGCCTGCCGGAGATCGTCCAGATCACGCATCGCGGCCATGGTGGTATATTGCGTTAGATCCGCGTGCCGCTGCAGCTCGTCACGACAGGCGGCGAGACCGGCGCCCGCCGCCAGAAAGGGCTCGAGATAGCCTGCCGGCGCCTCGTCCGAACCGACGGGACAGTCGAGCGCATGACCCTCGCCGGTGCCGCGTACATCCATGAAGACCAGATCATGATCGGCGAACTGTCCCGCCTTGTAATCGGATGCGAGCTCGGTCGCGGCCTGGCCGGGGCCGCCGCCCAGCACGAAGATCGGTTCCCGGACCTTGCCCGAGCTGGCCGGGAGCACGATCACCCGCAGCGGTAGCGTTCGTCCGCCTGTCTGCCGGTTTTCCGGTACGGTGAAGATGCCGCATTTCGCGTCCCGCCCGGGACCGCCGGTCGCATCCGAGCCGCTGGGCCGCGCGACGCGACACGGCGTCAGTGACAATCCGACTGCCGGATCGGCTTGCGCTGACGGCCGGGAGAGCTCGGCAGGAGCCGGTGACGCGATCGTGGCGCAACTCATCAGAAGCGCCAGCAAACTCGACCAGGATCGCTGCATGTCTCGTCTCCCGCTTGCATCACCCGGCACAGCGCGGGAGTCTCCCTGTTAAAGCCAATTAACAGCGAGAGTAACAGGGAGCGAGCGGCATTTTTGGCGCGGGCGGGGGTGTTGAATCGAGCGCGGCATCGCTGATTCAGATAATGACCATTGCCGATGATCGACCTGTTGACCCTTACGCGACGTGAGGGACTATATCGCGATCCCGCGGAGACAAAGGATCGGAAATGAAAAGCTATACCGTCAGCAGATTGGCGCGATTGTCCGGCATATCCGTCCGGACACTGCACCATTATGACGATATCGGCCTTCTGAAGCCCGCGTCTACCGGCAGTAACCGTTACCGCTATTATGGCGAAGAGGAATTGTTGCGCTTGCAGCAGATCCTCATTCACCGCGCGCTCGATATTCCGCTGTCGCAGATCGGCGCGATCCTCGATGCGCGGGATTTCGACCGCCTTGCCACGCTGCAAAAGCAACGCGAGCGGCTTGAAGAGCAAGCGGAGCGCTACGCCGGGATGGTCAGGACGATCGACCGCACGATCGCCCGATTGAAGGGAGAATGCGCCATGACGGACGCGGAACTATATTCGGGTGTCGTTTCACCCGAGAAACAGGCCGAATACGGAAGCTGGTTGGTCGAACGTTATGGATCCGGGGTGACGCCGCATATCGAGGCGAGCCGGACGGCGATGGCGGACCAGACCGAGGCGGCGCGCGCCGCGTCGATGAAGGCACTCGAAAGCATCGAGACCGCACTGGCCGACGCGTTGCGCCACGGCGTCTCGCCGCAGGCGGCGACGCTCGATCCGCTGATCGAACGTCATCGCGCCTGGGTCGGATCGAGCTGGGGCAGGGAAGCGACGCCGCCGGCCTATGCCGAGCTTGCCGATGTCTATGAGCATGCCGACTTCCGCGCCCGATATGAGTCGATCGAACCCGGGTTCGCCGATTATCTCATGACGGCGATACGCAGCTGGGCGACGCGGCAGGCGTATTAGTGAGGGGGAAGCGCCGGGCCTTTCCTGGCCCGGCGCCTGAGCCCGTCACCCCGGCTGCCGGTCGACGAGGTCGCGTATGTAACGTTCGAGCGTCGTCGGTCCATGGATGGAGTCGACCAGATGGAAGCCCTTGTCGAGTGCGAGTCCGGTCATGCGTGAGTAGGATTCCGCAGCAGGCTGGGAGAAGCCGAGCTTGAGATAGGTGGCGACCCACTGCTCGCGCGGGGTGACGACGACTTCGACCTCTCGTCCAAGCGCGGCCGCGAAGGCCTTGGCGACATCCGCCGACGAGTAACGCTTAGGTCCCTCGATGAAGCGGACGCCATCGTCGTCGATGGGCGACGTCAGGCGCTCGGCCGCGATCACGCCAAGATCGCGTGGCGCCACCATCGGGATCTCGAAGTCCGCGGGGAAGTTGGTCTGCAGCTTGCCCGTCTTCCGGATGCCCTCGAGCTGGGCATCCCAGTTGCTCATATAGTAACCTGCGCGATTGATCGCTGCTGGTATCGGCTGTGCGCGCAGGCCCTCCTCGAGTTCCCACAGCGTGTTGGAGTCGCCAATTCGCTCGCCCGGCTGTGCAGCGGCGGTGGACTCGGCGACGACCTTTTCGAGCCCGGACCCTGCGAGTGCCGCGACGATCTTCGCGGCCGTTTCGCGCTCGACGACGTCGGTGTCGGTCGTGATCTCGGCCGGCGGGTTCAGCAGAAACGCGCGACGCCCAAGCCGGAACGCGGCGCGCAGCGATTCCACGTCGTTGACGTCGGCGACGGCGGTTTCGGCTCCCAGTCCGGCGGCGCTGCTGCCATGTGTGGCGTCGCGCGTGACAATTGTCACTGCCTCACCACGTTTCAACAAAGTCTCTGCAAGGGCCGAACCAACATGGCCACTACCGCCCATGATCACATACATGCTCATCTCCTGACTGACTGCCGGGACGAAATACCATTTCGGGCTGACAGTTCCTGTCAGGAGCGTCACAGCGCGATGAACGGCTCCAGCGCGCGATAGTCGCCAAGCAACAGCCGGCGCGAACGCGGTGGCCGTTCGTCGACAGTCTCGGCTTTGCCGATCCGGTCGATCCGAAAGTTGCGAAAGGCCGCGCGCGTCTCGCACCATGCGGCGAGCAGTTCCACTTCATCGAACCAGCCGATGGCGACGGGCCACACGATCCTTTCGCTGCGACCACCATTGAGGGAAACATAGTGGATCCGCAGTTTTCGCTCGCGCGCGAGGGCGTCGCGGACGATGCCGAGCGCCATTGTCTGCTGGTCGGTCGGTGGCGCGACCAGCAGAGGACAGGCGGCCGATGCGGCGTCGTCGAACAAAGCCGGCAGCACGGCGGCCAGCTTGCTGCGGGCCGAGGCAGCCGATGCAGCGAGCGCCCCGTCTCCGCGACGGAGCACGAAGCGTAGTCCGAGCAGGATGGCGGCCGCCTCGCCCGCGTCGAACGCGAGCGGCGGAATAAAGAAATCGTCGCGCAGGACATATCCAAGGCCTGCGGCGCCGTCGATCACTGCGCCTTGTCGATTGAGCGTCGCGATGTCGCGGTAGATCGTGCGTTCACTCACGCCAAAGATGGCGCCCAATGTCATGGCCGTCGCCGGCAGGCGTCTGTTCCGCAGCTCCTGCAACAGCCCAAGCAGGCGTTCGCTTCTTGTCATTCCGATTTCCGTTCTGGACTGGCAGGGAAATAAAATCGACCCGAAAACCGTTCATGGCCTCCTGCAGCGAGCTGCCGCGGGTGCTCGCAACAACCCGGGGCCCCTACGTCTTGCCGGGCAGAGCCTTCCGCACCAGAGGACGGCAGCCCGGACAGACGCCAGATCGGTCCGTCCAGCCGCGAACTCGGCGTTAACGCAATCGATCATTACCCAGCGCCCACCGCCGATGGACCGAACCTCTGTTATTGGGGCGATTCCAGTTCTGCTGCTTTGCGGCTACGCTCGGCAGCTTTCGGTGCCGCCCCTGCGCGCCGAAACACACGCTCAACCGCAGCCTGAGGAAAATACCGCATGTCGAATGAGGACGGCACCAGGATCATCCCCCGACGAACGCCGGAATCAGCGGCGATGGTGGCCAGCGTCAAGCGGGCGATGGCGATCACCCCGGTTCTCAACCGATTGACGTTCGACGATGCGGACGAGGTCCGGGCCATGTTCGGCGACTTGACCGGCAATACGCTGGACGAGGGCTTTTCGCTGATCCCGCCATTCTACACCACTGGCGGGGAGAATATCCGCGTTGGGCGCAATGTGTTCATCAACCAGAATTGCACCATGTACGACCTTGGCGGGATCGACATTGCCGATGACGTGATGATCGGGCCGAACGTCAGCATCATCACCTCGGGCCATCCTATCGAACCGTCGCAGCGGCGTGCTGCCGTGATCGCCAAGCCGATCGTGATCGAGCGAAACGTGTGGATCGCCGCCGGCGCGATGATCATCGGCGGAGTGACGGTGGGCGAAAATTCGGTCGTGGCGGCGGGCTCGGTCGTTACCAGGGACGTCCCCGCGAACAGCCTTGTCGGCGGGAATCCGGCGCGGGTCATTCGTTCGATTGCTGAGGGCTGAAGAAGCGTCCGCAACCGGGTCGGTGGCCGATGACCGCCGGGCGGGATTGCGCCACTTTCGGGAAATCGACAGGGTGTCGGCTCGTGGGGGCAAATGATGCGCAGCTATCGCAAGGACATCGATGGGTTGCGCGCGCTCGCGGTGCTGCCGATCACATTTTTCCATGCCGGCATTCCCGGCTTTTCCGGCGGCTTCATCGGCGTCGACGTGTTTTTTGTCATCTCGGGCTTCCTGATTACCGCGATCATTGCGCGTGATTTGTCGGCCCGGCGTTTTTCCTATGCCGATTTTTACGAGCGGCGCATCCGGCGGATCTTTCCCGCGCTGGCCGGCATGCTGCTGTTTTCGCTCGCCGCCGCCTATTTCCTGCTGTTGCCCAGCGAATTGCCCGATTTCGGGGCCAGCGTCGTTGGGACCGTCGTGTTCGTCTCGAACTTCGTCTTCTACAAGCAATCGGGATATTTTGACGGCGCGGCGGACGAAAAACCACTGCTCCACACCTGGTCGCTTGGAATCGAAGAACAATTCTACATCATTTTCCCGGTCCTGTTGTTCCTGATCCTGCGCTTCGCGCCCCGATATGCCCGCCAGGTCATCGCGCTTTGTGCGGGGCTGTCGCTCGCCGCGTGCATCTACATCACGCCGATCGGGGGATCGGCGGCATTCTATCTGATCCCGACGCGCGCCTGGGAATTGCTCGCCGGATCGCTCATCGCATTGGGCGCCGTGCCGAAGATCGCGCCGGCTTTTTGGCGGGCTGCGCTATCCGGTGCGGGCATCGCGCTGATCATTGCGGCAATCGTCCTGTTCAACAGCGAGACACGGTTCCCCGGAACCGCGGCGCTGCTGCCGGTGGCCGGATCAGCGCTGGTCATCGCTTATGGCGAAGGAACGGCGACGGCCCGGCTGCTGTCGCTCAGGCCACTCACCTTTATCGGGCTGATCTCCTATTCGCTGTATCTCTGGCACTGGCCGCTGATCGTGTTCGGGCGCGATCTCGGTCTGCTCGACGGGCGGATCGGGCCGGCCATTGCGATCGTGCTGCTGTCGATTGCCGCAGGGTATCTTTCCTACCGCTTTGTCGAAACGCCGTTCCGCAATCGCAGCCTGTTTTCCCGGCAGCGTATCTACAGGCTGGCAACCGTCGGTGCCGCCATCCTGTTGGGCTGGGGCTTTTCCTACCAATATTCCAATGGTCTGCGGTCGCGCTTTTCACCCCAACTGCTTGCGTTCGACGATGGCCAGTATGATTTCAGCTCAAAGCGGGAGGCCTGTCTTTCCGTGACCGGAACCGCCGACCCGGCGCGCGCGTGCGTGTTTGGCGGGAAAACCGCCACCAAGGCGCTGTGGGGGGATAGTCACGGCCTCGAACTCGCCGTCGCGCTCGGCAACGCCGCGCACCCTTTGCGGTCGATCACCTATTCATCATGCCCGCCCGCGCTTGATTTCGACCAACCGGGCAGGCCGGACTGCACGGCGCACAACGCGCTCGTCGCGCGCTACCTGATCGATCATCCGGAAATCCATAACGTCGTCATCGTCGCTCACTACACCGCGTATCTGAAGGTCCCCGGATTTCAGCCGGGCTTCGTCAAAACCGTGGACATGTTGGTCGGGGCGGGAAAGTCAGTGGTCATTATCGGCCCGACGCCTGGGGAAAATACCCGCAACGTGCCAAGACGGCTGGCGCGTTCCGGTCACTATCTCGTTCCCAGAAGCGACTATCTTGAGCGGCAAAAGCAGGTCATCGCGATGCTCGGCGTTCTGCAGGCGAAGGGTGCGAAGGTCATCTGGCCAAGCGATTATTTTTGCGACGCGGCACACTGCCGAGTCACGTTGGACGGGAAGCCGATCCTGTTCGACGAGCACCATCTCAGCATGACCGCCGCGCGATATCTGGCGGATCGGATCGCACCACTGATCGAGCATGGCGACACCGAGGATGCCTTGCCGCACGGAGTCTCATCGGCGCGCGGATCGGCTCCGGCTGTCGGATCGCGCCACCCGTCCATGGAATAAAGCGGCTATCGCGCTGTCACCGCCATGGCGCCCTATGGTAGCGGCGGATGTCCGATGCGTGTCAGTAGGGGTCAGAATATGCGCCGATATGGGGTTTGCGGCATCCTCGCCGTGATGCTGGCGGCCGTCACATCGACGATAGCGGTCGCGCGCGCGCCGTCGCGGAGTTCGCCGCTTGCCGGGACGATCGCGGCGGATTCCTACAAGGATCTGGAAGCGAAGGCGTCACGCGGCGCGATCGCCTTATGGGCGCTTGGCGCGATCGAGGAGCATGGGCCGCATTTGCCGCTGATGACCGATGTCGTCGTGCCGTCGGGACAGTTGCGGATCGCAGCAGCGGCGCTCGACCGGCGTGGCGTGGCGAGCGTCACCGTGCCGCCCTATTATTGGGGCGTGAACAATGTCACCGGCGCGTTTGCGGGATCGATCACGATCCGCCCGGAAGTGATGACCGAATTGATGCTGGACGTGTTCCGCAGCATGGCGAAGGCCGGAATCAAACGGATCTACTGCGTCACCGGGCATTTCGATGCCGCTCACGCCGGGACGATCGCCGCGGCGGTGAAGCGGGCGAATGACGAGAAGATCATCGAGGCGCGCTTCGTGGTCCCGGCGCCGCTCGGCAAGCGGCTTGAGCTCGTGTCCGGCCAGTCCGGCGCACTCTTCGCGGCATGGCCCGCCCCGCCGGCCGGCGAACCGGATCTCCATGCCGGCGAGATGGAAACCTCGGCGATGCTCGACCTAGCCCCCGAGTTGGTAAAGCAGGACATTGCCAGGGCGCTGCCGCCGACCGACCTGACGCCGGACCAGCTTGCCGGCTGGCGCAAGGGCGGGGACACCGCCCGGTCGATCACGCCGTCGGGCTATCTCGGGCGGCCTGCGGATGCGACGGCGGCGAAGGGGCGGGCGCGACTGGCGCTCGAGGGCGAGGCTTATGCCGATGCGATCGGCGGCGATCTGAAGGGCGGTGGCGCTTCCGGGAATTAGGTGGGGCGAATGTTTTTGGGTCAAAAACCGGCTTCAATATCCATCGATACCACTGACAGATTCGAGAAATACCAGGCCATGCTCACGCCTCTTGCCGGTGCTGAGCTGCAGATCCATCACGGAATCATCTTCTTCCGCTTGCAGCCATTCCAGCACGGTTTGGCGCTGGTCCGAGGTGAGGCCGTGATCCACGATTTGCCAAACGCAAGCCAGGTCGCGGTCCGGATGGGCCGCACGTTCTTCAATGGTCAATGGGCGGGTGTAGGCACGCCCCATATCGAACCTGAAGATGAATTCGCCATCGCTGACGCGGAATGCCGCGTGGCCGAAATCGTCGCGGCCGCCCGAAATGCTGCGGATCGTCAGATTCCTGCCGGACCTGTCGGGACGCGTGACAGGCAATCCCTTGTCGTAGAGCACCCAGACCATCGGGCGTCAGCTCCCCAACCCGTCCTCGCGATACTTGATCTCCAGGAACCGCCCGCGCGTCGCCAGCAAATTGAGGTCGCCCTCGGCCAGTTGCGCCGACATGCCGGCAATCTGCTCGTCGATCACCTTCAGCCCGTCGGCGAGCTGCTGGTCGGGCGTCTTGCCATTGCGCTCGATGCCGCGCAGCGCCTGGGGCACCCTGGAATAGCCCTTGAGCAATTCGGGCAATTGTTCGCCGATCAGCTTGCGCACTTCCGCCGCAGCCGGTTCCTGCTCGTTGAGGTCGACCATCTGTGGCGTGAGCGCCTCCAGCCGGACGCCGATCCCGTCGACCAGCGTCTGGGCCGGTGCGGGCAGGGCGGGGCGCTGCGATTCGAGCCATTGCTCGGTCTTCATCGGCAGCAGCTTGAGCGGCGTCTGGCCGAAGGTTTCCGGCTTCACCTCGGGTACGGTCGGGAAGATTGCGAACAGCAAGGTCGCCGCGATCAGCGCCGCCATCACCAGCATCGCGCCGCCGATGCCGAGCGGCACGATCCAGCCGACGACCACCGCCGCGATCAGGATCACGGCATCGGCCGCTGCAATCCGGCCCAGCCGGGTCATGATCTCGGTACCCTGGCGTTTGCGCCGCCGCGCCGACAATGCCGCCGACCGCTCGCGCGTGCGGTCGAGATATTCGGTGCTGCGCGCGATCTGGCGATCGACGTCGGTCATGCTGCAACCTTCATTATTACAGAGCCTCGAGCTTGAACGTCTCGCCGCCCGATCCGCTATTCTGCGACTGGCCTTCGGCCCGCGCGATATAGCCCTTCGACTTTTCGACTTCGGTGCCGAGCGCATTGACCGTGGTCTTCATCGAGTCGAGCGCCTTCAGCTTGAACGTGTCGATCGCGTCCATCGTGTCATAGATGTTCTGGAACGCGCGCTGCAGCGTTTCGAGCGGAATGGTCGAGGCCGCCGCCTGTTCGTGGATCTGCGCGGTCTGGCTCTTGAGCAGCTTGCCGGTCGAATCGATGATCCCCGCGGTGGTGGTGTTGAGCGCGGTGATCTGTTCGAGCACGAGGCGCTGGTTGGTCAGCGCCTGCGCCACCGTCACGGCGGTCCGCAGCGCCGAGACCGTGGTGGTCGAGGCGCGATCGACGCCCTTCACCAGCTCGACATTGTTCTTCTTGACCAGGTCGAGCGCGAGATAGCCCTGCACCGTCACCGCCATCTGAGTCAGCAGATCCTGCGTCCGCTGGCGAACATAGAAGAGCGCGGTCTCGCGGATCGCCTTGGCCTTGGCCGGGTCGGTGTGATCGAGCTCGTTGGCTTTGTCCTCGAGCTTTTCGTCCATCGTCTTGGACAGCATGATCATCTGTTCGAGCCGCCCCATCGCGGTCCACAGATTGGCGCGCTCGACGTCGATCGCGGCATTGTCCATCAGCAGCTCATCCTTGCCACTGCCGAGCGACTTGAGGATCGAGGCGATGTGCGTCTGTGACGATTTATAGCCGTCGAAATAATTGCGCATCTTGTTGCCGAAGGGGAGGATCCCGAAGATCTTGCGCGGCGCGGTCAGATTGCCGCGCCGGCCCGGGTCGAGATCCTCGACCGTGCGGCGCAACTCGGCCAGGTCCTTGCCGACGCCGCTTTCCTGATCCATCGCCTTGGTCGGGCGATCGAGAAAGCGGTTCGACTGGCCGGCGGCCTCGCGGATTTCCTTCTGGCCCATCGCGCTGATCGCATCGACGCGTTTGCCGAATTCGGGCGAATTGACGTCCTGCGCGATCAGATCGTCGATGAACGTGTCGACGCGCGTCTGCAATTGCGTGCGCGTGCCCGCATCGACCGGCACCAGGCCGACCGCCTTTTCGGCCGCGATCACCGGGACGGGATCGGGCGGGGTCAGCACCAGGTCGGGGGCCTGGGTATCAGTTGCGGTGGCCATGCTCTTCTCCAGCGTCACGTGTCGTGCCTTAGATGCCGCCGAACGCGATTACGTTCAACTGTATTAACGATGTAATACGCTTGTCTCTTTTGGCAAGCTGGGCGGTCATCAGGGTCGGCGGCGTCAATCTCGGCTGACGATACAGCATCGGCGGCGGGATGACTGCCCCTGTGTTGCGGCGTAAAACAGGATGCGCGCCTCCGTATGCCGGACCTTGGCGGCTCAACCCAAATTCCGCCGAGATTCGCTCGGGCTGTCGCGAACCGGCGGACGGTTGATGACAATATTGTGAAGCGCCGCCGCTAGTCCGCGCGCCGACACCTGCAGCAGGAAATGGATGTAACAGTTTGATATCACTGTTGACAGGCGGGTGATCGACTGGCTTCCTGCGCTCAAGAGATGGAGGCAATTGCGTGATGGCCCCGAATCGCTCTCGACTCTATTTGCCGACAATGGCGTTTGCCATGGCGGCGATGGCGTTGCCCGGCGCCGTTCATGCCGGACCCGCGCCGCAAATCGCCGGGTTCCAGGCATTCCTGTTCAACAGCAGGACCGGCGCGCTGTCGCCGGATGTGCTCGCGGCGGGTACCCCGCTCGGCAATGTTCCGGCCGGCGACCAGGCTTCGGTTTCGACCCTGGTCGTGGTGCGGGTCGATTTCGGGAAGGACATGCCGATCCCCGATGCCGCGCAAGTCCGGCTCGTCGCCAGCGAAGCCGGCCCCAGGACGCGCGGCAAGCCCGTCGCGCGGATCCTGCTCGACCGCACATCGAAAATCGGGCCGGTGGCGGCCGACGGCACGACTCATATCGGTTTCTGGCTGGCCGATACCGGCTGCCGGACGATCACCCTCAAAGCGACCTTGCTGAACGGCAAGGCCGGCGCGACCCGGGACTCTGAACTGCCCTTTGCCTGTTACGAATAGCGTGTCGTTTGCGATGGGAGACAGCAATGCAATTGATCAGCGGCACGGTCGGTAGCGGCGGCGCCAACGCCATCAATGATGTGGCGCTGGTCCAGGCGATCCTGGTCAAGACGCAGCGCGCTGCGGCGACCGACCGCGCCGCGGGGCCCTATCTTGCCAGCTATGACGGTTCCGCCGGACCGGGCACGCTGGCCGCGATCGCGGCGTTCCAGGCCGATCATGTCTTCGTCACGGCCAACGGCCTCGCGGTTGCACCCAATCCGCGTGCGACCGCCGGGCAAGTCGCGGCGGGCGATGCGACATGGGCCAAGCTGCTCGAGAAGGTACCGACCGAATTCGCCGATATGCGCGTGTTGATCGGTGGCCGGACGGTCTATGTCGCGGCGACCGCGGCGCAGCTTCAGGCGAAGCTCTCCGCGGCGGCGACCATGACGTTCACCAATGCGTTCCGCACCCGGGTCAACGCCACGATAAACCGCATGCATACCGATCACGGCGTCGCGATCGGGGTCTGTCCGCAAGGCGACCGGCGAACCTTCCAGGCGCAATATGATCTGCGCACCAGTGGGCGCGGCGTGACCAATGCCGGGCCCGGCGAGAGCAACCATAATTTCGGCATGGCGGTCGATCTGGGGTTCCAGGGCCTGAGATGGCTGCAGGCCACTGGCAGCGTGGTCACCAACGAGACCTGGTGGTTGCACGAGCTCGACAAGGTGCGTGCGGCGGAATCGCAGCGCTTCTGGGACGCCCTGCGTACGGCGGGGATCAATTCCGGGGCGTTTCGCGGGCCGGAGGCCGATCGTCCGCATTTGCAGAACTGGAACGATGCCGGCGTCAGCATGGCGGCGCGGCTGGCCAATCTGCTCACCATTTCGGGGACGATGCGGTGGGAAGGGCGGCGTGGCGGCTATAGTTGCGACCTGGGACTGGGCGGCGCGCTGATCCCGGTCGGTACGGCGGTACAGGTGTGGAACCGGCAAGCGACGATCGCGCTTGCCGATCTGCAGCGCCTCCGAACGACCGCCGCCCAGCGGGCGGGCGCGCATGCGGGTGCGAATCCGGGCGCGCAGCCCAGGGCCGCGCCGGGCCAGCCGCCCCCCCGGGCTGGTGCCGCGGGCGCCGCACCGGCGCCGGCAACGGCCGCCGATGTCGAAGCGATGCAGCGCGAGTTGCGCCACCAGTTCGAGCTGGCCGATGCCAATTGGCAGAACTGGACGCCGCGCTGATCCTGGGTCGCGTCGCCCGGAACCGTTGCCCAAGGCCGTTGTCCGGTCGATAATTCGACCTGTTCGAGCACCGCCAGTTTGGCGCTGTGCAACGTCGGCCCTTTTCGCAACGCAACATTTGCGCTATCGGCGCGCGCTACATCTTCAAGCAAAGCACCGGATACACTTATGAGCCTCCGCAATGTGGCGATCATCGCGCACGTCGATCACGGCAAGACCACCCTGGTCGACCAGCTGTTCCGTCAGTCCGGCACGTTCCGCGACAACCAGCGCATCGAAGAACGCGCGATGGATTCGAACGATCTCGAAAAAGAGCGCGGCATCACGATTCTGGCGAAGTGCACCAGCGTCGAGTGGGATGATCATCACGGCCACAAGACCCGCATCAACATCGTCGACACGCCCGGCCACGCCGATTTCGGCGGCGAAGTGGAGCGGATCCTGTCGATGGTCGACGGCGTCATCCTGCTGGTCGATTCGGCCGAAGGCGCGATGCCGCAGACCAAGTTCGTCACCGGCAAGGCGCTGGCGCTCGGCCTGCGTCCGATCGTCGTGGTCAACAAGGTCGACCGCAGCGACGCACGCATCCAGGAAGTGCTCGACGAAGTGTTCGACCTGTTCGTCAGCCTCGAAGCGACCGACGAGCAACTCGACTTCCCGGTACTCTATGCGTCGGGTCGCAATGGCTATGCCAGCACCGACGAGAATGCGCGCGAAGGCACGCTGACCCCGATGTTCGAGACGATCGTCAAGCATGTGCCCGAGCCGAGCGCCGATCCCAATGGTCCGTTCAAGTTCCTCGTCACTCTGCTCGACCGCGACAATTTCCTTGGCCGCATCCTCACCGGCCTGATCTTCTCGGGCTCGGTCAAGACCAACATGGCGATCCACGCGCTGGATAATGACGGCAAGATCGTCGAGACCGGCCGTGCGTCGAAGATCATGGCGTTCCGCGGCCTTGAGCGTGTGCCGGTCGATGTGGCCAGCGCGGGCGACATTATTTCGATCGCCGGCCTGACCACCACCACCGTGTCGAACACGATCTGCGACCCGAGCGTGAGCGAGCCGCTGCATGCGCAGCCGATCGATCCGCCGACACTGTCGATGCGCTTTGCGGTCAATGATTCGCCGATGGCCGGCCGCGAAGGCACCAAGGTGACCAGCCGCATGATCCGCGACCGCCTGTTCCGCGAGGCCGAATCCAACGTCGCGATCAAGGTCACCGAAGCTGCCGACCGTGACAGCTACGAAGTCGCCGGCCGCGGCGAGCTTCAGCTCGGCGTGCTGATCGAAACGATGCGCCGCGAGGGCTTCGAACTCGGCATCAGCCGCCCGCGCGTGTTGTTCAGCGAGGACGAGACCGGCGCCAAGACCGAGCCGTATGAAACCGTCATCATCGACGTGGACGAGGAATATTCGGGCACCGTCGTCGAGAAGATGAACATCCGCAAGGCCGAGATGACCGACATGCGTCCCTCGGGCGGCGGCAAGACCCGCATCACCTTCTCCGCGCCGTCGCGCGGCATGATCGGCTATCATGGCGAATTCCTGTCCGACACGCGCGGCACCGGGATCATGAACCGGCTGTTCGAGAAATACGGCCCGCACAAGGGCAAGATCGAAGGCCGCAAGAATGGCGTGCTGATCTCCAACGGCGCGGGCGAAGCCAATGCCTATGCGCTCGGTCCGCTCGAAGAGCGCGGTATCCTGATGGTTGCACCGCAGGAAGCGCTGTACGAGGGCATGATCGTCGGTGAGAATGCCAAGACGGATGACCTTGAGGTCAATCCGATGAAGGCCAAGCAGCTGACCAACTTCCGTGCTTCGGGCGGCAAGGACGATGCGATCCGGCTGACTCCGCCGTGGCGGCTGACGCTGGAACAGGCGATCGCCTATATCGATGATGACGAACTGGTCGAAGTGACGCCGCGCTCGATCCGTCTGCGCAAGCGCTATCTCGATCCGAACGAACGCAAGCGCGCGAGCCGCGCGAAGGCGGCGTGATTTTGGGGGCGTCCGGAGCGATCCGGGCGCCCTTTTCGTTGCAGTGCAGGACTCTCCCTGGAGCCGGTCGGTCCGGGACGTGGCAGGCGTTCAGCGGCGGAATTCGCTGAACGGCGTGGTCCGGAATCGGGCCACGGCAAGCTGATCATAATCGACCCAGCGATAGTCATATCCGCCGCCGCTATATTGCTGGACGAACAGGACGCGGCCGCGGGGCCACTCCGATCGTTGCTTGCAGGCGCTCAGATCGACCCAACGACATCCGTTCCGCCGCAATAATGCGGTGACCTGGGCAGCCGACATGGCGGGGGCATAGATATCGATCGGTCGCTGGCCGCATATGCTGTTGGGCCGCGATATAAAGCTCACTCGCGTTCTGGGCGGAGTAGTGGGGGCGGCCTGCAGGGTCAGCCCGACCGAGGCGATGCGGCCGCCATTGGCGCGATCCGACAGCGCGAAGATCATGCCCTGTTCGGCATAGCGGGGGGATTGCTTCACGCGCAGCCGTTGATACGCCATTGCCTGCGCGTTGATCGGCGGGGTGGTGGTGAACACGGTCGCCGGTGTCGATACGGCCGGATCGACCAGCACCGGCTCAAATGGCAGGCCCGCAGCCTTTCGACGTGCCATTTCGGCATAATAGGCGGTCCCGCTGCCGCCGGTTGAGAAGGAAGCCGTCGACCGCACGACCACGGCACCGAGCCGAAGCGCCCGGATCGGAATTGCCGGTCCGGGGGAACGCCCGCCCGGAAATGTGATCGATGTGCGGCAAGTGGACAGAGCTGCCTCCGCCGACGGACCGACGCGCTCGGGCGGCGCAGCGGCGATCGCAAAAACCGGTCCGGCGCATAGTTGCGTCGCGATCAGGATCGGCCAGACGAAACGCGACGGTCGCATAGACTTTTCCTTCGAAAAGGGGGCGGGCGAGAGAGCCTCCATCGAACCCCGGAGTCCCGCTCGCACGGTTCAGAAATAGTGCGCGGTCAGTAGGTCATAGTCCATCCAGCGATATTCATGACCGATGCCGCTGCGCAACTGGCGGGCGAACAGTACCCGGCCGCGCGGCCGGTCCGAGCGGGCCGTGCAGCCGGACAGGCTGGCCCATCCGCACGGACGGTGGTCGAACAGCCCGGCGACCTGTGCAGTGGTCATCGCAGACGCATAGACCTGGATGGGCGGCTGGCATGTCTTGCCCGAAGGCGATCGGAACATAAGCGTCACTTTCGGCCTGCCGACGGGCGCCGCGGGCAAGGTGAGAACCAGGGCGGCGATCCGTCCGGTCGTTTTCGACACCGCCTGCGCGAAGATCATGCCGTCAGGGGCGTAGCGATTGCCTGAAACCTTCAGGGGTAGCCGCTGATACGGCAAAGCAAGTTGGGGAGTACCGGCCTCTGCAGCAAAAATGGCCGGCATCGCGGCCGCCGCCGGGTCGAAGATCTGCGGTTCGAACGGCAGCCCGGCGGCCTTGCGGCGCGCCATCTCCGCCATGTTCGCGGTGGCGCTGCCGCCGGTGGTGAACGACTCCTGCGCCCGGGCAACGGGCGATCCCAGGCGAAGCGCGGGGATCGGGATCGCCGTACCCGCGGACTGGCCCCCCGGTCTGACCACCGTGATCTTGCAGAGCGCCTCTTCCCGAAAGATCGGCGGCCCGACATAGTCGGGCTGGCGAGCGAACCTTGCGGAAAGCGGCGTCGTGCCGAGCATGGCCATGACCAGCAGTGGCGGGCCAAGGCACGACCCCCGCATCTCAGTTTCCTTTCACATAGTCGCGCGACTGCACGATCATGATCCGTCCGTCGACGACCAGCCATTCCACATCCTGCGGCCGCCCACCGAAGCGCCCCTGGATGGTCAGTCCGATGCGGCTCAGCCGGCGCACCAGTTCGTCGGAAAGCACCGCGCGGTCGGGATCGATCTTCACTTCCTTCACGCCGCCATCCGCAGCGAAGTGCAGCATGATGTCGTCCTGCGACCGGGTCAGGACCTGGATCGAATCCAGATCGGGGCGATAGATGAGTTGTTCCGCGATCTTCTTCCCCTCGACCACGCGGATGCCAATGCCGCGCTTGGCCGCGATGAACAGGCGGCGCTCTTCGCTCTGCTCGTCGAACGGGTCGACCGTGGTCATCACGCCGGCCGCATCGGCATCGACCCCGGACTGCACCAGGACGGCGGCGCGAACCGCACGGTGATCGATCCGCGCCCGCTCGCGCGCCGCATAGGCGCGGTCGTTCCACAGCGATCCCCACACCGTCTTCATCGCGGCGGCCAGCGCCTCCGGACCCTTGACGTTGGGCACCGTGTCGTAAAGTCCGGCGCCGTTGAAGCCTGGCAGATCCTCGGCATTGGTCGAGGATCGCACGAACACGCCCTTTTCGCCAAGCAGGGCGTCGCGCCGCGCAGTGATCGCGGTCAGATCGGCCGCGGGAATATGCCCGGCGGCAAAGCGCGCGCGGAGCGCCGCCAGCGCGGTCCGCCGCCATTTCGGATCGCTCGATCCGGGGTCGCGCAACAGCGCCTCGATATTGGTGTTGAGACCGTTGGCGGCGACGAAGCGCTCATAATAAGCGAACGGCACGCTGAAGCCGGGCGGCACGACGAAACCGGCATCACCCTTGCGGGTCAGCGTCGCCACGTCGGCAAGGTTCGCGGCTTTCGTGCCGGTGCGCCGCGACCAGCTTGCATCCTGCTCACTCAGCGCGGGCAGGCCGGCATAAGCGAGATCGGCGCGCGGCGCGCGGATCGGGCGTGCCGATGCGACGCGGGCGGCTGCCTTGATCTCGGCCGCGGTCGCGAGACGGACGGTGACCTTCGCGCCGTTGGCGTCCAGCACGACCTGGCGCCCGTTCAGCGCGCCCCAGAGGCGGTCGGCCTCGGCGTGATAGGCATTGGGAATACCCCAGGTCTTGGCGAGCAGACTGATATGGTTGATCGGGGTCGTGAAGGTGGATGAGACGATCCCCGCGACCGGCGGCATGCGGATCGGAATCGTCTTCAGCAGCGCGATGTCGCCCGGCATCAGATCGTCTTCGCCATCCTCCGCGACCAGCACGAGACGCCCGACCGCGCGACCGCGATTGAGCACCAGTTGTTCCCGGCTGCCATAGGCCTCGTCGATGCCGATTGTCGGCAAAACCGCTGTGGCGGCGGCCTCGCGTTGCTGGGTGGAATTGGGCTTGAATGTCAGCGGCGCGGCGAACGAGGCCTGAAGCCGCGTCATCATCGCAGCGATCAGGGCCGGTTCGACCACATCGCCTTCCCATAGCTCGACGCCGTACCGGCCGAGCCGTGGATAGCGCACCACCGCGCCGAGCACGAAGCGGCGATCCGGCCGGGAATAATTGGCCGCGATGAACGCCTCGCTATCGGCGAGCGTCAGGTAGCGCGCCTGCAGAAAGTCGAAATGATAGAGGTAGCGGCGCGTGTCGATCCAATCGAGCCGCGCGGGCGACGCGCTGCGATCGATCGCGAACATCACGCGCGGTAATTCCAGGAAGCGTCCCGCGCCTTCGGTTCGCGCCAGCTTGTCGAATCCGGCCTCAGACAGGGGAGGGGCGCCGGTGCCGGTATCGCGTGGATTTGCGGCGGTCTTGGCCAGCGCGGCGCCGGAGCCCGGTAAGCCCGGTCCGCTACCAGTGGCGGCAACGACCAGAGCGATAACAGCAAGGCTTTTCCACATATATCGTCCGCCGCTCCCACATCGCCCATGCCCCATCGTGGCGGCCACACCTTAACGTATATTTGCCGGTTCCATCAGCCTTCCGATGGCACTTGACGCCGGAGCAGGTGATTGAGCGACGATAAGATGGGCGGAGGCGAAGCGCATCAGGCAATCCGGGCATAGCGCGGGAGCGGCTAGAGGCGGGTCCAGTTATCCCGGGGACGCCTTACGGCGGATGACCCGAATAACATCGGATGGCAGCGTGATCTGTCCGTGAGCTACAATCAACCTGGGCACATTGAACGCGCCTCCGGCACGTTGGACAAGGCGCGGGAGAATTTCGAAACCGACCTTGCGATCGCCAAACGTCCGGCTTCCAAAGAGCCGTCACGGTATAAACAGCGGTCGGGGATAAGCGCGCCCGTACCGGCCCGGGCGCGCTCAGGCATCATGCCGCGACCAGTTCGCGGTAACGCGCCGCGACATCGCGACGGCTCAGGACCGGCTGCATGACGAGGCGCTGCTCGTTCAGCGCGGTCCATTGGCCTTCGTCGGCGAGCGGCGGGATCGTGACCGTTTCGCGTCGATCGAAGCCGACCAGCGCGGCGTCGACCAGATCACCGACCTCCATCACCATGTCCGCCGGGAAGGCGTCGACATCCTTGCCGGAGCGCGCCCAGATCTCGGTGCGCGTGGCGCCCGGGAGAACCGCCTGAACATAGACACCGTCGGGGGCAAGCTGATTGGCGAGCGACTGGCTGAGGTTCAGCAGATGCGCCTTGGAGCCGCTATAGACGCCGTCGAACATTTCGGGGGCGAGCGCGAGGACCGAGGCGATGTTGACGATCGCGCCCGATTTGCGCGCGACGAACGCCCTGGCCGCGGCGCCGGCAAGGCGGGTGGGGGCGGTGATGTTGAGGGCGATCAGCCGCTCGATCTGATCGGGTTCATTGTCGAGTAGCGTGCCGTTGAGCGACATGCCGGCATTATTGACCAGCAGTGTGATCGCCGGGTCGCCCGTGAGCCGCGCTTCGACCGTCGCGACATCGGCGCGATCAGTAAGGTCGGCACGCAAGATTTCGATGCTGCGGCCGGTTTCGTCACGCAGCCGTGCGGCCAGCGTCTCCATCCGCGCCGTGTCGCGCGCGACCAGAATCAGGTCATGGCCGCGATGCGCGAGCCGGTCGGCATAGACCGCCCCGATGCCTGACGATGCGCCCGTGATGAGCGCGGTTCCTTTGGTGTTCGATGACATTTCTCGTCTCCCTGACCGGCACCACGCCAAGTCACTTGCATTTAGATAGTAAGTGACTATTCTTTTGCAATGGACACGAAAAAAATCAGTGACGGCACCTGCCCGGTGGGGCGCGGTCTGGCCAGGGTGGGCGATGCGTGGAGCATGTTGATCCTGCGCGATGCGTCGCTTGGCCTGACGCGCTTCGATGAATTTCAGCGCAGCCTGGGCATCGCGCCCAACATCCTGACCCGCCGTCTCGCGGCGCTGGTCGGCGACGGATTGCTTGAGCGCCGGCGCTACAGCGCGCATCCGCCGCGCGACGACTATGTGCTCACCGCATGCGGGCGCGACTATCTGCCGATATTGTCGGCGCTGGGTGCCTGGGGCGCGCGGCATTTCGGTGAGGGTGGCGTCACGCGGCTGGTCGAGGCGGGCAGTGGTCGCACGATCGATCCCGTCGTGGTCGATCGTGCGACTGGCCGTCCGCTTGACGAGATTGATCTGCGCACCGTGCTGCCGACCGGGACCGTTTAGAGCGGCATGGACTCGAGTGGTATCTCCCTCCGTTCGGGCTGAGCTTGTCGAAGCCCAAGCGCAGCACATGCCCTTCGACAAGCTCAGGGCGAACGGAAGAGGTGGGATCAGTTCAGTTCGCCGCCGCTTCAGAAGGCGATATGACCCGTGATCAGCGGCTCATGGCCAGGATCGTCGCCCATTGCGCATCGGACACCGGCGAGACGGAGAGCCGCGACTGGCGCAGCATTTCCATCCCCGCCAGTTTCGGCTCGGCCTTCATCGCGGCCAGCGTCACTGCCTTGGCCAGGGGCTCGATTGGCTTGACCGCGACCGATACCCAGCGCGCCTCGTCGCCATCCTGTTGCGCGGTGCGCGTGACCTCGACCATGCCGACCGCTGCTTTGTCCTTGCCCGAATGATAGAAGAACGCCCGGTCACCGACCGTCATGGCCTTCAGATGCAGCGCGGCGGCGGCATTGCGCACGCCGGTCCATTCGGTCTGGCCCTCGGCAAGCAGGTCGTCCCAGCTGTAACTTTCGGGTTCGGACTTGAGCAGCCAGTACGCCATGTGATCCCTCCTCGGATTCGCCATAAGTTAAACGCCGGCTTAACATGTCATTCCGGCTCAGTTCAGCCCGACTCGAATATTGTGTGAAACAAGCTGGCAGGTTCCCGCGTTTCGGCACCAGCGAATTTGGTTTCCCGACTGAGGAGGTCGACATGAAGAATATGATGAAAAAGGTCGTGCTCGGGGCGACGCTGGCCGCGACCGCGCTGACCGCCGCCGCACCGGCAGAGGCGCAGCGCTATGGCTATGGCCGCCACTACCACCGCGGCAATGACGCGGGCGTCGCGGTCGTCGCCGGCATTGCCGGCCTGGCGATCGGTGCGGCCATCGCGTCAGACGGCCGTCGCAACCGCGACCGCGAAATCTATTATCGCGACCGGGGCTACGACCCCTATTATGACGATAATTACTACCGCGAGCGCGGCTATTATCCGAACGATGGCTATTATGCCTATCGCTATCGCGAGCGCTATTATTCCCGCTGCCACATCGAGCGGCGCTGGGACGACTATTATGATCGGCCGGTACGGATCCGGGTCTGCGACTGATCCCATCCTGATTGAGCGACACGAATGACGGCGCGAATTTCGGTTCGCGCCGTTTTCGTTGGGGCTGGCATCACAGCCGATTTTGCGTCAAAGCCCGGTGCCATGACCGACACTCCTCCCGACCGCCTGTCCTCCAATCCGCGCAGCCCGTTCTTCGACGAAGAGAAGCTGTCGCGCGGCATCGGCATCCGCTTCAAGGAGCGCGAGCGCCATGACGTCGAGGAATATTGCATTTCCGAAGGCTGGATCCGTGTCGCGCTCGGCAAGAAAGTCGACCGCAAGGGCAATCCGCTGACGCTGAAATATAGCGGCCCGGTCGAGGCCTGGTTCGAGCGCCCCGCCGAGGGGGCCGAGGACGCGCCCGAGGCGTAAATCCGCCTGGCGCGGGTCGCCGATGATCGCATCGCGCTAGATAATCATTTTATTGGGTCTCTGGCCGTCATCAACCGCGATATGTCGTGGTTGATGCAAAATAGCCACGCCCGTAACGAAATCGCGTCCATCGAAGTTGCCACTTATTCCCGGTCCTTTTAGGCTCTCCATTCTGATGCTTCATAACGAAGACAGTATGCGTCTCAGGAGAGGAAATAACATGATCAGTCGATCGGGAAATGGACTGAAGCTGCGGCTCACTATTGGTGCCGCGTCAATTGTTATACTTGCTAGCCCAATCTATGCGCAGGAGGCGCCCGAGGATAGCAGCGACATCATCGTTACGGCGACCAAGCGCTCGATGTCGATCCAGGATGTGCCGTTCTCTATCAATGCGCAGACTGCCGAGGATATCGAGCGCGCGCATGCGAATTCGCTCGAGGATGTGTCGCGCAATGTCGCAGGTCTCGCGGTGCAGAATCTCGGGCCGGGCCAGAGCCAGGTGGCGATCCGTGGCGTTTCCGCCGGCCAGGTCGCGCGCGACCAGCCGGGGGTGAAGGAGCAGGTCGGCGTCTATCTCGATGAATCGGTGATTTCGTTGTCGCTGTTCACCCCGGACCTCGATCTGTTCGACCTCAATCGCATCGAAACGCTGCGCGGGCCGCAGGGCACTTTGTTCGGATCGGGCTCGGTCGGCGGCACCTTGCGCTACATCACCAACCAGCCGCGAACCGACCGGGTCGAGGGCAAGGTGGAAGCCAATGTCAATGTCGTCGGTGAAGGCGATGTCGGCGGTTCGCTCAAGGGCATGATCAACCTGCCCCTGTCGGAGAAGGCGGCGCTGCGCGTGGTCGGCTATTACACGCGCTATGGCGGCTTCATCGACGCGCTGCGGCCGGGCGGCAAGGTCGATGACAACGTCAATGATGGTTGGCGGGCCGGTGGACGTGCGTCGCTGCTGCTCGAGCCGATCGACGACCTCAAGATCACGCCGCGCGTGGTGTATCAGAAAATCCACGTCAACGGCTTCAACCGGCAGGAGGTCTACAACCTTTTCGCCAACCCCTACACCACCACCGCCGGCGGCCGGCCGCCGGTGACGCTGCAGGAACGCCAGCAATATCTGATGCTCGACGAAAAGTTCGAGGATAGGGTCCTGCTGGGTGACCTGACGATCGAGGCCACGCACGGGCCGGTGACGGTCACCTCGGTCACCAGCTATACCGACCGCAAGATCCTGGTGAGCCGCGATGCCAGTGCGCTCACCAACAGCGTGTTTATCGATGTCGGTTTTGCGCCGGCTGGCCAGTCGCTGCCTTCCAATCTGGTCGACACCACCAAGGTGAAGCAATTTACCCAGGAGCTGCGGTTCGCGTCGGCCGATACTGGCCCGTTCCAGTGGCTTGTCGGTGGCTTCTATTCGTCGGTGGACCGCAAATATGCGCAACGCCTGCCTACGCCGGGCACTGACGCGTTCGCCGATGCGCGGTTCGGCGCCGGCTTTTCGCTATCGCAGCGCAACGGATTTGGTGCGGACTCGCCCTATAATGCCGATATTCCCTATAAGCTGAAGCAGCTCTCGATTTTCGGCGAAGCGAGCTACGCGCTGACCGATGCGCTCAAGGCGACGCTTGGCGGCCGCTATTACACCTTCAACGAAGAACGGGTTTTCCATTCGGGCGGCTTCTTCACCAATCTCGACAATAATCGCGACAGGACGTCTTCCGAAGGGTTCTCGCCGCGCGCCCTGGTGAGCTTCGAGGCATCCAAGAACGTCACCTTCAATGCGCAGGTTTCCAAGGGCTTCCGGCTCGGCGGGGT
This sequence comes from Sphingomonas sp. ERG5, assembly GCF_000803065.1. Taxonomy (GTDB): domain Bacteria; phylum Pseudomonadota; class Alphaproteobacteria; order Sphingomonadales; family Sphingomonadaceae; genus Sphingomonas. Next base: position 256,901 of record NZ_JSXI01000016.1, read on the forward strand.
GAACGACCCGCTCAATCTGCCGCTGTGCAGCGGTGGTGCGGGCGGCCCGGATGCCGCGACCTTCGGCAACCGGCCACGCTATGACGATGAATCGCTGTGGAACTATGAAGGCGGGGTCAAGACGCACTTTGGCGGCATCACCTTCAATGCAGCCGCCTTCTACACCAAAATCACCAATCTGCAGGTGACGGCGGACGCTGGAAGCTGCTCGTCGCGCGTCGTGTTCAACGTGCCCAAGGCGCATACCATGGGCATCGAGGCCGAGTTTTCGATGAAGCCGGTCCAGGGGCTCGAACTCTCGGTTTCTGGCAGCCTGTTGCAATCCGAATTCGATTCCACGCTCACCCGGCCCAATGGCACGGTGATCGAAGGGATCAGGGACGGCAACCGTTTGCCCTCGGTGCCGAAGTTCCAGCTTTCGGCGAGCGCGAACTACAGCTTCCCGCTCGGTGCCCAAACCGAGGGGTATGTCGGTGCGAGCTTCCAGCATGTCGGCAGCCGCTTCACGCAGCCGGGCGATCAGGAAAACAACCCGCGCAGCTTCGTGCACGGCCTGCCCTTTGGCGGCGCCCCGGCGAACGCCACCACGGTGGTCGACCTGGAATTGCCCGAATATGAGCTCGTCGGCCTGAGCGCGGGCGTCAACCTGCCCAATGATCTGGGCGTCTCGATCTATGTCAACAATCTGCTCGACAAAAACCCGCTGCTGTCGTTCGACCGCGAGCGTGGCGGCCGTGCCCGGCTCGGCTTCGCGGTCGGTCAGCCGCGGACGATCGGGATGACCGTTCGCAAGGGGTTCTGACGGGTAGGTCGGAGTCGGCATGAGGTGACGCCGTTGCCCTTGAGGCGGCGGCGTCACCGCCAGGCCAGCGGCGCATGGCTCAAGGCCGTTACTTCTGGGTGCGACTGATCGGCGGCTTTACGATCGCCGCAAGGGCCTCGATTTTGTCTGAGGGCATTCCAAAAACCATGAGGCGGCGATGGCCGAGCTTGAAGCCATAACGGGTGGTTAGCTGATGGTCGGCTAACGGGAGTACGGACCCCGTTAGCCGACATCGCTCTGCTATCAGTTGAGGCCCCACATCGCGGCGCGATTACGGGCAAGCTCGCTCATGAAATCATCCAGGGCCGCGAGGCGGCGATCTATATCGGCGGTCGGAACTCCATTCCATACGGAGTGATCGTAATTCTCCCGGACCGATTTCAGATCGTCACCGGCTTGAAAGCGCTCGGAAATGTAGAGCGTTTCAAGGAGGTCCGTAGGGCGCCCCCGTTCGCTTGATTTAACCAGACCATATTTGATCAGGTACTCGGACATAATGCCGTCGTTGGATGTGCTGACCATTGCCGTCCCCTTCCATTCGGGAACATGGGTAGCGGGGAACGCCTATTCCAGAGCATGGGAGCTTAATATGGGGACACAATACTAATTAACTCGCGCCGCGAGCTCGATACCCCAGGCCGCGCAGGCTGAAGCTCAAATTTAGTATTGTGTCCCCGAAATGGGGTCATCCGGTGGCGGAATTTCACGCCAGTAACAGGGAATTCGGTACATCAAACTGCCCAGCTATCAATTTCCTGGATAGCTGAGCGGGGTTTATTCCATATTTTTTGATACCAGAAATTGCGGTGCGGTACCGTAAGTCTATGGCTATACTCGATAATTATGGGGTTTGGCTGGTCGCCGGCATGGTTCGCCCGCCTCGCGCCGGGAATATGGTACATTGGGGTGTAACATATCTCCTCCGCGCGCCCGCAGCCGTCATCGGCGGCGATTCAACCATCGCACAGGATCGGGCATGCAGTGCGTGCCGGACTGATACCGGCGCGCTCTTTCTCAGTGTCGGGAACAGAATTGTCGCCGCGCCGCCGGCGCAGGGGCCTCGCTTGTCGTCAGTCAGGTTGGATCGGCGTCACCGCCAGGCGAACACTGCCTGTGCATCGGTCTCGATCGACTTCATCGCCGAGCGGTAAGGTCCCGGCCCATAGCTGATCCGCGACACCCCGGCATCGGCCAGGGCCGAGGTCGAGGGGACGCCCGGGAAGGCCATGATGTTGACCGGCAGTTCGACCGCATCGCACAATTGCGCGATCAGCTTCGCATCGGCGAGGCCGGGTGCGAAAAAGCCGCTCGCGCCCGCCGCTGCATAGGCGGCCGCGCGCTTGATCGCGGTATCGACCATCGCCTTGTCATGCGTATTCTGTGCGGCCTGCAGGAAAATGTCGGTGCGTGCGTTGATGAAGAAATCCGTGCCCGCGCCGACCCGCGCCGCGGCGATGCGGCTGACCTGCACCGGGATTGGGTGCAGGCTGTTTTCGCCGACGATCTGGTCTTCGAAATTGCAGCCGACCGCGCCGGTCGCGGCGAGCCGGGCGACATTGGCCGCGACATCCTCGGGCTCGACCGCATAGCCGCCCTCGAAATCGATCGTCACCGGCAGCGAGACCGCGCCAGAAATCCGTGCCGCCCCGGCCAGGGCAAGCTCAAGCGGGAAGGCCTCGCCATCGTCAAACCCTTGCGCCGCGGCGACCGACCAGCTTCCGGTGGCGATCGCCTTGGCGCCGGCCCCGGCCACTGCCCGCGCGCTGCCCACGTCCCACGCATTGTATAGGATCAACGGGTCGCCCGCGACATGCAGGGCGGCAAAGACCAGGGCCTTGGACATATGTATCTCTCCGTCACCAGCGGCGCGTCGGTGTGAAAATGCGCTGCAGCGCATTTTCACACAAGCCCCTAGTGGACGAACCGCGCGACCACGTCGCGATAGCTGCGGCTCACCTTAACCTGCGCGCCCGATCCGAGCACCAGGAAGCACTCGCCATTGGTGTGCGGCTTCACTTCCTTGACCAGATCGAGATTGACGATGGTCGAGCGGTGGACGCGCTGGAAGCGGCGCGGATCGAGGCGCTTTTCCAGATCCTTCATCGTTTCGCGCAGGATCAGCGTATTGTCCCCGGTGTAGATGCACATATAGTCGCCGGCGGCGTCGATGCGTTCGATCGTGTCGACATCGACGCGGAAGATCTGCCCGCGATCCTTGATGTTGATCAGCTTTTCGAAGCGGTTCGACGACACCTGGTCGCCGCCATCGGTCAGGTTCTCGACCGAATCCGGCGCGACTTCGGCCAGCACTTCCTTCAGCCGGTCGACTTCCTCGACGCCGCGCTTCTCGGTCAGGCGCTGGCGCACCCGGTCGAGCGTATCGGCCAGCCGGCTTTCCTCCACCGGCTTGAGCAGATAATCGACCGCCTGCGCCTCGAACGCCTTGATGGCGTGGTCGGAAAAGGCGGTGACGAACACGAACAGCGGCGGTTCGACCTCCATCAGTCCCTGCACCACGGAAAAGCCGTCAAAGCCGGGCATCTGGATGTCGAGAAACACCAGATCGGGCTTGTGCGTCTTGATCGCGCGGATCGCCTCGCGGCCATTCTGGCATTTGTCGATGATCTCGACATCGTCATGCGCCTGCAGCCGAAGTTCGAGGCCCTGGATTGCCAGTGGCTCGTCATCGACCAAAATTGTTCTAATCGTCATGCGACCTCTCTAGGTTCACGCGCCAGCTCACCGAGCTGGAACGGTATTTCGATCTCGACCTCGAACCCGCCACTGGGCAGGGACCGGGTCTCGAAACGGTGGTCGGGGCCATAAGCCTGCACCAGCCGCTCCCTGATATTGGCAAGGCCAACCCCGGTTGAAAGGCTTGGACGTGCTTTCATTTCATTCAACCCCGGTCCGGTGTCGGATACGGCGATCTGCACCCGATCCCCGGCGAGCCGCGCAACCACGGCGATTTCCGCGCCATCTTCCTTGGGCGTGACGGCATATTTGATCGCGTTTTCGATCAACGGTTGAAGCAGCAAAGAGGGCAATCGCGCCATCGCGACGCGTGGGTCGATCTCGAAACTGGGCCGCAGCCGATCCTCGAAGCGCATCTTCTCGATCTCGAGATAAAGCTTCAACGTCTCGACTTCCTGCGAGATCGTTACATGCGCCGTGGGTTCGTTGGCGAGCGTGTAGCGCAGGAAGGACGATAGCCGGCTGAGCATCGTGTTCGCCCGCTCGGTCTGCTTCAGCAGCACCAGGGTCGAGATCGAATTGAGCGTATTGAACAGGAAATGCGGGTTGAGCTGGTAGCGGAGCATGGCCAGCTGGGCCGAGCTTGCGGTGTTTTCCAGCGCCGCGAGCTGGTCGATCTGCTCCTCCACGATCAGGTAGAAATTGATCCCGAAATAGAGCGCGGACCACCCGGCCAGCACGGTGAAGTTGAGGAAGACCGTGCCCAGCACCAGGCTGATATTCAGTCCCGGGTTGGCGAGTTTGATGAACGAGAAGGAAAAGGCGTCGAGCACCGAGTAGAGCAAGGTCGCGATCGCCAGCGTCACGATCGTGAGCAGAATCCCGCTGATTCGCCGCAGCCCGCGAAAATACCCGTAGAGCGTGGAGAGCAGCAGGGTGATGCAATAGCCGACGATCGATTCGATGATCACCGGGATGAGCACGTCGAGCGACGGGCCGTTGGAAATGCTCGAGACGCTGCGCAGGATCAGATAGCCGGTCCAGCCCGCCGCCTGCAGCGTCCAGAAGGCGCGGCTTTTCTCCTCGAAGAATGGGCGCGAGAAGATGTCGGGCTTTTTCAGCGCCTGAATCGCCGGGATGGGTAGGGTGGCCATCCGACCTGTCTTACTATGGCTGGGATGCCAGTGCAAAACTGTGTATGACAACCGTCGCAGGAGAGATGCCATGAACGTGACCCCAGATCGCGCCCAGTTCACCGCCATGACCGAAGGCACGCAAGAGGACTGGAGCCTGATCGGCGGCCATTTCCGCGAATTTTCCAGGGGCTTGCCGGCGCGCGTTCTCACGCACCTCAAGCTGCTCGACGGCGATTATGGCGGCTTTCCGGTCGATCGCCTGGAGCATTCATTGCAAACCGCGACCCGCGCGCATCAGGATGGCCGCGATGAGGCTTATGTGGTGATGGCGCTGCTCCATGACATCGGCGACACGCTCGGGTCGTTCAATCATCCCGAAATCGGCGCGGCGATATTGCGCCCGTTCGTGTCGGAGGAAGTGCACTGGATCGCCAATACGCATGGCGTGTTCCAGGGCTATTATTTCTTCCACTACATCGGTGGCGATCGCGACATGCGCGAACAATATCGCGGCCATCCGCATTTCGAGGCCTGCGCCGAATTCTGCGAGAAATATGACCAGGCGGCGTTCGATCCCAATTTCGACAGCGCGCCGCTGGAATTCTTCGAACCGATGGTCGGCCGGGTGATGTCGCGCCCGATCAACAGCATCTACGCCAAGGTGGGCGAAGCGGCCTAACCGGGCTGATTCCAGGCCCAGCTTGCCCATGGGTTTTGCCGGGTGTTACCCTTTGAAACGAAAGGCTTCCCCGGCGAAGGCCGGGGTCCAGTCGCGATGTCAGGGGTAACGACGCGCAGCGGCCATTTGGGCTGTTCCTCAACTGGGCCCCGGCCTTCGCCGGGGAAGCAGGCTTATTTTCTTGTTCGAGCCCGCCGAAAGTCGGCGTACCGCCACGATGGACCAAACGTCCACTTGCCGATCCGGCGCGGCTGATCCAAACACGCGCCGCAATGGGGGCACGTCATTCCATCAGCGCCACGCGGCGCAGCCTGATTCTCGCGCTGTTTGCGTGCGCCATGCTGGTGCGCGCGCTGGTGCCGGCGGGATGGATGCCGACGGTGGGCGCCAATGGCGGCATCGTCATTTCGATGTGCACCGGCATGGGCGCGGTCGAAATGGTGCTGGCGCCCGATGGCACGCTGCACGAAAAAGCGCCGGCCAAGCATGACGGCACGACCGATCATCCCTGTACCTTTGCCGGCCTGGGCCAGGCCTTTGCCGCCGCTGACCCGATTCCGATGCCGGTGCTGCCGCCGGCAACGTTTACGCCGCCGCCGCTGACGCCGCATCTCGTGTCGATCGGGCGTGGTCTTGCCGCGCCGCCGCCACCGCAAACCGGACCGCCGATCCTCGTCTGAACCCTTATGCGCCTGAGGGCGCACCCGTTCGGACAGGAAAATTTCAATGCCAATCACCGTGCGCGCCCTGTTGCGCGCTTCGTTCTGCGCGTTCGCCGTCGCGACCGCGATTCCCGCTCATGCCGCCGATGACGACGACAAGGACAAAGACATCCTCGTCGTCGGACAGAAGGATGCGCCGATCTCGATCGAGCCGCGCGGCCTCTCGGTCAGCCTCGGCGAGGATCAGTTCGACGGCGTCAATGCCTTCAACACTGAGGATCTGATCAAATATGCGCCCGATTTCTTCGTGCGTACGCGCTATATCGGCGACAATAATGCCGTGCCCGGCTTTCGCGGCACGCATAGCGCACAAAGCGCCCGCTCGCTGGTGATGGTCGACGGCTTTGTCGTCTCCAACTTCCTCGGCAATTCGTTCGGTTTCCCGCCTGCCTGGGGGATTGTCAGCCCGAGCGAGGTCAAGCAGTTCGACATTGTCTACGGCCCTTATTCGGCGCGCTATCCGGGCAATTCGATGGGCGGCATCGTCAATGTCACCACCCGCGCGCCCGACCATGACGAAGCGTTCGGCACGGTGCAGGCCTTCGTCCAGCCCTATCGCCAATATGGCACCAAGGACGATTTCTACGGCTATGCCGCGGAAGCCGGCTTCGCGTTGAAGGGCGAGAACAGCCCATTCGGCTTCCGGGCTTCGGTGCGGCGGCTGCGCAACGACAGCCAGCCGATGCAATATTATCAGTTCGGCTATTCCGCGACGCTTTACGGCGGCCCCGGGGACGGCAAGCCGGTCACCGGCGCCTATGCCGATCCGGCATTGATCCCAGCGGCGATCAGGGATGGCAAAGCCGTCGTGGCACCGGTCATCGGAGATTATAGTTCGGTCGCGACGCGACAGGATCAGGTTCGTGCGCAACTACGCTTCGATCAGGGGGACTTCCATGCCGAAGCGCTGTTCACCTACTGGTGGAATCGCGAAGAGACGCTCCATCCCAAAACCTATCTGCGCGATGCGGCGGGAAATCCCTTTTATGGCGATGCGACGCAGCGCGCGAGCTTCGGCGGTCACACTTACACGCTCAATCCTGCGACCAATTTCCGCCTCGGCCTTGCCGCCAAGGACGAATGGCTGGCGGGGCTGAAGCTGGAAGGGTCGGTTGCCGGCTTCGACATGCGCGCCAATCTCTCGACCCTGCGCTTCGACCGGCAGGACAGCCGTAGCTCGAACGGCTATGCCGCCGGCATCGCCAATGGCGCGGGACAAGTGACCGAGCAGGGGCCGACCGGCTGGTATACCGGCGATCTGCTCGTCACCCGGACATGGGGCAGCCACGACATTGCGTTTGGGGTGAACGGCAATCTCTACGAAACCGATCAGTCGGTGTTCGACACGACCAACTGGCGCGCCGCCAGCGGGCGGACCCCACGCACCCGCACCTTTGGCCGGACGCGCACGATCGGCGTCTTTGCCGAGGACGCGATTGCCCTTGATGCCGATACGCTGCTGACGCTCGGGCTGCGCGCGGACTGGTGGCGCGCCTATGATGGCGGGCTGACGGCGCGTGCGACCAATGGTGCGCAGGCCGGACGGTTGGTTACGCAGCCTTATACTGCGCGTGCCGAGACAGCGTTCAGCCCCAAACTCGCGCTCAAGCGCGGTTTGGGTGATGGCTGGGCCGCCGAACTCAGCCTTGCGCTGGCGACGCGCTTTCCGACCGTTGGCGAACTGTTCCAGGGATCTCTTAACAGCGATGGCAGCTTCAATCAGAACAGCTTCGATCCGAACCTGAAGCCCGAGAAAAGCCGTGACGCGAATTTCCTGCTGCGCAAGCGCTTCGGCCCGGTGACGCTGACCGGCAGCCTGTTCTATCAGCGTATCCGTGATGCGATCTTCAGCTATGTCGAGATCAAGCCGGGTGGCTTCTCCGTCTCCAGCTTCAAGAACATCGATATCACCCGTCAATTTGGCGCGGAACTGATTGCCGAGGTTCGCAACTGGCCGGCGCAGGGATTGGATATCGACGCCAATGCCGCCTGGATCGATGCCGAGACAGTGCGCAACCGCGCCGATCGTGCATCGGAAGGGGTGCAATTTCCGCGCATCCCGAGCTGGCGGTTCAACGGCAATCTGCGCTGGCGGCTTGCGCCGTCGCTACAGGCGGTGGTCGGCATGCGTTATGCCAGCCGGCCCAATACGGACCTTGATGGCCTGTATCGCGGCGATGCCTATGGCTACACGTCGGAGCTCTTCGCACTCGATGTGAAGGCCAATGTCGATCTGGCGCGGAATCTGCGGCTTTCGGCTGGGGTCAATAATCTGACCAATGACAGCGCCTGGGTCTTCCATCCCTATCCGCAGCGCACGTTCGTGATTGAAGCGGGGATCAAGCTATGAGCGTCAAGCCGCCCGGAACCCGCTGGTACAATGCCGTGTGGCGCTGGCATTTCTATGCTGCCTTGTTGTGCGTGCCGTTCGTCATCTGGCTTGCACTGACCGGCACGATCTACACCTGGAAGCCGCAGATCGAGGCGTGGATCGATCGCCCTTACGACACACTGGCGACGGCGGCGACCAATCGGGGTGCCGAGGCGCAAGTCGCCGCGGCGCTTGCCGCGGTGCCCGGCGCGCGGCTGCACAAATATGAACTGCCCGACGGCCCCGGCCATGCCGCGCGCGTGATCGTCAGCACGGGCAAGGTGCAGACCCGCGTCTATGTCGATCCCGCATCGCTTCGCGTGTTGAAACGGGTGGGCGAGGAAGAGCGCTTCATGCGCTATATCTTCCGCCTTCATGGTGAGTTGATGGTGGGGAATCCGGGGAGTTATCTGGTCGAGCTTGCCGCGTGCTGGGCGATCGTGATGATCCTGACCGGCCTCTACCTATGGTGGCCGCGCGGCGCGATCGGGCTGGGCGGGGTGCTCTACCCCCGGCTGCGCCAGGGTCGCCGCCTGTTCTGGCGTGACATTCATGCGGTTTCGGGACTCTGGGTCTCGCTGTTGGCGCTCGGGCTGATCACGACAGGGCTGCCCTGGGCTAAGGCCTGGGGCGGCTATTTCAAGGAAGTGCGCGCCGTCACCGGCACCGCCGATGGTCCGGTCGACTGGCCGACCGGGGCGGCTCCGGCTGCCAGCGCCCCGTCCGCCGTCACGCCGCCTGGGGAGCGCGCGATGCTCGACGAGCATGCCGAACATATGGGCATGTCGATGGCGCATCTCGCCCCGCGTGCGGGCGATCTCGACCGCGTTGTGCGCACGATCGCGCCGCTGCACATTGCCCCGCCGGTGCTGATCGCGCCGCCCGCGGCAGGCGCGCAGGTCTGGACGGTCACGTCCGACGCCGACAATCGCCCGCTGCGCACGCAGCTGACCGTCGATGGCCGGAGCGGGGCGGTTGTCAGCCGACGCGATTTCGACCAGCGCCACTGGATCGACCGGGCGGTCGGCTACGGCATCGCGGCGCATGAAGGCGCGTTGTTCGGCATCGCCAATCAGCTGTTGGGGACGCTCGCCGCGCTGCTGCTCGTGACGCTGGCGGTGTCGGGAACGGTGTTGTGGTGGCGCAGGCGGCCGGTCGGCCTGATCGGCGCACCAATCCCGCTGTCCCGGCCGCGTTTCGGTGCGGTGCTGATCGGTGTGGTGCTGTTGCTCGGACTATTGCTGCCGTTGTTCGGCGCTTCGTTGATCGCGGTACTGCTGATCGAGCGGCTTGCGCTGCGGCGGATCGCACCGGCGCGCCACTGGCTGGGGTTGCGCGCGGCTTAGCGCGCAAGATCGCCCCCAAAACCCCGTTCGTGCTGAGCTCGTCGAAGCACTGTCCTTCCTGTCCACGCAGGAGATGGAAGAACGGCGCTTCGACAGGCTCAGAGCGAACGGCGAGAGGGAAGCTCCCGCTGCTTACCAGATATGGACGCGCTTTTCGGGCGGCAGATACAGCTTGTCGCCCGGCTTCACGTCGAATGCCGCATACCAGGCATCGACATTGCGCAGGATACCGTTGACCCGGAACACCGCCGGCGAATGTGGATCGGTGAGCAGTAATTGCCGCGCCAGAGCCTCGCGCCGCTTGCTCTGCCAGGCCTGGGCAAAAGCGAGGAAGAAGCGCTGATCGCCGGTCAGGCCGCCGATCACCGGCGCCTTGCCATGCTTTTGCTGATAGATCTGGTACGCGGTATAGGACGCCTCGACCCCGCCCAGATCGCCGATATTCTCGCCCAATGTCAGCTTGCCATTGATCTTGGTGCCGGGGACCGGTTCATACTGGTCATATTGCGCGGCGAGAGCGCCAGTGCTGCTCTTGAACGCGGCGGTCGCGGCGGGCGTCCACCAATTCTCGAACTTGCCGGTCGGTCCGAACTGACTGCCCTGATCGTCGAAGCCATGGCCCATCTCATGGCCGATGATCGCACCGATCGCGCCGTAATTGACCGCTGGGTCGGCCTTGGGGTCGAAGAAAGGCGGCTGCAGGATCGCCGCCGGGAACGTGATCTGGTTGGACAGCGGGTTATAATAGGCGTTCACCGTCTGCGGCGTCATGTCCCACAGGCTGCGATCGACCGGCTTGGGGAAGCGCGCGAGCTGCAATTGCTGCTCGAACTCGCCCGAGCGCATCGCATTGCCGAGCAGGTCGCCGCGCTCCACCTTCAGCGATGCATAATCGATATAGCGGACCGGGTGGCCGATGCGCGGCTCGAACGCGGCCAGCTTGACCAGCGCCGCCTTGCGCGTCGCATCGTCCATCCAGGTCGATCCCGAAATGCGCTGCTGATAGGCGGCACGGAGATTCTCGATCAGCTCGCCCATCTGCTTTTCGGCCGCTGGCGGGAAATATTTCGCGACATAGATCTGACCGACCGCTTCGCCCAGCGACCCGTTCATCAGCTGAATGCCGCGCTTCCAGCGATCACGCTTCACCTGCACGCCCGACAGGGTCTTCGAAAAGAAGTTGAACTGCGCGTCATCGAATGCCTTGGGCAGGTAAGTCGCGTGGTCACTGACGAAGTGGAAGGCCAGATAGTCCTTCCAGGTCTGCAGCGGCGTCGCCACCAGCAGCTTGCCCATTGCGGTCAGCGCGGTGTTCTGCGTCATCAGCACCGTCGGCGACGAATCGAGACCCGATGTCTTCAGCAGCAGCGCCCAGTCGAATTCGGGCGCCTTCTTCTCAAGGCCGGCGACGGTCTGCGGATCGTTCAGCTTGGCGATGTCGCGGCTTTGTTCGGGCGACCATTGTTCCTTCGCCATGGCTGTTTCCAGCGCCATGATCGCATCGGCCTTGGCGCTGGCGTCGGGAATGCCGGCCAGTTCCTGAATCTGCTGGATATAGGCGCGATAGGCCTTGCGGTAGCCGTCATATTTCTCGCCGGGCAGCAGATAGTTGTCGCGCGCCATGCCCAGCCCGGCCTGACCCGCGGCGGCGGTGTAGCGCGTCGGATCGGCCAGGTCGGGGATGATGCCGATCTCGACCGGCGTGGCATAGCCGACGCTGGCGAAGAGCGTCTGCAGCCCGGTCAGGTCGTTCACCGCGGCGATCTTTGCGAGATACGGCTTCAGCGGCGCGGTGCCCTTCGCCTCGATCCCGGCCGTGTCCATCCAGCTGGCGTAGAAATCGCCGACTTGCTTGCCGGTCGCGCCATATTGCGCGGGATTGGCGGCCATGTCGTCGAGGATCTTGCGGACATTGACCTCGGCTTCGTCAGACAGGATCGAGCCAAAGCCGGCCGATCCCTTGTCGGCGGCGATTTCGGTCTTCGCGGCCCAGCCACCATTGGCATATGCCCAGAAATCGTCGCCTGGTTTCACGCCCGGCTGTTTAGCGGTCTGGTCGATGCCGAATGCGCCATAGCGCGCGCCGGTGGTGGCGGCGTCCTTGGACAATGCCGGGATGGCGATGGCGAGAGCGGCGGTCGCCGCGGTGAGACGAACCAGAATCGAGACGCGCATAAGGGAGATTCCTCCTGAGGTGTATTGCCGTGGGATAGCGGTGGGTCGCAAGCGAGGCAATTGGCAAGGCGGGTCGCTCACAGCATGGAGCGGCTATTTGTAATGATCGATACTATTGGAGAGAATGCCTCAATCGTCTCGTGCGTGACTGCTGGTGGAGGTTCTCTGCGTCAGTAAGTTGTCGCGATTCATCCGCGACGTGCGGCAAGGGCAGCCTCAACACAGGGCATGACCAGCCAGCCAATTGCCTCACCCACGGCGTTCAGCTCTTTCGCTGTGCTGGATGATATATGCAGGAACTGAGCTTCGCAGATAAAATGCACCATGGGTATCGAAGGATCGATGCGCTCGGCCACGCCGTGCAAGTTGAATTCCTCGTTGAAGTCGCTGGCTTCACGAAGCCCTCGTACGATGTGCGTTGCGTCGATCTTTCGGGCATAGCGCATCAGGCTTTGATTGGTGAATTCGCCGACCTCCAGCGCGCCATCGAACAGCAATTCGCTCGAGGCGGCGGCATCAATCGCCGGGATTGCCTCAGGCCAATGTTCCATAATTGACCGCACGATAAGCCGCCGGCCTTCCTCGACATCAAAGGCTCGTTGTTTTCTGACGTTTGTCCCGATCGCGACGTGAACAGCGTCGAACGTCATCAGCGCCTTGCCGATGATGTCCAGATGTCCGCGCGTGATCGGGTCGAACGATCCCGCATAGAGCGCCTTTGTCCTGCCGGTTTTGCGCATGGGATCTGACCTTGGGCCTTGTTGAGGACGATCAGCGTTTTACACCACCCGGTTAGCGACCAGGTCGTCAACCACCGCCGGATCCGCCAGCGTGCTGGTGTCGCCGAGCGACGACACATCGCCCTCGGCGATCTTGCGCAGGATACGGCGCATGATCTTGCCCGACCGCGTCTTGGGCAGGCCCGGCGCGAATTGCAGCTTGTCCGGCGCGGCGATCGGCCCGATCTCGCCCCGGACCCATTTGATCAGCGTGGCGCGTAGCTCGTCCGACGCCGTCTCGCCCGAGTTGAGCGTGACATAGGCATAAATGCCCTGACCCTTGATGTCGTGCGGCATGCCGACCACCGCGGCCTCGGCGACTTGCGGGTGGAGCACCAGCGCGGATTCGACTTCGGCGGTGCCCATGCGGTGACCGGAGACGTTGATCACGTCATCGACGCGGCCGGTGATCCACCAATAGCCATCCTCATCACGGCGTGCGCCGTCGCCCGTGAAATACTTCCCCGGATAGGTAGTGAAATAGGTCTGGAAGAAGCGGTTGTGATCGCCCCATACGGTGCGCATCTGCCCCGGCCAGCTCCGCGCGATGACCAGATTGCCCTCGGTTGCGCCGTTCAGTACTGCGCCCTCGGCATCGACCAGTTGCGGATCGACTCCCGGCATTGGCCGTGTCGCGCTGCCCGGCTTCAGATCGGTCGCGCCCGGCATCGGCGCGATCATCGCCCCGCCGGTCTCGGTCTGCCACCAGGTATCGATGATCGGGCAGCGGCCTTCGCCGACCACGTCATGATACCAGCGCCACGCTTCGGGATTGATCGGTTCGCCGACCGTGCCAAGCAGCTTGAGCGACGAACGGTCGGTCCGGGTGACGAATTCGTCGCCATCCTTCATCAGTGCGCGCAACGCGGTCGGTGCGGTGAAGATGGTATGGACCTTGTGTCGGTCGACCACTTGCCAGATGCGGCTCGCATCGGGCCAGTTGGGCAGGCCCTCATACATCAAGGTCGTCGCGCCATTGGCGAGCGGGCCGTACAGGATATAGCTGTGCCCGGTGACCCAGCCGATATCGGCCGCGCACCACCACACATCGCCGGGGCGATAGTCGAACGCCAGTTCATGCGTCAGGCTCGCCCAGAGCAGATAGCCGCCGCTGCTGTGCAGCACGCCCTTGGGCTGGCCGGTCGATCCGCTGGTGTAGAGGATGAACAGCGGGTCTTCCGCGCCCATCGGCTCGGGCGGGCAGGTTATCGGCTGATCCACCGCAGCGTCATGATACCAGACGTCGCGCCCTTCGCGCATCGCGACGTCGCCGCCGGTCGCCCGGACCACGATCACCTTTTTCAATGCCGGTGCGCGCTCGGCGGCGGCATCGACATTGGCCTTGAGCGGGACTTTCTTGCCGCCGCGGCGCCCTTCGTCGGCGGTGACGACGATGCTCGAATCGCAATCGGTGATCCGTCCCGCCAGCGCCTCGGGCGAGAAGCCGCCAAACACCACCGAATGGATCGCGCCGATCCGCGCACAGGCGAGGATCGCGAACGCGGCCTCGGGGATCATCGGCATGTAGATGGTGACGCGGTCGCCCTTCTTCGCGCCCTGGGCTTTCAGCACATTGGCGAAGCGGCACACTTCGGCATGCAACTGACGATAGGTGAAACGTCTGGGCTGTTCGCTCGGTTCATCGGGTTCCCAGATCAGCGCGACCTGTTCGCCGCGCTTCGCCAGATGCCGGTCGAGGCAATTCGCCGCGACGTTCAGCCGCCCGTCGGCGAACCATTGGATGCGGAAATCCGCTTCGTCGAACGACCAGTCGCCGGCGATCTCCGGTCGCTTGATCCAGTCGAGCCGGCGTGCCTGTTCCAGCCAGAAAGTCCCCGGATCGGCGAGCGACCGTCCATACAGCTGCTCATATCCCGCCGCATCGAACCGCGCGCGCTTCGCCCATTCGGGGGTGACGGGGTAGAGGGACTGATCGGTCATGTAACGCTCTCCTGCCCGCCCATTTGCCGGGGGGTGGTGGGCGAATGCAAGGCCCTGCTTGCCATAAGTTAGGTTTCAATATAAAACTTTATTTACTTCGGCTGGAGTGGATCGATGGCAGGCACGGTTTTGGTGACGGGCGGCAGCGGCTATATCGCCGGTTATCTCATTCAGCAGTTGGTTCGCGAAGGCTGGACCGTTCACACCACGGTCCGTTCGCTCGGGCGCGAAGCGGAGGTGCGCGACACGCTCGGCGTACCGGGGCCGGAGCTCAAATTCTTCGCCGCCGACCTGATGAACGATACGGGCTGGGCCGAGGCGATGGCCGGCTGCACTCATGTCGCGCATGTTGCGTCGCCCTTCCCGGCTGGCGCGGTCAAGCATGAGGATGAGCTGATCGTTCCAGCGCGCGAAGGTGCGCTCCGCGCGCTGCGCTTCGCCAAGGAGGCGGGGGTGCAGCGTTTCGTACAGACCTCATCGGTCGCCGCCATTGCTTATGGCCGCGACGATCTGACGCGACCCTTCACCGAGGCTGACTGGACCGACGTGACTTCGCCTAAGGTGGCGGCCTATCCGAAGTCGAAAACGATTGCCGAGCGCGCGTCGCGCGACTGGATCGCGGCCAATGGCGGGGCGATGGAATATTGCTCGGTCAATCCGTCCGCGGTGCTCGGTCCGGTGCAGAGTGCGGACTATTCCACCTCGATCGAGTTCGTCAAACGCGCGATCGACGGGTCGGTCCCGGGCTTTCCGCGGCTCGGTTTCGCGGTGGTCGATGTGCGTGATCTCGCCGACCTTCATGTCCGCGCGCTCACCACGCCGGGGATCGCCAATGAACGCTTCATCGCGGCCGGGCCGTTCATGATGATGAAGGAGGTCGGCCAGGTGCTGCGCGACCGGCTTGGGCCCGATGCGAAGAAAGTGCCGAAACATGTGGTGCCCGATTTCCTGGTCAGGCTGATCGCATTGTTCGACGGCGGCCTGCGCCAGGTGCTCGGCGAACTGGGCCGGGTCCGCGCGGTCGATTCCAGCCATGCGCTCGAGGTGTTGGGCTGGAAAACCCGGCCGGCCGAGGACTCGATCATCGATACCGCGCGCAGCCTGATCGATCGGGGCATCGTGAAGATCTGACACTTATCGACAGGAGCGGGGCGATGGCGGGCACGGTTTTGGTAACGGGGGGCAGCGGCTATATCGGCGGCTATGTGATCCGGCAGCTGGTGGCGGAAGGCTGGACCGTCCGCGCCACGCTGCGCTCGCCCGGACGCGAGGCGGAGGTGCGTGCGGCGCTTGGCGTGCCGGGGCCGGAACTGGCCTTTTTTGCCGCCGATCTGACCAGCGACACCGGCTGGGCCGAGGCGATGGCCGGGTGCAGTCACGTCGTGCATGTCGCATCGCCGATTCCGTCGGGCCGGGCCAAATATCACGAAGACGAATTGATCGTGCCCGCGCGTGACGGGACGCTCAGGGCGCTGCGCTTCGCCAAGGCGGCCGGGGTCAAGCGCTTCGTCCAGACGTCCTCGATCGCGGCGATCGTCTATGGCCATGCCGATCCGGACCGGCTCTTCACCGAAGCCGACTGGAGCGATGTCACGGCGCCGGGCGTCAGCGCTTACGCAAAATCGAAGACCATTGCCGAACGCGCGGCGCGCGACTGGATCGCTGCCGAGGGCGGCGCAATGGAATATTGCACGATCAATCCGTCGCTCATTCTGGGGCCGGTGCTCGGTCCCGATTTCACCATCACGATCGACATCATCAAGCGGCTGATCGGCGGCGGCGTGCCGGGCTATCCGCGCCTCGGCGTCGCGGTGGTCGATGTGCGTGATGTTGCCGATCTTCATGTCCGTGCGCTGACCGCGCCGGGCATGGCTGGCGAGCGCTTCATCGCGGCGGGCCCGTTCATGGCGATCCGGGACGTCGGCGCCATTCTGCGCGATCGGCTTGGTGCACAGGGGCGCAAGGTGCCGACGCGCAACATTCCCGATTTCGTGTTGCGCGTGATGGCGCTGTTCGACGCTGCCCTGCAGGAGGTCGTGGGTGAACTGGGCCGGACTCGTTCGGCCAGTTCGGCGCATGCGCTCGATCGCTTCGGCTGGAAGACCCGCCCGGCCGAGGACTCGATCGTCGATACCGCGCGCAGCCTGATCGATCTGGGCATCGTGAAGGTCTAGCTCCCCCATGCCGGGGACGAGCGTTAGACCACTCTGTACGGCACGGTTCCACGCAAATCGGGGTCGACCGCAATGCTCCGGTCCGCCGGCGGGAATGCCCGCTGGTCGCAATCGTCGCGTGGGCACAGCCGGCATGAAATCCCGATCGGAGTCGCCGGCGCGCTGCGGTCGAGCGCATCGGCATAGACGAAGTCGGCGGCATGTTCCGCCTCGCAGCCGAGCGTCACGGCATAGCGACGCGGCGTGCGCGTGAAGCTGCCCGATGGCTTCACCAGTCCCTTGGCCATCGAGACATAGCGCACCCCGTCGGGCGTCTCGGCATGCTGCACGACGATGCGGTCGGGGATCGCCGCCGCTTCATGCACGATCCATAATGGGCAAGCGCCACCGAAGCGCGCGAACTGGAAGCGTGTGGCGCTGTGCCGCTTGGTGATGTTGCCGGCCATGTCGACGCGGCAGAAATAGAATGGGATGCCCTCCGCGCCGGGCCGCTGCAGCGTTGACAAGCGGTGACATGCCTGTTCGAAGCTCACCCCGAAGCTGCGGCACAGTCGGTCGATGTCGTGCCGCGCCGCCCGCGCCGCCACCCGGAAAGCGCCATAGGGCATCATCAGCGCGCCCGCGGCATAATTGGCGAGGCCAATGCGCAGCAGATTGCGTGCCGCATCGCTTGCCAGCGGCGCGCTGGCGACGATCGTTTCGATCGCCGCGTCGAACTCGATCGCGGCCAGCTGATGCGCGATCAGGAAGCGACGGCTCTCGGGCGGCAATGCGCCGCCGAGCGTCAGCAATCCGCGCCCACGATCGAAGGCGCGGATCGGGGCGGGGTCGCCCGGCGCCGTTTCGATCGCAATGCCGTGCCGCGCCAGCGCGGCAACCATCACCGCCTCGCCGGGTCCGAGCGCGCTCGCCAGTGCCTCGGCCGCGCGATCGAGCGGATCGACATAATTGCCCGCCGCATGAAACCAGTCGCGCACCGACTCCCACGGCATCCGCCCGCCCGCGCCCGAGGAGATCGTCTCCTCGACCATTTGCAGCCGTTCTTCCGCCGCGCGCACCGCGCCGTGCAGCGCAATGATGCGGTCGGCGATTTCCGGCCGCTCTTCGGCCAGCCGCGCGATCGCCTCGGGCGGCGGGGCAGGGGGCAACAAGGGGTCGGCCAGCGCTTCGGCGAGCGATGCCACTCGCATCGCCGGCGCGCTGTCTTCGATTGCGGCAAGTGCATTCGGATGGTTGCGCCTGAGTGTCGCGGTCACCGCCGGGGTCAGCGGGCGGGCGCCGCTTTCGAGTTGCGACAGATAGCTGACCGACAGTCCGAGCCGCGCCGCCATTGCCGCCTGGTTCAATCCGACCGACTGGCGCAATGCGCGGAGCTGTTCTCCGGCGAAGAGGCGGGTAGGGCGGGGCATCGATGGTTGCGGCTCTACTTCGCAAACTCACTCTTCACAACTTCGCAAGTTCACATTTGCAAAAGCGCCGACTCCTTGAAAGAGAGGCCACGCACTTTGCCGGAGAGCCGCATGTCGTCGACCATTGCCGAACTCGAACGCAAGCGTCAGGCGGCGCGCATGGGCGGGGGCGAGAAACGCATCGCCGCCCAGCATGCGAAGGGCAAGCTCACCGCGCGCGAGCGGCTCGACGTGCTGCTTGACGAAGGGTCGTTCGAGGAGCTCGATATGTATGTCGAGCATAATTGCGTCGATTTCGGCATGCAGGACCAGATTATCCCCGGTGACGGCGTGGTCACGGGCTCGGGCACGATCAACGGCCGGCTGGTCTTCGTGTTCAGCCAGGACTTCACCGTGTTCGGCGGCAGCCTCAGCGAACGCCACGCGCAGAAAATCTGCAAGGTCATGGACACCGCGCTGAAAGTCGGCGCGCCGGTCATCGGCCTCAACGATTCCGGCGGCGCGCGCATCCAAGAGGGTGTCGCTTCGCTCGGCGGCTATGCCGAGGTGTTCCAGCGCAATGTACTGGCCAGCGGTGTCGTGCCGCAGATTTCGCTGATCATGGGGCCATGCGCGGGTGGCGCCGTCTATTCCCCCGCCATGACCGACTTCATCTTCATGGTGAAGGACAGCTCCTATATGTTCGTCACTGGCCCCGACGTGGTGAAGACCGTGACCAACGAGATCGTCACCCAGGAGGAGCTTGGCGGTGCGGTGACGCACACCACCAAGTCGGGCGTGGCCGATGTCGCGTTCGAGAATGATATCGAGGCGCTGCTCGCGGCCCGCGACTTCGTGGACTTCCTGCCCGCGTCGAACCGCGAAACCCCGCCCGAACGCCCCAGCTCGGACCCGTGGGACCGGATCGAGGAAAGTCTCGACACGCTGATCCCGGCCAGCGCCAACCAGCCCTATGACATGCATGAGCTGATCCGGAAGACCGTCGACGAAGGCGACTTCTTCGAGGTGCAGCCGACCCATGCCGCAAATATCATCATCGGCTTTGGCCGGATCGAGGGCCGTACGATCGGCATTGTCGCCAATCAGCCGATGGTGCTGGCCGGCTGCCTCGACATTAATTCGTCGAAGAAAGCCGCGCGCTTCGTGCGCTTCTGCGATGCGTTCGAGATTCCGATCGTGACGTTCGTCGACGTGCCCGGCTTTCTGCCCGGCACCAGCCAGGAACTGAACGGCATCATCAAGCATGGCGCGAAACTGCTTTTCGCCTATGCCGAAGCGACCGTGCCCAAGATCACCGTGATCACGCGCAAGGCTTATGGCGGCGCGTACGACGTGATGGCCTCGAAGCATTTGCGCGGCGATCTCAATTATGCCTGGCCGACCGCCGAAATCGCGGTGATGGGCGCGAAGGGCGCGGTCGAGATCATCTTCCGCGGCAAGACCCCGGAGGAAATCGCCGCGCGGACCGCAGAATATGAGGCGCGCTTCGCCAATCCGTTCGTCGCCGCATCGAAGGGCTTTATCGATGAGGTGATCCAGCCGCACTCGACCCGGCGGCGCGTTGCGCTAGGGTTGCGCAAGCTGCGGGGCAAGGCACTCGAGAACCCGTGGAAGAAGCACGACAACATTCCGCTTTGACTTTTCCGTGGAGGTAGAACCCATGCTCCCATTCCTTCTGCTCGCCCTGCAAGCGGCCGCGCCGGCTCCCGTCGCGGCTCCCCCACCTCCGGCGCCACCGGCACCGGCAGCGCCTGTCCCCTGGGCGATACGTGAGCGCACCGACGCCGCGGGGGTGGCGACGACGACGACCTCGGTCATCGCGCGCGATGGATCGTCGCGCCTGGTCGTGAAGTGCGATCGCGGCGCCGAATCGATCGTGTCGGTGCAATTCATCACCAAACAGACATTGCAGATCGCCGCCGACAGTGGCGAGTTCGCCGACAAGCAGGTCGCGATGCGCTTCAACAATGGCCCGGCGATCGCCGATGGCTGGCAGTTTCGCGGTAGTGCCGCTTTCATCGCCGGCGCCACGCCCGTCACCGCGCTGACCACCGGGCTGGCCAAGGCCAAGACGATCACGGTCGAAACCACCAACGCGACCAACTTCGCCTTCTCCGCGACCTTTGACGGCCCGGCGACCGATGCCCCGATCCGCCAGGTGCTCACGGCTTGCGGTTACACGCTCGGCACGGTGCCGCCGCCGCCCGCACCGCCGGCCAAGAAGTGACGTCGGCGACAGTGACGCTGGGCCGTCTCAATCATGTCGGGGTCGCGACGCCATCGATCGAAAAATCGATCGAGACCTATCGCACATTGCTCGGCGCGACCGTGATCGGCGCGCCGTTCGACTTGCCTGCGCAGGGCGTGAAAGTGTGCTTCATCGATACGCCCAACACGCAGATCGAGTTGATCGAGCCTTATGACGACAGCTCGCCGATCGCCGGCTTCCTGAAGAAGAATCCGGCGGGTGGGCAGCATCATGTCTGTTTCGAAGTGCCCGATATCCATGCGGCGGTCGCTGACCTGAAGGCGAAGGGCGCAACGGTGCTGGGTGAGCCGCGCATCGGCGCACACGGCACGCCGATCGTCTTCGTCCATCCGAAGGATTTCGGCGGGATGCTGGTCGAGCTGATGGAAACGCCCGCCGGCGGTCATTGAGACGGAGAAGATGGTGCCTGAATTCGAAACGATCCTGACCGAGCGGCGCGGCGACGTGCTGCTGATCACGCTCAACCGGCCCGAGCGGCTCAACGCCGCGCCGCCGCAAATGGCGGACGATATCGGCGCTGTACTCGACCATCTCGACGGCGCACGCGCGGTCGTCATCACCGGCGCGGGCCGTGCCTTTTGCTCCGGCGCCGACCTGCAAGCGCGGGGTGGGGGATCGATCAGCGGTGGGCGCCGGTCCTACAATGCGCTGACCCGCCACTATAATCCGACGATGATCAAGCTGGCCGAACTCGACGTGCCGATCGTCACGGCGGTCAACGGTCCCGCCGCGGGTATTGGCTGTTCGATCGCCTTGTGCGGTGATTTCGTGCTCGCCGGTCGCTCGGCCTATTTCCTCCAGGCGTTCGTCAATATCGGTCTGGTGCCCGATGGCGGCGCGTCCTGGATGTTGACCCGGCTGGTCGGCAAGGCACGCGCGACCGAAATGATGCTGCTCGGCGAGAAGATCGGCGCGGAGAAAGCCGAAAGCTGGGGCCTGATCCACAAATGCGTCGACGATGCGGTATTGCTCGACGAAGCGCTGGCGCTGGCCGACCGGCTCGCCGCCGGCCCGAGCCTCGCGCTTGGCATCATGCGCCGCAACATCGCTGCCGCGATGGACGGCACTTATGCCGAGGCGCTGACGCGCGAGGCCAATGGCCAGCGCATTGCCGGCGACAGTGCCGATGCGATGGAGGGGGGGGTGTCCTTCCTGCAGAAGCGCAAACCCAGCTTCAAGGGCGTCTGAGACCCGGCCGTGGCGATCGCTTATTATCTTTCCCACCCGCAGGTCAGGGTCGATCCGGCAGTCCCGGTCCCCGATTGGGGGTTGTCGGACGCCGGCCGTGAGCGGCTGTCCGCGCTTGCGGGTCGCGAGTGGCTGGCAACTGTCCGCCGCATCGTTTCGAGCGGAGAGCGCAAGGCAATCGAAACGGCGGAGATCCTCGCCCCGATGACCGGCGCCATGGTCGAAGTGGTTGCCGCCATGCACGAGAATGACCGCTCCGCGACCGGCTTTCTGCCACCCGACGAGTTCGAGGCGACCGCCGACCAGTTCTTCGCGCAGCCCGGGCAATCGGTCCGCGGCTGGGAACGCGCGGTCGATGCGCAGGCCCGTATCGCGCGTGCCGTCCGGCGCAGCCTGTCGGATCGCGCCGATGACGAAACGATCCTGTTCGTTGGTCATGGCGGCGTCGGCACGCTGCTGAAATGCGCCATCACCGGCGACCCGATCGACCGACGCCACGATCAGGTGGCGGCAGGCGGCCACCCCGGCGGGGGTAATGTGCATGCGTTCGAAGCCGATTTTTCGGCATCGCGCTTCGGCTGGACAGCCATGGAAGTGCTGGCATGAAGGCGCATGTCATCGTCGATTGCGAAGCATCCGGCCCATGTCCCGGCTTTGGCAGCATGATCTGTTTTGGCGCTTTCGTCGCCGAAGCGGCTTTGTCGCGCGGCTGGCGTTCTGCAACGATCCAACCTTATTCCGACGTGCATAACGACGCTGCCTATGCGTCGATTGGCATGACTCATGAGCGCCACGTTGCCGAAGCGACGCAGAACCTTGCGACCGCGATGATTGAATTCAACCATTGGCTGACGACGCTGGATGCCGATCGTGTCGTGTTCTGGTCGGACAATCCGGCGTTCGACTGGCAATGGATCAACCACGGCTTCTCGATGGCCGGTATCGCCAATCCTTTTGGCTTTTCGGCACGCCGGATCGGTGATCTTTACGCCGGCCTGACCGCCAATTTCGGCAATACGCAGGGCTGGAAGAAACTGCGCCAGACCGTGCATGATCACGATCCGCTCAATGATGCCAGGGGCAATGCCGAAGCGCTTGTCGCGATCCTGCGCGACCATAATCAGTTGGAAAAGCTGAGATGACCGATAAACCCACAACCGGGCCCACCCTCGACCAATGGCAGGCAGCGGCCGCCAAGGAAGTGAAGGGCAAGGACCTCAACTGGCCGACGCCTGAGGGCATCACGGTCAAGCCGCTCTACACCGAAGAGGATGTGGCGGAGATCGATCCCGGCTTGCCCGGGTTCGCGCCGTTCACGCGCGGCGTGCGCGCGTCGATGTACGCCGGTCGGCCCTGGACGATCCGCCAATATGCCGGCTTCTCGACCGCCGAAGCCTCCAACGCCTTTTACCGCCGCAATCTCGCCGCCGGGCAGAAGGGGCTGTCGGTCGCGTTCGATCTCGCCACGCATCGCGGTTATGACAGCGACCATCCGCGCGTGACCGGCGATGTCGGCAAGGCCGGCGTGGCGATCGACACGATCGACGACATGAAGATCCTGTTCGATGGCATCCCGCTCGACAAGATGAGCGTGTCGATGACCATGAACGGCGCGGTGATCCCGATCCTCGCTTTCTTCATCGTCGCGGGCGAGGAGCAGGGGGTGCCGCAGGAACTGCTCGACGGCACGATCCAGAACGACATTCTCAAGGAGTTCATGGTCCGCAACACGTACATCTACCCGCCCGAGCCAAGCATGCGGATCATCTCGGACATTATCGGCTACACATCGCGGCACATGCCGAAGTTCAATTCGATCTCGATCTCCGGCTATCACATGCAGGAAGCCGGGGCGACGCAGCTCCAGGAACTGGCCTTCACCATCGCCGACGGGCGCGAATATGCCAAGGCGGCGATGGCCTCGGGGCTCGATCTCGATGCCTTTGCCGGGCGGCTGTCCTTCTTCTTCGCGATCGGCATGAACTTCTTCATGGAAGTCGCGAAACTGCGCGCGGCGCGCAAATTGTGGCACCGCGTGATGACCGATCTCGGGGCGAAGGACGAGCGCTCGAAGATGCTGCGCACGCACTGCCAGACCAGCGGCGTGTCGCTGACCGAGCAGGATCCGTACAACAACGTCATCCGCACCACGATCGAGGCGATGGCGGCGATGCTCGGCGGCACGCAGAGCCTGCACACCAATGCGCTCGACGAAGCGATCGCGTTGCCGACCGATTTCTCCGCCCGCATCGCGCGCAACACGCAGATCGTGATCCAGGAAGAGACGGGCATGACCAAGGTCGTCGATCCGCTCGGCGGCTCCTATTATATCGAAAGCCTGACGCAGGAACTCTACGACAAGGCGTGGGAGATCATCGAGCGCGTCGAGAGCGAAGGCGGCATGGCCAAGGCGGTCGCCGCTGGCTGGCCCAAGGCAATGATCGAGGAAGCCTCGGCCGGCCGCGCCGCGCGCGTCGATATGGGCGAGGACGTGATCGTCGGGGTCAACAAATATAAGCTGGCCGAGGAAGATGCGATCGACATCCTCGACGTCGACAATGTGGCGGTGCGTGAATCGCAGATCGCCCGCATCAGGAAGTCCAAAGCCGGTCGTGACGAGGACAAATGCCGCGCCGCGCTCGACGCACTGCGCGACGGCGCGCGCGGCACCGAGAATGTCCTTGGCCTCGCGGTCGAGTGCGCTCGCCAGCGCGCGACGCTGGGTGAGATCTCCCTCGCGATGGAAGATGTGTTCGGCCGCTACGGCACCAAGCCGACGCCGGTCTCGGGCATTTATGGCGGGGCGCATGAATTCGACAAACGCTGGCAGGGCCTGCTCGATGGCGTCGGCTCGCTGACTCAGCGCAAGGGCCGCCGCCCGCGCCTGCTTGTCGCCAAGATGGGCCAGGACGGGCATGATCGCGGCGCCAATCTCGTCTCCTCGGCGTTCGGCGATCTCGGTTTCGAAGTCGTGCCCGGTCCCTTGTTCCAGACCCCGAAAGAGGCGGCCGATCTGGCGATCGCATCGGATGTCGATGTGGTCGGGGCCTCGAGTCTCGCGGCGGGGCATAAGACATTGATCCCCGAACTGATCGGCCATCTGCGCGATGCGGGGCGCAGCGACATCAAGGTGATCGCCGGCGGCGTCATTCCGGCACAGGATTATCAATATCTGCGCGATGCGGGCGTGCAGGGAATTTTCGGGCCGGGCACCAACCTGGTTAACGCGGCGGGCGAAGTGCTTAGGCTGCTTGGGCACAATATGCCCCCAATCGATGAGGCTGCTGAATGAGTGATACACTGACCGCCCGTCATCCTCGCGAAAGCGGAGATCCCGCTTCTTCTTCCTGTGACGATTCCACCCAGATCCAAGGCAGCGGGATCCCCGCTTTCGCGAGGATGACGGGGGACGTCCGCACTGACTGGACCCGCGCCGAAATCGCCGCGCTGTTCGACCTTCCGTTTGATGACCTCGTCTTCCGCGCCCAGACCGTTCACCGCGCGCACCACGCGGCGGGCGAAGTGCAGCTCTGCACCCTGCTCTCGATCAAGACCGGCGGCTGTCCGGAGGATTGCGGCTATTGCTCGCAATCCGCTTCCGCCGACAGCGGCGTGAAGGCGACCAAGCTGATGGATCCGCGCGCCGTGCTGCAAATGGCGGCGCAGGCAAAGGACAGCGGCAGCCAGCGCTTCTGCATGGGCGCCGCGTGGCGCAACCCCAAGGATCGCGACATGCCGGCAATCATCGAAATGGTGAAGGGGGTGCGCCAGATGGGCCTGGAAACCTGCATGACGCTTGGCATGCTCACCCCGTCACAGGCGGAGATGCTCGCCGAGGCGGGGCTCGATTACTACAACCATAATATCGACACCTCGCCCGAGCGTTACGATCAGGTCATCACTACGCGCACCTTCGCCGACCGGCTGGATACGCTGGAGAATGTGCGCAGCGCGGGCATCAATGTCTGCTCCGGCGGGATCGTCGGCATGGGCGAGACGCGCGCCGATCGCGTCGGTTTCGTCCATGCTCTGGCGACCTTGCCCCGGCATCCCGAAAGCGTACCGGTCAATGCGCTGATCCCGATCAAGGGCACCGTGCTGGGCAACATGCTCGCCGACACGCCGCTGGCCAAGATCGACGACATCGAATTCGTCCGCACCGTCGCGGTTGCACGCATCACCATGCCGATGAGCATGGTGCGCCTGTCGGCGGGCCGCGAAAGCATGTCCGATGCGACTCAGGCGCTGTGCTTCATGGCTGGCGCGAATTCGATCTTCACCGGCGACAAGTTGCTCACCAGCGGCAATGCCGGCGACGATGCCGACGCGGCCATGTTCGCCCGGCTCGGCCTGCGACCGATGCAGGGCGCGGAACCGATGCGGAAGGAAAAGACATGCTGCTGATCGCCTCGCTGCTCGCCGCAGCGCCGCTCAATTGCGCCGATCCGCAAACTCAGGCCGACATGACGCAATGCGCTGGCAGCGCGGCGCAGCGCGCCGATGCCGAGATGACCCGGCAATGGACCGCGACCTATGCCTATATGAAGCGGCGCGATGCGCAGAACACGTCGCGCGGCGGCGGTTTCGGCTATGCCCCGGCGCTGCTGGCGAGCCAGCGCGCCTGGCTGAAGTTTCGCGATACCCAGTGCGTGATCGAGGGCGGCCAGTTCGCTGGCGGTTCGGCGCAACCCATGGCGCAGGCGCAGTGCAAGGCGCGGCTGAGCGGGGCACGGACGGCGCAGTTGCGCGAGTTGGTGTGGAAGTGAGGGCAGGATTGATCTTCGCCGCCGCCCTGCAGATCCGAGCGATAGCAGCGTGAGCGGTGGCAAGATTATTGCCGTTGGAGCGATCACCTTTGCGTTCGTGATCCTGACTGGCCTTGTATTCGGGTTCAGCCAAATGGGAGATTGCTTCCCCGAGCCACAGGCGATGCGACAGTGTCTCGACGGCAAGGAAGGCGCCGGTCAGCTCATTCTGGCCATGTCGGCCAGTCTCTATCTGGTGTCGCTGTGGCTCCTATTCCGTCGACGAAAAGCTAGCTGATGTTCAAGAAAATCCGCCATTCACAAATCGCGTTGTGCGCATCGGGACGGACCTTGCCGTCGCCTGGGTTCATTGCGATGCGGGGCGCGGCTGAGTGAAGCGTGCATGCCTCATCCTTGCCGCGACTTGCGTCTTGGCCGTCGGCGGTTGCACGAACGGATCAGACTCATCGTCGATTCCGGCTCTGTCCGTTACAGACTTGAACGGTAACGCGACGAAGATTGCGCGTTTTGTTGAGCGGCAATGCTTCGGCCCCGTTGATGATCTGGGCGAGTTTGAGGCTGACCTCAAGACCATCGGCTGGAAGGCAGGCAGGACGCACACCGCAAACGCGGCCAATCCGCTTGAGCTTGATGTCTGGGAACTGCCAAACGCAGAGCTCCTTCGCGGTCAGTCTGTCAAGGGCGTCTGGACTTGTGCGTTGATGGTCAAGCCCGCCGTCGCACCCGCTCTCAATGAGATGAGAAGCGCACTCTCGCACGTAACGAAACATGCGCCGGACAAGAACGAAGAATGGTGGTGGACGCCTTCGCTCACTCGCCGATTGCATCTGACTGCTGACCGCGAGGCCGGTCCAGCTGCGACCATGCTAATTAACGTTGAAATCTATCGCTTGCCCTGGTGGCGAGGCGTGCTGGAGTAATTCGCGTGTTCAAGAAAATCCTGGTCGCCAATCGCGGCGAAATCGCCTGTCGCGTTATGCGCACCGCCAAGAAGATGGGCATCGCCACGGTCGCGGTCTATTCCGACGCCGATGCGCGCGCGCCGCATGTGCTGATGGCCGATGAAGCCGTCCGGCTCGGGCCGCCGCCGGCGGGCGAAAGCTATCTGCTCGCCGATCTGATCCTGCTCGCGGCGAAGGAAACCGGCGCGGACTGCATCCATCCCGGTTACGGCTTCCTGTCCGAGCGCGAGAGCTTCGCCAAGGCCTGTGCCGAGGCCGGCATCGCCTTTGTCGGCCCGCCGCCCAAGGCCATCGCCGCGATGGGCGACAAGATCGAATCCAAGAAGCTGGCCAAGGCCGCCGGCGTCAATGTCGTGCCCGGTTTCCTGGGCGAGATCGCCGACACCGATGAAGCGGTGAAGATTGCCTCCGACATCGGCTATCCGGTGATGATGAAGGCATCGGCCGGTGGTGGCGGCAAGGGCATGCGGCTGGCTTATAGCGAACAGGATGTGCGCGAAGGGTTCGAGGCGACCAAGCGCGAAGGGCTTGCCAGTTTCGGCGACGACCGCGTGTTCATCGAGAAATTCATCGAAAGCCCGCGCCACATCGAAATTCAGGTGATGGGCGATCAACACGGCAACATCGTCTATCTCGGCGAGCGCGAATGCTCGATCCAGCGCCGTCACCAGAAGGTGGTCGAGGAGGCGCCATCGCCCTTCGTCACGCCCGAAATGCGCAAGAGCATGGGCGAGCAGGCCGTCGCACTGGCGCGTGCGGTCGGCTATTTTTCCGCCGGCACGGTCGAACTGATCGTCTCGGGTGCCGACACCACGGGGCAGGGCTTCTACTTCCTCGAAATGAACACGCGTTTGCAGGTCGAACACCCGGTGACCGAAGCGATCACGGGCCTTGACCTGGTTGAGCTGATGATCCGTGTTGCCGCCGGCGAACCGCTCGGCTTCACGCAGGACGATGTCACGTTGACCGGCTGGGCGATCGAGAATCGCGTTTACGCCGAGGATCCCTATCGCGGCTTTCTGCCGTCGATCGGCCGGCTGGTGCGCTACAATCCGCCCGAAGATGCGCGGCCGGCCTATGGCAAGGTCAAGGCCGATGGCGGTGCCTATGTCCGCGTCGATGACGGCGTGCGCGAGGGCGGCGAAGTGTCGATGTTCTACGACCCGATGATCGCCAAGCTGATCACCTGGGCGCCGACCCGGATCGCGGCGATCGACCAGCAGATCGCTGCGCTCGACGCGTTCGAGATCGAGGGACCGGGCAACAATATCGATTTCGTCTCGGCGCTGATGCAGCACCCGCGTTTTCGCGATGGGAATATCACCACCGGCTTCATCGCCGAGGAATATCCCGACGGTTTCCACGGTGCGCCCGCCAGCGCCGATCTGTTGCGCAGCCTGTCGGCGATCGCCGCCTTTGCCGCTACGGCGGAAGCGGATCGCGCGCGCCGCATCGACGGCCAACTGGGCAAGCGCTTGCGCCCGCCCGCCGACTGGTCGGTCAGGATCGATGGTACCGACCATGATGTGTCGATCTCGACTGACGGTGTCATCGTCGATGGTGAAGAACTCGACATCGCGCTCGAATATACCCCCGGCGATCGCGTCGTGCAGGCCGAGATTGGCGACGAAGATCTGTCGGTGCGCATTGCCCGCACCCGTGGCGGCTTCAGGCTGACCGCGCGCGGTGCGGCGCACGTGGTTCGCGTCCTGCCCGCGCATGTCGCGCCCTATGCCGAGCATTTGATCGAGAAGATCCCGCCCGATCTGTCGAAATTCCTGCTTTGTCCGATGCCCGGCCTGTTGATGCGGCTTGACGTCGCGGCCGGCGACAAGGTCGAGGCCGGTCAGCCGCTTGCGGTGGTCGAGGCGATGAAGATGGAAAACATTCTGCGCGCGGAAAAGGCCGGCACGGTGAAGACGGTCAATGCCCAACCAGGCGACAGCCTGGCCGTGGACGCCGTGATCCTGGAAATGGAATAAGCAAAAGGGGCCGGTGGAATGCCGCCGGCCCCTTTCGGTTTCTTACTTGGTCGCTGCCGCGGCAGGTGTGAAGTTCTTGTCGACCTGCTTTTCCGGATCCATCAACTTGATCTTCTTCTTGCCCTTCTCGAATTCGGCAATGTCCGACGGCGACAGGTTCGGCCGGCCGACCATCAGGCCCATCGAGATCTTGCACTTGACGAAGTAGGTTTCGCCCGGCTCGATCTCGAGATTGAGGCGATCAGTCGCTTCGCTCTTCACCCAATATTTGTGCACGCCCGGGTCGGCATAATGGATGAAATAGCGATTGCCGGTCAGCTTCGAGATATGCGTCTCGCTCGCGGCTTCGCCTTCACGAACCATGCAACCGACCATGCCGCCGCCGCCACCGGGGCGGAAAAAGATGATTTGGCCTTTTCCCGCGGGTGGAGGATCGAACATGCCGGCGATCTTGCCGCTTTGCGTGGATGCCGCGGCGGGAGCCGCTGTCGCCTGGGCGGCGGCTGGCGCATCCTGCGCGTGCGCCGGAGCGACGAGGAGCAGACTCAGGATCGCAATCCGATTAATCTTCATTTTTGATTCTCCCTGTTGGTGACGGCCGGTACTGCGGTGGTTGATGAGGGGGTGGTTGATGATGGGGCGGCGGTTGACGGTGAAACCGTTGCTGACGACGGAGCCGCCACCTCGGGCGCCAGCGGCGGCAGAACGGTATCGACGGCGATCTTGGCGATCGCGATCGTGCCGGGCGCCACGCGTTTCTCGCCGCCGCTGATCAGCATGCCAACGACACCGATGGAAACGGTCGCCGCCATGACGATGCCGGTATTATCCTTGCCTTGTCCACCAAGGCGAAAACCTCGCAGCGGCACCTGGACCCCGTTGACGTCGAGATAACGGGCGACGAGCAGCAATTCGCCGGCCTTGCCGCCCATGTGCGCGCGTGCCGCATGGATCACTTCACCCACGCCCTTCGTTCCGGCGGCGATGACGAAATGGCCGTCGCTGAGTTGGAGCGGCGTGGTCAAATGAATGGCGAAGCGCTGGCCGATCGCTGATGTTTTGGAATCAAGCGGTTCATCGATCGAAATCTCGACCACCGATCCGGTCGGTACCGTGCAGCAAACACTCGACGCTGGCGCCGGGAGAGGTGACACGACAGCCGGAACGGTCGTGGCTGCTTGGCTTGGCGGCGCGTCCTGCGCGACCGCAAGAACCGCTAACACGGTAATAAACATTGTGATGAAGCCCCCTTCAATGACCCGAGAAATAGCGCGGAAACGCCGCTTTGCAAGCGAGTCTGTACCGGTTCGATTCTCCTCCGTTGCTTTATGAGGGAGAGGATGACGACGCATGATTCAAGATCGGCCGGACTCGGGTCAGAATCTCGCCGGATCGATCCCGTGCGGGCTCGATCCGGCTCTTTCACGGCACGAATATGTCGCAAACTCTGTCGGGCGCGGCGGGTCAGGCAGCCCTATCTCCGTGCAGTTTTGCTGGTCCGGGAATGACAGAGAAACTCCGCTCCCGGCTATTCCGCCGAAATCCCCTATTGTTCGATATCGGGAATATTGCCTTATCTATTTGCCATGAAACAGGAAAATCTGCGCGATTCGACTATCTGGCCAGAGAAGAACTGATACCAGCCCTGATAACGGCCAGGAACAGGGAGAAATCGCCGCTCGGAATCATCGGGCAACTCGTTCACAACAGCGTAAGCGACAAATTGCGACAATAAATCGATGGACCTAAACCACGCCCGCGACCATTTGAGCAGCATGATCAGGTCGCGTATCTCCTTGCTGCTCGTGATCGCCTTGCCGCTTCAGGCCTGCGCGGTCGGCCCGAACTATACGCCGCCGGCCAGTGCGTCGCTTGGCGTGCCGAACGCTTATTCGACCCCGGCGCAAGCGGGCACGTTACCCGACATCGCGACGTGGTGGACCAATCTCAACGATCCGCTGCTCAATTCGATCGTCGATCGGGCGCGGCGCGACAATCTCGATATCGCCCAGGCCGTGGCGCGCTTGCGTCAGGCACGGGAATCGCTGGTCCAGTCGCGCGCCGATCTGCTGCCCAATGTCGGCGCATCGGCGGGCTATTCGCGCAACGTCGATGTGAAGGGGCGCAGTTTCGGCAGCGTCACCAATGCCGGAATCGTCAACCAGAGTTACTCCCTGTCGAGCGACGTGTCGTATCAGGTCGATATCTTCGGCGGCGTGCGGCGCTCGGTCGAGGCGTCGCGCGGCGCGTATGAAGCGAGCGGCTTCGATCTCGCTTCGGTGCAGACCTCGATTGCGTCCGAAGTGGCGCGCAATTATGTGCTGGCGCGTGCCGCTCAGGCCAGCCTCGCGATCGCGCGCGGGTCGCTCGCCATCCAGGACGACAATCTCGAAATCGCCGGTTTCCGGGTCCAGGCCGGGCTCGTCTCTTCGCTCGACAGCGAACAGTCCCGGGCACAGCGTGCGCAGACCGCCGCGCAGATCCCGACGCTCGAACAGAATTTCCAGCAAGCCGCCAACCGGCTCGGCGTGCTCACCGGCCAGGCCCCGGGCGCGCTGAAGGCGGAACTGGAAGCCGTGGCGCCAATCCCCGGCGGCCCGGCCAGCGTTCCGGTCGGGGTTCCCGCCGATGTCATCCGTCAGCGACCTGACGTGCGCGCCGCGGAACGCAATCTTGCCGCGGCGACCGCGCGGATCGGCGTGGCGCAGGCGCAGCTTTATCCCGCGCTCAGCATCGGCGGCAGCATCAGCACCAATGCCGGGCTGCTCAGCTCGCTCGCCGATGTCATCACGGGCCGGTTGTTCGCCAATATCGCGCAGACCATCTTCGATGGCGGGCGCAACCGCTCGGTGGTGCGCGCCAACAAGGCAGCGGCCGACGGCGCTTTCGCTGCCTATAAGTCGACCGTGCTGACCGCGCTCGAGGATGTCGAGAATGCCCTGACCGCGCTTGATACCGCCAAGGCGCGCCAGCGCGAGCTCGCGATCCAGCTCGACGCGTCGAACAATGCCGCGATCCTCGCGCGCAGCCAGTATCGCGCCGGTCTGACCGACATCACCACGCTCAATACGTCGGAAAGCTCGTTGCTCTCGGCTCAGAATGGCTTGTCCGGTGCGAAGGCCGACCAGGCTCAGGCGCTGGTGCAACTCTATCTCGCGCTAGGTGGCGGCTGGAACAGCGCCGAAACCCCGCAAGCTCCTCAGGAATAGACGATGGCCGACACCAATCTCGACGAGTTTCTCGGCGTCAAGCCGCAGCCGGTGTGGCGCCGCTACCTGAAATGGGTGCTGATCGCGGTTGGCGTGGTGCTGCTTGCGCTGCTGCTCAAGAGCTGGCTGACGGGAAGCGCGCCGGTCCAGTACACCACGGAAAAGGCGGCGCAGGGCTCGTTCCAGGTCACCGTCTCGGCGACCGGCAAGCTTGCCCCGACCAATCAGGTTCAGGTCGGCTCGGAATTGTCGGGTCTGGTCACCAAGGTGGTGGTCGACGTGAATGACCGCGTCGTGGTCGGCCAGCCGCTCGCTCTGGTCGATCCCTCGCGCTTCCAGGACACGGTCAACCAAAGCAAGGCCGCGCTTGCCGCCAATGTCGCTGCCGTGGCGCAGGCGCAGGCGACGCTTGCCCAGTCGAGCGCGCAGCTCGAGCGCCTGCAGGAAGTCAGTCGCCTGTCGAACGGCCGCGTCCCCGCCAAGACCGAGATGGAGCAGGCGCTTGCCGATCGCGCGCGGGCCGTTGCCAATCTCCGCGCCGCGCAAGCCAATGTCCAGTCGGCGCAGGCGACCTTGTCGTCCAACGCGACTCAACTGGTGAAGACGGTGATCCGCTCGCCGGTCAACGGCGTGGTGCTCGCGCGCCAGATCGAACCGGGCCAGACCGTCGCCGCATCCTTCAGCACACCGACCCTGTTCGTCATTGCCGAGGATCTGTCGGCGATGAAGCTGGAAGTCGCGATCGACGAAGCCGATGTCGGATCGGTCAAGCAAGGCCAGAAGGCGAGCTTCACGGTCGATGCCTTTCCTGGCCAGACTTTCCCGGCCGACATCACCCGCGTCGATCTCGGCTCGAACCTGAGCGCGCAATCGACCACCACGACGGCCAGCACGACGACCGCGCAAGTGGTCTCCTATGGTGCGACGCTGACCGTGGCGAACCCCAAGCTCGAGCTTCGCCCGGGCATGACCGCCACGGCCGATATCGTCACCACCGCCAAAAGCAATGTCCTGCTCGTTCCGAATGCCGCGCTGCGCTTCAAGCCGGACACAGCGGGGCCGACCGCTGCGGCCAGCGGTGGCATTGCCGGTGCGCTCGTTCCGACCCGGCCGCGCCGTGGCGGCGGCGGCGGCGGTGCGCGCACTGCGACGATCGGTCGCGGCGGTCACCAGACGGTCTATATCAAGGATGAGACCGGCGCGCCCAAGGCGGTCGATATCACCACCGGTGAGACCAATGGTTCGGTCACCGAAGTGACCGGCGGCGACCTGAAGCCGGGCATGGACGTGATCACCGGTCAGCTTGCGGCGGGCGACAAGCCATCGTCGGGCGGCGGCCAGCGTCGGCGCTCGGGCGGCGGCGGTGGTTCCGGCGGCGGTTCGGGTGGTGGGCAGCGCAGTGGCCAATAGTGCCGAACCGCTGATCCGGTTGCGCGGCGTCACCAAGACCTATGGTGAAGGTGCGACCGCGTTCCAGGCGTTGAAGGGCATCGACCTCGACATCCAGGCCGGCGATTTCGTCGCGGTGATGGGCGCGTCGGGATCGGGCAAGTCGACCACGATGAACATCCTTGGCTGTCTCGACGTGCCGACCGGCGGGACGTTCGAATTTCGCGGCCATCATGTCGAAACGCTCGGCCGCGACCAGCGCGCGCTGCTGCGACGCAAATATCTCGGCTTCGTGTTCCAGGGCTTCAATCTGCTCGCGCGCACCACCGCGCTGGAGAATGTCGAGCTGCCCTTGCTGTATCGCGGCGACGCCAAGAAGGCGCGGCATGATGCGGCGATGGCTGCGCTCGACAAGGTCGGGCTGGCGCAGTGGTGGGATCATACCCCGGCCGAATTGTCCGGCGGTCAGCAGCAACGTGTCGCCATCGCCCGCGCGATCGTCACCGCGCCTGCCGTGCTGCTCGCCGACGAACCGACCGGGAACCTCGATTCCGAACGCTCGGTCGAAATCATGGAATTGCTCAGCGACCTCAATCGCGAGAATGGCATCACCGTGCTGATGGTCACGCACGAACCCGACATGGCCGCCTTTGCGCGCACCGTGGTGCATTTCAAGGACGGGCTGGTCGAGCGCATCGAGGCGCAGCACCATCAGGGCGAGAAAGTGACACTCTGATGCTCGGCACCACCTTCCTCCTCGCGATCCGCTCGATCATGCGCCACAAGCTGCGCTCGATCCTGACCGCGCTCGGCATCATCATTGGCGTCGCGGCGGTCGTGACCATGGTTACGCTCGGCCAGGCGACCACCGCCGCGGTGCAGAAGCAGATCTCCGCGCTCGGCACCAACATCCTGCAGATCCGCCCCGGCCAGGGTTTCGGCCGAGGTGGCGGCGGCCCGCGACCGCCCGACTTCAAGCAGGAGGATGTCGATGCGATCTCACGACAGATCGCCGGAGTCAGCGCGGTCGCACCGCAGGCCCAATCGACCGCCACCGCCATCTATGAAGGCGCGAACTGGTCGACCACGATCAACGGCACGACCGAGGCCTATTTCGAGGTCCAGCCCTGGCCGCTGGCGTCGGGCCGCACCTTCACGCGCGCTGAGGAGCAGGCGGGCAAGGCGGTGTGCATCATCGGCAATACCGTGCGCACCAACCTGTTCCGTGGCGGCGCCGGGGTCGGCGAGCGGATCCGTCTTGGCGGCATCTCGTGCGACGTGATCGGCATCCTTTCGACTCGTGGCCAGGCCGGCTTTGGCGGCGATCAGGACGATGTCGTGATCATGCCGATCAAGGCGGTGCAGCGTCGCTTCACCGGCAATCGCGATATCCGACTGATGCTGGTCGGGGTCGATCAGGCTTATTCGAGCGCGGTGGTGCAGTCCTCGATCACCGATTTGCTGCGCGAACGGCGCAACATCACCGGCAGCAAGGATGACGATTTCAACATCTTCGACACCAAGCAGATCTCCGACACGCTGACCGGCACCACGACTTTGCTCACCAGCATCGTGACGGCGGTCGCGGCGATCAGCCTGATCGTCGGCGGTATCGGCATCATGAACATCATGCTGGTCTCGGTGACCGAGCGAACGCGCGAGATCGGTATCCGCCTCGCCATCGGCGCGGTGGCGAGCGAGGTGTTGCTGCAATTCCTGGTCGAGGCGGTCGCGCTGTCAATGCTCGGCGGGCTGATCGGGCTGGTCATCGCGCAAATCGCGGTGGTCTCGCTCGCGCCGGTGATGCGGGTCGATTATCTCTTCGTGCCGCAGATCAACCTGATCGCGTTCGGCATCTCGGCGGTGATCGGCGTGGTGTTCGGCTATTTCCCGGCGCGGCGCGCGGCAGGGCTCAATCCGATCGACGCTCTACGGCACGAATAGGCCGGACCAGCGCGCGCAGGTAATCGAGGTCCTCGGGCGTATCCACGTCGAGCAGCTCGTTCGCCGGCGCCACGACATGCTTGCCGCCCAGCACCATGTCGCGCGCACCGCTATCGCCCTCCAGCGCGAGCAGGGCGGAGAACTGGTCGGCGCCGAACACGGCGGGCGGGCGCGGCTGGACGCCGTCGCTCGACGCGACCACCGCATTGGGCCCGTCGGCGGCGTCGAGCAGATTGTAGAGATGGCCCGCGGTCACCCGCGGCATATCAGCCAGTGCGATCACCACCGCATCCGCATCCAGGTCGCGCGCTGCCGCGACACCCAGCCGCAATGAACTCGACAGGTCGCCCTCGACCGACTCATTGGCGATCACGGTGTAGCCGCGCCTCGCAAAGTCGAGCTTGGTGCCCGAGGTGATCGCAAAGCGCGCCAGGAACGGCATGTCCTCCAGCGCGGTGACGACATGGAAAGCCAGCGGCTGGTGCAGGAACTCCTGCTCCAGCTTGTCGCTGTCGCCGAAACGGCGCGACCGGCCGGCGGCGAGAAGGATCAGGACGGTGCGGTTGGCGGGGATCATGCTTTGCTCCTGACAGTGCTGGCATTGAATGCGCCGACCATCGCCGCGGCGATCGACAGCGCGATCTCGGCCGGCCCGATCGCGCCGATATCGAGGCCGACTGGCGCGTCGATCCGGTCGAGCCCGGTCTCGTTGATACCGGCGATCGACAGCCGGTCGCGCCGCGCGGCATGGCTGCGCCGCGACCCGAGCGCGCCAATATAGGCCGCATCGCTGGCCAGTGCGGCGATCAGCGCCGGGTCGTCGATCTTGGTGTCATGGCTGAGTGTCACGATGGCGGTCGATGGTCCGGGCGCATAGGCGGCCACCGCGTCGTCGGGCCAGCGATCGTCTAACGTGACGCCGGGGAAGCGCTCTGCGGTCAGGAAGCGGGCGCGGGGGTCGATCACCACCGTCGCGATGCCGAGTTCGCGCGCCAGACCGGCAAGCGCCTGGGCGATCTGCACCGCGCCGATGATCAACAGCCGGCGCGGAGGATCGTAACGGTTGACGAAGGCCGCGCCCTCGATCGTGCGCAGCGAACTCGCGCCGCTATCGAGGTCGGTTGCGACATTCAGCGCCTGGCCGGCCGCGCGCGCCTCGGCGATGCGGTCGAACAGCTCGGGGTCGAAACCCAATGCCGAGACCGGCTGCACCATCACGGCGATTTGTCCGCCGCACGGCAGCCCGACTTCCCAGGCGGCGGCATCCTCGACGCCATATTGCTTCACCACGAATGGCGCACCCGCGATCACATCGGCGGCAATGGTCAGTATGTCGCTCTCGACGCAACCGCCCGACACCGATCCCTCAAATCGGCCATCGCCATGAATCAGCATATGACTGCCCCTGGGGCGCGGCGCCGAGCCCCAGGTCGAAACGACCGTGGCAAGCGCCATCGGTGCGCCTTTCCAGGCGATAGCGGCGGCCAGGACGGAATCGTTACCGGCCATCAGCTGTACCTGATCGATTCACGACGGTGGCGCATCGACGGCAGATCGTCCGCACTATCCAGCTTCTTGATCGTTCCAGCTCCTTGATCGTCAATATGTCATTATCCTGCTGCATGGGCCTGAGCGTGAAACAGGAATCGATCCGCCGTCCGTCGCCGATGCAGTGTATGGCAATCACACCCTGTTGGAAGCTGGGGTAACGCCCTTGATGAAATCGGTATCCGGGATCGGAAGCGCAATGGCCATATGTACATCCGCCGCAGCCACGCGTCTTGTCGCGTTCGTCATGGTCGCGCTGGCCATGAGCGGCACGACGATGCAGGATAGCGCGATGGCCAAGGATCACAGTCCCGCTCTCATCGTCATTGCCCATCGTGGCGCGAGCGGGCTGCGACCCGAACACACGATCGCGTCCTATACGCTGGCGATCGAGCAGGGCGCCGATTTCATCGAACCCGATCTGGTGCTGACCAGGGACAATGTCTTCGTTGCGCGGCACGAGAACGACATCACCGGCACCACCGATGTCGCGACGCATCCCGAATTTGCCGATCGCAAGAAGACGAAGCTGATCGATGGCGAGAAGCATGACGGCTGGTTCACCGAGGATTTCACGCTCGCCGAACTGAAGACGCTGCGCGCGAAGGAGCGCCTGCCGCAGCTTCGTCCCGACAATGCGAAATATGACGGGCAGTTCGAGGTGCCAACGCTTGCCGAGATCATCGCGCTGGCCAAGGCGAAATCGAAAACGACCGGTCGCATCATCGGTATTTATCCCGAGACCAAGCATCCCAGCTATTTCGCTTCGATCGGCTTGCCGATGGAGGAAAAGCTCGCCGCTGAACTGAAGGCGGCCGGCTGGAATGGGGCCGACGCGCCGGTATTCATCCAGTCGTTCGAGGTCGATAATCTCAAGCGCCTGCACAAGCTGACCGGAATTCGCCTGATCCAGCTGATGGATGCGGCTGGTGGCCCGGCCGACAAGGCGGTGTCGAGCTATGCGGAGATGGCGACGCCGGCGGGGCTGAAGGCCGTCGCGACCTATGCCTATGGCATCGGTCCGTCCAAAGCGATGATCCGCAATGGCGACGCTGCGCCCTCCACATTGATCGCCGATGCGCACAAGGCGGGCTTGCGCGTCCACCCCTGGACCTTCCGCGCGGAGAATGTTTTTCTGCCGCCGAGCCTGAAGTCAGGTGTCAGTCCTGCAACACATGGCCGTCTTTCGGACGAAATCGCGCTCTATATCCATGATGGCGTCGACGGGTTCTTCACCGATTTCCCGCAGATCGGCGCCGAAGCGCGCGATGCGAGCAAGCATCCGCGTCAACCATGAGATAGACCATGCGCACGCTGATCATCGCCTCCATCGCCCTGCTGCCTCTTCTGGCGGGCGGTTGCGTCCGGACCGTGGCGAGCGTGGTCACCGCGCCGGTCAAGGTCGCGGGCAAGGCAGTCGACTGGACGACCACCAGCCAGAGCGAAGCCGACCGCAATTATGGCCGCAAGATGCGCAAGCAGGAAGAACGCGAAGGCCGTGAGCGGAAAAAGGCGGAGAAAGCGTGTCGCAAGGACCCGAATGCCTGCGGGTCATATGACGGATATGCTGCGGGTGATCCGCCGCGCTAAGGTGTTGATCACCATTGCCGTAGCGAGCGGCCGAGGTGATCCGGTCTAAGCGCTTGCCATGGCGCAATTTATTCCAATTAGAAAATTATGTCCTTGACGGAGAATTGTGAACGGTTTCCAATAAGCCTTCGGCGCCGTGCAACCGTGCCAAGGAGACAGTCAATGCGTGTCGGAAATGTTGTTTGGGGCGCATGCCTGTTGCCGTTGATCGCGATCGCGCCGGCCGCCGCGCAGGATGTCGGCTATGACATCGTCATCAAGGGCGGCCGGGTGATCGATCCGGCCAGCAATCGCGACGAGATCGCGGATGTCGGCATCAATGGTGGGACGATTGCCGCGATCTCGACCACGCCGCTTAAGGGCAAGCGCGTCCTCGACGCCAAGGGGCAAGTCGTCGCGCCGGGTTTTATCGATTATCATGCGCATGGCCAGGATCCGAAAAGCCAGAGCTTCCAGCTGCTCGATGGTGTGACCTCGGCGTTCGAAATGGAAATCGGCACGCGGCCGATCAGCGAATATTATGCCAGCAAGCGGGGCAAGGCGCTGATCAACTTTGGGTCGACCGCGAACTATCTCTGCGCGCGGGTCGAGATCATGAGCGACAAGCATTGCAGCGGCGGTGCCGATGCCGGCAATGCGCTGACGGTAGCGCCCGTGGCTCTGACGACCTCGGCGGATGTCGATCAGGAAGGGCGTATCGCCGCACTGGTGGACAGCGAGATCGCGGCAGGAGCGCTTGGGATCGGTATCGGCCTTGAATATGCGCCGGGGATCGGACGCCGCGAAATATACAAGGCGTTCAAGATCGCGGCCAAATATGATGTGCCGGTGTTCGTGCATGTGCGCATGCGTGAGGCAAGCCGCGGTTCGGGCATGTCGATCGCCGTCGCGAACGAACTGATCGCCGACGCGGCGGCGACCGGCGCCGGGCTGCAGATCGTCCATGTGACATCGACGGCGCTGAACGATGCCCCGACCGTGATCGAGATCATCAAAGGCGCGGCGGCACATGGTGTCGGCGTGACCACCGAGGCCTATCCGTACGAAGCCGGCTCGACCGCGCTCGGTTCGGAATTCTTTTCGGACGGGTGGCAGGCGCGCACCGGCATCACTTACAAGGACCTGCAATGGACCGCGACCGGCGAGCGCCTCACTCAGGAGACGTTTGAAAAATATCGCAAGGAAAAGCCGGAGGGGGAGGTCGTGGTGTACATGATCCCGCAAATGGCGATCGACGCGGCGATGGCCGATCCGTTCGTCACCATTGCCTCGGACGGCATGCCGATGAACCAGCCCAATGTTCATCCGCGCGGCGCGGGAAGTTTCAGCCGCGTTCTCGCGGTCTATGTGCGGGAGCGCAAATTGCTTGATCTCAAGACCGCCATCGCCAAGATGACGATCCTGCCGGCGCGGCGCCTGGAAAAGGTCGCGCCCGCCATGGCGCGCAAGGGGCGCATTCAGGTCGGTGCGGATGCTGATATCAATGTGTTCGATCCGGCCACCGTCAAGGACAATGCGACCTATGCCAGCCCGCTACAGGCATCGAGCGGCCATCGTTATGTGCTGGTCGGCGGCAAGGTGATGGCGGAGAATGGCAAGATCACGCCCAATCTGTTTCCGGGTGTCGGTGTGGTGCGGGGCGCGAAATAGGCGAGCGATTGATCGGGCTCGGGCGGGATGGTTCACAGCCCGCCTCGTCGCGGTCCCGACAGTCGAGGTAAGGACTTAAGTCACCGGAATGCCGTCCGACACATTGGCGATCAGGCGCAGGATCTCGAAACCATATGTCCAGACGGCGGGTGCGGGTGCGCATCTTCGTCCCGTGTGTCGATCCGCACGCCTATTGTCAGCTGTCTTCCCCCCATTGCCGCTCGGTCGCCCGAACTTGTCCGGCATGACGGAAAGGGGGATACGCTTCGCTCATGATTGAGTTCGACCGCCGCGCCATTCTTCTGGGCCTTTCTGCCTGCGCGGCATGGCCCCTTCAGGCGCAGGCCACTCGCCGGACTGCGGCAGCGCTGATCGCCGCGGCGCGGCGACAAGTCGGGGTCACGCTGGACTATGATCCGGCTTACAGCGTGCTGGCCTTTCCCAATGGCGACGTGGCGCGCGTCAAGGGCGTGTGCACCGATGTGCTGATCCGCGCCTATCGCGACGCATTCGGCATCGATCTGCAGGCGCTGGTCAATGCCGATATGCGCGGCGCTTTCGGTGCCTATCCCAGGCGCTGGGGCCTGCGCCGTCCCGACCGCAACATCGATCATCGCCGCGTACCCAATTTGCAGACCTTCATGAGCCGCAAAGGGGCGCAATTGCCGCTTGCCGGGACCTCGGCGGGCTGGCGACCGGGCGATATCTTCACCAGCCTGATCGGTGACAAATTGCCGCATACCGGCATCGTTTCCGACCGGCGTGGGCCGAGCGGCAATTGGGCGGTGATCCATAATATCGGTGGTGGTACCCGAGAGGAGGACGGGTTGTTCGCGCATAAGCTGACCGGGCGCTACCGGCTGATGCTCGACGGCTAAGGGCTTGGGTGGCGCGACAATTGCCGCGCGGATAAGTGCGGATCACCTCCTCATATCGTCATTCTCACTCTGGATTTGGCGGATTTGTTCCGCTATTGTTCTTGCTTCCGGATCGTTTGGAGCAAGAATATGGCGCACGATGCCACAGCGTTTGAAGGCGATTGGCAGCTCCTGGAAGAGGGCGAGTCGCTGGAGCAGGCGGATGATCAGCACTGGACGCTGCGCGCGGGCAAAGTGTTTCGGCACGCCTTGCAGGCCGGCACTTATGAAGTG
Source organism: Sphingomonas sp. ERG5 (assembly GCF_000803065.1). Taxonomy (GTDB): domain Bacteria; phylum Pseudomonadota; class Alphaproteobacteria; order Sphingomonadales; family Sphingomonadaceae; genus Sphingomonas. Next base: position 298,798 of record NZ_JSXI01000016.1, read on the forward strand.
ATATCGGATGAGCTGGTCGTGATCATGGCCGCGGCAGCGCCGCATGAAGTCCGTTTCCGTATTTCGTGCCCACAGCCTGCCCGGCAAAATGGGTCGACCGATCTGGTGGCGCGACCCGATCGCCTGTCGGGCTATATCCGTTACCCGGCGATCGACTTCATCGTGAATTGCGTACTGATGCGCGCGGCTTAGCCAGCGCCTCGCCACCCAATGTATCGGCGATCAGGCGGAGCACTTCGGGGCGCAACTGCACGCCGAGATGGCTCGAACGGATCTCGATGTTGCGGCACTGCGGGTCGCCCTCGACATGGCAGATCATGCCGTTGACCAGCCCGTCGCTGCGGCTCCAGATCGCGGTCGAAGGGACGGGCAGGGGCTTTATCACTTCGGCCGCCTGTGCGGTGACGCGCTCGCTATCGACGCGGTCGCCGGTCAGCAGTTCGAACATGAACCAGACATTGGTTGCACGGGGCGGTCCGGCAAAGGGTGCGCTGACGGTGATCACTTCGCGCACCAGGCCGGGGAGACGATGCGCGGCGAATCGCGCCATGATCCCGCCCAGGCTGATTCCGATCAGCGTGACCGGTTTGCCCGTCCTGGCATGAATCTCCCGGATCCGCTCGAACAGCTTCTCGCCTTCGGCGCCGACCGCACGTGCGCCGAGATTGCGGCCCAGTCCCCATCCCTCGGCGCGATAGCCCAGGCGATTGAGATAGCGCCGCATGACGAAATTGGAGCGGTCCGAATTGAACAGTCCCGGCAGCAGCAGCACTGGCCGGCCGTCTCCTCGCGGCACGTCATCGAGCATGCGCCTTGCACCGAACAGCGAGGCGACCGCCCAGGCCGCACGCGGCAGTTCGGCGGCCCAGAGCAGTTTCGAGGGTGGGCCAGGGCTATCTTTGAGAGGGGCCTTGAGGGAGGTCATCTCGACATGCGCATCCATTTCCAGCCGCCTTCGCGCTGTGATATGCGATTTGCATGACCGAGGATACGCATGTGCTCGACGCGCTGCCTGAGGGTGCCGCGAGCGACTGGACGATACCGCAGGACTGGGCGCATTATTCCGCCGAGGAACATGCGACCTGGGACACATTGTTCGAGCGCCAGGCGACGTTGCTGCCGGGACGCGCATCCAATGCCTATCTGCGCGGGCTCGACGTGCTCAAATTGTCCAAGCCCGGCATTCCTGATTTCGAGGAATTGTCCGAACGATTGATGCGCCTGACCGGGTGGCAGGTCGTGGCGGTGCCTGGGCTGGTGCCGGACGACGTATTCTTCGACCATATGGCCAATCGCCGCTTCGTCGCGGGCAATTTCATCCGCCGGCCCGATCAGCTCGATTATCTGCAGGAACCGGATGTCTTTCACGACGTGTTCGGCCATGTGCCGATGCTCGCCGACCCGGTCTTTGCCGATTATCTCGCCGCTTATGGCCGGGGCGGGCAGCGCGCGCTGGGGCTCGATGCGCTGAAATATCTCGGGCGGCTTTACTGGTACACGGTCGAGTTCGGCCTGATCGCGGAGCCCGAGGGGCTGCGCATCTATGGCTCGGGCATCGTGTCGAGCTTTGCCGAAAGCCGTTTTGCGCTCGACGATCCAAGCCCCAACCGGATCGCCTTCGATCTCGCGCGGGTGATGCGCACCGACTATCGGATCGACGATTTTCAGCAGAATTACTTCGTCATTCCGGGCTTTGACGAATTGCTCCGGCTGACGGTCGAAACCGACTTCGCGCCGCTTTATGAATCGCTGAAGGCGTTGCCCGATATTCCGGTCGCGGCGCTTGATCCGGCGGATGTGGTGATCACGCACGGCACGCAAGCCTATGCCAAGGGAAAGGCCGCCGCATGAACAGGATCGCTGCACTGGCCTGCATATTGGCATTGCCGGCCGCCGCATCGGCGCAGGAAATCTCCAATCCCTCGACCGTCGCGCCGCCGATCGGGCGTTATTCGCATCTGGCGGTGGTGCCGGCCGGATCGGACATGCTGTATGTCGCGGGGCAGGTCGGCAATGCGCCCGACGGCAGCATCGCCGCCGATGCCGAGGCGCAATATGAACGCGCGCTGCGCAATGTCGTCGCGATCCTGGCGAGCCAGGGGGCAAGCCCGCACAACATCGTCAAGCTCAACGTCTTCCTGGTCAAACCGATTGCGTATGAACGCTCGGCCGCGATCCGCGCCGCGGTGCTTGGCGACGCGGTGCCGCCATCGACTTTGGTCTATGTCGTCCGGCTCGCCCGGCCGGACCTGATGGTCGAGGTCGAGGCGATCGCGGTGCGCCCGAAAACCCGGGCGCAAAACTAGGCTACCAGTTCCCGAACCCCGGCGTTTCGCCCGCGCCGCCCGGCCCGAGCCGCGTCACGCGATCATATCCGTGACGCACGCGCTTGCGTAGCCGCAATGCCGGCCAGTCGCCGGTGTCGATCCGCCCCGCAAGGCGCAAACCCTGGCGGCGATAGGCGGCGAGAACGGCATCGGCCTGGCCCTTGAGCAGGCCCGCCAGCACCAGGGTCCCGCCTTCGGCGAGCGCCATGCCGATGCTCGGCGCCAGCGCGATCAGCGGGCCGGCGAGGATATTGGCGACGATCAGGTCATAGGGCGCCCGGCCGATCAGCAACGGATGTTCGAGTCCCGGCGCGACCGCGAGGGCGAGGCGGCCCGGGCCGGTGCCGAGCGCGACATGGTTGAGGATCGCATTCTCCGCCGTGACGTCGATCGACGCGGCATCGATATCCGAGGCCGTGGCGTAGGCGGTCGGCCAGAGCTGCAGCGCGGCAAAGGCAAGCAGGCCGGTGCCCGTGCCGATATCGACCAGGTTGCGCGCCCGCTCGCCGCGCCGGCGCATCGCGTCGAGCGTGAGCAGGCAGCCGGTGGTGGTTTCATGCTGGCCAGTGCCGAACGCACGGCTCGCCTCGATGCGGAAAGCATGGGCGCCCGCCGGGACCCGGCCCTTGTTGGCGTCGGTATGGACATAGAAGCGGCCGGCATGGACCGGCTCGATCCCGGCCTGGCTGAGCGTGACCCAATCGGCATCGGGCACGCGTTCGGGAGTCGCGCTGGTCTTTGCCGAACTCGGCACCAGGGCGCGGACCGCGGCGAGCGCCGCCTTGTCCGGCTTGCCTTCGAAATAGGCGTCGAGGCGCCAGCGCAGCGGATCGTCGGCGACTTCCTCGCTGGTCATCAGCACGGGCGCGGGATCGATGCCGAGATCATCGGCCGCATCGATCGCCTCGGCTTCGGCGCGCGTGCAGGGCAAAGTGAGCTTCCAGCTATCGGACATAGCTTGCCCCGTTCACGTCAAGCACCGAACCGGTCATCGACGGCGGCGCCTCGAGCGCAAGGAACTTCGCTGCCGCGGCGACTTCGTCCGGCGCGGCGACACGGCCGAGCGGGATGTCGGCGAGCAGCTTCTCGCCGCCCCGGCTCGACAGATAGTCGCTGGCCATGCCGGTCATGGTGAAGCCGGGGCAAATCGCGAAAGCGAGGATGCCCTGCGCCGCATAGCCGCGCGCGATCGATTTGGTCATGGCGACCATCCCTGCCTTGGACGCGGCATAATGCCAGTGCTGGGGTGAATCACCGCGATAGGCTGCGCGGCTGGCGATGTTGACAATCCGCCCGCCGTTCCCGCGTCCCTGCCAGTGGAGAATGGCGAGGCGGCACAGTTCGGCCGAAGCGGTCAGGTTGATGCGCATGGTGCGGTCCCAGTCCGCGACCCATTCGTCGCCCGGGCGGTCGATCGGATTGGCCTCGAAGATGCCGGCATTGTTGATCAGCACGTCGATCCGGCCATCGAGCCGGTCAAGCGCGGTGTCCCACAGCGTTTGCGGACCGGCGGGGTCGCCGAAATTCGCCGGGATGCCGCTGGCGGTGCCATGGCCGATCAGGGTGATGTCGGGGCCGGCCAGCGCGGTCGCGATGGCGGCACCGATGCCCCGGCTGCTGCCGGTGAGGAGGATATTGATGGTCATCCGGGCGACATAGGCCCGGTGGCGGAGCGCAACAACTACTCTCCCGCCCGGACGGGAGAGGTTTTGGTTATGCCGCGACGCTGGCGGAGAAGCTGTCGGCGGCGCCGCGCAGCGTTTCGAGCCGCTCGTTGACCTCCCCAAAGTCGCGCTCGAGCGTGTCGATCTCGCTCGCGACATTCTCGGTGTCCTCGCGGATCATCGCGATGGTGTTGGACATGGAATCGGCGGCGAGCGCGGTTTCGTCGACCGCGGCGGTGATCGCCGTCACGGTCTGCGCCTGCGCTTCCATCGCGAAGCGAATGCGATTGGCGCTTTCCTGCACCTCGGCCACGGTCGCCTTGATGCCGGCATTGGTATCGACGGTCGACCGTGTCGCGGACTGGATCGCCGCGATCTTGGCGGCGATGTCGTCGGTCGCGCGCGCCGTCTGGCTCGCCAGCGATTTCACTTCCTGCGCGACGACCGCGAAGCCGCGCCCGGCATCGCCGGCACGCGCCGCTTCGATCGTCGCGTTCAAGGCGAGGAGGTTGGTCTGCCCGGCAATGTCGCGGATCAGGCCGAGAATCGATTCGATCGACTTGGCGTGATCGGACAGCGCTTCGGACATGCCGACCGCATCGGTCGCCTGGCTCGATGCGCGGGTGGCGATGTCGGTGGCGGCTTCGACTTCGCGACGGGCATCTTCGATCGCGCGGATCAACCCGGCAGCGGTCTGGGCGGCTTCGCGCATCGCGACGGCGGATTGTTCGGCGGCGGACGCGACTTCGGAGGTCTTGCCGAGCATGCCGCGCGCCGAGGACGACGCGCCCTTGGCCTGGACGCGGATCCGCGTGCCGAGCGTGGCGGTGCCCTCGATCGACTGACCGATGCTTTCGCTGAATTGTGCCGATCGTTCGCGGCGTTCGTCGCGCGCGCGCTCGGCATCGCGCATGCCGAGATGCGTGGTCATGACATCGGCCTCGACCAGAGCGAGACGCTGGATGATGTCGGCAAGATGCTGTGCGCGCGCCGTGTCGCCGTTCAGGCGCCCGGCGATGATGTGCAGCGTACAGCTATGCGCTGAGCTCAGTGACGAGAGCAGGGCAGGCAGCGGCACATTGGTTTCGTGCGATTCGCTGGCATGGCGAAACGCGATCGTCATCCATTGGTCGTCGAACGGGTCGGCATATTTGATCTTGGTATAGCGCACGCTGCGCGCGATGCGCCGTTCGAGCAGGTCGCCGACCAGATGCGGCTGGATATGCGCGGTCGCCGGGAGCGACATGTAATGATCCCAGAAGGCGCGTGCGATCGCTTCTTCCGATCCTTCGATCAGCGTCGCGATCTCGGCGCTGGCCGCGGCGATCGCCCGGTCCCAGTCATAATCGCCGACGCGTTCGGCCGCGCTGCGCGCGCCGCCGCTCCAGCCCCCTAAAGTGCCGTTATTCGTTTGTGCCACAGCTTCACCCTCTCAACCGCTCATGCAGCAACTTTGGCGATGAAATCGCCCGCGCTGTTCTTGAGCGTCCCCAGTCGTGCTTCGAGCGAATCGAAGCCCTTGCCGACGCGGTCGATGTCCGACGCGACGGTTTCGGTATCCTCGCGGATCGCGGCGATGGTGTTCGACATCGAATCCGCGGCGAGTGCGGTCTCATCGACCGCGGCAGTGATCGCCGTCACCGTCTGCGCCTGCGCTTCCATCGCGGCGCGGATGCGGTTGGCGCTTTCCTGCACTTCGGCGACGGTCGCCTTGATGCCGGCATTGGTATCGACGGTCGAACGGGTGGCCGACTGGATCGCGGCGATCTTGGCGGCGATGTCGTCGGTCGCGCGCGCCGTCTGGTTGGCGAGGCTCTTCACTTCTTGCGCGACGACCGCGAAGCCACGCCCTGCATCGCCGGCACGGGCGGCTTCGATCGTCGCGTTGAGGGCAAGCAAATTGGTTTGCCCGGCAATGTCGCGGATCAGGCCAAGGATCGATTCGATCGACTTGGCATGATCCGACAGCGTTTCGGACATGCCGACCGCCGTGCTCGCCTGAGTCGAGGCGCGGGTGGCGATTTCGCGCGCCGCCTCCACTTCGGTGCGGGCATCCTCGATCGCGCGGATCAGCCCGGCGGCGGTGTGCGCCGCTTCGCGCATCGCGACTGCGGATTGTTCGGCGGCGGCGGCCACTTCGGAGGTCTTGCCGAGCATGCCGCGCGCCGAGTTGGATGTGCTGAGCGACTGGCCGCGCAGCACGCTCGATTCCTGCGTCGCGCTTTCGACCATCCGGGCGATGCCATCGCGGAATTCGGTCGCGAGGCGGTCACGGCCGGTCTGGGCGCTGTGCTCGCGATAGGCATTGTAAATCGCGACCGTGATCTCGCCCTCCAGCGCGGAGAGGCGCATCAGCGTGTCGATCAGCACCGGCAGCTTCACATCGGCATGGTCGACTCGCCTGGTGAGAATGTTGAGCGCGGCGCGGTCGCTGGCGTTGATCATCGACAGCAGGGCGAGCGGCGATACGTCATTGGTATAGGCGGCAGCGACCGAGCGCTCGACCGATTCGACCCAGGCGCGGCCCTTGGTGTCCATGAAGCGGTTGCGCAGGAAAACGCAGCCGACATCGATCATCTTGTCGGTTTCGTGCGGTGCCCAGATCCGTTCGTCGGTGAAGCAGCGCAACCATTGCTGCCAGTAAGCCTCGGAGACGGCACGGATATCGGGTTCGAGCACGGCCCAGGCGTCGCGGCTCGCGCCGGCCAGCGATCCGTCAAAATCGAACACGCGCAGGCGCGCGGTCAGATCGATTTTGGCGGCGATCGTGCCGGGGGCAGGCAGGTCGTTGGCGTCCAAGTGTGAAACTCCGTCTGGGCGACCCGGCTATGGTCCCGTGGTTCTGTGTCATTGAGCTAACCCGATTTGGTTAAGGGGCGGTTAGGAAACCGGCGCAGGGCCGTTCAGTCTTGCATCGCGGCACATGGGGACTAATAGCTCAGCCACTGCCTGACGAAGGACTTGCTCTTGGCCACCAAACCACCCGTCGCCCGCCCGCTCAGCCCCCATGTGTGGCATGTGCGCTGGCCCATCACGATGACGGTCTCGATCGTCCATCGCATCACCGGCGACGGCCTGGCGACGGTCGGGACGGCGGCGTTCGTGTGGTGGCTGGCCGCGCTGGCCGGAGGCAAGGAGAGTTATGCGACTTTCCTGTACGTCTTTACCCAGCTCTGGGGCGGGGCGATCGGCTATGTCGTCGGGATCGGCCTGACCTTGTCGCTGTTCCAGCACATGGCGACCGGGATCCGCCATTTCCTGCTCGACACCGGTGCCGGCTATGAATTGAAGAGCAACAAGGTCGGCGCATGGCTGACGGTGATCGGCTCGCTCACCCTGACCATTGTCTTCTGGCTCTATCTTCTGGGGGGCAAATAAGATGGGCAACGGCACCAATCTCGGTCGCGTCCGCGGTCTCGGCAGCGCGCAGGAAGGCGCGCAGCACTGGTGGCACCAGCGGCTCACGGCGGCGGCGAACCTGCTGCTGACATTGTGGTTCATGATCGCGATCGCGCGACTGCCGGCCTATGATTATGCGACCGTGCGCCAATGGGTTTCCTCGGCCTGGGTGGCGATCCCGCTGATCCTGCTGGTCGCGTCTGTCTTTTATCATTTCCGGCTCGGCCTGCAGGTCCTGATCGAAGATTATATCCATGACGAACTTCATGTCGTGCTGATGATCGTGCTCAACTTCTTCACCGTCGGCACGGCGGCGGTGGCCATCTTCTCGATCCTCCGGATCGCCTTTACCGGGACGCCCGCATAATGGCTGACGCGTACAAGATCATCGACCACACTTATGATGCTGTGGTCGTGGGCGCTGGCGGTTCGGGCCTGCGCGCGACGATGGGTATCGCCGAGGCGGGCCTGAAGACCGCGTGCATCACCAAGGTGTTCCCGACGCGCAGCCACACCGTCGCGGCGCAGGGCGGTATCGCCGCGAGCCTTGGCAATATGGGGCCGGACCACTGGACCTGGCACATGTTCGACACGGTCAAGGGCTCCGACTGGCTCGGCGACCAGGATGCGATCGAATATATGGTGCGCGAGGCGCCCGCCGCGGTCTACGAACTGGAACATGCCGGCGTGCCGTTCAGCCGCACCGATGAAGGCAAGATCTATCAGCGCCCATTCGGCGGCATGATGCAGAATATGGGCGAAGGCCCGCCCGCGCAGCGCACCTGCGCCGCCGCCGACCGCACCGGCCATGCCATGCTTCACGCGCTCTATCAGCAGAGCCTGAAATATGACGCGGACTTCTACATCGAATATTTCGCGCTCGACCTGATCATGGAAAACGGCGTGTGCCGCGGCGTGATCGCCTTGTGCATGGATGACGGATCGATCCACCGCTTCCGCGCGCATTCGGTCGTGCTGGCGACGGGCGGCTATGGCCGCACCTATTTCTCCGCCACCTCGGCGCATACCTGCACCGGCGACGGCGGCGGCATGGTGCTGCGTGCGGGGCTCCCGCTGCAGGACATGGAATTCGTCCAGTTCCACCCGACCGGCATCTATGGCGCCGGCGTGCTGATCACCGAAGGCGCGCGCGGTGAGGGCGGTTACCTGACCAATAGCGAAGGCGAGCGCTTCATGGAGCGCTATGCCCCGTCGGCCAAGGATCTCGCGTCGCGCGACGTGGTGTCGCGCTCGATGGCGATGGAAATCCGCGAAGGGCGCGGTGTCGGCAAGGAGAAGGATCATATCTATCTCCATCTCGACCATATCGACCCCAAGGTGCTGCACGAGCGGCTGCCCGGTATCACCGAGACCGGCAAGATCTTCGCCGGCGTCGACCTGACGCGCCAGCCGCTGCCGGTCACCCCGACCGTGCATTACAATATGGGCGGTATCCCGACCAATTATCATGGCGAAGTCGTCCAGCTGAAGGACGGCAATCCGGATACGGTCGTGCCCGGCCTGTTCGCGGTCGGCGAGGCGGCGTGCGTCTCGGTGCATGGCGCCAACCGGCTCGGCTCCAACTCGCTGATCGATCTCGTGGTGTTCGGTCGTGCGACCGGCCTGCGCCTCAAGGAAACCTTGAAGCCCGGCACCTCGCACAATCCGCTGCCCAAGGGATCGGAGGAGCTGGCGCTTGGCCGGCTCGATCATTTCCGCAATGCCACGGGCGGGTCATCGACCGCCGAGGTGCGCCTTGAAATGCAGCGCACGATGCAGAAGCATTGCGCGGTGTTCCGCTCCGACGAACTGCTCAATGAAGGCAAGGCGCAGATCGCCAAGACATATCAGCGCATGGGCGATGTCGGCATCAACGACCGCTCGCTGATCTGGAACACCGACCTGGTCGAGACGCTCGAGCTCGACAATCTCATCGCGCAGGCGGTGGTGACGATGGACTCGGCGGCCAACCGCAAGGAAAGCCGCGGCGCTCACGTCAATGAGGATTTCCCCGATCGCGACGACGCGAACTGGATGAAGCACACCACCGCGACCTTCAATGGCTGGGGCGGCAAGGGCGGTGAGACGACGCTGGGCTTCCGCCCCGTGCATGATTACACGCTCACCGACGACATCGACTATATCAAGCCGAAGAAGCGGGTTTATTGAGGCGTACCGGTTCGGCCCTGGCCTGGGCCCTTGGCCCCGTCTTGCTGGCCGTCGCCGCGCCGGGGTGCGCCCTCTCGTCCTCGGCCGAGACGCCCGCCATCACCGCACCACCGGCGGCGCTCGCGCTCGATCCCTTCTATGCCCGCTATCTCGATGCCGGGGGTATCCCGATCCTGTCTTCGGCCAGGGTGCCCGATGCGGCATTATTGAAGGCGCGCGATATCGTCGTGGCGATGCTCGCGGCACGGCCGGATCTCAACCGTGCGCTGATCGCACGCGGTCAGCGGGTGGCGGTGATGGCGGCCGATGAGGGAACGGTCGATATTCCCGAACAGCGCGACTGGAAGAAGCCGCCGCGCGGCGACCCGCGGCTGACCTTTTGCGAGGCGAAACATTATGACGAGCGCATCGGCCGCCTGACCGATCGCGATTATTGGAACGCGCGGGCGCGCGGCATGGCCGGCATCCTGACCACGGGCACGGTGGAGAATCTGCTCGGGTGGAAAAGCTCGCGCTATTATGGCGAGAATATCTTCGTCCACGAATTCTCGCACAATATCCTCGACGCGATCCGCACCGCCGATCCCGCGCTCTACGCCCGGGTCGAGGCCGCTTATGCCGCCGCGCTGAAACAGGGGCTGTGGAAGGGCGAATATACGTCGGTCAGTATCGGCGAATATTGGGCCGAGGGCACGCAATTCTGGTTCAATTCGAACAAGGTGGCGACGTTCGACGGCCGGGTCGTGCTGTCCGATGCCGACCTCGCCGCTTATGATCCGGCGCTGAGCAAAGTGCTCGCCGCGGCTTATGGCGCCAATCATCACCTGGCGGCGGACAGCTTCTATCTGTCGGCGGCGCGGGTCCCGCCCGGGCCGCTGCCCAAATTCACCGCGGAAGTCTGCTGAGCACTGTACCGCGGGATTTTCGATTCTGTACCGCGCGGAATAAAAATCCGGTCGGCCCCGTTGACATGGCGCTGGCGCACCCTGACATTCCGGCTTCAAGCGGAGGTGTGCATGGGGCGTGTTGCCGGTAGTGCGAAATGGCTTCTGGGTGCGCTTGTCGCGCCGCTCGCCACGGCATCAGCCCTTGCCCAGCAATCCTATCGCCCGCCCGAACACACGCAGCCACCGCCCTTTTATTCCGCCGTCACCGCCGAACAGGCAGCGTATCTCGCGGATGTCGGCCTGTCGTCCGAGCGCGACCGGTCCGCCAAATGGCAGCTTGCCGAACATCGCCGCGTCGACCGCGCGCTCGCCGCCCTGCAGCCGCAGCGCAAGGGCGTGGTCGATGCCTATGTCGTCGCCGTTGCGCTCGACAGCGATCCGGTGTTCGGACGCGAAGCGCGCGAGGCCGGCAAGGTGTTGTCGCGGCGTTACGACGCCGCCGGGCGCACCATCGTCCTCGCGGGCAGCGATGGCAGCGCGGACAGCAGCCTGCCGCGTGGCGCGCCCGACACGCTTGCGATGGCCCTGGCGCGGGTTGCCGAACTGATCGACCCCAAGGAAGACGTGCTCATCCTCTATACGACGAGCCACGGCGCGCCGATGGGGATCGTCTATAACGACGCCGATTCCGGCTTTGGCATGGTGTCGCCGCAGCGGCTGTGGAGCCTGCTCGGCGCGCTGGGGATCGAACGGCGCATGATCCTGGTCAGCGCCTGTTATTCGGGGGTTTTCGTGCCGCTGCTGTCGAACGACGACAGTGTCGTGATGACGGCGTCATCGGCCGATCGCACGTCTTTCGGGTGTCAGGCGGACAGCGACTGGACCTTTTTCGGCGATGCGCTGATCAATCATGCCTTGCGCAAGGCACAGCCGATCGCCGCGGTCGCCGCCGAGACGGAGCGGCTGGTCGGCGAATGGGAAGGCCGGGGCAAGCTTGTCCCGTCCCAGCCCCAGGTGGCGATCGGAGCCAATGCCGGGATCTGGCTCGCCGCACTGGACCGCCGGACGCCGCCGGCGCCCACCGCGCCGGTCGGCAAGCCGGCGGTCTCGTTGCTCGATCGGCCTTAAGGCGATTGGCGGACCGGATATGTGTGCGACCCATAAGCCGCCATGCGGCGCGGTCGCAGCGGCTCATCCCTCTCAGCGCGACCTGCGCCAATGCTGTGTCTGGCATAGCATCCAGACGCAGCCGGTAAGCGCGAGCGTGTCATCCGACCGGACTTCCACGAACGACTTGTACGTCCGCCCGGTGCGCGGATCATAAACCTGGCCCCGCCAGCGCGACCTGTCCGGCACGAAACCGCTGAGGATCCTGAGATTGCCCGTTGGACGTTGCCGCAGGCGTGGATCGGGATTGTTGACGTCGTTCTTCGGCGCACCCGGATCGGGCTTGAGGATCCGCGAAATTGCCCCGCACAGCGCCGCGCCGCATGGCATGATCTCGACGATCGCCTTGCCGTCCTCGGTCAGCCAGCGGCCGGCGGGGCTCGCCGGCGCGGACGCCGATACCGATGTCGACGACGCCAGCAGCGCGAGCCCGGCAGCCAGCCAGCGCATTCGCCGGATCACGCTGCCGCCCCATCGCAGGCCAGCGTCGCGCCACGCAGCTCATAACCAGCGATCAGGCCGTTCCAGCCGATCTGGGGCGTGCGGGCGAGCCGAATGCCCGGCACCCGCAACAGTGTGTCGAGGAAGATCGCCGTTTCCTGCAGCGCCACTTGCGCGCCCGGGCAGCGATGCTCGCCGTCGCCGAACGCGAGCCCGGCGCCACCCACCTTGTCCGCGCGTTTGCGGTCGGGATCGAGCCGGTGCGGGCATGCGCCGACCGCCGCCTCGTCGCCATTGGCGCCGCGCACGTCCAGCGCGACCACGGGTTCCGGATCGTTGCCGGCAGGCGTGCCGTTCCGGCGGAACAGCATGCCGACCACCGGCTCAAGCCTGAGAATCTCTTCGAGGATCGCGATCCTCGCCGCCTCATCGCCATCCAGGAAGCGGGCGCGCAGCATGTCGTCCCCAAGCAGATGCCAAGCCGCCATCGTGATGAATTCGCGCGTCGTCACCATGCCCGCGGCCCCATAAGTAAGGCACTCGGTCAGGATCTCGCGATGGCTATAGCCTTCTTCCAGCAGGTGCGAGATGACGTCGTCGCATCGTTGCCGCAGGCGCGCGCGGATCGCCGGCTTCACGTCGCGCCAGAAGAAGTTGAGCGCTCGCGCCTGGCCACGCGCGAAGCCCAGGATCATCGCGAGCCTCGATCCGCCCTGCGGCATGCCGGTCACCAGCGCGCCCAGCCGCCGTGCCATCCCGGCCCGATCGCTGTTCGTCAGGCCGACGATCTCGGCGGCGATCGTCACCGCCATCTCCAGCCCGATATCATCCAGGTCGGCGCTACCCGCTCGTTGGAAGCGGTCGACCAGATCCTCGCTGGTCCTTACCATCAACGCGCGATAGCCCGATGTCACGACGCGCGGCGCGAAGAAGCGTGCGGTCGCGCCGCGCTGACGGCGGTGCTGCGCGCCATGCGCATAGAGGATCGGGGCGCGCGTCACCGAGACCCTGTTGACCAGATCCGCAAGGAAGCCGGCCTGGCGCGCATCGGGATCGCGCAGCAGGGCGCGCGCTTCCGCGAAATCGCGGACGACGCGCATCGACTCGACACCCTGAGCGGTGCGCGCGATAGCCGCCGACTTGCGATCGTCACGATCGGAAACAGGACAGAGATCGGCCGAAGCCAGTTGATTGGGCATAAGGAACGCCTATTTATGATATATGGTGGATCATAAAATGGCGCATCGGGCGAGGAAATCAAGAGCGGCGCCGCGTCCCGACGCGCGGATCACCAAATCCCGCGCCGCACTCCATGCCGCGTTGATCGACCTGGTGACGGAAGTGCCGTTCGAGGAGGTGACCGTGGCGGCGATCACCGCGCGCGCCAATATCGGCTATGCGACGTTCTTCCGTCATTATCCCACGCGCGAAGCACTGCTCGCGGAAATCGCCGAAGGCTTGATCGGCGAATTGCTCCTTCTCATCGCGCCGCTTGTGCTGGCGCAGGATAGCGGAGCCGCGGCGCTGGCGCTGACTCGCTTCGTGGATGACCGCCGCCCGATTTGCCGGGCTCTGCTCGTCGGGGCCGGGGACGCAATGCGCCGGGACATCACGGCGCGCGCGATCGTCGCGGCGGGCACTGCGGGCACCGACACACCCGAATGGCTTCCGCGCGACCTGGGTATCGTTCACGGCGTTGGCGCGACGCTGATGATCCTGCGGTGGTGGCTGGAACATGACACCCGGCAGGATGCGGCCGGGATGGCGCATATCATCGACCGGCTGGTCTTCGCGCCGATCACCGGGGCCGCTGCACCGGCGCCCCGCTCATGATACTCCGGACATTTCACCTCGTTCCTGCGACCGGTCTTGCCGAACGAAACTGTCGGCGGGAACCGCTTGGGACGCGTGGTTAGCTGCCGTTCGCCCAACGCCTGACGTCGATCACCCCAAGGACGATGGCAGCGACGAGGTGAATCAGGAGCGCAAGCATCAAATAGCCGATGCCGGTCAACAGCGCGAAGCCACCCGCCATGCTGTCACTCAACACGCCGATCGTATCGAAAAATAGCGAGCTGCCGACGCCGAAGGCCGCGATCGCCGCCGGAATGAAAAGGATGTGCGGGAGCCAGCGCGCCTTTATCCGCCCCGACATCACCCAGGCAAACAAAGACAAGGTGATCGGGCAGAGCGAGGCGATCAACCAGCCCGCTATGGCAAGCGCGCTAAATACACCGGCATAGTCATGGAGAAAGAGGATCGAATTGACCGTGGATCCCGCAGTCAGCGCGGTGATTCCTGCTAAACAGGCGCCGTAAGCGAGGAATCCAATCCGTTTCATCACGGTATGATCAGCCCGGAAGCGGATGTCCGCAAGTGAGTTGCTCCAGCGCGGTAGCTTTGCGGCGACGAGGACGCAAAGGCAGACATTCAGGTCAGCTGTGTCGCCTCCCAACAGCGACGTCCGTTCATGCTATCCGCTTCTGGAAGGCGCGATCGTTGATCGGAGCGGCCTGCGCTGGTGGAAGAAGCCGTACCTGTTATGGAGCGTCATGGTTCATACGCGTAGCCTGGGTGGCATCGTCGAAATCGACGGCCTGAAATATGAGTGGCAGCTCCAGCGGGAGCCGCAATTCACGGCGGACGGCTGGAAGGGCATGACCGTCTCATTGCGGCAGATCGATACCCAGCGCGAGGCGCTCCTGGAATTCCCCACGCCCAAGCGCCTGTTAAAAGGATTGCCCAAGGGTCGTTCCCAAATAAACGACGTGATTGCCGCCCGGGGCATTCGCGCAGCGTTATCGGCGGGGTGGGAGCCGGCATCCCGCGGCAAGCCGATGATTTTCATGGTGGATGCAAACGGCGAGTAATGGCCGTTAGTGGTCTGGCAATTTTGCGGCGGTGAGGACGCATGGTATTTCAGGAACACTATACTTAATTGGCGCGCTTCCTTGCACGTGGTCGGGTCTGAAACACGGCAGATAATTTAGTATAGTGTCCCCGAAATACCCAGCGCGGTAGCTTTGCGGTGGTGAGCCGGATCAGCCGTCTAGTCTTCTCGAAGTGTCCGCATTTGATTCTGGAGGAGCGCCGTTCACTCAGGCCGGGATAGAAAGAGACCGGATTATCAACGGTGATCGATCGGGGCGCGGTTAAAAAGTAGTTGCTTTGAAGCTGGCCGCTTGCAGCCGGCGATTGACCGCAAACTAATCGAGAGGATGTCCCTTTCCTTGTCCCGGCGGAGGAGCCATGTAACAACACGTTGACAGATGCAGTGGCCGGGGACGATATATACATTGCTTACGCGATCAGGCCGTCTTTTCGGTTGGTCCGGCGTTTCGCCGGATTGAACCGCGCCGGGTCTGCCGGAGGCCGTGGGTTGTGAGTCACGCTGCCATATCGATGTTGTCCGCGGCAGCATAATATTGATCTTCGGCTTCGGCAGGCGGGATGTTGCCGATGGGCTCCATCAGC
>NZ_JSXI01000017.1 GCF_000803065.1 Sphingomonas sp. ERG5
TGCACGAACCCGCTGCGCGGGATTGGCGTGCGCGGTGAGGTCGAGACGTAGATACGAGGTTTGCGCCTGAGTTGAGCGCCGCCTGAGGCGGGCAGACCATCGAGGCTCCTTCAACTGAGGAGTCATACGATGAACGATCTCATACCGGTTATTGCCGCGAGCCCGCTTCGCCAGCGCCTGATCGATGACATGACCCTGCGCAAGTTCTCGCACGAGACGCAGCGCAACTATCTCCGGGATGTCGGGCGGTTCGCGACCTGGCTGAGGCGATCGCCGCACACCGCGACCGCAGAGGATCTCCGCCAGTTTCAGATCGAGCAGCAGGAGGCCGGCGTGCCAGCGCCGACCATGAACAGCATCGTCGCGGCGCTACGGTTCTTCTTCACCCAGACGCTTGATCGGCCGGACCTCGCGCGCAAGCTGGTCCGCACAGCCCATGCTCGCAAGATCCCGGTCGTGCTGACCCTGGCCGAGGTGAAGCGCTTGCTGGAGGCGACCACCTGCCTCAAGCATCAGGCCGCACTCTCGGTCGCCTATGGTGCGGGCCTGCGCGTCGCCGAGGTCTCCGCGCTCAAGGTGAGCGATATCGACAGCAACCGCATGCTGCTGCGGATCGAGCGTGGCAAAGGCGGACGGTATCGCAACGCCATGCTGCCCGAGGGCCTGCTCCCGCTGCTGCGCGACTGGTGGCGAGCGGGACGGCAGCTGGGCGTCATGCACGCGGATGGCTGGCTCTTCCCCGGCCGCAACGCGGCCGTGCCGATCAGCACAAGGCAGCTCTACCGCGTCGTCGTCGAGGCGGCAGCGGCGGCGGACATCGCCAAGCGCGTCGGGCCGC
Source organism: Sphingomonas sp. ERG5 (assembly GCF_000803065.1). Taxonomy (GTDB): domain Bacteria; phylum Pseudomonadota; class Alphaproteobacteria; order Sphingomonadales; family Sphingomonadaceae; genus Sphingomonas. The sequence goes on from NZ_JSXI01000017.1 coordinate 839, forward strand.
ACACCCTGCGCCACAGCTTCGCGACCCACCTGCTCGAAGATGGCGTCGATATCCGCGTCATCCAGGCGCTGCTCGGGCATGCCAAGCTCAACACCACCGCATTCTACACTCAGGTCGCCACGAAGACGATGCGCGCGGTGATCAGTCCGCTCGACCGACTGGCGCTTACCAATAGCGGAGCCGAGCCGGACGGCTGACGCCGGTGGCGACGATCGAAGTCGCCGACATCTTTCGCACGGCTGGGCCAGCCTATCGGGTCGCGCATGCCGGGCACCTGAGCCTGCACCAGCTCAGGATCATGTCGGCGGTCGAGCAGTGCCGCACCGCGGCCCTTGGCGGTCACGTCGAGGCCTGCACAGACTGCGGCCACTGGCGGATCGCCTATAATAGCTGCCGCAACCGGCACTGCCCCAAGTGCCAGGGTGCTGCTGCACGCATCTGGCTCGCCGAGCGCGAGGCCGATCTGCTGCCGGTCGGCTACTTCCATGTCGTGTTCACGCTGCCGGCCGAGGTCGGCGCTATCGCCCACCAGAACAAGGCGATCGTCTACGACCTGCTGTTCCGCGCCGCCTCCGAGACGATGCAGATCATCGCCGCCGACCCGAAGCATCTCGGCGCCCGCATCGGCATCACCGCCGTGCTCCACACCTGGGGCTCGGCGCTGACCCATCATCCCCACATCCACATGATCGTGCCAGGTGGCGGTATCTCGCTCGATGGTGAACGCTGGATCTCGGCCCGGCCCGCGTTCCTCCTGCCGGTGCGGGTGCTTGGCGCCCTGTTCCGCCGCCTGTTCCTGACCCGGCTGGTCGCGCTGTACCACGCAGGTCGGCTCGGGTTCTTCGGTAACATCGCTCACCTTGACGAGCGCAGGGCATTCCTGCGCCACCTGTCGCCGGTCCGGAAGAAGCGCTGGGTGGTCTATGCCAAGCCGCCCTTCGCCGGGCCCGAGGCCGTGCTCGCCTATCTGGCGCGCTACACCCACCGGGTCGCCATCTCGAACCGCCGCCTGCTCCGGTTCGATGAGGCGGGTGTGACGTTCCGCTACAAGGACTATCGCCGTGGCGGCGCTGATCGGCAGCAGGTGATGACGCTCGCGACCGATGAGTTCATCCGCCGGTTCCTGCTGCATGCTTTGCCCAAGGGGTTCCACCGCATCCGCCATTACGGCCTGCTCGCCAGCGGCACGCGCAAGAATAATCTCGAACGGGCTCGCCATCTGCTCGCAGTCGCGCCGCCGCCCGCCGACGACATCACCTCCGCACCGCAACCAACCCTGCCACCTTGTCCGTGCTGCGGCGGGCACATGATCATCATCGAGATCGTCGAACGCCGTTATCAACCGCGCGCGCCACCCGCCTTTGCCAGCTCACCCGGGAGATCAGCGTCGTGATCCGGCACGGCTCGCCCACAACGACCCTCGCCGTGACCGTGCTCCGGGGAGCGATAACGGCTGCATTGAGCCTGACCGAAAGCAGCCATTGGCCCGCCAAAATCGGACGGTCCGACTTTCGGCATCAACACCGCCGTCTGAAAAGCAGAAGGTCTGCTATCGATTCCGGCCGCATATCGGCAGCGTCCACCACCGCCCGGCACCCACCGATATCGAAATCCCCATAGAGCATCGCCTGCGGCCCGCGGGTTCGGGCACCGAAGACTTTCCGACGCCTGGCGGCGTCCGAAACTCTCAACG